>JACQZW010000045.1 GCA_016213675.1 Acidobacteriota bacterium | reverse complement strand
CGCCGTGGGGTGTCGGTGGCCCGAGGAGCCTAGCGACGAGGGAACACCGAGGGGCCCCACGGCGATCCGGCCTGCTCGGTCGCGAGCGGAGCAGTCTCGATCCGGCCTCGCGGGGGCGAGGCCGGATCGAGGGGGCCGCGCACCCCAGGGGCACATCAAGGGGACGGACCTTGGTCCGTGACTGGCGGCAAGTCTGGGGTCACGCCCTCCAAGCCCGACGGGGCCGTCCTCTCGCCGCGCAGCGGGGGTGTCAGCGCCAGTCGCCGGTAGCGATGAAGGCGCCCCAGAAGAACTGGTGGGTGCTGTCGCCGCGAGCCCGCCGCGCGGCCAGGACGTCCCGGGTCGCGCGGCGCACCGCCTCGGCGGTGTCGAGGCGGTCGTCGAGCCGGTGGACGTAGAGCGCCCGCATCCACTCGCGCGTCGCCTGGTCGTGGGCCGGCCACAGGCTCATGATCGTGGTGCGCGCACCGGCGACGCGGAAGGCCCGCCGCAACCCCAGCACGCCCTCGCCGGCCTCGACGACGCCGACCCCGGTGTCGCACCCCGAGAGCACGGCCCAGTCGACGCCTTCGAGGTCGAGGGCGGCCACCTCCTCGGCGGTGAGGACGCCGTCGTCCTCGCCGGGGCGCGACTCGAGGCGGCGGTTCGCGCCGGCCAAGACCAAGCCGCTGAGGTGCAGCGGGTTTGCGGGCGACGATGCCGCCGCGCCGGCCGGCGTCGCGGGGGCGAGGCCGCCGACGCCGCGCTCGGCGCCGCCGGCGGGCCGGCAGGTCGGGCCGAGGAAGAAGGCGTGGGTCGCGAGGTGCAGCGTGTCGCGACCCGGCGCGAGTCGCTTGAAGGCGGTCTCGGTGGCCTCGGCGCCGGTCAGGCGCACGACGTCTTGGGACGCCGTCGCCCCGACCGGCATCGGCCAGGTGCGGCTCACCTCGTCGACTTCGGCGGCGGTGCCGGGAAGCGGCTGGAAGCGGAGCGAGCGGAACTCCTGGCAGGCGGACACCTCGCCGCGGAAGAGGTCGTCGGCGACCGGCAGGCCGGCGCCCGGTGCGCGGAACTCCGCGGCGAGGTCGAAGGCGGGTGCGCCCAGAGCCAGCAGCCCGTGTCCCGCTCGCGCCGGGGCGGTGCGGGCGACGATGTCCCGCTCGGAGGTCAACAGGTGGAATGTCGGGTCCCGCTCCGCCAGGTAGCCCGTCCGCCCGACCGGTAGGGCGGCGAAATTGACGAGCTGGAGGGCCCCGTCGGGCACGAGGAAGATCCGGGAAGCATCGCCGACGGCCGCGGCGAGGGGGTCCCAGACGGCGCGGCGCAGCGCCTCGCCGGCCGCCCTGGACGAGTCCTCGCTGTGTGCGGTCTCACCGCGAGCGGCACCCAGGAGGACCTCCCGTCGCCAGGCCTCGACGAATGCCTCGATCGTCGCCGCGGGGCCGAGCGACACGGTGCGCGGCACGGCCCGGCTCCCGGCGGGCAGCACGAACGCGAGGACCTCGGGTCCCCCTTTCGCCGGCGGCTCGTTCCCCTCTGGGTTGCGACGCGCGAAGGCGACCAGTGCCGTGCCGGCGGGCCGCGCTCGCGCGAGGTCGGCGAAGCCGAGCGCTCCACCCTCGGTCCTGGTGCGGAACACACGGCTCCGATGCGCCAGGGCGCGCTCCGCCGCGTCGAGGCGTGCGCGGGCCTGCGTCGCGAGTGCCGCGAAACGCTCCGGGGTCTCGTCACCCGGGCCGCGGATGACGAGCCGCAGGTAGTTCTCCCGCGCGGTGGCGAGGCCGCCGACGAGCGGACCGACCTCCGTCTCGCGCGAACCGGCGATCCGGCGGCGCTCGGCCATCTCCTCGAGGACGAGGGCGCGCGAGCGGGAGACGGCCTGCCAGGCGGCGGTGACCGCCGGGGCCGCGGCGTCGCGGGGCGAGGCCAGCTCGAGCAGGAGGTCGAGCGCCGAGACCCGCAGCCGGGCGTAGCGCAGCGCCTGCGGCTCGGAGAGCACCTGGACGACCATGACGAAGTGGCGGCGGCCGATGTCCTCGGCCCGGACGGCCGCCGCGAGGGCGCGGTCGGGCCGGGCGAGCTCGCGCTGCAGGCGGGCGATCGCGAGCAGGCTCTCCGCGACTTCCGGGGCGTCCGGCCCGAGGATCTTGTCCCTGATCGAAAGGCCGCGCTCCGCCAACACGAGGGCGGGCCCGGGGTGTCCCGTCATCTGCGTGATCCGCGCCTGTCGGTGAAGGCAGTCGGCGACGTACGGGTGATCGGGACCGAGGGTGCGCTCGCGGATTCGCCGTGCCTCCTCGAGGTGCGCCAGGGCGCTGTCGAGCTTGCTCTCGCGCTCGTCGACTGCCGCCAGGACCATGAGGGCCTTCGCGATCTCCTCGTGGTCCGGCTCCGCGATCTCGCGAAGGATCGCCAGCGCGTCCTCGACCTCCCGGCGGGCTTCGGCGGGCCGGTCCGCCTCCAGCAGCGCATGGGCGTACGACGCCCGAACCGTGCATGTGGTGTGGTGGCGGGGCCCGAACGCCTTGATGGCGCCGGCCGCGGCGCGCTCGGCCAGGGCCAGCCCGGTCACGAGGTCGCCGGTCTCGATGGCAAGCCCGGCCAGGGCGACCACTGTCTGGACGGTCTCGGGGTGCTCCGGGCCGAGGGCCGGCTCGAAGATCGCCAGCGCCTGCTCGAACAGGTCCCGGGCAGCGCCGAGATCGCCCGTACGTGAGAGCGTGTAGGCGCAGCCGTTGAGGCTGTAGCCGATGCGCGGGTCGGTCGGCGGAAGCGTGCGCCGGCGGTGCGCGAGCGCGTCACGGTACTGCTGCAGCGCCCCGACAAAGTCGGCCTCGCGGTAGCGGCCCAGCGCGACGTTGTTCAGGCTCTGGGCGAGGGCGGGGTCGTCGGGCCCCAGTGTCCTCCGGCGAATCTCGAGCGCCCGTTCCCAGAGCTCCCGCGCCTGCGTGTACTCGCCGAGCTGATAGAGCGTGCTGGCGAGGCCGTTGAGGGTGCCGGCCACCTTGGCGTCCTCGGGGCCGAGGAGCCGCTCCTGCACCGGCAGCACCGCTTCGAGGAGGGCTCGCGCCGCCCGGTAGTCGCCGCGACGGTAGCTCACCGAGGCCAGCACGACCGTCACCTCGATCGTGCGGCCGTCTTCCTCGCCGAGCTGCTGGCGGTAGATCGACTGGGCCCGGCCGAGGCACGAGGCGGCCTTGTCGAGCTGGTTCGAGGCGTTTGCCAGCTTGCCGAGCCCGCGCAGGCTGTCGGCGAGCGCCGGGCTGTCGGTGCCCTGGAGCCGCTCGCGGACCGCAACGGCACGCTCGACGAGGGCGAACGTCTCGGGCGTCGCGGCGCGCTCCGACCCGACGAGGACGAGCGTGAGCAGATCGAGCGCATCGGCCGTGGCGAGCGACTCGGAGCCTTGAGTTGCCTCGACCGCGGCGAGATGGGCACGCGCGGCCGACTCGGCCTCGGCGAAGGCCCGTCGCGCGAGCAGTGCCTCGACGTCCGCGCGGGAGGGGGGATCGGCCGCCTGTCCCGCTGCGGCGACGAGGCAGAGGATCAGGGTCACGACCGACAGCACCGGTCGGCGGGGACCGGACGACCGGCCGGCGACCAGACGACGGTCGCGGCAGCGGCTCCGACGGCAACAGACCATGGCGAGGGCCCCCCAAGAGTTGGCCAATGGTAGCGCACGCCGCTGGCGGTCTTGAGGATCGACAACCCGCAGCGTTGGCGAGGAACGAGGGTTGCTAGACTCCGTTCGTGCGCGACGTTCGGTGGCGAAAGGCGGCGGTGGGTGCGCTCTTGGTCGGGGTGCTGGGAGCGGGCGTGGCCGCGCACCGGTTCTGGATGCGGCAGCTCTCGCACCTCACCGGTGACGCCGAGTGGGTTTGGACGACCGACGTGCTTTCCCGCCTGCATCCGACGACCGGCCTGTTCGTCGCCGGGCTCCGGCTCGACGCCCCACCGGGCGCCGCACTCCTCAAGGTGTGCGGCGACCGCGAGTACGTCGTGTGGATCAACGGCACCGCCGCGGCGTGCGGTTGGAGTCGCCCCGGCTTCCGGCTCGACATGTACGACGTCGCCCACCTGTTGCGACAGGGGGCCAACGTGCTCGCCTTCGAGGTCCGGTCGCCGACCCCTGCCGGTGGTCTGCTCTGCGCCCTCGACGTCGACGGCCTCGGTCGCAACGTCGTGGTCAGCGGCCCGGGTCTGGCCTTTCGCGACGGCTTCTCGCTGGTCGCGCCGGGGCCGGGCGACGGCCGGGTGCCGGTCCGCTGGGGCAGCCCGCCGCGCTTTCCGTGGGGCTACCCGCGGCCGGTGTCGTACCCGCGGACGGTGGACGAGGTCGTGATCGACGATCCGGTGCGGATCGGCGTCGAGGCGGCCCGTGCGATGACCGGCGGCGGCTGGGCGTTCGAGCTGTCGCGGCCGGTGTTCGGCTACCTGTGGCTCGAGTTTCGCGGCGACGGGGCCGCGTTCCTGGCCACCAGGGACGAGGCCGAGGGGGGCGACGAGGGCGCGGCGCGTGCCATGGCCCAGCCGGTGCCGCGACTGCGCGGCCAGCGGCGCTGGCTCGATCCCGAGCCGCGGCAAATTGCGCGGGTCTACGTGTTCGGGCGCGAGGCGCCGGAGGCCGTCGAGGTGTGGCCCGTGGCCGAAGAGCTCAGGCCAGTTGCTCCAGGAGCTGTGCGAGGGAAGTACGGGCCTGAGCAACGCACACGTTGGAGGATTCGAATCCCCCCAGGATGAGGACCTGGCGGTAGCACGTCAGGGCGGTCGCAGCGTCGTTGAAGCGGTGCTTGGCGAGGTGTCCCTTGAGCAACCAGATCTCCAGGTTGCGCGGGTCTTCGACGAGCACTTTGTCGCAGAAGTGATCGGCGAAACGCCACCGGCCCTCGGCCAGGGCGCGCTCAATCTGGCGGCGGAACCCGGCGACCAGCGTGTTCTTCCCGCGCGGATCGGCCTCTCCACCCACCACCTGACGGAGAATCGCAGCTACCATTGACACTTCCAACTTAACAGCCTCGTTTCGACTTGGCAAGTGGCTGTTGTCCAGGGGGTGCGCTGCCGGAAAGCCTGCGCTTCTCGACTCGATCGGCGTCGCGCCTCCCGGAGAGTCCGCTGACAAGGGACTTTGCTCCTGTCCCCCGTTCGCTGGTCGCTGTCTTCTAGTAGTCGCGGTCGATGAGGAGCGACGGCGCAGCGGCGAGGAGGTCGCGCTCGGGTGCTGCCGGGAGGGCGTCGAGGGCGCCCACGGCGCGGCGGCCGTACTCGTGCGCGACGGCGCGCACCTCGGCCAGAACGTCGTGGCGGTCCAGGAGCTCGCGGAGCTGCTCGGGGCTGGCGCCGTTGAACGTCCCGTCCGCCATGACCTGCTCGATCATCGCCCGTTCCGCCCGTTCGAGGCGAGGGAGCAGGAGGATGAACGGCAACGTCAGCGTGCCCTCGCGCAGGTCGGAGAAGACCGGCTTGCCGAGGCGCTGCTGGGAAGCGGTCAGGTCGAGGAGGTCGTCGACGATCTGGAAGCACGTTCCGAGGTTGCGGCCGAACTCGTCGAGCGGGGCACGGAAGCGGGAGAGCTCGGGCGCGAACAGCGCCGGGATGCTGCAGGCGGCCGCGAACAGCTCGGCGGTCTTGCGCCGGGAGATCTCGAGGTACTCGTCGCGCGAGACGTCGCTGCGACCCTTGAGCCGCAGGCCGAGGATCTCGCCCTCGATCATCTGGATGGTGGCGCGGGAGAGCACGCGCATGACGTCGACGTCGCCGACGTCCAGGGCGAGCTCCATCGAACGGGTGTACAGCCAGTCGCCGAGCAGCACCGTGAGCTGGTTGCCCCAGCGGTTGTTGGCCGTGGCGCGGCCGCGCCGGAGAGTGGCGTGGTCGATGATGTCGTCGTGGACCAGGGTGGCGGTGTGGATCATCTCCACGACGCCGCCGTAGCGCACGTCGCGGTCGCCGTCGTAGCCCAGCATCCGACCGACGAGGAGCAGGATCGCCGGGCGGATCCGCTTGCCGCCGCCCTCGAACACGTAGGCGCCGGCCTCGCGGACTGCGGCCGGACCGGCGTCGAGCTGGTCGGAGATGAACCGTTCGACCAGGGCCAGGCGCGGGCGCACGGAGTCGAAGGCCTGGAAGAGGCCTGGGCTCGGGGCAGCCTGCGAGTGGTGCGTGCGGGCGTTCAGCGCGGATCCCTCCTGCCGCCCGGGGCGGCAGCCGCCATGGTAGTCACAACCGCGGCCGCTGTCACCCACCCTCCGGCCGGCAGGGCGGGGCGCCGGGCAGGGAAGGCTGGAAGTACGCCGCGGGGGGTTGGCTGCGGCGTTGCCACGACGACAGGGCGAACTCGTTGCGGTTGCCGCTCGCGTCGCGAACGACGATGGCGACCGGAAGCCCGTCCTCCCCGACGTCGATCACCAGCTCCTCGAGCTCGGGCACGGCCTCGCGCGGGACGAGCCGGAGCGTCCGGCCGTTTGCCGAGACCTCGAACGCCGCCCGGGTGGCGCCAGGATCGAGGAGGGTCGCGAGGGGCAGCCGGCTCCACGTCGTGCGGTCGAGGGCCACGGCGTCGCACGATCCGGCCGCCGGGTCGACGAGGCGCGCCACCGACCCGTCGAAGGCGAACACCCTGGGCGCGTCGCCCTCGTAGTCGAAGCGGAGCTGGGTCGGAGCGGCGACGGTGAGCGAGCCGCGTTCGGTCGCCCCCTGGTCGAACCCGGCGGGCACGTAGCGCTGCGTGAAGCGCACCTGCCACGCTTTCGCGGCCCCGATCGCAGCCGCGACCTGCTCGAGCGAGGCCGCGCCGCTAGGGCCGGAGCTCAAGGCTGCGAACAGCAGCAGTGACCACATAGACCTTGGCGTTGTTGCTCTGGGTTTCGGCTGGGATGAGGAAGAAGCCGGGCTGACGGACGTCGAACATCGCCACTCGGCCAGTCAGCACCTCGCCGTCGTCGAACTCGACGGTCGCCGTCGGACCGTTCGGCTGGGCGGCGGCATCGGCGTCGAGCCCGAGGACCCGCTCACGTTCCGCCTTCAGGTAGAAGACGCCCTTCAGGCTGTTGAGGAGGACCTCGAGGTCCTCGCCCGCCTCGTCGACGGCGTTGACGATGGCGTGGGGGGCCTCGTCGCCGGGCAGCGTCACCCTGACGACTCGACCGTCGCGGAACCGGAGCACGACCGGGACCATTTCGCTCATCTCTCGCTCGCCTCGCACCAAGAGTACACGACTATTTGACTCGGGAGGCCGGTCGCCCCCCGCCCATCCTCCGCGACCTTGCCCCCCGAACCCCCCTCGCAGCGCCGGCGGAGCCGGACACTGCTCGGCTCTCACCGCCACCCTCCCGTTGTCTGTCGAGGCCGGTCGCCCCCCGCCCCTCCCTCCGCGACCTTGCCCCCCAAGCCCCCCTCGCAGCGCCGGCGAAGCCGGACGCTGCTCGACTGTCACCTCCGCCCCCCGGGCAGCCCGTGGCACTCGCGGAGTCGTCCTTCATGCAGTTTGCTAATGCCGGAAGTGGCGGCGGCCGGTGAAGACCATGGCCAGGCCCAGGCGGTTGGCGGCGGCGACGACGTCGGCGTCACGCACCGAGCCGCCGGGTTGGGCGATGGCAGTGACGCCCGCGGCGGCCAGCACCTCGACGCCGTCGGGGAAGGGGAAGAAGGCGTCGCTGCCGGCGGCCGTGCCGGCTAGGCCGAGCCCGGCAGTGCGGGCCTTGTCGACCGCGATGCGACAGGAGTCGACCCGGCTCGGCTGCCCGGCGCCGACGCCCACCGACGCGTGGCCGTTGGCGATCACCACCGCGTTGGATGGGGCGTGCTTGACGACGCGCCATGCGAGCCGCAGCGCCGCGGTCTCCTCCGGGGTCGGGGCGCGATCGGTGACCAGCTTCCAGCTTTCGTCCCAGCCCTCGTCGGGGCTCTGCACGAGCAGTCCGCCGTCGATCACGCGCAGGCGCGGCAGGCCCGTCGTCGGCGCGGGCGCGACGAGGACCCGCAGGTTCTTCTTGGCCGCGAACACCGCGCGCGCCGCGTCGTCGATCTCGCCGGCGACCACCACCTCGGCAAACAGCTCGGTCATGCGCCTGGCCGCGTCGGCCCCGATCGGCAGCGACGAGGCGATGACGCCGCCGAACGCCGAGACCGGGTCGCAGGCCAGGGCTCGCACGTAGGCGTCCGCCGCCGTGTCGGCGAGGCCGACCCCGGACGGCCCGGCATGCTTGATGATCGCCACGCCGGGGCCGGGAAGGTCGTGGACCAGCCGCCACGCCCCGTCGGTGTCCATCAGGTTGTTGTAGGACAGCTCCTTGCCCTGGAGCTGGACGAAGGCGCCGAGGCCCCCCGCGCGGCTCGGGCGGGCGAACACCGCGCGCTGGTGGGGGTTCTCGCCATACCGGAGCGGGGTCTCGTCGGCGCCGAGCCAGGGCGCCACGGCCTGGGCCACCAGGCTCGGCGGCACGCCCAGGTGCTCGGGCAGCCGCGCGGCGATGGTCGCGTCGTAGGCGGCGGTGTGGCGGAACGCCTTGACGGCCAGCTCGCGCCGCAGGGCCTCGTCGGCCGTGCCGGCGCCCAGCGCCTCGAGCACGCGGCCGTAGTCGGCGGGGTCGACGACGACGGCGACGTGGCGATGGTTCTTGGCCGCGGCCCGGACCAGCGAGGGGCCGCCGATGTCGATGTTCTCGACCACCTCGTGGGCGCCGACGCCCGGCCGGGTGGCGGTCGCCTCGAACGGGTAGAGGTTGACGGCCACCAGCGAGATCGGCTCGAGGCCCCAGTCACGGAGGACGGCCGCGTGGTCGGCGACGTCGAGGTCTGCGAGGACGGCGGCGAAGACGCGCGGGTGCAGCGTTTTGACCCGCCCGTCCAGCACTTCGGGGCTGCCCGTGAAGTCGCTGACGTCGCGCACCGCGAGGCCCGCCGCGCGCAGGGCGCGGGCGGTGCCGCCGGTCGAGATCAGCTTGAAGCCGAGGGCGACGAGGCCGGCAGCGAACGCCTCAAGGCCGGTCTTGTCGGAAACCGAGACGAGTGCTTGGCGACTCACCGGTGGTCCCTTCCCGGCGAACCCAGCGCGGCACCTTCTCGCGAGGCTGGGGTTCCGCCGTCCAGATCAGGATCGTCCCCTGGCCGTCCCGCACCGGGGGCACCAGGCCGCCGGCGTTCTGCCACACCCACGACGCGAGGTTGGCGAAGTCCGAGGCCGCGTGATTGAGCACGAGCGAGGCGGCGCCGAAGCTGGTGGAGCGGTCGTCGAGGCGGGGCCACGAGGCCGGCCCGCCGACGCGGTCGAGGTCCTCGCGGACCAGCGCATCCAAGGTGGACGCGTCGAGGCTGCGAGACGACAGGTACGGCGCCACCGCGCCGGTGCGGCCGCGTACCAGCCCTTGCTGCTGGCCGTAGAAGACCAGTGGGATGCGGGGTGCGGCGTTGCGCATGTAGACGCCGAACGCCTGGGTGTGGGCGTCGGTGGCCCGGGCGCGAACGAACGGCGAGTTGCAGTCCAGCGACAGGTGGGCGAGGGTGCCGAAGCCGGCGACGACCTCGCCGAACGGCTGCCGGGAACGGATCGCGGCGACCAGCCTGTCGCATTGCAGGACGATGGCCTGCTCGACGCCCTGCTGGCCGCCGGCATGGTGATAGCTGGCCGGCCAGTCGGCGGCTGCCTTCGCCCCGCGGCCGAACTCGCGCTCGTGCTTGACCACCTGGCGGGCGAGGTCCGGGGGGAGCCAGGGCAGTGCACGGCGGCCGATCTCGCGATCGAGGTCGGGCGAGTGGATCAGGCAGGCGGCGAGGACGGCCGGGACGGCCAGTGCGAGCACGGGTGGATTCTCGCACAGGTATCCTGACCGGGGAGAGTCCCATGGACGAGCGGGTGCTGCTTGCGAAGCCGTGCGGCCAGGGCACGGTCGAGGTGGTGGTCGGCGACCTCACCGCCCAGCCCGTCGACGCCATCGTCAACGCGGCCAACACCTCCCTGGCCCACGGGGGCGGCGTGGCCGGCGCCATCGTCCGGCGCGGGGGCGAGGTAATCCAGCGCGAGTCGGACGCGGTGGCGCCGCTCGAGGTCGGCGGCGCCGCGGTGACCGGCGCCGGGCGCCTGCCGTGCCGCGCGGTGATCCACGCGGTCGGCCCGGTGTGGGGCGAGGGCGGCGAGGAGGCAAAGCTGCGCGCTGCCGTGCGCTCGGCGCTCCGCTGCGCCGAGGAGCGCGCCTTCGCCTCGCTGGCGCTGCCGGGGATCTCGACGGGGATCTTCGGCTACCCGAAGGACGCGGGGTGCCGCGTCATCGTCGAGGAGGTCAGCGGTCACCTGCACGGTGAGGCGGGAACCCTGCGGCTGGTGCGGCTGGTCAGCATCGACGAGGAGACCGCCTTGCACTTCCTCGCCGCGGCGACGGCGGTGTGGTAAAATCCGCCCCTGCGCCCGCTCCGGGCGCGTTTTCACGGGGGTTGTCATGGCCGATCTCGTTCAGTACCGGAGCACGCCCGACGAGGGCCTGGATTGCCTCTACCTCGCCACGGCCGAAGGCGTCCCGCCGTTGGACGGTTTGGCCCTCGACAAGGCAGAGCACAAGGCGATCGCGAAGACGGTCGTGGAGCTCGGTGTCCACGGGCACGAGGGCGAGGTGCTCGTCACCGCGAGCCCGGTGAAGGGGTTCCGCCGGATCGCGTGCTTCGGCATCGGTAAGGCAGATGGCTTCGCCGTCAACGCCTTGCGCAAGCTGCTCCGCCGGGTGCTCGAGCAGGCGGGGAAGAACCGCGAGTACCAGATCGCCGTGGCCCTGCCGTTCGCGCCGCGTGACGTCGACCCGGCCCAGGCGCGCGCCGTCGCGCTCGCCGAGCTCGCTTTGGCCGACTACCGCTTCGACCGCTTCCGCTCGCGCCCGGACGAGGCGACCAAGGTGGACGGGGTCCACGTCGTGCCCCTGGCCGGCGAGAGCGAGGCCGAGCTCGATGCTCTGCTCGGCCGCGCCGAGCGCGTCGACGAGCTCGTCCGGCTCGCCCGCGACCTCGGCAACCGGCCGGGCAACGACCTGACGCCCGAGCGCTTCGCCGCCGACGTCGCGGAGCTGTTCGCCAAGAGCGCAGTTCGCGTCACGGTGATGGGCCGGAAGGAGCTCGAGAAGGACGGGCTGCGCGGGATCCTCGCAGTCGGCAGCGGGTCGGTCCAGGAGCCGTGCCTCCTCCGGCTCGAGTACCGGGCGAAGAAGCCCCGTGCCGCCGTCGTCCTCATCGGCAAGGGCGTCACCTTCGACAGCGGCGGGATCTCCATCAAGCCGGCCGCCGAGATGGCCGAGATGAAGCACGACATGGCCGGCGCCGCCGCGGTGGTGGCGGCGATGCGGGCGGTCGCCGAGGACCAGCCGCCACTCAAGGTCGTCGGCCTCGTCCCGCTGGTCGAGAACCTCCCCTCGGGGACGGCGGTCAAGCCCGGGGACATCCTCCAGATGGCCAACGGCCTCACCGTCGAGGTGGACAACACCGACGCCGAGGGGCGGATCATCGTGGCCGACGCGATGGCCTACGCGGCCCACTTCAACCCCGACATCATGGTCGACCTCGCGACCCTCACCGGGGCCTGCCGCATCGCCCTGGGCAACGAGCTGGCCGGCCTGTTCGCCAACGACGACGCCCTCGCCGCGCAGATCGAGAACCTCGGCCGGCGCACCGGGGACCGCGTCTGGCGGCTGCCGCTGCTCCCCGAGTACCGGGAGCACCTGCGGAGCGAGTGGGCCGACATGAAGAACTCGGGCGGCCGAGTCGGGTCGCTGCCGTCGTCGGCGGCGTTCCTCGAGCGGTTCGTCCCCGAGGGCGTGCGCTGGGCGCACCTCGACATCGCCGGCGTCGCCCACCTCCCGCGCGGCCACAACGGCCTGCCGGCGGGGGCGACCGGGTTCGGCGTGCGGCTGTTGCTCGCCCTCCTGGAAGACGTCGCCGAAAAGGTATGAGCTCGTACCTCGTCCGCCCGGCGACCGCCCGCGACGTCAAGGCGGTCAGGGAGCTCGCCCGGCGCGGACGGCGCGAGGTGCGGCTGTCGGTGCGATCCTCGGACGGTATCGGCAGCGGAGCGGTCCCGGAGCTGCTCTGGGTCGTCGAGGCCGGGCGCGGCGAGATCGTCGGGTGCTGCGGCGTGCGCGAGACGGGTCCCGGCGAGTGGGAGCTGCACACGCTCTACCTCGGACCGGAGTGGCGCGGCTTCGGCCTCGGCCGGGCGCTGCTCGACAACGCGGTGCGCGCGGTCCAGCAGGAAGGTGGGCTGGAGATCCGCTTCGTGGTGTCTCCGGAGGCGCTCCAGGCGATCGTGCTGGCCCGCCAGCTCGGTTTCGTCGACGGACCGGCGGGCGTCCGCGACGGCTCCCTGCTGGTCCTGCCGCTCGCTCGCGCCTCGTAGAGGCAGGGGACCCGACCGCCCACCAACCCGAGTCCCGAGTCCCGAGTCCCGAGCCTCGGGTCGCGGGTCACGGGCCACTGGCCACGGGCCACGGGCCACGGTCTGTAGACTGTTCCGCATGTGCTTGCTCCTTGCCCTGCGCCGGCCCGGCGAGCTCGTCATCGCGGCCAACCGCGACGAGAGGCGGGCGCGGCCGTGGCAGTCACCGGCGCTCCTCGTCGCCGACCCGCCGGTGTTCGGCGGGACCGACCTGATGGCCGGGGGGAGCTGGCTGGCGTTGAACCTCGAGGCCGGCTTCGCGGTCGCCGTCACCAACGCCCGTCTCGGTGCGCCGCCGGGCGAGCGGTCGCGTGGCCACCTGGTGGTCGACGCGGCCATGGAGCGCTCGCTGCCGGACGCGGTCGCCCTGCTCGCCGAGGTCGACCTGAGGCGCTACGGTCCGTTCAACCTGCTCGTCGCCGACATCCGGGACCTCTGGCTCGCGACCAACGAGCCGGGACCGTCGCTCCGCCGAGTCGAGGCCCCGTTCGCGGTGCTCGGCAACGACGCGCTGGACGCCCCGGGGCATCGGGTGGTGGCCGCCCAGGTCCACGCCGACCGGCTGCTCGACCTGGAGCCTCGCGACCTGCGCGGCGCGTTGGTCGAGGTCCTGGCGGATCACGCCGGCGAGGACCCTTTCTGCCGGCACGGCGAGTGGTACGGCACGGTGTGCGCGACGCTCCTCCGCCTCACCCCGGCCGGTGTCGGCGCCTACCAGTTCGCCCCCGGCCCGCCCTGCGTCACGTCCTTCGCACCCGTGGCATTGCCTTCGCCACCGACCCGCATGTAGCGGCCGCCCGCCTGGCGGCCGGCCCTTCGTTGGGCGCGCCTGCAGGCCCGACGACGGCCGGCCACGTCCGGCCGCTACTCGTATCTCAAGGCCTCGATGGGGTCGAGGCGGGCGGCCTTGCTGGCCGGGTAGAGGCCGAAGCCGACCCCGATCAGCCCGGCAAAGAGGAACGCGACGGCGACGATCTCCGGCTGCACGAGGGTCGGCCAGCCGCCGATCCGCGAGACGAGCCGGGCGATGCCGATGCCAATGGCGATGCCGATGACGCCGCCCAGCCCCGAGAGGAGCGACGACTCGATGAGAAACTGCAGGCGGATGTCGGCCTTGCGGGCGCCGAGCGCGCGGCGGACGCCGATCTCCCGCGTCCGCTCGGTGACCGACACCAGCATGATGTTCATGATCCCGATGCCGCCGACGAGCAGCGACACCGAGGCGATCGCGCCGAGCAGCATGGTCAGCACGCCGGTCATCTGGGTCGCCGCGGAGGCGATCTCCTGCTGCGTGCGGATGCCGAAGTCGTCGTCCTGGCCCGCGCCCAGGCGGTGCCGCTGGCGGAGCAGGGCAGTGACCTCGGTGGTGGCGCGGTCGATGGCGTCCGGCGACACCGCGGAGGCCATGATCGTGCCGATCCAGGTCACGCCCATGAGGCGCTTCTGAGCGGTCGTGTAGGGCACGCAGACGACGTCGTCCTGGTCGCCCATGCTGGTCCCGCCCTTGCGCTCGAGCAGGCCGATGACGCGGAACGGCAGCCCCTTGATCCGCACCACCTGGCCGACCGGGTTCTCCTCGCCGAAGAGGTTCTCTGCGACGGTCTGACCGAGCACGGCCACCTTGGTCGCCGCCTTGACGTCCTCCTCGGTGAAGTACGACCCCTTGGTGACGGCCCACGCGCGGATCGTGAGGAAGTCCGGCCCGGTGCCCTGGATGGCGGTCGACCAGTTCTGGTTGCCGAAGACGACCTGCGCGCCGGTGCGCACGCCAGGCTCCGCGAGCGCCACCGACGGGCACTCCCGGACGATCGCGGCGGCGTCGTCCACGGTGAGCGTCTGCACCGATCCCATGCCGTGCCGCACCCCGCCGGACGATCGCGAGCCGGAGAAGATCATCAGCATGTTGGTGCCCAGCGCGCCGATCTGGCTCTGGATCGCCGACGAGGCGCCCTGGCCGATCGCGACCATGGCGACGACGCAGCCGACCCCGATGATCACGCCGAGCATGGTGAGCAGCGTCCGCATCGGGTTGCGCCGCAGCGCGACCAGCGAGACCTTGTAGATTTGCATCAGGTTCAGCATGGGAGCCTCCGCCCGCCCCAACAGGCTCGGGGCTTGAGGCTTGGGACCCGAGGCTTGGGACCTGAGGCCTGGGGCTTGAGGAACCAGACACGAGACGGGGAGTCCATCAGGATTCTCCCTAGCGCCGGCGGCCGAAGGGGCTCATGCCGGCCAGACCGCCGGCGTCCTGGCCCTGGGCGGTCGCCAGGCCGACGACGATCTTCGCCCCCTCGGCCAGCTCGCCCTTGGTGACCTCGACGTACTGGCCGTCGGTCAGGCCGGGGGTGAACTCGACCGCCTCCGGCATGCCGCCGGGTTTGGCCGGGGCGAGGTAGACCCGTGCGTTGCGGGTGCCCTTGCCGGCACCCTCGGAGTCCCGCGTCCGCTGGCCCTGTCCGGGACGTCCGCCCATGCCCGGCGCGCCGGCACCGCCGCCCGCCATCCCGGGACGCGCTCCCGGCTTGCCGTTCATCCCGAGTAGCTCCGGGCGGAAGCGCAGTGCCGACGACGGGACCCGCAACGCGTCGCGCGCCTCGGCCACCTGGATACGCACCTCCGCGGTCATCCCCGGCAGCAGCGCGAGGTCCTCGTTCGAGACGTCCACGATCACCGGGTAGGTGACCACGTTGTTGGCGGTCTTCGGGGAGAGCCTGATCTGCGCGACGGTGCCGCGGAAGTCGCGCTCGGGGAAGGTGTCGACCGAGAAGCGCACCGGCTGGCCGACCTTGACCTGGCCGATGTCGGCCTCGTCGACGTCGCAGGTGAGCTGCATGCGCGTGAGGTCCTCGGCGATGGTGAACAGCGTCGGGGCCTGGAACGACGCGGCCACGGTCTGCCCGACATCGTAGTCGCGGGACACCACCACCCCATCGATCGGCGAGCGGATGATCGAGTAGCCGAGGTTGGTCTCGGCGCGCTCGAGCGCGGCCTTGAGCTCGGTGACCTGTGCGAGCGCCTGGTCGAGGGCGGCCTTCGCCGAGTCGAGTTGGTCCTCCGAGGCGAGTTGGGCGGCGAACAGCGCCCGCTGCCGCTTCCACTTCGACTCGGAGTCCTGCGCCGCCACCTGGGTGCGCTGGAGCTGCGCCCTGGTCTGGGCGACTTGCGCCTCGAACGGCGTCGGGTCGAGGGTGGAGAGGATCTGGTCCTTCCGCACGCGGTCGTTGAAGTCGGCGTGGAGCGAGGCGATGATCCCCGAGACCTGCGAGCCGACCTTCACCGTGGTCACCGCGGTCAGCGTGCCGCTCGTGCTGACGCTCTGGATCACCGTGCCGCGGTCGACGGCCGCGGTGAGGAACGGCACCGCCGCCTTGTCCTGCTTGCCCAGCACGACCCACGCCCCGGCCGCCACCACGCCGGCGGCGACCACACCGAGTCCGATCTTCGACATCGTGCTCACTGCTGTGCCTCCCGATTGAAGGCAGCCCTGGAGGGGGCTGCGCCGGCGCAAGAATACGCCCAAACCCCGCGCGGGGTTGCGAACGACGTCCCGCCGGTCCCGCTGCCGCCTAAGCTCGACCCGGGCGCTCGAGGAGGAGCAGCGTCACGGCGAAGAGCAGGAAGCCGATCGCTCCCCGCCAGTACGTGACCGGTTGCTTGGCGAGGACGAGCGAGCCCGAGAACGCCGAGTAGGTGCCGACCACGAACGCCAATCCCGCCAACACGAGCAGCGCAACTGCCACGTTTCGCATCGTCGCCTCCGGGCACGCCCCGAGATCCTGGCGACAATCTCGGTGCTTCCGCCTCGAACGTCGAGCTCGCGTCGCCCGGGCTCAAGGGTCCGCTGCCAGGGCCCGCGATAACGCGTCGGGGTCGTCCAGCGGCAGGCGGCAGGCGCCTCCCTCGCACAGGTAGGCGAGCGCGCGGCCCTCGTCGGTGCGCTCCCGGCCGGCGAACAGCGGGACGCTCGCGACCGCGGCCGCGGGGACCGGCACGGCCGGGGCGGGCGCGATCACGGTCGGCGGCCGGGCGGCGCGGCGCGCGGCCCGCAGCAGTCCGCGGGTCGAGGGCCAGCCGGGCTCGCCGACCACGACCAGCTCGCGCGGCGGCTCGGCCAGCTCGGCGGCGGCGACGAGCAACGACGTGCAGGCCTCGGGCGCCCGCTCGAGCAGGCCGGACTCGGCCGCCACGGCCTGCCGCGCGGCTTCCGCCAGGTCGCTGCGGCCGGTGAGCGCTGCGAGGCGCAGCAGGGCGCCGGCCAGGACCGCGGGGCTCGCGGCGGTGGCGCCGTCCATCGCGTCGCGCGGCCGCATCGGCAGGCGCTCGCCGTCGTCGGGCGCATCGAAGAGCGCGCCGTCGGCGCCGCGGTAGTGGGGGAGCCGGGCGTCGACGAGGCGCAAGGCCGCCTCGAGCCAGCGCGGCTCGCCGTCTGCCTGGAAGAGCTCGACGAGGCCGGCGGCGACCCACGCGACATCCTCGAGCGCCTCAGCGCCCGCCCGCGCGCCAGCCCGCCACGACCGCCCGAGCGATCCGGTCGGCCGGAGGAGCTCGCCGACGACGAACTCGCCGGCGCGGCGTGCCACTTCCAGGTACCGCGGCTCCTCGGCCGCCGCGCCGAGCCAGGCCAGCGCCCAGATCGCCATGCCGTTCCACCCGGCCAGCCGCTTGTCGTCGGTGAGCGGCGGTACCCGCCGGCGGCGGACCTCCAACAAGGCCCGGCGGCCGCGTTCGACGCGGGCGGCGGCCTCGTCGACGCCGCAGCCCAGGGCGCCGGCCGCCTCCGCCATCGACAGGTGCGGCCGCAACACCGAGCGGCCGTCCTCGAAGTTGGCCGGTCCGTCGAGGGCGCAGAGGCGAACGACGGCCTCGGCCTCGTCGCCGGGGAGGGCGGCGCGCACCTCGTCGGCGGTCCAGGTGAAGTACAGCCCCTCCGTGCCCTCGCTGTCCGCGTCGGTGGACGAGAAGAAGCCGCCCTCCGGCCCCTGCATCTCGCGGACGAGGTAGTCGGCGGTCTCGCGGGCGATCTCGACCCAGCGCGGCTCGCCGAGCCTCAAGGCCGCCTCGCCGTAGGCGCGGGCGAGCAGCGCGTTGTCGTACAGCATCTTCTCGAAGTGGGGGATGAGCCACGTCTCGTCGACGCTGTAGCGGTGGAACCCACCGCCGACCCAGTCGTACATCCCGCCGGCGGCCATGGTATCGAGAGTGACGGTGAGCATGGTTCGCGCCGCCGCGTTGGCGCTCGCCGCGAGGCGGAGGAGGAAGAACAGGCGCGACGCGGTCGGGAACTTCGGCGCGCCGCCGAAGCCGCCGTGCCGCGGGTCGTGGGTCGCGGAGAGGTGCGAGAGGGCCGTTCGGCTCGCGCGGTCAGGGTCGAGGTGGCCGGAGCCGGGGTGGCTCGACACCGCGGCGAGATGCTCGGCGAGCTGCGCCGCTTGCCGCACGACCTCGTCGCGCCGCTCGGCCCATGCCTGCGCCACCGCGTGGAGCAGCTCGAGGAACGACGGCCGGCCCCAGCGGCGGTCGGGCGGGAAGTAGGTCCCGCCGTAGAACGGCTCCAGGGAGGGCGTCAGGAACACGGTGAGCGGCCAGCCTCCGGAGCCGGTCAGCGCCTGCACCGCGGTCATGTAGACGGCATCGATGTCCGGGCGTTCCTCGCGGTCCACTTTGATGGCAACGAAGTTCGCGTTGAGGAACGTCGCGACGCCGGCGTCCTCGAACGACTCGCGCTCCATGACGTGGCACCAGTGGCAGGCGGCGTAGCCGACCGACAGGAGGATCGGCCTGCCCTCGTCGCGGGCGCGGGCGAGCGCCTCCTCGCCCCAGGGGTACCAGTCCACCGGGTTGTGCGCGTGCTGCAGCAGGTACGGGCTCGACTCCCGGGCCAGACGATTCGGTCGCGTCTCGCTCACCTCGCCTCCCGGCAACGCAACGCGGCCCCGGCGGGCGCGATTCCGCGGACGGCAGGGCGGCGGCGATCGAGTGGGCCGGCCTTGTCGCATCCCAGCACCGGGATGACCTTGACGAGGCCGGGGCGCAAGTGGAGAATCCGCGACAGGAATCAGCGGGAGTCTGGTCGGTCTCAACGCGGCGGCGGTACGAGACAGGGAGGCGCGAGCGATGCGGATTCTCGGGATTGCGCTGATCGTTGCGGTCGTGGCGGCCCCGTGCGCGATGGGGCAGGCGGTCACCGGTTACGCGGGCGGATTTGAGTACCCTGCGTACTACGGCACCCTCCCCGGCGATGTCGTCGGGTACCGTTTCACGGTCGCCAACTCGGTCCAGGTGTCCGACCTCGGGGTGTGGAACCAGGACACCAGCACCGGGGGCGCCGGTCTTTCAGCCAGCCATCAGGTTGGAATCTGGGACGGTAGCCAGACACTGATCGCTTCGACGACGGTGACCACGTCGGGGACAGTCAACGGCTCCTGGACCTACGCGAGCATCACCCCGGTCGTCCTCAACCCCGGTCAGACCTACACGATCGGCGCGCTCTACCCCGGAAACGACAACGACTCCTATCTCTCTGGTTGCTCGACGCTGACCATGGCAGCCGGCGTCACGTTCGTTCAGTCGGTGTACCCGGCGTCCGAGGGATTGGGCTTCGTGTTCCCGGCCGGCAACTCGACCTCGTCCGGCCGCTTGGGCCCGAACTTCCTGTTCAGCGTCGTCCCGGTCGAGCTGCAGAGCTTCGTCGTGGAGTAACGCCGCCGTCGCGGGCCAAGCGCCCCGGCCGAGAACCGCGGCCCGGTGGCTCCGTAGAAGGGGTGTGCGGAACCTCCCCCCGGGCGCGCGGTCGGTCTCGCTACTCCTCCTTGGCTTCCTCCTGGCAACGGCCGCCTCCGCCGAGGAAGTGCCGCGCGGCGCGGAGATCCGCATCGCCCGGGCGGCCGGGCCCATCGTCGTGGACGGGAGCCTGGCCGACGAGGGCTGGAAGGGCGCTGTCCCGGTCGACACCTGGTTCGAGGTCCAGCCGGGCGACAACCTGCCGCCCAAGGTCGCCTCGATCGGGTATCTCGCCTACGACGACCGCTACTTCTACGCGGGGTTCGCGTTCTCCGACCCCGAGCCGGCCAGCATTCGCGCCCCGTACTCCGACCGCGACGACATCTCGTCGAGCAACGACTATGGGGGGATCGTCCTCGACACCCGCAACGACGGCCGTACCGCGATCCTCTTCCTGGCCACGCCACGCGGGATCCAGTACGACGCGGTCCAGGACGACGCGACCGGGACCGAGAGCGCGTCGCCGGACTTCTACTGGGACTCGGCCGGCCGCATCACGGCCGACGGCTGGGTGCTCGAGATCCGCGTCCCGTTCTCGTCGCTGCGCTACTCGGACGACGACGTGCAGACCTGGGGCATCATGCTGTTCCGCAACTACCCGCGGGAGTTCCGCTACCAACTGTTCTCGATGAAACTCCCTCGCGGCGGGAGCTGCTTCGTCTGCCGCGAGAACGTGCTCACCGGCCTCGAGGGATTGCCCGGCGGTGACCACCTCGTGGTTGCCCCGTACCTGGCGGCCAAGCAGGAGTCCGCGTCCGAGGGTGGGGCCGGCACGGGGCTCGCCGACGGTCCTACCGAGCTCACGGGCGGGCTCGACGCCAAGTGGATCCCGAACCCCGACAACGCGGTCGACCTCACCGTCAACCCCGACTTCTCGCAGGTCGAGTCGGACGTCGCGAAGATCTCGGCGAACGAGCGGTTCGCGCTCTTCTACCCGGAGAAGAGGCCGTTCTTCCTCGAGGGGTCCGAGCTGCTCTCGACGCCGATCCAGGCCGTCTACACGCGCGCCGTCACCTCGCCCCGCTGGGGGCTGCGGGCCACCGGCAAGAACGACAGCACCGCCTACACGGTCCTCCTCGCCGACGACCGCGGTGGCGGCAGCGTCATCCTCCCTGGTCCGGAGGGCTCCTCGTTCGCCGACCAGGACTTCTCGTCGCGGGTCGCCGTGGCCCGCGTCCGGCACGACCTCGGTGCCTCGTTCGCGAGCTTTCTCGTGACCGACCGCGAGGTCGACGGGGGTGGCTTCAACCGGGTCTTCGGGCCGGACTTCCAGTGGCGGCCGAACGTGGCGGACACCGTGACCGGTCAGCTCCTGTTCAGCCTCACCGAGAACCCGGACCGGCCGGAGCTCGCCCCGGAGTGGGACGGCCGGACGCTCTCCGGGAGCGGGCTCGACGTCTGGTGGTCGCACACCACCAGAACGTTCGACTCCGGCCTCGAGGTGAAGGCGTTCGGCGACGGCTTCCGCGCCGACGTCGGCTTCGTTCCGCAGGTCGGTTTCCGCGAGGTCTACGGCGAGGTGGGGTACACCTGGCGTCCGACCGGCTTCCTGACGCGGGTCAGGGCGTTCGCGTTCACCGATCCGATGTGGGACAACGACGGCGACAGCATCCGCAACCTGCTCGCGGCCGGTGTCGGCATGGACGGCCGCTGGAACTCGTTCGCCCGGTTCGAGGTCTACGCCGACCGCTGGCGGGTCGCCGGCTGTGGGGCAGCGTCCGGCTCCACGCTCGAGATCCCGAAGACCCAGCTCCGCTTCATCCTGCAGGCCAACCCGTCGCTGCTCGTCTCGGAGCTGTCCCTCGAAGGGGCGCTCGGCGAGGAGATCGACTTCGACAACGCGCGGCCCGGGCACGGCGGCACGCTCACGCTGGGCGGCACGGTCCGTCCCACCGACCACCTCGCGCTGCGACTCGACACCTCCCGGCGCTGGATCGACGTCCGCCCCGACGGGGGCGGCGCGGAGGGTCGGCTGTTCACGGCGCAGGTCGAGCGGCTGAAGGCCACCTACACGTTCAGCGCGCGGAGCTACCTGCGGCTGATCGGCCAGTACGAGCGGACCGATGCCGACCCCGCGCTCTACTGCTCGCCGGTCGATCCGCTGAGCGGCTCCTTCTCCGGGTCGGTCCTGTTCGCCTACAAGCTCAACTGGCAGTCGGTGCTCTTCCTCGGCTACGGCGACGACCGGGCGCTCCAGGACGACGGCGGCCTGGCCCGCACCGGCCGGCAGCTCTTCCTGAAGCTGTCGTACGCGTTCCAGTCGTAGCCGCCGCGACGCCGGACGAACTCGCCGTAGAATCGACGGAGGTCGCGCCCATCGCCGCATGGGACGCCGGCCGATGGAGGTTCTCCGTGTTCGAGCACCGCGCGCAACCGCTGCTGCCCCGCGCCGAGTTCCTTCGTCGCCTCGCCCGCCACGGCGGGATCGCAGCGCTGCTCCTCGTCGGCTCGCTGGCCCTCGGCGTGCTCGGATACCACACCTTCGGCGGCCTGGGGTGGGTCGACGCCCTCCTCGACGCGGCGATGATCCTCGGCGGCATGGGGCCGGTCCACGAGCTGGACACCGTCGCCGCGAAGCTGTTCGCCAGCGTCTACGCCCTCTTCTCCGGCGTGGTCTTCCTCACCACCTTGGCCGTCGTGTTCGCCCCGGTGCTACACCGCGCCCTGCATCGTTTCCACCTCGACGAGGAGGATCACGACGAGGGGGGTGGTGCGCGGCGCAGGAGCGCATGAGGGCGCGGCGCCCCGCCGCGATGGGCGGATCGACGCCGCGCGACCCGGGGTGGATCGGGCCTACGTGCGGGTGCTCGTCCAGGCGAGGTACGGCGCGAACTCCTCGGGCTTGCCGGGCGGCGCGATCTCGACGCGACCCGCGAGGCGGCCGTCGTCGCCGAGCCGGTACGTCAGACGGTAGCGCGGCGCGCCCGGCCCGGCGTCGCTGACGAACGAGGCGGTCCCGGGAGCGGGCACGGTCACGGTGTAGCGGATGACGTGGCCCTCGCTGTCGTAGAAGTCGGCCTGGATCGCGCCCGATGCGTCCGCGCGGATGACGATGAGGTCCTCGTGGTGGAACGTGGGGCCGTCGCCGACCGGGTCGGTTGCCGCGACGCTCCGCCTGACGATCACCCGGTCGAGCAGGTCGCGCGCGAACGTCGCGCTCCCGTACGGCACGCCAGGCTGGTCGCCGCGCGCGGTCACCCACGTCCCGAGGAGGAACGAGAGCGCATCGAGGCCTGTCGGCGCCGCGGCGTGGATGGTGGCCGTCGTCGCGACACTCATGGCCAGTGCAAGTGCGAAACCCGTGACCCTCCTCATCGCTCACCTCCCGATGCCCATTGTCCCCTGTCCGGCCGAAACCGGAGGCGGGCGGAACAGGAACAGCGCCCGCCGGAGCGGGCGCTGGGTGGTTCGACCGGTGGTTGATGCCTATCGACCGGATCGGTTGGGATACGCCGGTTTGGCGGGCCGGACCGGCGGGGTCTTGGCGATCTGCTCCATGACGAGGGCGACGGCCTTCTCGAGCTGCGGGTCGCCGCCCTTCGCCATCAGGCCGGGGTCGTCGACGACCTCGACGTCGGGCTCGACGCCGTGCCCCTCGATGATCCACTGCCCGTCCTTGTAGATGCCGAACGTCGGCACCGTGACGTTGCCGCCGTCGATCAGCGTCGGCGCGCCCGAGATGCCGATCAGGCCGCCCCAGGTGCGCATCCCGACGAGCGGTCCGAGCCCGGCCTCCTTGAAGTAGTAGGGAAAACAGTCGCCGCCCGAGCCCGACCAGCCGTTGATCAGCATCGCCTTGGGCCCAGCGTGGGCGACGGGCGGCCACTGCCAGTCGTGGCCGTCGCGCACGCCCCAGAAGTTGTACAGGGGGCGGTTGAGCAGCTCGACGAAGCGGTCCGGGATCTGGCCGCCGGAGTTGAAGCGCTCGTCGATGACCATCCCGTCCTTGGTGAACTGGCCGCGGAACTGGCGGACCAGCTCGGTCTGGCCGTCCCGGCCGGTGTCGGGGACGTAGACGTAGCCGACCTTGCCGCTCGAGAGCTTCTCGACCAGGGCACGCTTCTCCTCGATCCACGCGAGGTTGCGCAGCCGGTAGTCGTCGGCGAGCGTCTCGACGACGACATCGCGGGCGCCTGCAATGCTCGGCTTCGAGTTGACGGTGAGCAGCACGGTCTTGCCGGCCAGCCCCTGGAACGCCGCCCACGGGTCGAGCTTGGCGTCGATGGGGGTGTGGTTGACCGCCAGGAGGTAGTCGCCCTCCTTGACGTTCACGCCCGGTTGGGCGAGCGGCGAGCGCGCCTCGTTGTCCCAGGGTGCGCCGGCGAGGATCTTCGCGATGCGGTAGGCCCCGCCGTCGAGCACGAAGTCGGCGCCGAGGAGGCCGACGCCGGCCTCGAGCGGCTTCTCCGCGTCGCCGCCGCCGCGGTAGGTGTGCGAGGAGTTGAGCTCGGCGATCAGCTCGCCGATGACGAAGTTGACGTCCCAGCGGGTGACGCAGTCGTCGAGCAGCTTGCCGTACCGCTCCCGCATCGCCTTCCAGTCCTCGCCGTGCAGGGCCGGGTCGTAGAAGTAGTCGCGCTCGAAGCGCCAGGCGTCGGTGAAGATCTGCCGCCACTCGGCCGCCGGGTCGACGTTCATCGTCAGCTCCGCCGTGGGGACCTTCTTCTCCATCTTCTGGTCCGCCTTGACCTCGACGATCGCCCAGTCGTCCTTCTTCCACACCAGGACCTTCTTGCCGTCGGCGGTGGGGAGGTAGCCGTCGGTGTCGGCGACGACGGTCTTCTCCTCGCGCTCCTCGAGGTCGAAGTAGACGAGCGGCTTCTTCTCGTCGCTGTTGCCGGTGCGCGGCAGGCGACGGTAGAGGACCTTGCCGGCGACGCCGTGGACGCGGTCGTAGTTGCCGGCCTCGGGCGGCAGCACGACGAGGCGCTGCTCGAAGTCGTCGACGTCGATCTCGACCGGCTTCGGTGGCTCCTTCTTCTCGGCCTTGTCGTCCTTCTTCGCGCCGTCCTTGGATTTGTCGGCCTTCGCGCCTTCGTCCTTGGCCTTGTCGTCCTTCTTCTCGTCCTTCGCGTCCTCGCCCTCGACGTCGTTCTTCGGCGCGAGCGGCGAAGCGACGTCCTTGCGCAGCGGGATCGCCGCGATCTGGGTGGTGTTGGCGTAGATCCACGAGTTGTCGAGGTCCGAGTAGATCGGCTTGAAGCTGCGGTTGGTCAGGACGTAGAGGTGCTTCCCGTCGGGGTCGAACGACGGGGCCCCGGTCCAGTAGAAGTCGGCGGTGGCCTGGGTCAGCTTCGCGTTCCTGGTGTCGTAGAGGAACACCGCGGCGTTGCGGTTCTCGAGCTCCTTGGAGTAGGCGAGCCAGCGGCTGTCGGCCGACCAGCTCACCGTGAAGGGATCGAGGTCGCCGTGGAACATCCACAGCCCCTTGTCGACGGCGGTGACCGCGCCGGTCGCGACGTCGCACACGCTGATGCGCATCGCCTGGTCGATGAACGCGACCTTCTTGGAGTCGGGCGACCACTGGGGGCGGTAGCGGAAGCCGGGGCCGAGCGACGTCACCTTGCGGGCCTCGCCGGTGCCGTCGGCCGGGCGCACGTACAGCTCGTACTCTCCCGAGGCATCGGAGAAGTACGCGATCGTCTTGCCGTCCGGGGACCACGCCGGGAACCGCTCGGCGCTGCCCGAGGTGCGGGTGAGGTCGAGGACGACGCCCTTCTCGGCCGGGACCGAGAAGATCTCGCCGCGCGCCTCGAAGGCGGCACGCTTGCCGGACGGCGAGACGGTGGCGTTCTCGATCAGCTTGGCGGCGTTGACCTCGCGGGGCTTCAGGGTCGCGCGGTCGGTGACGACCGCGACCTTGATCTCGCGGGTCTTCTCGCCGGCCAGGTCGAGCAACCAGAGCCTCCCGGCCTGCTCGAACACGATTTCCGACGGGCCGATGGCGGGGAAGCGTACGTCGTAGTCGACGAAGCTCGTGACCTGCCGGGTCTTGCCGGTGGTGACGTCGAACGCCCAGATGTTGGCGCGCTTGGCCTCGTCGCGGTCGGAGAGAAAGTAGATGGTCTTGTCGTGCCACATCGGCTGGCCGTCGTTGGCGACCGAGTTCGTGATGTTGCGCGCCGCGAGGGTGCGCAGGTCGAACAGCCAGATCTCCGGCGCCCAGCCGCCGCGGTAGCGCTTCCAGGTGCGGAAGTCGACGCTCGCCGGCACGTAGGCCATCGAGGTCGCCTGCGGCGAGAGCGCCGCGAACTCGCCGTACGGCACCGGCAGCCGCTCGGGCAGGCCGCCGTCCCGGCCCACCTTCCAGAGCTGGTTGAAGCGGTCCTTGCCGCTGGTCATCGACGAGGCGAACAGGATCGACTGCCCGTCCGGGTACCAGCCGAGGGTGCGGTCGACGGCCGGGTGGTGGGTGACGCGGGTCGGCACGCCGCCGGCGACGGGGACGACGTAGATGTCGACGTTGCCGTCGTAGTTGGCGCTGTACGCGAGCATCGTGCCGTCGGGGGAGAAGCGGGGGAACGACTCCTCGCCTTTCGGGGTGGACAAGCGGACGGCGGTGCCGCCCTCCTTTGGGGCCAGCCAGATGTCGCCGGCGTAGACGAAGGCGATCTGGGTCGCCGACACGTCGGGGGTGCGGAGGAGGCGGGCGTCGATCTGCGCGGAGGCGGCGGCGCACACGAGCGCCGCCCCGAGGCCGAGGACGGCCGTGGTCAGACGGGACATGTTTTCTCCTTTCGTCACGACGGATGATCTTACGTCCGGACCGCCGTCCGGTTGCAGCTCCGGGCCGAGCCGCCTGGGTTAGAGTGCGGCGTGTCTTCGCAGTCCGGAGGGACCCCGCCATGACCCGACCGACCGCCATGCTCCTCCTCGCCGCCACGCTGCTGACCTCCGCGGCCGTCGGTGCCCGGCCCCCCGGACCGGCGCCCGAGCTCGCCGGCCTCACCTGGCTGAGCGGCACCTGGGCAGGCACCATGGGCGACGGTGCCTACTCCGAGGAGACCTGGTCCACGCCGGCCGGCACCTGCATGGTCGGCATGTGGCGTCTCGTCAAGGACGGGAGACCGCGCGTCCTCGAGCTGCTCACCCTGACCGTCGAGGACGGGGCGGTCCTCATGCGCCTGCGCCACCACGACGGCGCGCTCGTCGCCTGGGAGGAGAAGGACGCGCCCCTCGCCCTCAAGCTCGTCACGCGCGGCAATCGCGAGGCGGTGTTCGAGGGCATCGAGGACGGCAAGCCGCTGCGACTCACCTACCGGCGCAGCGGCGACCGCCTCGACGTCGTCCTCGAGAAGCCCGACGAGCGCGAGCAATACAGCTTTCTAAGAGCCAAGTAAGACCGAAGCCGGACTCTGATCGCGTGACGGGTGCGGCGCTACTCAGGGGCCTCGTCGGCAGGCGCGGCGAGGGGGGCGATGAGGACCTTGTCGACGAGGTAGCCGTCCATGTCGACGATCTCGAAGCGGTATCCGCCCCAGTCGAACCGGTCGCCCTCGCGTGGGACGCGGCCGAGATGGCGCATGACGAAGCCGCCCAAGGTTCGGTAGTCGCCGCGCTCCTCGGCGGGCAGGCGGGGAACGGCCAGGAGTTGCTTGAGGTCGTCGGCCTCGATGGCGCCGCTGACCAGGAACGAGCCGTCGTCGCGTCGGACCACCGCGGCCTCGTACACCTCGCCGTGGGCGGGAAGCTCGCCGACGATCGCCTCGAGGAGGTCGTTCAAAGTCACGAGGCCTTCGATACCGCCGTACTCGTCGATGACCAGGGCGAGGTGAATGCCGGTTGCCTTGAAGCGCTCGAGAAGACCGAGAGCGCGAGCGCTCTCTGGAACCACGAGGGGCTGGCGCAGGCTTGCCCGCAGATCCAGGGAACCGGTGGCGAGGTGGGTGGCGAGGACCTCGCGGGCGCGGACGAAGCCCACCCAGTGGTCGAGGTCGCCCTCGGCGACCACGTAGCGGGAGAAGGGGTGGTCGTGGATCGTCCGTCGTTGCTCGTCCGCGGGGTCATGGAGATCGAGCCAGGTGATGCGCGTCCGCGGCGTCATCAGCGCGACCACGCGGCGGTCGGCGAAGCGGAAGATCCGCTCGACGAGTTGCTGCTCGGCGGGCTCGAACATCCCCGCGCGGGTCCCCTGGGCGAGGAGGATCTTGATCTCCTCCTCGGTGACCGGGGCCTGCTCGGCCGGTCGGGCGCGGAGCAGGCGCAGGACCAGGCTCGTCGAGCCGGAGAGCAGGCGGACCATCGGCAGGGCCAGGCGCGAGAGCATCCGCATCGGCGGCGCCAGGAGCGCCGCGAGCCGCTCGGGGCGCTGCAGTGCGAGCCGCTTGGGCACCAGCTCGCCGAGGATCAGCGACGCGTAGGTGATGGCGACCACGATGGCGCCGAGGGCGATCGCCGGGGCGTAGCGGGCGGTCAGCGGAAGCGTGCGCAGGTACGCGGCGAGGGGCTCGGCGAGGGTCGCGCCGCCGAAGGCGCCGGCCAGCACGCCGACGAGGGTGATGCCGACCTGCACGGTGGAGAGGAAGTCGTTCGGCTCGTTGGCGAGGGCCAGCGCGGTGGCGGCGCGGCGGTTGCCCTCGTCGGCCTGCTGCTGCAGGCGGGTCTTCCGCGACGAGACGATGGCGATCTCCGCCATGGCGAACACGCCGTTCGCCAGGATCAGCAGGATGATGACCAGGACCTCGAACCCTACGCCGCCCATCGCTCCCCCGAGCTTACCGCAGTCCCGAGAAGCCAGTCCCGAGTCCCGAGTCCTGGGTCCCGAGTCCCACGACTCGTCCTATGGACCCGTGACTCTGGACTCGGTACTCGCGACTTTCAGTCCACCCAATCGGCGAGGAACACGTTGGTCTCGTTCGGCGCGGAGTTGTGCCGGTTAGAGCAGAAGACGAACGTCCTGCCGTCGGGCGCCCACATCGGGAAGCCGTCGAACTCCTCGTAGAACGTCACCTGCTCGAGGCCGGTCCCGTCGAGGCCGACGAGCCAGAGGTCGAAGTTCCGCCGCTTGGGGTCGGCAACGTTGGAGCAGAAGATCACCTTGTCGCCTGCGGGGTGGAAGTACGGCGCGAAGTTGGCGGCGCGATTGTCGGTGAGGCGCTGGACCGCAGTCCCGTCGGCGTTGGCGACGTAGATGTCCAGCCGGTTCGGGCGGATCAGGCCGCGCATGAGCAGCGCCCGGTACTCGTCGGCCTCCGCCCCGGGGGCGGGCCGGGAGGCGCGCCAGACGATCTTCGTGCCGTCCGGCGAGAAGAACGCCCCGCCGTCGTAGCCGAGCTCGCGGGTGACCTGCCGGACGTCGCTGCCGTCGAGCTTCATCGTATAGATGTCGAGGTCGCCGCCGCGCACCGAGGTGAAGACGATGCGGTCGCCGCGGGGCGAGACGGTCGCCTCGGCGTCGTAGCCGGGGGTGGCGGTGAGCCGGACCGGCGCGAGGTCGGCGACCGACGCCGTGAAGATGTCGTAGTCGGCGTACAGCGCCCAGGTGTACCCGGCCGACATGTCGGGCTTCGGGGGGCAGGCATCGCCGCCGAGGTGGGTGGACGCGTACAGGACGCGGCGTCCGTCGGGCATCTCGTAGGCGCACGTGGTCCGTCCCTTGCCGCTCGAGAGCCGGCGGAGCGCACCGCCGCGCAGGTCCATGGAGAAGATGTGGTCGCACTCGAACGGGGGACGGGTCGACTGGAAGATCAGCCGCTTCCCGTCGAACGAGAAGTACGCCTCGGCGTTCTCGCCGCCGTCGGTGAGCTGGCGCAGGTTGGTGAGGTGGCGCTCGCGGGGGTCGGGGGTGCGGGCGATCGGGAACCGGGTCGCGTCGGCCGCGACGGCCGGGACGGCCACGGTCGGTTGGGTTGCGGCACGACACCCGAAGGTGGCGAGCAGGATCAGCATGGCGACGAGTGCTGGCACGATCTCCTCCGTCCCGGCCGCATTGGGCGCGTTTGCAACGTGATGGCGACCGGGGGGCTGCAAGGCTAACATGGGGCCGTGACCTCGGGTCCCCTCGTCGACCGGCTGATCCAGGCAGCGCGCCAGAAAGGCGGCGATCGGCTCGAGCTGGTGTCCGGACGCGCCGCCGTGCTCGTCGACGGCGGCAATCGACTGCAGGCAGGCAACGCGGTGGTCGCCGCCAGCGACCTCGACGCGTGGCTGGAGAGCGCGGTCCCGGCCGACCGCTGGCTGTCGTTCCAACTCGGCGAGGAGATCTCGACGCTCGTCGAGGTCTCCGGCGTGTCGCATCCGCTGCGAGCCAGGCAGGCCGCGGGAGTCACGCAAGCGGCTGTAGAGCTCGCCCCGGCCACCGCGCCCGCGTCCCGGCCGCCGGCGGTCGCCGCCGCGCCTCCGAGGGCTCCGGACGGTGCGGCTGCCCCGGGCGGGAGCCCGCTGCCCCCCAGGCCCCCGCTGGCCGGAGCACCGGGTCTCGAACGGCCCCTGGACAGGCTGCTCCGCCGGCTCGTCGAGGTCGGCGGCAGCGACCTCCACCTCGCCTCCACCCGGGCGCCGATGATCCGCCTGCACGGCGAGATGCAGCCGTTCCCGGACGCCACCGTGTCGCTGTCGTCCGAGCACATCTTGCTGATGTGCGAAGAGGTCGCGCCCGCCCAGAACCGGCGCGAGTTCCGCGAGGAGAACGACACCGACTTCGCCTACGAGATCCCGCAGATCGCCAGGTTCCGCGTCAACGTCTTCCGCGACCGGCACGGCGTCGGCGCCGTCTTCCGCCAGATCCCGACCCAGATCCGCTCGATCGAGGAGCTGGGCCTGCCCGACTGCGTGAAGAGCCTGTGCATGCTCAACAAGGGGCTCGTGCTGGTGACCGGTCCGACGGGGTCGGGGAAGTCGACCACGCTGGCCTCGATGATCGACTTCCTCAACGAGCAGCGGACCGACCACATCATCACCATCGAGGACCCCATCGAGTTCGTGCACGAAAGCAAGAAGTGCCTGGTCAACCAGCGCGAGGTGTACAGCCATACGGAATCGTTCAAGCGGGCGTTGCGGGCCGCGCTGCGCGAGGACCCCGACATCGTCCTGGTCGGGGAGTTGCGGGACCTGGAAACGATGGCGATCGCCATCGAGACGGCCGAGACCGGGCACCTCGTCTTCGGCACCTTGCACACGACGACTGCCGTGTCGACGATCGACCGCCTCATCGACCAGTTCCCAGCCGATCGCCAGGACCAAGTCCGCATCATGCTCTCCGAGTCGCTCAAGGGGGTGATCGCCCAGATCCTCCTGCGCCGCCGCGGCGGCGGCCGGGTCGCGGCCTATGAGATCCTGCTCGGCATTCCGGCCGTGGCCAACCTGATCCGGGAGGGGAAGACGTTCCAGGTCCCGTCGATCATGCAGACGCACAAGCGCCTCGGCATGCGGCTGATGAACGACGCCCTGGCCGAACTGGTCAAGAAGGACCTGGTGGACGTCGACGAGGCGCTCGGCAAGTCGGCCGACAAGGATGGCCTGCGCGGGCTGCTGAAGCTGGACCGGAGCGAGGCGAGCGCGTAGCCGCGGGATGGCGGATCAAGCAGTCGGCCCGGGTACTTTTTGACACGTCCCCGGGCAGGGTTTAAGGTGTTTGGCAAAGGATGAGCACGGCGATCCGCCTCCATCAGCCGTCGTTGCGACGATGGCTGCGCGACCGGGGGACGCCGCCGTGGCCGTCGGGAGGTTGAGCCATGCACATCAACGACGTCCTCAAGGTGGCCTCGGAGCGCAAGGCCTCGGACGTGCACCTGAAGGTCGGGGCGCACCCGATCGTCCGGATCGACGGCCAGCTCATCCCGCTCGTCGAGTTCAAGCGGCTCATGCAGGAGGACACCATCGCGATGGCGTTCTCGATGATGTCGTCCCAGCAGAAGGAGAAGTTCAAGCAGTACCTGGAGATCGACATCGCGTACTCGGTCCCGGGGCTGGGCCGGTTCCGCTGCAACATCTTCCAGCAGCGCGGCTCGGTGGGGCTGGTGCTCCGGCTCATCCCGGCCCGCATCCTGACCGTCCGCGAGCTGCTCCTGCCGCCGGTCCTGGAGCGGATCTCCGAGGAGGAGCGCGGCCTGGTGCTGGTCACGGGGACCACCGGCTCGGGGAAGTCGACCTCGCTGGCGGCGATGATCGACCACATCAACACGAGGCGGAACTGCCACGTCGTCACCATCGAGGACCCGATCGAGTTCCTCCACCGCGACAAGAAGTCGATCGTCAACCAGCGCGAGGTCGAGGTCGACACCCGGGCGTTCTCGGTGGCCATGCGCGCGGCGCTGCGCGAGGACCCCGACGTGATCCTGGTCGGTGAGATGCGCGACTTCGAGACCATCGAGACGGCGCTGCTCGCCGCCGAGACCGGCCACCTCGTGCTCTCGACCCTGCACACCCTGGACGCCACCGAGACCATCAACCGCATCATCTCGGTGTTCCCGCCGCACCAACAGAAGCAGATCCGCATCCAGCTCGCCGCCGTGCTCAAGGCGGTCATCTCGATGCGTCTGCTGCCGCGCGCCGACGGCCTCGGCCGCGTGCCCGCCGTCGAGGTGCTGATCTCCACTGCCTACATCCGCGACTGCATCGAGCAGAAGGAGAAGACCAAGCTCATCCGCGACGCGATGGCCGGCGGCACCTCGCAGTACGGCATGCAGACGTTTGACCAGTCGCTGTACTCCCTGTACAAGTCGGGCCTCATCACTCTCGAGGAGGCGCTGCGCCGCGCCTCGAACCCCGACGAGTTCAGGCTGCGCATCCAGGGGATCCAGTCCACCGCCGACATCTCGCGCGAGGAGATGGAGAGCACGCTGGAGTCCGGCACCGAGCAGGACATCTTCTCGCCGACCAGCCCGTTCGAGTTCGGCGGCAAGGAGAACCAGGGGTCGTAGCGCGCGAGTGGGAGACGGATCGCTTCAGGAGTCGAGCCGGGTCACCTGTGCGGCGTGCGCCGGACCCGGCGTCGCCCCGGCCGGGGATCGCCGGGTTTCGTGAGGCACCGGCGGTGTTGTAGTCTTTCCGAGTGTTCGACCTCCTGCGACGGCTCCTGATCCGGCACAAGCGCTTCGGAGAGGAACACTTTCGCTCCCGGGAGCGGTTCCGACCCGACTACGGGCGGCTGGCGACGAGCCTGCTCGCCCGGCTGGACTTCGACAGCGTGCTCGACATCGGGTGCGCCAACGGCTTTCTCCTCGAGGCATTCCAGGCCGCCGGCAAGCGCGTCGCCGGCGTGGAGCTGTCGCCGGCGGCCGTCGCCGTGCTCCCGGCGTCGTTGCGCCCGCACATCGCGATCGGGGACTTCACCGCGGCGTCGGGACGATGGGACCTGGTGAGCTGCGTCGAGGTGGCCGAGCACATCGAGCCCTCTCGCAGCACCGACCTCGTCGACACGGTCGCCGGCGCAGCCGCCCGCCACGTCTACTTCACCGCCGCCCCGCCCGGTCAGTCGGGACGGGGCCACGTCAACTGCCGGGAGCACGCCGAGTGGCTGGACTGGTTCGCCGTCCGCGGCTGGGTGCTCGACGGGGAGCGCACCGAATCGCTGCGCGCCGACCTCGAGGGACTCGAGCTGGCCGTCTGGCTCCGCGGCAATTCGATGATCCTCCGTCGCGGTTGAAGACCGGGGACGGGGAACACGTGCCGCGAGCCGGCGGCTGCCGTGCGCTGCGAGTGGTCGGACCCGGCGAAGCTACACTGGCGTCGGAGTTCACCGTCGATGCCCGAGAGTGCCAGCCCACCCGGTGACGTCCACGCGGTCGCGCTGCGGATGCTCGCGCGACGGTCGTACTCGTGTCGCGAGATCGCCGAGAAGCTCACGCGCAAGGGGTTTTCCGGGCCGGTCATCGCGGCCGAGATCCGTCGGCTGGAGCGGGCCGGCCTGCTCGACGAGGCCGAGCTGGCCCGCGCGGTGCGGCGGGCCGAGCTGCGTCGCGGCGTCGGCCGCCGCGGGGTCGCGGCTGCGCTCCGTCGCCGCAAGCTCGGTGAGGAGCCCGTCGCGGCCGCGCTCGCCGGCGTCTCACCCGACGACGAGCGTGAGGCGCTCGGCATCGCGCTCGACAAGGCGGTGCGTCGGTACGCGGGGAGCGGCGAGCTTCCGCGAATGCGGCGGAAGGTGATACGGTATCTGCTCACGCGCTCCTTCCCGGCGGCCGAGGTGATCGCGGCCGTGGGCGCGCGTCTCGGAGAGAGCGATGATGCCGAAGAAGCCGTCGAGCTTGCAGATCCGCCGGATGTTCCTTGATTACTTCGCCTCCCACGGCCACCGGGTCGTGGCGTCGTCCTCGTTGATCCCGGCCGGCGACGCGACCCTGCTCTTCACGAACGCCGGCATGAACCAGTTCAAGGACGTCTTCCTCGGCCGCGAGCAACGCGACTACACCCGCGCGGCGTCGTCGCAGAAGTGCGTCCGCGCCGGCGGCAAGCACAACGACTTGGAGAACGTCGGCTACACCTCGCGCCACCACACGTTCTTCGAGATGCTCGGCAACTTCTCCTTCGGCGACTACTTCAAGACCGACGCCATTCGCTTCGCATGGGAGCTCATCACCGAGGTGTACGGGCTTTCGGTCGATCGACTCTGGTTCAGCGTGTACACCGACGACGACGAGGCCGCACGGCTGTGGGAGGAGGTCGGCGCCCGGCCCGACCGGATCCTCCGCTTCGGCGAGAAGGACAACTTCTGGGCGATGGGGGAGACCGGCCCCTGCGGCCCGTGCAGCGAGATCCACTACTACCAAGGTGCCGACATGGCCGGGAACCTCCCTGCTCTCGTCAACGGCCCCGGCGACAACACCGTCGAGATCTGGAACCTGGTCTTCATGCAGTACGAGCGCGACGCGGCCGGTCACATGCACCCGCTGCCGCGTCCGTGTGTCGACACCGGCGCCGGCCTCGAGCGCCTGTGCACGGTGCTGCAGGGCGTGCGCTCCAACTACGACACCGACCTGTTCGCCCCGCTGCTCGCCCGCGTCGCCGAGCTGTCCCAGCGCCCCTACGAGTCGGGGTCGGAGCTGGGGCCGGCCTTTCGCGTGATCGCCGACCACGCCCGCGCCGCGGCCTTCCTCCTCACCGACGGCGTGGTCCCGTCCAACGAGGGCCGCGGCTACGTCCTGCGCCGGATCATCCGCCGGGCACTGCGCTACGGCCGCCAGCTCGGATTCGACGGCACCTTCCTCGCCGACGTGGCGCCGGCGGTCGTCGAGGCGATGGGCGGCGTCTACCCCGAGCTGGTCGACCGCTGGCCGGTGGTCGAAATGGCGCTCCGGGCCGAGGAGGAGCGCTTCTCCCGGACCCTCAACCTCGGCACCGACCTCGTCGGCCGCGAGCTGCGCCGGCTCAAGCAGGACGGGGCCGTCGAGCTGCCCGGGGCCATGGCCTTCAACTTCTACCAGACGCACGGGATCCCGGTGGAGATCCTCGAGGAGTTCGCTCAGGAGGAGGGCCTCAACCTCGACAGGCCCGGGTTCGACGCCCAGCTCGCCGCCGCCCGCGCGCGCGGGCAGGAGGGCTGGAAGGGCGAGCTCCTGTCGCGCTTCCGCGAGGAGTACGAGCAGCTCCAGGAACGCGGAGTCGCCTGCGAGTTCGTCGGTTACGAGGAGTTCGCCCTCGACGGCGCCCGGGTCGTGGCGCTGCTCGGAGCCCAAGGCGAGGTCGACATCCTGTCCGGCGAGGGTGAGGCGGTGCTCGACCGCACGCCGTTCTACGCCGCCTCCGGCGGTCAGATCGGCGATCAGGGCACGCTGGCGTGGAAGGGCGGGCACGCGCGGGTGCTCGACACCCAGCGGCCGGCGCCCGGGCTCGTCGTGCATCGCGTCGCTGTGGAGGCCGGGACGCTCCGCAAGGGGAGCAAGGTGCGCGCCGAGGTCCACCGCGGCCGCCGGCTGGACACCCAGGCCAACCACACCGCCACGCACCTCCTGCACGCCGCGCTGCACCACGTGCTCGGACCGTCGGCACAGCAGGCCGGCTCACTGGTCGAACCGGAGCGGCTGCGCTTCGACTTCTCGTGGGGCAACCCCATCCTGCCGGAGCAGATCGAGGCGATCGAGGCGCTCGTCAACCAGAACATCCGCGCCAACTCGGAGGTCTCGGCCTTGCAGATGAAGCTCGAGGAGGCGCGAGCCGCCGGAGCCATGGCGCTGTTCGGCGAGAAGTACGGCGAGGACGTCCGCGTCATCTCGGTGGCGGGCGGCGCCGTCTCGCGCGAGCTGTGCGGCGGCTGTCACGTACGCCGCACCGGCGACATCGGGGCCTTCAAGATCGTCGGCGAGCGCGGCATCGCGGCCGGGGTCCGTCGCATCGAGGCGGTGAGCGGCAGGGGTGCCATCGAGCTGTTCCAGCACGTGCACGGCATCGTGCGCCAGGTATCAGGCCGCGCCAACGTGCCCCCCGACGGCCTGGTCGAGTGGCTGGACAAGGAGGGCCGTCGGGCCCGAGATTTGGAGCAGGAGGTGAAGCGTCTCCGGCTCAAGCTGGCGTCGGGCGGCGCGAGCGACCTGGAGGTTCAGCAGGTCCACGGCGTCTCGCTGGTCGTTCGCGAGGCACCGGAAATGAGTCCCGGAGAGCTCCGCGAGCTCGCCGACACCCTGCGTGGTAAGCTGAAGAGTGGGGTGGTCGTGCTGGGGATGGCGGGGCAGGACGCCGCCACATTGCTCGTGGCGGTCACCGAGGACCTGGCGTCGAAGCTCGCGGCGGGCGAGATCGTGAAGCGGCTCGCACCGATCGTAGGTGGCCGGGGTGGCGGCAAGCCGACGTTGGCACAGGCAGGTGGCAAGTCGCCGGAGAAACTGGGCGAGGCGCTGGGTTCGGCGGCACGTGTGCTGGAGGAGCTACTGACGTGAGGCGGACGTTGGGAATTGCGGCGGTGGTGACGGTGGCGGCCATGCTCTGGCCCGCGACGTCTCCGGCCGGCGTGGTCGTCGTCACCAAGGGCGACGGGCCCCCGCGGATCGTCAGCAGCGGACGCGGTTTCTCCCTCGACCTCGGCCGACGGGTGCCGCGGGGCTCGTCCAACCGACGGATGGAGCTGTGGCCGCACGTCGAGGAAATCTCCCGCTCGCAGGGACTCGATCCGAACCTCGTGGACCTCGTGATCCGCATGGAGTCCGGCTACAACCCGGCGGCGGTCAGCCGCAAGGGGGCCCGCGGCGTGATGCAGCTCATGCCGACCACGGCAAGCATGTACGGTGTCCGGAACGCCTTCGACGCCCGCGAGAACATCCGCGGCGGGGTTTCCTATCTGCGCGACCTCCTGGAGCGCTTCGGCTCGGACGTCACCCTCGCCCTCGCCGCCTACAACGCCGGCCCCGAGGCCGTCGAGCGGCACGGTGGAGTGCCGCCCTACCAGGAGACCCGCACCTACGTGACGTCGATCCTCACGGCCTACAACGGTGGCACCGAGCCGGTGCTCTCCGGCGGCTTCGGCAAGCCGCGCAAGGCGGCGCGCCCGGTGACGGTGTGGAACGACGGCGGCAAGCCGATGATTACGAACGTCAAGAGGTCCGGCGAGGCGCCGGTCGACCGCAAGCTGCGCCTCCGGTAATCCAACCTCTCCCGCCCCGTCAGGAGTCGAGTGTCCAGAGTCGATGACTGCGTGGTGGCTCGTCGCCCGTGAAGGGCGGTTCCGGACTCTCGAGGCGTATCTCCCGACCCTGCTGGCTGCGAGTCGACTAAGATGCGGCGCTGCAGGGAGGGGTCATGCGCATTCTGTCGGGCGTACAGCCGTCAGGGAAGCTCCACATCGGGAACTACTTCGGGGCCATCCGCCAGTTCGTGGCGCAGCAGCGGGAGCCGATCAACGAGTGTTACTACTTCATCGCCGACCTCCACGCCATGACCACGATCCACGAGGGAGCGGTGCTGCGCGACTACTCCCGCATGGTGGCGACCGACTTCCTCGCCCTCGGGCTCGACCCGGCGCGCTCCGTCCTCTACCGGCAGTCCGATGTTCCCGAGGTCACCGAGCTCGCCTGGATGCTGTCGACCGTCACCCCGATGGGGCTCCTGCAGCGGGGCCACTCGTACAAAGACAAGACCTCGAAGGGGATCGTCGCCACTCACGGGCTGTTCGCCTACCCGGTGCTGATGGCCGCGGACATCCTCATCGTGCGCTCCGACCGGGTCCCGGTCGGCAGGGACCAGAAGCAGCACCTGGAGATGACCCGCGACATCGCCGGGGCGTTCAACCAGACCTACGGCGAGGGGCTGCTGCGCATTCCCGAGGCGATGATCCTCGCGGAGACCGCCGTGGTGCCGGGAATCGACGGGCAGAAGATGTCGAAGTCTTACGGCAACACCCTCGAGATCTTCGCGCCCGAGGGCGAGCTGAAGAAGCGGGTGATGTCGATCGTCACCGACTCGACGCCGGTCGCCGAGCCCAAGCCGACCAAGGGCAACACGCTCTACGCCCTGCTCAAGCTCTTCACCCCGCCGGCCGAGTGGCCGGCGACCAAGCGGCTCTTCACCGAGGGCGGCACGGGCTACGGGGACCTCAAGAAGCGGCTGCTCGGCCTGGTGCTCGAGACCTTCGGGCCGGCCCGCCGCCGTCGCGAGGAGCTGCTCTCGGACCCCGGCCACGTCGAGCGCGTGCTCGCCGACGGGCGCGAGCGGGCGATGAAGGTCATCGACCACGTCATGACTGACTGCCGTCGCGCCTGCGGCCTGCGCTGAGGATCTGCGCCCGACAGGCGAGGGCCGAGTCGTAAGGTCGGAGACCCAACGTCGCCTGGCGTGTCCTGGCTCGGGACGACAACGGCGCCCGGTTGTCCGGGCGCCTTGTCGTTGAGAGGAACGTCTCGCAGGTCCCGGCAGGACCCGCCGCGGTCGAACCGCTACTCGATGACCTGCGAGTCGGCCTCCTGGCGGCGCTTCTGCTCGAGGAAGTGCCGGGCCACGAGGTAGACGCCCGCCAGCACTAGGAACATCGGCCACCAGTCGAGCAGGAAGGTCATGTCGACCGGGTAGAACTGGTTGTAGAGCATGAACAGGCCGATGACGGTGAGGAACACGCCGAACCCGAGGTTGCTGCGGTGGCGGCTCTTGGGGTACTCCGCGCCGGCGAGCGGTTCGGGGCACAGCCCGGAGTTGATGGCGTGCGCCTGACGGTTGGCGTCGATCATCGTGAACGGCCAGACGAAGAAGATCAGCAGTGGGCCGATGTCGGCCCGGTCCGTGAACCAGGCGGCGGCCGCGCCGGCGCAGAAGAAGATGACGGCCCGCTGGTACAGGCCGAGGTAGACGTGGCCCAGGCCGGGGATGAGCGAGAGCCAGGTGGCCAGCCCGGGTGCGTACCGGCGCGTCGGGGTCGCCGGGGAGGTCGAGGGCAGGGGCGGGGGCGGCGCCACCGGTTCGGCGATGACTGCGGCGCTCGGGGTGATCACGGGGTTGGTGTTTTCGCTGGTCATGGTTGCTTCCCTTCGTCTCTGCCCGTACTAACGTCGGTGGCCGACGGCGGGTTCGCTGCTGGGCGCCGGACCAGACCCCTGGCCTGTTCCCAGGCGGCCGAGGCGTTGTCGGTCAGCCAGTCCTGGGCTGACAGGACGGCGGTCCTGGCGCGCCGCGTGAGGCTCTCGAGGCGGTTCTCGACGGCCGCGCGGGTGTAGAGCTGGGCCTTCTCCACGCCGGCGCTCGAGGCGCGGGCGATGCTCGCTGGATTGCCGACGAGGACGACGGTCATCGCGGCGATGAGGTAGGCGGCGGCCGTCGCGAGCCGGAGGTCGAAGATCGAGCCGCGGCGGCGGGCGTCGACGCGACGCCGGGGGTGAATCGCGAGTCGGGCACGGAACCGCGCTCCGACGGGCGTCAGTCGGCCGGCCTCCTGCAGCGTCGCCATCGCCTCCCAGAACGCCTGACACGACTCGCAGGCGTGCATGTGGGCCACGAGCTGCTCGCGGCCTGCCGGTCCGAGGTCGCCGTCGAGGGCAGCCGACGTCAGCTCGAGGGCGCCCTCGCAGGCCAGCGGCAGGCGGCGCATGCCCTTGATCCGGCCGACCAGCTCGGCGGGAGCGCGGAGGCCGCGGACAGCATGCCCGCCCTCCTCGATCCCCTGGGCACGAGCCACGGCCTGACGGCAGTCGTCACAGACCTGGGCGTGGGCGGCCAGCTCGTCAGGCAACTCGGCGGGCCCTGCCGCTTCGAGGCGGTCGAGAAGCTCGTCGCACGCCTTCATGGCCGAGCTCCCACCGGAGTCATCGCGGCGCGGGGCGTGAGCTGCGTCGCCATCACCGCGGCCAGCTCCCGCCGCGCGCGGTTTAGGCGTGACTTCACGGTTCCGAGGGGAAGGGTCAGCTCCTCGGCCAACTCCTCGTAGCTCCAGTCTGCGAAGTCGCGCAGGAGGATGAGCTTGGCGAGGTCCTCGGGAAGCCGTCCGAGTGCCGACCGGGCCATTTCGAGCCGTTGCTGGCGCACGGTGCTGGTGTGCGGGTCGTCGCCGCCGGGGAGGCTCTCGAGGAACTCCGGGTCGACCCAGGTGGCCTTGCGCTCGTTGCGGGCCCGCCGGTAGGCGTCGACGAACATGTTGCGCGCGATGCGGAAGGCCCAGGCCCGGAACGTCGAGCCGGGCTCGTAGCGGTGCAGGTTCTGCCACAGCTTGAGGAAGACCTCCTGCGTGAGGTCCTCGGCCTCGCCGCGGTGCCGGGTGAAGCTCACGGCCATCCGGTAGAGGTCGCTGGCGGTGGCGTCGACGAGCTCCTCCCAGGCGTGGTCGTCTCCGGCCCGGCAACGCTCGACGATCCGCTCGAGGGCTTCGTTGGTCATCGCCCTATCCAACGGAAACTCCTTCGCCGAGGTTCGCGACCCCCTGACCGGGCTGCATGGGCGTACGGTAGCAGAAGGCGGTCGGCAGAGGCGAGTCGGCTCGAGGGTGGCTCTCGCCGGGAGGCGAGAATAGAATGTCGGCGCCAGTGGTTGGGAGGGTCGTGATGACGGAAACCGGTGCAGTGTTGCAGGAACGGGTTCAGGCGGCGCTCGAGGAGGTCAGGCCGGCGCTGCAGATGGACGGCGGTGACGTCGAGCTGGTCGGAGTGGACGCGGGGATCGTCAAGGTGCGCCTGCTCGGGGCGTGCGGCGGCTGTCCGATGGCCACCATGACCCTCGTCGGCTTCGTCGAGGAGCGGCTGAAGACCCGCGTGCCCGAGATCCGCCAGGTCGTCAACGTCTAGGGTGCCAGGGGGCGACCGCCCCGTGCGTGCGGCCGTCCGCGGCGCAAGCGAAAATGAACAACGCCGAAAGGGGGATCACGCGATGAGGAGAGCTCTCGTGGTTGCGGTGTGTCTTGGTTTGCTGCTGTCGGCCCAGGCTATGGCCGGCGTGTACTACGAGGCGACGACCAAGGGCGACGGGCGCGCTGGACAGGCCCAGGCTTCGACCGTCAAGGGGTGGGTGCACGGCGACAACGCCCGCGTGGAGTTCGTCGAGAGCGGCAACCCGATGATGGCCAAGGGCGGCTACATGCTGACCAAGGACGGCGGGGCCAACATGTTCTTCGTCAATCCCAAGGAGAAGACGTACTCCAAGTTCGATCTCGAGTCGATGGGCCAGATGGTCGGCGGTGTCAGCAAGATGATGAACATGAAGTTCTCCGACGTGAAGACGGAGGACCTCGGCGAGGAGATGGGCGGCGTCATCGTCGGCCTGCCGACGACCCACTACACGTTCCGCGTCTCCTACACGATGTCGATGAGCTTCATGGGCATGAAGCAGAACTCGAAGATCGTCCAGGACAAGGAGGTCTGGGCCGCACCCAAGCTGGTCGAGGCGGCGCTCGGCATCTGGCTGCGCAAGTCGCCTCCGAAGATGGGCGACGAGGAGTTCGACAAGCTCGTGCGCGCCCAGGCTGGGAAGATCCAGGGCTTCCCGCTCAAGACCATCACCAAGCAGACGACGACCGACAAGAACGGCAAGACCGAGACCACCACGACGATCATGGAGGTCACCAAGCTCGAGCTCGACATGATCCCCAACGTCTCGTTCGATTTGCCGGCCGGGTACGAAGAAGTCGACATGTTCGGGGCGATGGGGGGCGAAGGCAAGGACGGCGAGGAGAACCCTCTCGCCAAGATGCTCGGCGGCAAGAAGAAGTAACCGTCTCGCGGACGTGGTCCCGACGCCCCCATGCCGACGGTGTGGGGGCGTCGTATGCTGTCGGTCCGGCCCCGTTTCGGTGGTCGCTGAGAAGTGGAGGGTGACGTGAGCGTTAAGCCCTGGGCGGTTGCAGCACTCACGCTGGTGCTGGCGCGCGGCTTGTCCGCCTCCTTCTTCGAGGTCTTGCCCGCCGCCGCGTTCCCCGCCGACACCCCTCAGGTGGCGACGGTGCTCGGTCACGACTGGGGAGAGGACGTCTCCGATCCCGAGCAGGTCGCCGCGTACGCGCGCTTCCTCGCCGCCGCCGCTCCGGCGCGGGTCCGGCTGATCGACCTCGGTCGCTCGCAGGAGGGTCGTCCGCTCCTGATGCTGGCGGTGTCGGCCGCGGAGCACATCTCCCGCCTCGAGGCGATCCGTGCCGACCTCGACCGCCTCGCCGACCCGCGGCGTGTCCCCGCGGCCGAGATCGACATTCTGGCTGCGAGGGTGCCGGTGGTGGTCTGGATCGGCGGCTCGGTCCACGGCGACGAGCCGTCCGGCGGTGAGGCCGCTCTGGCGCTGGCGCACCTCCTCGCGTTCGGCGACAGTCCGGAGGTGCACGAGATCCTCTCGGGCGCCGTCGTCATACTCGACCCGGCACAGAACCCCGACGGCCGGGCCAGGTTCCTCGCCTCGCTGCGCCAGGCGCGGGGCACGCGATCCGATCCCGAGCCGGCCAGCGCCGAGCACGTCCAGCCGTGGCCCGGCGGGCGCTTCTCGCATGATCTGTTCGACCTCAACCGCGACTGGTTCGCCCTCACGCACCCTGAGACCGAGGCCCGCGTGCGGGCCCTGCTCGCCTGGCACCCGTCCGTCGCCGTCGACCTCCACGAGATGGGAGCGGACCAGGGGTACTTCTTCGCGCCACCGGCCGAGCCCCATCATCCCTTGATCACCGGCGAGCAGAAGGCGCTGTGGGACGTGTTCGGGAGGGCGATCGCAGGCGCCTTCGACGAGCGCGGGTGGCGGTACTGGACGCGCGAGCAGTTCGACTCGTTCTACCCGGGCTACGGCGAGTCGTGGCCGCTGTTCAACGGCGCGGTGGGCATGACCTTCGAGCAGGCCTCCAGCAGGGGCATGGTCACCGCGCTGAAGGACGGCGGGGAGCTGACCTACGCGCAGACGGTGCAGCACCACCTGGTCAGCTCATTCTCCACCTGCCTTGTGGCGGCGCGGCAGCGGGAGCGCGTCGTCAAGGCGTGGCACGCGTTCCGCCGCGCGGCGGTCGCCGACGGCGGGAAGGGGAGCACTCGCGGGTGGGTGCTCGAGGCGGGGGACGACAGGGACCGGGCGCGTGCCCTCGCCGGGCTCCTGGCCAGGCAGGGCGTGGAGGTGTCCGAGGTCGTCACCGCCGCCGGCTCCCTGCAGCCCGGCAGCTTCGTGATCGCGGCGGCCCAGCCGCTCGGCCGGTTGGCCCGGGCGCTGCTCGAGCCCCACGCCCCGATGGGCGACGAGTTCGAGGGCGAGCAGGAGCGGCGCGACGCCAAGCGTCTCCCGGACCAGATCTACGACATCACCGGGTGGTCGTTGCCGCTGCTGTGGGGTGTCCCGGTGAGCCCGTTGGCGGCGATCCCCGCTGCCGACGGGATGCGCGCCGTCGTCGCCGGCGAGTCCCGGCCGGGGCGCGTCGTCGGCGCCGGCAGGGTCGCCTACCTGGTGCGCTGGAACGGGCCGGCGGCGGTCCGGGTGCTGGCTCTCCTGCACCGCGAGAAGGTGACTGTGGAGGCCGCTGGCAAACCGTTCACGATCGGCGGCCAGCGGTTCGACCGCGGCTGCCTCGTGATTCGCCGCAGCGCCAACCCGGAGCGACTCGACGAGCGCCTCGAGAGCATCGCCAGGCAGAGCGGTGTCGAGCTCGTCGGCGTGGATTCCGGCTACGCCGATGCGGGCATCGACCTCGGGTCGACGAGCGTCAAACGGCTGACGGCACCGCGGATCGCGCTCGCCTGGGACACTCCAACGCGGGCGAGCGGTGCCGGACACCTCCGGCACGCCCTCGAGCGGACCTACGGGTACCCGGTCACGGTGGTGCGCACCGGCGCGCTCGCCCAGGCTGACCTGTCGCGCTTCGACGTCGTCATCCTCCCGGACGCGGCGCGCGGCGGCTATACACGCATGCTCGGCGAGGACGGCGCCCGGCGCCTCGGACCCTGGGTGCGCGACGGAGGCACGCTGATCGCGGTGGGCGAGGGGGCGGAGTTCCTGACCGGCGAGAAGGTCGGCCTGCTCGCCTCCAAGCCGGAGAAGCGCGGCGGAGGCGACGGTGACGCGGGCAAGGGGTCGGTCGAGGTCAAGGAGAAGGGCAAGGACGAGCCGAAGGCCGAGACCCCTGCGGGCAAGCCGTTCGACTACGACACCTTCGTCTCCCCGAGCGACGAACGGCCGCCCTCGGTGCCGGGCGCGATCGTTCGTGTCGAGCTCGACGCCGAGCGGATCCTGGCCGCCGGGTTTCCTTCCGGGCGAGTCGACGTGCTGGTCGACTCGGCCCGCGTGCTGCAGCCGCTCAAGCTCGACCAGGGCGTCAACGTCGGCATCTACGCGCCGGCCGCCGACCTCGTCCGGTCGGGCTTCATGCTCAAGGCGTCCCGCGCCCAGCTTCCCCGCAAGGCCTACCTGATGGTCCAGGGCCACGGGCGGGGACGGGTGATCGCGTTCGCCGAGGACCCGGCGGCACGTGCCTTCACGGTGTCGAGCATGCTGCTGCTCGCCAACGCAGTGTTCCTGGCGCCGGCTTTCTGACGGGCCGGAGCGCTCGGTGCCCCCGGAGGGCGGGGTAGGATTCGCCGGAGGGAGTGGGTCGATGGGTATCTGGTCGTGGGTCGTGTTCGCGGTCGTCGTCGTGGGTCTGATGACCCTCGACATGCTGGTCTTCCACAAGAGCACGCGCCATCGCAGCGTCCGCGAGGCCGGCATGTGGAGTGCCCTGTTCGTCGGAACGGGCCTGCTGTTCTCCCTCTTCGTCGGGTTCACCCGCGGCACCGACGCGGCCATGGCCTACGTCACTGCGTTCCTCATCGAGCAGTCGCTGTCGGTGGACAACCTGTTCGTCTTCCTGGCCCTGTTCACGTACTTCGGCGTCAAGCGCGAGTATCAGCACCGGGTGCTGTTCTGGGGGATCGTCGGGGCGATCGTCATGCGCGGCATCTTCATCTTCGCCGGCGTGGCGTTGCTTTCCCGCTTCCACTGGCTGATCTACGTCCTCGGGGTCGTGCTGATCGCCACGGGCGCGAAGCTCGGCCTGTCGGATGGCGAGCAGGTGCACCCGGAGAAGAACTTCGTCGTGCGCTGGGCGAGCCGCGTGCTGCCGCTCGTCAGGGAGCACCACGGCCAGGCGTTCACGGTGCGCGTCGACGGCGCCCTCCGCTTCACGCCGCTGATCCTCGTCCTGCTCGCCATCGAGAGCACCGACCTGATGTTCGCGGTCGACTCGGTCCCGGCCGTACTGGCCGTCTCGCGCGACCCGTTCGTCGTCTACACCTCGAACATCTTCGCGGTGATCGGCCTGCGTGCGCTGTACTCGTTCCTCGCCGGGGCGCTGTCGAGCCTGCGCTTCCTGCAGCCAGCGCTCGCCCTCGTGCTCGTGCTCATCGGCGCCAAGATGCTGCTGTCGGAGGTGTACGAGGTCCCGACCGCGGTCTCGCTGCTCGTCGTCGCCCTGGTCCTCGGCGCCGCCACCGCCCTGTCGCTGGCCTTCCCGAAGCCCCGCGTCCACGCCGACTGATCGCTGGGTTCGGCAGGGCCACGGGCCACGCGTGTTGGTCCTCAGCCGACCTGCCGCTTCCAGGCCTCGAGGTCGCCGTGCACGAACCGCCCGGCGAGACGCCGGCGCAGCTCGACGAGGAACGGCAGCTCGCGAGCGGCGATGGCGAGCGCGGCGCGCGGTCCGGTGAGCTTGGCGACCGGCAGGTACAGCGCCTCGCGGGAGAACTGCGGTGCGCAGAGCAACTGCGACGCCAGCAGTGGCAGCTCGGGTCCGCCGGTGAAGACGTAGGTCGCGAAGTCGCCGACCGACAGCACTTCGAGCGCCCAGCGGTCGCCGCGGCCGGCGAGCAGGCACAGGAGCGTATCGGCATCGTCCTCCCCAGCCGTTCTGTCGCCCTGGTCCTCGGCGGGCGGCGGCACGCTGTCGAGCGAGCCGTACCCGAGGAAGACGCGGCCGGCGTCGGCCCAGCCGAGGAGGTGCTCGGCCTGGGCGCGCCGCGGGCACGCCGCGAGCCAGCTCGAGGCCATTGCCGCGACGAAGCCGGGGACGTGCCGCCCGAGGTCGTCGAGGGCGACGAAACGCCCGGGCAGCCAGCGCGCCGTGAGGGCCATGCGGGCGGCCATGAGGAGCGTCGGCAGGTGGGCCGCGTGGGTGGCGGTGGCCCGGTCGGCCAACGTCGTGCGGGCGGCCCGGAGCGCCGCGACGAACGGGGCGGTCTGCGCCGCCATCCGGCCCAGCCGCAGGCGCCGGCCATCGGCCATCCGGAGCTCGATCGCGTACTCCGCCTCCTCGTAGCCCACGCTGTCGGCGAGGGCGAGGAAGACGGGCTGCACGTCGCCGCCAGCCGGGGCGAGCAGCAGCACATCGTCGTGGAGGAGCGCCCGGAACGGCTCCGGCGCGGCCCCGCCGAGCAAGGCTCCCGAAAACGTCCTGGGCGGGCCGCCGCCGGTCAGGCGGAGGCCGGCGGCCCGGAGCGGGAGCCACCGTTTCCACAGCTCCGCGACCAGCCCGGGGCCGTCGGCGCCGAGCCTCGACAGGACGAGGCTCTGCCCGGAGACGGCGAGCGAGAGCGTGTGCTCGTCGCCGCCGACGCCGGCGATCTCGGCGAGCGGGAGCGTCCGCGGCGTCCCACCGGACGGGGCGACCACCAGCGAGGCTTCATCGAGTCGCCACCTGGCCTGGCCCGCCATGCCGAGGCCGTCCACGGCGCACGGACCGGTCATGGGACGAGCCGCTGGCCGCACTCGGGGCAGAACTTCGCACCCGGCGCTGTCTTGGCGCCGCACTTCGGGCACTCGCTCTTGGGCTTGAGCGCCGCGCCGCACTCCGAGCAGAACTTGCCCGGCGCGGTCTCGGCGCCGCAGCTCGGGCACGACACGGTGGCTTCGGCGGTGACGTCGATGCCGGCGGTCAGGTCGGTCTCGCGCAGCTTCTGCTGTGCCTGGTCCACGGTGATCTGCGCCTGGACCGCGGCAAGCTCGCGCTGGAGGATCGGCGCGCAGTTCTTGCACAGGCTCCGGTCGTTGTTCCAGCAGATCTCGTGACACACCCACTGGCCGCACCGCTTGCACTGGAGGAACTGCGGGCGGATCTCGGCGACGGCGGCCTCGAGGGCGCGATCGTGCTCGGGGCCGCCGATCGCCTTCTGGATCTCGTAGCTGCCGTGCGAGGCGCGGCCGAAGACGCCGCCGAAGATGTTGCCGGCGGCGCGGACGACCGAGCCGGCGATGCCGGTCTTGTTCGCCTGCCAGCTCGACATGTACCCGTTGCCGCACGTCTCGCAGACGAACTTGAACTGGAATCCGGTCTCGGTGGAGAGATCCTGGTAGTTGTCGGTGAACTCGATCCGGGCCATGGCGTCCCTCCGCGGGCGCATGACGCTAGACGGACTCCATGGGAGGTGTCAAGGACCGCGGTGCGGACCCGCGCGCTGTTCGGGGTCGCCGCCGGGGTATGCTCGCGACGTGAACTCCTCGGGGGTCGTGGGCGCGGAGCTCCGACGAGGTCGGTCGGGCGCGCCGCGGTGGCTTGCGGGCGGTACGCTGCTCGTCTTCGTTGCCCTGGCGACCTGGTACGGCCTCGGCATGCACCGCGGGGTGCTCCTGTCGCTGAACATCAGGGCCAAGGTCTGGCCGTGGGCGCCGTTCGTCGCGGAGCAGCCGCTGCGTTCCCAGGAGCTGTCCGACCCGGTGTGGCAGTTCGTCCCGTGGATCGAGCTCGCCCGGCGGGAGCTCGCCGCCGGGCGGCTGCCGCTGTGGAACCCGCACCAGGACGGCGGCCGGCCCCTGCTGGCGAACCCGATGACCGCGCTCGCCTCGCCGACGCTGCTGCCGGCACTCGCCCTCGGCGTCGAGCGGGGCTGGAACCTCTCGTTGCTGGTGCGGGTCCTCCTCGCCGCGTCGGCGATGTATGCGTTCCTCCGGCGGCAGGCGATGTCGGTGCCGGCGGCCGCGCTCGGCGCGATCGTGGTCGCGTGGTCGGGGCCGTTCGTCGCCTGGCTCGCGAACCCCAACAGCATGACGGTGGCGGCCGCGCCGCTCGTCCTGTGGGCGATCGACAGGGTCGCTCGGGCGGGGAGGGGACGTGACGTCCTGGCGCTCGCCGGCGCGACGGCCCTCGTCGTCGTCGGCGGGCATCCCGAGACGGCCGTGGCGGTGGCGGCCCTGGCGGCCGCCTGGCTGGCCGCCCGCGCGCCGTCGGCGGCCGCTGCCTGCAGGTGCGTGACCGGGGCGGTGCTCGGTGCGCTGCTCGCGGCGCCGATCCTCGTGCCGTTCGCCGAGTACCTTGCGCATTCCGAGGCGGGCCGCGGCATCGGTCGCGCCGACCTGGTCCTGCCGGTCTCCGAGCTGCTGCGCTTCCTCTGGCCGGGGGCGCCCACCGCGACGCCCGTGGAGGGCGCCGCGACCGTCTCGGTCGTCGGGCTGCTGCTCGCCGGAACGGGAGCCGTCGCGTCGCGGCGCGACCGCCGGGCGTGGGCACTGCTCGCCGTGGCTGGCGGGATCCTGGCGGTGAGCTATGCGAACCCGCTGGCGCAGGCGTTCGCCGAAGCGACGCACGCGTACGGCTCCCGCGCGCTGATCGTGCTCCCGGTCGCCCTCGGCTGGCTGGCCGCGACCGGCCTCGACCGCCTCCTGCGGTCGAACGGCAGCGATCGCCCGGGACCCGGTCGCGCGGCGCTGGCCTGGCTCGCCACCCTGGTCGTCGCCGGAGAGCTCGCGGTCGCCGCTCAGGGGGTCCACGCGGTGGCCGAGCCCGCCGAGATCCGCCGATCGACGCCGATGCTCGCCGTGCTGGCGGCGGATCGGGAGATCTTCCGCATCCTGCCGCTGCACACCTTCCTGCCGCCCGACAGCGCGACGCTGTACGGCCTCGACGACGTCCGGGGCTACGACGCGATGGACCCGCGAGCCTGGCGCGCGACCCGGGCCGGGATGGGCGCCTTCAGCCGCCACCGCAACGTGACCGACGTGCTCGAGCCGTGGGACCTCGCGCCCGGCGGTGTCGCGCTCGACGCGTGGAACGTCAAGTACCTCCTCGTCCACCCGCAGCTCGACTGGAACGCCGAGACGCTCAACCGCGGCTTCGGGCTCGACGTCGAGGAGGTCTACGGCGGTCCCGACGGGCGGCTGCTGCGCAACCGCCGGGTCCTGCCGCGAGTGCGGCTCGACGGCGACGGAGAGGTCGTCAGGATCGAGCGGACGCCGACGCGGTGGAGGATGGAGGTCGCCGCGGTTGGGCCGGCGACGCTGGTGCTGGCCAACCCGCACTTCCCGGGCTGGTCGGCGGCCCTCGACGGGCGCCCGGTCGCCCAGCGCCCGGCGATCGGCGCGCCGTGGCGGGTCGCGATACCGGCCGGGCGGCACGTCGTCGAGGTGCGCTACCGACCGGCGAGTTTCCGGGTCGGACTGATCCTTGCCGGCCTCGCTGCGGTCTCGCTCGCGTCCTGGACGTGGCGGGACGTCCGCCGCGGCGCCACGGAAGCCCGGGCACCGTCCCGTAGTTGAAGCGCACGGAGGTGAGCATGGCGAAAAAGGCCGGCGCGACCCGCAAGGAGCGCGACACCCTGGGCACGATGGACGTCCCCACCGCCGCGCTGTACGGCGCGCAGACGGCGCGCGCCGTCGCCAACTTCGCCGTCAGCGGCTGGCGCCTGCCGGGTGGGTTCCTGGCCGCGCTTGCGAGGATCAAGGCGGCGTACGCCCGCGCCCACGGCGAGCTGGGTCTGATCGCCGCCGAGATCGCAGGCGCGGTCGCGGCGGCGGCCGACGAGGTCGCCGCCGGAGCGCACGCCGAGCACTTCCCCGTCGACGTGTTCCAGACCGGGTCGGGCACCTCGACGAACATGAACATGAACGAGGTGCTGGCCCACCTGGCGAACCGCCGGCTCGGAGGGGACCCCGCGGCGCACCGCCCGGTCCATCCCAACGACCACGTCAACCTCTCGCAGTCGTCCAACGACGTCGTGCCGGCGGCGATCAGGCTGGCGGCCGCGACGGCCTGGCGGGACCGGCTGCGGCCGGCCGCGGAGACCGTCGCCGCCGACCTGGATCGGCTCGCCCGCGAGCACGGCGCGACGGTGACGTTGGGGCGCACCCACCTGATGGACGCGGTCCCGACCACCTACGGCCTGGTCTTCGCGGCCTGGGCGCGGCGCCTCGAAGGAGCCGCCGGCCGCTGCGAGCAATCAGTCGCCGGCCTGCTCGCGTTGCCTCTGGGAGGCACCGCGGTGGGCACCGGCCTGGGCGCGCGGCCGGAGGCGGTGGCGCGGGCGGTCGAACTGCTCCGACAGTCCACCGGCCTGGCCATCGGGACGGAGGTGAACCCTGCGGTCGGCATCGCCGCCCAGGAGGCGCCGATCGCGTACGCCGACACCCTCGCCGGGCTCGGGCGGACGCTCCTCGCCGTCGCCAACGACCTCCGGCTGCGAGCCTCGGGCCCGTTCGGAGGCCTGGGCGAGCTCCGCCTGCCTGCGGTCCAGCCCGGCTCGTCGATCATGCCCGGCAAGGTCAACCCGGTGATCCCGGAGTCGGTGGTGCAGGTGGCGATCGAGGTCGAGGGCCTCGCCGCCGCGTGCCGGGCCACCGCGGCGCTGCACCAACTCGACCTTTCGCACGGCAACCCGTTGCTCGCCTGGAACCTCGACACCATGAGCAGCCTGCTGGCGGCGGCGTGCGACACGCTCGTCGGGCGTTGCCTGTGTGGCCTCGAGGTCGACGTCGCCCGCGCACGGCGCCTGGCGGCCGCAAGCCCGGCTCTGGCGACGGCGCTGGCCGGACGGATCGGCTACGAGCGGGCCGCCGAGGTCGCGAAGGCCGCGGAGGCAGCCGGCGAGACCGTCCCGGCGGCGGCTCGGCGGCTCGGCGTGCTGTCCGACGAGGAGCTCGACCGCCTCCTCGACCTCGATCGCTTGAGTGGTGCGAAGCCACCGAAATCTCCCTCTCCCGCGCGCGGGAGAGGGACGGGGTGAGGGTCGCCAAGCCAGGGTCGGGACGGTGTGGTGCGAAGCCACCGAAGTCTCCCTCTCCCAACCGCCCACAGGCGAGGGCCAAGGTGGCCAGGTCCGGGTCGGGGACGGCGTAGCCGGGCCCTGCCGACCAGCGCGACGTCGTTCGTGGACGGGCGGTGGGTCGTGAAGTACGATGCGCCGCAGGGGAACCCCGCATGTTCATCATCCCGATCGGCCACGATCAGCAGACCGTTCGCCGGCTGCCGTGGGTGACGTTCGCCATCCTCGCGGTCAACCTCCTGGTCTTCCTCGGCACCGGCACGGCCGGCTCGGACCGCGAGGCAGCGGGCGCCCGAGCCGCCCAGGAGGCCGTCGACTACTGGCTCGAACACCCCCACCTCGAGATGCCCGACCACTTCCTGCAGGAGGTGATGACGCCGCGGCAGGTCAACGACTTCCGGCTGCTCATCGAGGTGCGGAAGAACCAGGTTCCGCCGGCCGCCGACCTCGAGGACCGCAGGCGCGAGCAGGCCGAGCTCACTGCGATCGTCGACCGCTACTTCAAGGCCAAGAGCGAGCACCCCGCCTTCGCGCACGGCCTGATTCCCTCGCACATGTCCGCTGCGGCCCTGCTCACCAGCATGTTCATGCACGCCGGCTGGCTTCACCTGCTCGGCAACATGTTCATGCTCTATCTCGCCGGCCCTCCCGTCGAGGACGCCTACGGCCGGCCGGTCTTCGCCTCGCTCTATCTCGTCTCCGGCGTGGTGGCGTCGCTGGCGCACGTGATGGCCAACTCGACCTCGGCGGTGCCGTTGGTCGGAGCCTCAGGCGCGATCGCCGGCGTCATGGGGGCGTTCCTGATCCGTTGCACGAGCACGAACATCCGGTTCTTCTACACCTGGATGCTGATCCGTGGGGGGACCTTCGACGCCCCGGCCTGGGTCATGCTGCCGTTGTGGCTCTTGCAGCAGATCTTCATGTCGACGCTGCCGACCGGCGAGGGTGGGGTGGCGTACGGCGCCCACGTCGGCGGCTTCGTGTTCGGGGCCCTCGCCGCCCTGGGGCTCAAGCAGTGGAAGGTCGAGGAGCGGTTCATCCACCCGAAGATCGAGAAGGAGCTCACCCTGGAGCAGCACCCGGCGCTCGGCGAGGGCCTGAGCATGCTCCTGCAGGGGGATCCGGTCCTGGCCAGGGAGAAGCTGGCCCCGGCGCTGCGCGACCAGCCGAAGAACCCCGACGTCCACCTGGCGTACTGGCAGACCTACGTCCACGAGGGTCGGCCAGCGAAGGGCGTCGACCACATGGCCAGGGTCATCGAGGACGACCTGCGCCGGAAGGAGCCCATCCTCGCCCTCGACCACTGGCGCGAGCTGCTCACGGCGGTCCCGGGCGGTGGGCCTGCGACGCTGAGTTGGCGGCTGGCGTCCGAGCTGCAGGGCTTCGACCCGGCGGTGGCTCGGGAAGTGCTCGAGAGCCTGGCCGCAAACCCCGAGGCCGGCCTGCTCGGCGAGAAGGCGCGGGCGCGCCTGGGCGTTGCGCCAAGTCCGGCTCCGGTGGCGGCCGTGCCGACGATGTCCCGCCCGACCGCACGACCTGCCCCGACGGGCGGTCTGGTGCCGGTGCCGTCACCACTGCTCGCGCCCGGCGTCCCGCCGCCCCCTCCGGCCGGGGTCTTCACCCCGCCTCCGGACCCTGTCGACTGGGAGCCTGAGATGCCGGGGGCGGGGGCGGCCACGACGCGACGCGGCGTCGCGGTCGAGGAGTGCACGATCGATCGCCTCGACGAGGGCGGCCTCGTGATCCGCGGCGCCGACGGAGCGGCCGACCTCCTGCTCTACTCCCAGTTCGAGGCGGTCGCCGTGGCCGGGATCTCGGCCACTCCCAAGCCCTACCTGCTCGTCGACCTCGTCCTCTCGCCCGGGCCCGGCGGTTCCCGCACCGTGCTCCGACTCGCCTCGACCCGCCTCGATCCCCGCATGCTCATCGGCATGCCGACGCTGCCGCCGATGCAGGCGTTCCGGGAGCTCGTCGAGAAGCTTGTCGTGGCGTCGGGGGCGCGGCTCCTGCCCGCCGCCGAGGCGCACGTGCGGATCGCGATGTTCCCGGACGCCGACGCGTATCAGCGCACGGTCCTCGCCGAGTTCATGTAGCCCTTCGGCTTGCTCCGGGTTGCGCGAGACGCCGCGCTGCGCGCGTTTGGCCGGGGTCGCCGTCGGTGTTGCAATGCGTCAGGCGTGGGCGTAGAGTCACGGCTTGTGAACGTGGGTACACCCCGGAAGACAAGACGCTTGACAAGCCGCCAGAGAGCCGGAGAAACCGGCGAATGCGGTAAAAGGAGGAGCTGAATGTCCAAATTGAAGGAAACCCTGTTCAAGAAGATCCAGGAGCATCGGCCGCGCACCCAGAAGCTGCTGAAAGAGCACGGCGACGTCAAGATCGGTGAGGTCACGATCGCCCAGGCCATCGGTGGGGCCCGCGGCGTGCGCAGCCTGGTTACCGACATCTCCTACCTCGACCCGTTCGAGGGCATCCGTTTCCGCGGCAAGACCATCCCCGAGACGTTCGAGGCGCTGCCCAAGGTCCCGGGCTGCGAGTACCCCTTCGTCGAGGGCTTCTGGTGGTACCTGCTCACCGGCGAGATCCCGACGATGGCGCAGACCCTCGAGGTCGTCGAGGACTTCAAGGCCCGCCGCGGCGTGCCGCAGTACGTCATCGACGTGCTCCGCGCGCTGCCGCGCGACAGCCACCCGATGGCGATGTTCTCGTCGGCGATCCTGGCGATGCAGCGTGAGTCGGTCTACGTCAAGCGCTACAACCAGGGGATGAAGAAGGACGAGTACTGGGATCCCACCTACGAGGACGCGTCCAACATCCTCGCCAAGCTCCCGTCGATCGGCGCTTACATCTACCGCATGAAGTACAAGGCCGACATCCACATCCACGCCAACAAGGACCTCGACTTCGGCGGCAACTTCGCGCACATGATGGGCTTCGACAAGCCCTACGACGACGTGGCCCGGATGTACTTCATCCTCCACTCCGACCACGAGTCGGGCAACGTCTCCGCCCACACCACCCACCTGGTCGCGTCGGCGCTGTCGGACGCCTACTACGCTCTGTCCGCCGGCATCAACGGCCTCGCCGGACCGCTCCACGGCCTGGCCAACCAGGAAGTGCTCTCCTGGGTCATGAAGTTCCAGCAGAAGCTCGGCGGCAAGGAAGCGACCGAGGAGAACGTCCGCGAGGCGCTGTGGGATACCCTGAAGGCCGGCCAGGTCGTTCCCGGCTACGGTCACGCGGTGCTCCGCAAGACCGACCCGCGCTACATGGCGCAGCGCGAGTTCTGCCTCAAGAACCTCCCCGACTACCCGCTCTTCAAGCTCGTCAGCATGATCTTCCAGGTCGCCCCGGGCGTGCTCACCGAGCACGGCAAGACGAAGAACCCGTGGCCGAACGTGGACGCGCAGTCGGGCGTCATCCAGTGGTACTACGGCCTCACCGAGTGGGACTTCTACACGGTGCTCTTCGGCATCGGTCGCGCCATCGGCGTGCTCGCCAACATCACCTGGGACCGCGCCCTCGGCTACGCGATCGAGCGGCCCAAGTCCGTCACCACCAAGATGCTCGAGGACGTCGCCGCGCAGGCGATTAAGGCCGACGACCTCGGCAGCGACTGACGAAAGCCGGGGTCCGGGACCCGGGATCCGGGGTTCGGACAACGACCAAGACGGGACACAAACTCACGGCGCCCGGGGCAACCCGGGCGCCGTTCTTTGTGCAGAACCGCGAGGCCCCGGTTGCGTAGAAGCCCCATCCGGAGGTCGACATGGCCAGCGTGAACGAGTCCTTCCTGCGTCCCCAGTTGCTGGATCGCAAGGAGCGCCTGGAGCGGGCGCTCGCGACGACACCGGGCGAGACGGAGCTGACCGACCTGCTGGCGTCCGTCGACGCGGCGCTCGCCAGGATCGACGACGGCAGCTACGGGCTGTGCCGAACCTGCCACGACCCGATCGAGGCGGATCGGCTGCTCGCCGACCCGCTGCTCGAGTTCTGCCTCGACCACCTCACGGTCGCACAGCAACGCGCGCTCCAGGAAGACCTCGAGCGCGCGGCCCGGATCCAGCGGGGGCTCCTGCCCGACGCGAACCTCGTCGTGCCCGGCTGGGAGGTGTCGTACCGTTACCTGCCGGCCGGTCCGGTGAGCGGGGACTACTGCGACCTCGTGCGACCCGAGGGAGACGTCGACAGGCTGTACTTCATGTTCGGTGACGTGTCGGGCAAGGGAGTCGCGGCCGCCATCCTGATGAGCCAGCTCCGTGCGATCTTCCGCGGCCTGCTCGGCACCGAGCGCGCCGTCGAGCGTCTGGTGGGCGATGCCAACCGGCTGTTCCGCGAGACGGCCCTGTCACCGTACTTCGCCACGCTGGTGTGCGGACACGCCGCGCCGGCGGGCGACATCGAGCTGTGCAACGCGGGGCACTGTCCGCCGCTCCTGCTCGGCGGGGGCGGGGCGAGGACCGTCGATCCGACCGGTTTCCCGCTCGGCGTGTTCTACGCCGCCAGCTACCGCTCGACGCGCCTGACGTTGCGCCCCGGCGAGAGCCTCGTGCTGTACACCGACGGGCTCACCGAAGCGAACGACCACGCCGGCGTGGAGTACGGCGTGGAGAGACTTGTCGGCGTGCTGCTGGGGGCCCGGGACCGTGCGCCGCGAGACCTCGCCGCCGCCTGCCTGGCGGACCTGACGACGTTCCTCGCCGGCGCGCCGCGCACGGACGACATCACGCTGATGGTGATCCGCCGCACGGTCTGATCCGGTCGAGTTTCGGCGTCTGGGCGAGCCGTCAGGAGACCGCGGCGCGGCCCGAGGCGAACGCCACGCGGTTGAGCTCGAGGAACTTCTTCGGCACCCGCTGCTCGAGGCAGGTCCACCAGACCTCCTCGGGCAGCGTCAGGAGCCGCGACACCGCGCCGAGGAGGACGACGTTGGCGGCCTTCACGTTGCCGGCCTCCTGCGCGAGTCTCTCGCCCTGGACCCGGATCTCGCGAGCGCCCAGCGCCGCCAGCGCCCGGTCGAGGTCGGCGTCCTCGGGGTACACGCCGGTGCCCGCCGACACGGTGATCGGGACGATTTGCATCTCGTTGACCACAGCGGTGCCTCCCGGTTTGAGGAACTCGGCGAAGCGCAGCGCCTCGAGCTTCTCGAACGCCAGCAGGATGTCGGCCTCGCCGAGCCCGACGAGGGGCGAAGAAACGCACTCGGGGTGCCACCGCACGTGGGAGACGACGCTGCCGCCGCGCTGCGACATGCCGTGCACCTCGGACTTCTTGACGTCGAGCCCGGCTGCCAGACCGACGTCGGCGAGGATGTTCGAGGCGAGCAGCGTGCCCTGACCGCCGACGCCGACGAGGACGAAGTTCGCCGTGTCGTCCTGGACCATAGTCAGCCCCTCCCCGGCGTCGGCAACGAGCATTCGGCCGCGGCGGCCTCCTCGCGGAGGCGCATCTGGTCACGGTTGGTGATCGCGTCGTGAGGGCAGAGCTGGCTGCAGATCTCGCAGCCCGTGCAGAGGTCGTGGTCGATGATCGCCAGCGGCTTGCCCGACTTCGCGTCGACGACGTCGGACTTGAGGATCGCCGGGCAGCCGATGCGGAAGCAGACGCCGCAGCCGGTGCACTTCTCCTCGATGACCTCGAGCGGCACGTACTGGCGGCGCATCTCCGGGAGGAGGGCGCAGGCCTGGCGGGCGACCATGACGGCAGGCTCGTTGGTCGCCATGAGCGCCTTGAAGGCCCGCTCGACCTCGGCGACGTCGTAGGAATGGACTGTGGCCACGTGCTTGATGCCGAGGGCGCGGACCAGCGGCTCCAGCTCGATCATCTCCGTCGGCTGGTTCTGCAGCGTCATGCCGGTTCCCGGGTTGGCCTGATGGCCGGTCATGCCGGTGGTGCGGTTGTCGAGGATGATCACGAGGACGTTCGCCCGGTTGTAGGCGACGTTCGCCAGCGCGGGCAGGCCGGTGTGGTAGAACGTCGAGTCTCCGATCACCGCGACCATGCGCTCCTGCAGCCCCGACCGGGCGGCGCCGTGGGCCACGCCGATCGACGCGCCCATGCAACCGCAGAAGTGCAGCGCCGACAGCGGGGGCAGGAAGGCCAGCGTGTAGCAGCCGATGTCGCCGGACACTGCGACTTTCCTCTTGGCGAGGAGCTGGAAGATTCCGCGGTGTGAGCAGCCGGGACAGAGCACCGGCGGCCGCGCGGGCAACGCGGGCTTCGGCACCTCGACCGCCTGCACGGGCGGGCGGTCGACAGGCAAGCCGGCCGCCGCGCCGCAGTGCCGCACCACGGTGGGATCGAGCTCGCCCATGAGCGGGAAGATCGACTTGCCCTCGCAGGCGATCCCCATCAGCCGCACGCCTTCCTCGATGAACGGATCGAGCTCCTCGACGACCACGAGCCGGTCCACACCGGCCGCGAACGAGCGGATGAGTTGCTCGGGCAGCGGGTGGACCAGGCCGAGCTTGAGGATCGAGGCGTCGGGGAACACCTCGCGGGCGTACTGGTAGGCGACGCCCGCGGTGATGATGCCGAGGCCGCGACCGCGCCGTTCGACCCTATTGAGCGGCGCCGTCTCGGCCCACGCGGCGATTCGCCTCATGCGCTCCTCGACCACCGGGTGGCGGCCGCGGGCGTTCGCCGGGACCATGACGTACTTGGCCGCATCGCGGGGGAACTTCTTGCGGTCGGCCGCCACCTCGACGCGCTCGCCGATCTCGACCGGGGTCGCGGAATGGTTGATGCGCGTAGTCGTGCGCAGCATGACCGGCGTGTCGAACATCTCGGACAGCTCGTACGCGGCGATCGCATAGTCCCGGCACTCTTGCGAGTCCGCCGGGTCGAGGCAGGGGACCCTGGCGAACGCGGCGTAACGTCGGTTGTCCTGCTCGTTCTGCGACGAGTGCATCGCCGGGTCGTCGGCCGAAACGATGACCAGTCCCGCCTCCGCGCCGGTGTAGGAGGCATAGAACAACGAGTCGGCGGCGACGTTCACGCCGACGTGCTTCATCGCCGCGAGCGCTCGGCGGCCGGCGAACGCGGCGCCGGCGGCGACGTCCATGGCCACCTTCTCGTTGGTCGACCACTCACAGTAGACGTGGGGGAAGAGCGCCAGGTTCTCGAGGATTTCGGTCGATGGGGTGCCGGGATAGGCGGCGGCGACCCTCACGCCGGCCTCCCACACTCCTCGTGCGATCGCCTCGTTGCCGGACAAGATTCGCCTCATTCCGGACCTCCATCGCAGCGGGCGGTAGTGTGCCCTAGGTTGGGGGGCGAAAAAGGCCCCCCGGCGGGGCGTTGGGAACCGGGTGTCGGATGGCTTGGGGGGGAGATCCAACGGCGGTACCCTGCGGGGCGCCCCACCGGGGAGAGTGCTTTTTCGTCCGAAGGTCCTCGCCAGCCCCCAGCCAACGTATCGTGAAGACCTTCACAAAAGCAACCTAGCACCGTCGATCTCAAGATGCAAGGGGCATTGCACACCCCCCGCCCGCCCAAGGTCTGCCCTCCCGACCCTCCGCCCAGGGTTGCCCTCCCGACCCTCCTCCCGGGGTTGGAGCAGAGGCAGCCACGACAGGACCTGATCCCGTTCTTGCTTCAACCCTGGTTGGGTGGGCGGGCGTGCAGACCTGGGCGGGCGGGTGGGCGTGCCAGCCTGGTTGGGCAGGTGGGAGGGCAACCCTGGGTGGGCGGGTGGGTATCTGGCTTACAATGACCACACGGAGAGGACGATGCCACGCACGTACGAAGGGAATCTCGATGGGAGCGGCGCCCGGTTCGGGCTGGTGGTGAGCCGGTTCAACGATCTCCTCACGGCACGGCTGGCGGAGGGGGCGATGGACTGCCTGCTGCGCCACGGGGCGAGGGAAGACGACATCGTCGTGGTGAAGGTCCCCGGCGCCTGGGAGATCCCACTGGTGGCCGCGAAGCTGGCAAGCTCGGGTAAGGTCGATGCGGTGATCGGCCTGGGCGTGCTGATCCGCGGGGCGACCCCGCACTTCGACTTCATCGCCGCCGAGGCGGCCAAGGGCCTCGCGCAGGTAGCCCTGTCCTCGGGGATTCCGGTGTCGTTCGGCGTGCTGACCACCGAAACCCTCGACCAGGCGCTGGAGCGGGCCGGCTCGAAGGCCGGGAACAAGGGCTGGCAGGCGGCCCAGGCGGCGATCGAGATGGTCCAGCTCTACCGCAGCCTGGAGGCCTAGCCCGTGGGCGTACGCCGCCGCGGCCGCGAGCTGGCCCTTCAGATGCTCTACCAACACGAGCTGGCCGGTACCGACGTCGAGCGCATCTTCTCCAGCTTCGACGAGCTGGAGGAGGCGCCGCCGGGGGCACGGGAGTTCGCCGTGGCGCTGGTCCGGGGCGTGCTCGCGCGGCGGGACGAGATCGACGAGCGCCTGGGCGGACAGGCGGACAACTGGCGCCTGGACCGGATGGCCGCCGTGGACCGGAACATCCTCCGCCTCGCGCTCTACGAGCTGCTCTTCGAAAGCGACACCCCTCCTGCCGTCGTCATCGACGAGGCGGTCGAGATCGCCAAGCGTTTCGGGAGCGAGCGCTCGAGCCAGTTCGTCAACGGTGTCCTCGACGGCGTCCTCCACCGGCAGGCGCCGCGCGGGAGCAGCGGATGAACGTGGGCCTCGTCGCGGGCCTGCTGCTGGCCGCTGCGACGGCCGCTGTGGCCGACGAGGCACGTATCGCGGTGTCCACCAGCCTCGCGGCGCGGATCGAGGTCGGCACGCGTTCCGGGTTGGTGACGACCACCGAGTCGTCTCCCGCGGGGGCCGTAGTGACGGTGAGTCATGTGGTCCGCCCGCTGTCCGCTCCGCCGCGGTTGCCCCTCGCCGATGCCACGCAGTGCGGCGACCCCGTGGCGCTCGATCGTCCGACCGGGCTCGCGCTCCCGCCGGAGTTGGCGACCGTCGGGTCGAGCTCGGACGACGCGTTGCAGGTCCTCACTGCCGTGGTGTCCTACGTGGGGCGACGGATCACCCTCTCGGAATCCGACCCAGGCCCGCAGGACGCGCTGTCGGTCCTGCAGCGCGGGAAGGGCCGCTGCTCGGGCCGAGCCAACCTCGTCATCGGGTGGCTGCGGACGCTGGGGGTCCCGGCCCGGGCCGTACATGGCGTCCTGATCGGTGATGCCGAGCCTGCCTGGCACCGCTGGGGTGAAGCATGGCTCGGGGACATGGGCTGGGTGCCGTTCGACCCCGGGGCCTCGGTCGGGTTGGTCAGCGTTCGCCACGTGCCGATGCGCGGCGCCAGCGAGGGAGCGTCCCTTTCCGGGGTCAACTTGCTGAGCCTCGACGAGCGCGGCTACGCCGCACTTCCGCGCCGGGGCGGACTCCGGGTGCCGCCGGTCGGCGGCGCGACGCTGCGCTGTGTCGCCCCCGCTGCCGACACGACCATCGCGGCGCAGTTGCTCGGCCCCGACGGGACGCGATGGGCTCGCGCCGGCGCCGGAGAGGTCGTGTTCGCCGGCTTGTTGCCCGGCACCTACGTGTTGCGTTGGACCCCGTCGCGGCGCGGCGTCGGCCAGGTGGAGTTGCGGCTGGACGGCGTTCGCGAGGTCTGGCTCGGGTCCGGGGAGGAACGTTGAGGGCGATTCTCGGGCGCCTGTCGGACCTCGGCATCAGGGAACTCTTCAAGCTGCTGACATCGGTGCGCGCGGAAGGGGCCTTGGAAATCGAGTCCCCTGCAGGTCCGGCGCGACTGTCGGTCCGCCAGGGACACGTCGCAGGCGAGATCTCGGCCTCGCTCGTGGTCGCCTATGCGACTCGTGGAGGCACGTTCTGCTTCCGACCCGGGCTCGCCGAGGAGATCGGCGAGTGGATCCCGGTCGAGGAGCTCCTGGCCCGGCTCGAGGCGGCTGCGCGTGCCGCGGCCGGCCCGCGCCGGCCCGAGTTTGCCGGCGATGGCGAGGCGGACCGGGGCGAGGACCCGCTGGCCGAGCTCCGCGAGTCGCTCGCCGAGCTGCCGCTCTCCCTCGGGTCGACCCGGGTCCTGGTCGTGACGAGCGACCCGCGGCACTACCGCGCCCTCGATCCGGAGTGGCGGCAGCGCGGGTGGGAGGTGCAGGTCACGGCCGAGCCGGTCTGGCCCGAGGGTCCGGCGCCCGCACTGGTGATCGTTCACCTGCCCGCCTACGGCACCCTGGCCGGGCAGGGCGAGAGCTGGCTCAACCTGGTCCGCACCGCGGCGACGAGGAGTCCCGCCGTCCCGGTCGTGTGGGTCGGCGGGCTCGCCGACGCGTCGCTGCGCCACAAGGCGATCCTCGCGGGAGCAAGCTTCCTGCTGCCGGCGCCCGCCGGCGACGTCGGGGAGACGGCGCGCTGGTTCCGCGAGGAGATGGGCGTGATCGCGGACCGTCTGATGTCCCGCTTCGCCCCGGAAGCGGGCGGCGAGGCCGAGGCGTTCCGTGACTTCTTCCTCGACCTGCACGTCGACGCGACCCCGGCCGAGGCGCGGGCGTCGTTGCTCCGCTTCGCCAGCTCGTACTTCGCGCGCGGGGCCTTGCTCGCCGTCCGCGAGAACGCCTTCGAGTCCCTCGGGACCTACGGGCTGGCCTCGATGACGGCGGTGCGGCTGCCGCGCGGGGCCGGCCTCCTCGAGGACGTCGTGGTCACCCGGCGTCCGCTGGCCGTGGCCGAAGCCCCTTCGCCGGAGAGCACGGCGTTGGCCGCCGCCCTCGGGACCAGGGAGCGGCTGGAGGGCGGCGAGATCCTCCCTGCGCTCATCGGCAACGAGTGCGTTGCGCTCTTCATCGGCGCCTCGCCGCTGCCGCACGAGGGCGGGAGCGAGGGACTCGCGGCGCTCCTCGCCAGGGCCGGCGGAATGCTGGGAGTCTGACCCGCCCACCTACCCAGGCTTGCCCTTCCACCCGCCCACCCAGGGGTGCACGCCCGCCCACCCAACCAGGGTTCCCCACCCGACCTCCCGCCCAGGGTTGAAGGACTGCCAAGTTAGGGATTCGCCCAGATCCTGCTTCAACCCTTCAACCCTTCAACCCTTCAACCCTCTCTCTCCTTGCTACAATCCGGCGCCGGAGGCTTGAATGCCTGAGCCGTACGATCCGCAGAAGATCGAGCCGATCTGGCAGGAGTACTGGGCACGGGAGCGCTTCGCCGCCGCCGACACCACGGCGGAGAAGGACCTCTACATGCTCATGATGTTCCCGTACCCCTCCGGCGACCTTCACGTCGGCCACGGGCGCAACTACATCCTCGGTGACTGCCTGTTCCGGATGTTCCTCATGCAGGGACGGCGCGTCCTCAACCCGATGGGGTGGGACGCCTTCGGCCTGCCGGCGGAGAACGCCGCCATCAAGCGCAGCATTCACCCCCGCGAGTGGACGCTCTCCAACATCGAGCGGATGAAGCGGCAATTCAGGGTCTGGGGGATTCTCTACGACTGGGACAAGGAGATCGCCTCCTGTGAGCCGACCTACTACCGCTGGAACCAGTGGTTGTTCGTCCGCATGCTCGAGCGGGGGCTGGCCTATCGCGGCAAGTCGCCGGTGAACTGGTGCTCCTCGTGCAAGACGGTCCTCGCCAACGAGCAGGTCGTCAACGGCGGCTGCGAGCGCTGCGGCACGACCGTGGTCCAGCGCGACCTCGAGCAGTGGTTCCTCCGCATCACCGCCTACGCCGACCGGCTGCTCGAGGGCCTCGATCGTCTCGAGGACTGGTCCGAGAAGGTCAAGGTCATGCAGCGGAACTGGATCGGCCGCTCGGAGGGGGCCGAGTTCACCATGCGGGTCGAGGGCCGCGACGACGTCGAAGGGTTCTCGGTCTTCACGACGCGCCCCGACACGGCGTTCGGCATGACCTTCGCGGTGCTGGCCCCCGAGCACCCGCTGGTCGGCGCGGTGACCACGCCCGATCGCCGCGCGGAGGTCGAGTCGTTCGTCGAGCGGGTCCGCCACCAGACCGAGATCGACCGGCTGTCGACCGAGGGCGAGGTTTCGAAGCGCGGCGTGTTCACCGGCAGCTACGCGGTCAACCCGTTCACCGGCCGGCCCGTGCCGATCTACCTGGCCGACTACGTGCTGATGTCCTACGGCACCGGCGCGATCATGGCGGTGCCCGGCCAGGACCAGCGCGACTGGGACTTCGCGACGGCCTACGGCCTGCCGATCGTCCGGACCGTCCAGCCCCCCGAGGGATGGGAGGGTCAGGCCTACGTCGGCGATGGACCCGCGATCAACAGCGACTGGCTAAACGGGATGCACAAGGCAGAGGCCATCGCCCGCGCCACCGCCTGGCTGGAGGAGCAGGGGATCGGCAAGGGCAAGGTCAACTTCCGCCTGCGCGACTGGCTCATCTCGCGGCAGCGCTATTGGGGCACGCCGATCCCGGTGGTGTACTGCGACCGCGACGGCATCGTGCCGGTGCCTGACGACCAGCTCCCGGTCGTGCTGCCCACCGACATCTCGTTCGGCGCCGTCGAGGGCAACCCGCTCGCCCACAGCCCCTCGTTCCTCGCCGCCACCTGCCCGAAGTGCGGCGGTCCGGCCCGGCGAGAGACTGACACCATGGACACCTTCATGGACTCGTCGTGGTACTACCTGCGGTTCGTCAACCCGCACGTCCACGACCGGATGTTCGACGTCGACCGGGTGAGCGACTGGATGCCGGTGGACCTCTACATCGGCGGCATCGAGCACGCCATCCTCCACCTGCTCTATGCCCGTTTCATCAACAAGGTGCTGCACGACTTCGGGATGGTGCCGGACGACGAGCCGTTCACCGTCCTCTTCAACCAGGGGATGATCACGGCCAAGAGCGCGACCTCGGGCAAGCTCGAGAAGATGTCGAAATCGAAGGGCAACGTCGTCGCTCCCGACGCGCTCATCGCCCGTTACGGCGCCGACACGGAGAGGGTCTACACCCTGTTCATGGGCCCACCGGAAAAGGAGTGCGAGTGGACCGACGACGGCGTCGCCGGGGCGCACCGCTTCCTGCAGCGCGTCTGGGCGCACCAGGACGTGGTCGCCGCTGCGGCCGGGCGGGAGGGAGACGCCGGCGCAGACGCCCGGTTGCACGTGAAGACGCACGAGGTCACCAAGCGAGTCCACGACGACCTCGGCCGGTACCACCCGAACACCGCCAGTGCCGCGATGATGGAGCTGTCCAACGCCATCGGGGAGGCGGCCGAGAGGGCCTCGGAGGGCGCGCTGCGCACGGCCTACGACACGCTGCTCCGGCTGCTCCATCCGATCGCGCCGCACATCACCGAGGAGCTCTGGCGCGCCCTCGGCCACGACGGGTCGCTGCTCCGGGCCGGCTGGCCGACGTTCGACGGCGAGCTGTTGGCCCGACAGCAGGTCACGCTCGCCGTGCAGGTCAATGGCAAGCTGCGCACGACGATCCAGACCGCGCCCGGCCTCGACGCCGAGGCGGCCGGCGCACTCGCTCACGAGGCTGCCGCGAAGTGGCTCGACGGCAAGGAGATCGTCAAGGTCGTGCACGTGCCGGACCGGCTCGTGTCGTTCGTGGTGCGCGGATGAGCAAGAAGGGGACGGAGAACAGGGGACAGGGGACAGTCCCGCCCACCCACCCACGGAGGCGGCAGTCTCCGCGCCCCCGTGTTTCTGTCTTCCCTGGACCCCGGACCCCGGGCCCCGGGCCCCACGTTTCGCGCCGCCGGGGCGCTGCCGTCCTGCTCCTTGGAGTGCTCGTGCTGTCGTCCTGCGGCTACGGTCTCGTCGGGGTGTCGTCGAACCTGCCGGAGCACCTCCAGACCCTGTACATCACGCCGTTCGTCAACCAGACCTCGCGGGCCGAGCTCGACCAGCGCCTGACCGAGCAGATCAGCCAGGAGTGGGTGCGGCGGGGGCGCTTCCAGCTCGTCGCGTCGCCCGACCAGGCCGACGCGGTGCTGTCGGGGACGATCTCCGCCGCCATCGTGACGCCGGTGCGATTCGACGCCGAGGGGCGGGCCAACGAGTACCAGCTCACGGTGACCGCCGACGTCCAGCTCGTCGATCGCACCAAGGAGAAGCCGGTGACGCTGTGGCACGACACCCGCTTCTCGCGCTCGACCTCGTATCAGGTCGACGTCAACGCCACGGACTACTTCGACCGCGAGGTGCAGGCCATCGAGCTCCTGTCACGCGATTTCGCGCGAGGCCTCGTCGTGACCATCCTCGAAGGGTTCTGAGAAGTCAGGGGACGGGGAACAGGCCCCGAGCCGCCCAGACCTCAACGGACTACGACGTGAAGCTCGGCTCTGCCCGACTGGGGGGGTCAGGCGCGGGCGTGGGTGGCGAACCATGCCGCGGTTTCGCGCAGCCCCTCGGGTAGCGGCACCACCGGCCGGATGCCCAGCTCCCGTGCCAGCCGGTCCGAGGTGATCGACGAGCGACGTTGCTCGCCGGACTTGGCCGGGCCGTGGCTCGCGGGTCGGGCGATGCCCGCAGCCGCCGCGAGGTGACGGTACAGCGTGACCACGTCGGTCTCGACGCCGGTTCCCACGTTGAAGACGGAGAAGTCGGGACGGCCGACGACGGCGAGGTTGGCGGCGACGACGTCGGCGACGTTGACGTAGTCCCTGGTCTGCATTCCGTCGCCGTTGATCGTGCAGTCGCGGCCGGCGAGCAGGCGGTCGAGGAAGATCGCGACGACCCCGGCCTCGCCGTGCGGGTTCTGGCGCGGGCCGTAGACGTTGGCGTAGCGCAGGCACGTCGCGTCGAGGCCGTACTCGGCATGGTAGAAGTACAGGTAGCGCTCGACCGCGAGCTTGGCGACGCCGTACGGCGACAGCGGCCGGGTCGGGTGGTCCTCGTCGGCCGGGAAGACGTCCTGCTCGCCGTACATCGCACCGCCGGTGGAGGCGAAGACGACCTGGCGGAGCGACCCCTGGCGGCCGGCCTCGAGGAGCCGGAGCGTCCCCTCGACGTTGACCTGGGCGTCGAAGACTGGGTCGGCGACCGAGCGACGCACGTCCATCTGGGCGGCGTGGTGCACGAGGACCTCGACCCCGGCGTCGCGTACCAGGTCGGCGGCCTCGGAGGACCGGATGTCGAGATGGTGGAACTGGGCGCCGGCCGGCACGTTCTCCTTGCGGCCCGACGAGAGGTCGTCGACAATCAGCACGCGGTGGCCGCGGGCAACGAGCGCCTCGGCCACGTGGGAGCCGATGAAACCCGCGCCTCCGGTCACACACACCGTTCGTGACGTCATGTCGAAGCCCCTTTCGCGCCGCGCCCTGCTCCGGCTGGCGCCGCTGGAGCGCCGATTCTACCAGTGCGACACCATCGACGTCGCGCGGGCGCTCCTCGGCATGGTGCTGCTTCGCGAGCTGCCCGAGGGGTTGGTCGCCGTCCGCCTCGTCGAGGTCGAGGCCTACCTCGGGGTCGGCGACCGGGCCTGCCACACCTTCGCCGGCCGGCGCACGCCCCGCACCGAGGTGATGTGGGGCGAGGCGGGCTGCCTGTACGTCTACTTCACCTACGGCATGCACCACTGCGCCAACGTCGTGACCCGCGACGCGGGCGTGCCGGAGGCTGTGTTGCTCCGGGGCGCCGTGCCGCTGCTCGGACGCGAGGCCGTGGCGGCCCGCCGCCACGGTCGGGAGGGCCGTGCGCTCCTCGACGGCCCGGGCAAGCTCTGCCAGGGTCTCGGCCTCGACCGGGCCGACAACGGCACTGACCTCACCTCGCTGGGGGGCGTGTGGCTCGCGGACGACGGGCAGCGCCTTCCCGACCGGTGGGTGCGGCGGGGCCCCCGGGTGGGGGTGGGCGGCGCCGGCGAGGCGGCGGCGTGGCCGCTGCGCTTCCGGGTGGAGCTCGATGCGCCGGCCGTGGGGACGTGAGGTGCCGCTCGATCAGAACGGGCGGGGCGTCCCCATCGGCCACGGGCCCGGTGTCGGAACGCCGGGAGGCTCTCGTGGCGGCGGCACGTTCCAGGCGCCCGGAAGGCGGCTCGCGGCGAGGTCGTCGAGGCGGTCGAAGAACTTCTGGCGCATCGTCTCGAGGACGTCCTGATCGAGCTGCTCGCGCCCCCCGTGCACCTTCACCCTGACCACGGTCTCGTCCTGGTGCCGCTCGAGGCGGACCTCGATGAAGATCGCCAGTCCGGCGATGTCCGCCGGGAACTCCCCGGTTACCGACTCCATCTGACGGCTCGCCAGGACGACGCGACCGTCCAGACTCTCGATGGCCCGCGTCACGAGGTCGAACACGATCTGCTGCCGGTCGACGTAGGTGCGCTGCTCTGGCACCGCGCTCGACGTGCAGCCGGCCAGCGCCACGAGGAGCACGAGACATGCCGCGACCCGCACGCCGCCTCCCTGTTGTGCAGCGAGCCCGGCACGAACCCCGGCCGACCTCGGGCTCACTGTCACTTCTGGGGCCCCCGCGCGGCCGTCCGGCGCCGGGGAGCCGCCTTCGCCCGGGGACGTGGCGGCTGACCCGCCGGCGTCCGGTGGGAGGGCCGATGCGGTTTCGCGGTCGGCGCCGCGCCGTCGGGACGACGCGGCCGGGTGGTCGGCGTCGCGCCAGCGGGCCGACGGCGGGAAGCTTGCGGTCGCGCTGGTTTCGGTCGCGGCGGCTTCGGCAGCGGTGGGCGCCGCTCGGTACGCCGGCGCAGGGCGACGACGAGGTACTCGAGGTCGGAGGGCAACGGGAGCGTGAAGGTCAGGCGCTCGCCCGTGCGCGGGTGAGCGAACGCCAGGTGAGCCGCGTGGAGCGCCAGCCGGGGCGCCGGCAGCGGGTCCTCCTTGGGCGTGCCGTAGACGTCGTCGCCGAGAACCGGGTGACCGAGGTACGACAGGTGGACGCGCACCTGGTGGGTCCGCCCGGTGAACAGCTCGGCCTCGACCAGGGTCGCGACCCCGAAGCGCTCGATGGGACGGACGACGGTGCGCGCCTCGCGGCCCTTGCCGGGTGCCAGGGCGGCGCGGCGCGAGGTCGGCGTAGGGCGGCCGATGGAGCGCTCGACGTCGGTCTCGGCGTTCAGGTCGCCCCGCACCAGCGCCTGGTAGCGCCGTTCGGTCGAATGGGCGCGGAACTGGAGCTGCAACTGCTTGGCCGCCGGCTGGGTGCGGGCGAGGAGCATGACGCCGCTGGTCGCGCGGTCGAGCCGATGGACGACGAACACGCGTTCGCGGCGACCCGAGCGGCGCGACAGCTCGGCGACCGCCCGGGTGATCACGGTGTCCTGCTCGCCCGCCCAGGTCGGGTGGACGAGGAGCCCGGCGGGCTTGTCGATGACGAGCAGCTCGGCGTCGAGGTGGAGGACGGTGAGCGGCCTCGCCTTGCCGGCGTGGAAGTAGTGAGGCAGGTCCGGTCGGTGCTCGACGCGGTCGCCGGGTCGCACCCAGGCGCCGGGGTCGGCAACGACCTGGCCGTTCACCGTCACGTGGCCGACCTCGACCTCGTGTTTGGCGTGGGAGAACGAGCCGCCGAGCAGCTCCTGGGCCACTCGCGCCAGCCGGCGGCTCTCGACGTCGGATCCCTTGGTCACGACGTCAGCCTAGCATCTTCTCGGCCGCGCCTGGCTTCGCAGTGGACAGCGCGGAGCGCCCGGGGTAGCGTTGCGCGATGAGCGACGGCGGGGACGGGATCGGAGCGGTCGGCGCATTGCTGGAACGAGCAGTACGGGCCGGGATGGCGCCGGGGTTCGTGGCGCTCGCGGCACGAGCCGACGGCGGTGGGTTGACCTGGTGCGTCGGACACGCCGGGGTCGGGCTCGAGGCGACCCACGCGGAGCTTCGCTACGACCTCGCCTCGCTGACCAAGCCGTTCGCCACCGCCACGCTGCTGCTCCTTGCCCGCCGCGACGGCCTCGACCTCGAAGCGCCGCTCGGCGAGGTCCTCCCCGAGCTGGCCGGCTCGCCGTTCGCCACGGCTCGCCTGTGGCAGTGCGCGTCGCACTGCGCCTCGTTCCCGGCCTGGGCGCCGCTCTACGCCCTCGGGGAGCGCTCCCCGGATGGCTACCTCGCTTCGCTGGCCAGGCTGGAGCCGAACGGGCCGGTCGGGTCGAAGGTCGAGTACTCGTGCCCGGGCTTCGTCGCCCTCGGGCTCGTTCTCGAGCGCCTCGGCGGCGCCGACCTCGGCACGCTCTTCGGCGAGCTGGTGACCGACCCGCTCGGCCTGACCGACGAGCTGGGCTACGCGCCGCCGACCGGCACGCCGGTCGCGCCGGGGGAGCGTGAGTGGTTCGTCGAGCGGGCGCTGCTCGCCCAGCTCGGCCTCGGCGGCGAGCCCCCGGCCCCGCTGACAGGTCTCGTCTCGTGCGGCGACGGCAACACCCGCGGCCTCGGCGGCATCGGCGCCAACGCCGGCCTGTTCGGGACCGCCGGGGCCGTCGCGGCGCTCGCCCTGGAGTTCCTGCCCGGGGGAGGCGAGCTCCTGACCGCCGACGAGGCGGCGGTCGCCACCCGCAACTGGACTCCGGGGCTCGAGCAGGCGCGCGGGCTCGGCTGGCAGCTCGCGGCCACGCCGGACTGCTCGGCGGGCCCGGCGTTGCCCGGCCACGCCTTCGGTCACACCGGCTTCTCCGGAACGGCGGTGTGGGTGGACCCCGACGCGCGCCTCGTGCTGGTGCTGCTCGGCAACCGGCTCCACCCGGGCGGCCGGCAGCCCGACCTCCATCCGCTGCGCCGGCGTTACAACGCGCTCGCGTCCCGTTGCTTGCGCGTGGGGGTCGGGGCGGATAGCATCCGGACCGTATGAGAACGCTGCGACTCGGTCTCCCTGCACTGCTCCTGGCCGGCCTCGCCGCCCTCGCGGCTGCCGAGACCCCCGGCCGTGTCATCGTCCTCGGCTTCGACGGCGTGGACGCCAAGCTCACCGAGGAGCTCCTGCGCGACGGCAAGCTGCCGAACCTGGCGGCGCTCGCCGAGGCGGGCGGCTACGCGCGCCTCTCCCCGACCACGCCGGCGCAGACGCCGGTGTCCTGGGCCACCTTCACGACAGGGCGCGACCCTGGCGGCACGAGGATCTTCGACTTCCTGCGCCGCGACGCGGCGAGCTACCTTCCGACGTTCGCCGTCGCCGAGGAGGGGAAACGGCCGTTCCTGCTCGGGAGCGCCAACCGCGCTGTGGCCGTCGCGGCCGGCGTGCTCGCGCTCTTCCTCATTGCCTGGCCGGCCGCCGCGTTGCTGCGCCGCCGGCGGCCATGGCTGCACGCGCTGGCGCCGGCCGTCGCCGGCGCCGTCGCTGGTTGGGTGGTGGGCGGGTGGCTTCCCGCCGACATCCCGTCGGTCACCAGCCGCCGTGCCGGCACGCCGTTCTGGACCGTGGCCGGCGAGCACGGGGTTCATGCGACGGTGGCCCAGGTCCCGGTGACGTTCCCGGCAGCGCCGTTCCCCCATGGCCACCTCCTCGCCGGGCTCGGCGTCCCGGACCTCCGCGGCCGCATCGGTACCCCGGCGTACTACACGTCAGACCCGCTGTTCGCGCCCGCCGGGGACAACGAGTTCTCCGTCGAGATCATCCGGCTGTCGTCGAATGTCGGCCGCATCGCGACCTCGGTCTTCGGTCCGCCCAACAAGCTGTTCGGCAAACCGCCGCGGATCGACGCGCCGCTTGAGATCGAGGTGGCGGAGGATCGGACGAAGGCGACGCTGTCCACCAGCGGGCAGTCGTTCACGCTCGGGCCGGGGGAGTGGAGCCCCTGGGTCCACCTGGTGTTCCGCTTCAACCCGCTGGTCAAGGCGACCGGTTGGGCGCGCTTCAAGCTCCTCGAGCTCCAGCCCGAGATCAAGCTCTACCTGGCCCCGATCAACCCCGACCCGCTCAACGCGCCGCCGGGGTTCGACCTGTCGGCGCCGCGTTCGTGGGCCGGCGAGCTGTTCCGGACGGTCGGGCCGTACAAGACGATGGGCTGGGCGATCGATACCTGGACGCCGTCGGAGAAGCTCGTCGACGAGGAGACGTTCAGGGAGGACGTGGAGCAGACGGTCAGGGAGTTCCGCAAGCTCCTGACCAGCTTCCTGGCCGGCCAGGATCGCCTGCTCGTGCACTACTTCGAGTACACCGACCGGCTCGGTCACATCCTCTGGCGCGCGATGGACCCTCTGCACCCGGCTCATGACTCGGCCACCGCCGAGCACCTGCGCGGGATGCTGATCGACGGCTACGTGCAGATGGACGACATCGTCGGCGAGGTCGCGGCCACGCTGCGGCCGGGCGACTTCCTCATGGTGCTTTCCGATCACGGCTTCTCGACGTGGCGGCGCTCGTTCCACATCAACACCTGGCTCGCCCAGGAGGGGTACCTGGCGACCTCCGGCGCCAGCCAGGTGGAGAACCTGGAGAACCTCTTCGACCGCGGGCAGTTCTGGCCGAACGTCGAGTGGTCGCGCAGCCGCGCGTACCACCTCGGCCTCGGGGGCCTGTACATCAACCTCGCCGGCCGCGAGTCGCACGGCGCCGTCGCGCCCGGCGACGAGTACGAGAAGCTGCGCCGCGAGCTGGCGGCGCGGCTCGAGGCGGTGGTCGATCCGGCGACCGGGCAGCACCCGGTGTCGCGGGTGTTCCTCCGCGAGGAGCTCTACCGCGCCTTCGACCCCCAGCTCATCCCCGACCTCGTCGTGACCACCTCCGAGGGCTACCGGCTGTCGTGGCAGAGCGCCCTCGGCGGCATGCCGGACGGCCTGTTCGAGGACAACGCCCGGGTCTGGTCGGGCGACCACTGCACGCTGGATCCCGACGCGGTGCCGGGCGTGCTGTTCACCAGCCTTCCGCTGCGCCGCCGGCAGCTCGCCATCATCGACGTCTACCCGACCCTGCTCGGCCTCCTGGGCCTGGTGCCACCCGAGACCGTGACCGGGCAGCCGTTCCTGTGAGGGCACTCGGCGTGGCCGCCGTCGTCGCCCTCCTGGCGGTCGTCGCGGGCGCGCAGCCGACCGCGGTACCCGAAGAGCTGACCCGGGTGCGTCAACAGGTCGAGGAGCTCGAGGCCCGACTCAAGCAGATCGAGTCGCGCCAGGCGGACCTGCGCGACGAGCGCGGGCGTCTCGAGGCCCAGCTCGCGCTCGCCGAGGCCCGGGTCCGCGAGGCCGAGGTCGAGCGGGCCGGACTCGCGCAGGACGAGGCCGTCGCGGCGCGCGACGCCGCAGCCGCCCAGGTGGCGGTCGAGCAGGCGGTCGAGCGGCTCCGCTCGCAGCTCACCGTCCTCGCCGTGCTGGGCCGGGCCGGCATGACACCCCTCGTGCTGCGCGCGGTGGCCGGCGGCGAGGACATCTCGCGGCGGGTGACGGTCGCGTTGTTGCTGGCCAAGGAGCAACGGCGTCAGCGGGACGAGGTGGCCGCGCTGGCGGACCGTCGCGCGGGAGCGCTGGCGGCGCTGTCGCAACGACGCGAGGAGCTCCAGGCCGCGACCGCCCGGACCCAGACCCGGCGCGTTGAGCTGCAGGCCACGCGCGAGAGGGTCATCGCCGATCTCGGCCGCCTCGAGCGCGAGAGACGTTCTGGTGCCGCCGAGCTCGCTTCCGCACTCGAGGCCGAGGGACGGCTGGAGCGTCTCTGGGGTGTCGTCGTCCAGGAGCAGGAGACGCCGATCGGCGACGCGCGCCTCCTGCGGGGCGGCCTGCCGTGGCCGGTCCCGAACTACCGGGTCGTTCGCCGCTTCGGCGAGGTGCGCGATCCGCGCTACGGCACCAGGACGGTGTCCAACGGCCTCGCCTTCGCGGTGACGCCCGGCTCCAGGGTCCACGCCATCGCCGCCGGGAAGGTCGCGTACGCGCAGTTCTTCAAGGGCTACGGGAACCTGGTCATCCTCCAGCACGGCGGGCAGGTGTACTCACTCTACGCACAGCTCTCGAGTATCCTGGCCACCGCCGGGCAGAAGGTGGTGATGGGTGAAGAGGTCGGGATCGCCGGTCCCGACCCGGCCGGAGAGGGGAACTTCTACCTCGAGGTACGGGTTGGACAGGACGCCCAGGACCCGCTGGCGTGGCTGAAGCCGGCGGGGAAGTGAGGTGAGCGTGAAGCCACGTGCCGTGTTTCTCGTCGTGTCGCTGGTCGTCGTCGTGGGGCTGGCGGGTTTCGCCAGCGGCGCCGCGAGTCTCGCCGGCAAGGGGGGGTTCCGCCTGGTCGGGCTCTTCGGACAGGCGCTCGCGCTGATCCGCGCCAACTACGTCGAGGAGGTCCCGGTCGACAAGCTCGAGCTCGGAGCGATGACCGGGCTGGTCGAGGCGGCAGATCCGGGCGGTATGTGGGTCCCCAAGGAGGCCACGGCGGCATGGAACGCCGCCCGGACCCGGACCTCGCCGGCGTTCGGCCTCGTCTTGGGTAAGCGTTCGTCGTACCCGTTCGTACTCCAGGTCCTGCCGGGCTCGGCGGCGGAGAAGGCCGGCATCCTGCCCGGGGAGCTGATCGAACGTATCGGCGACGAGCCGGTGCGGGCGCGTCCGCTGTGGCGCTCCCAGGTCCTGCTCGACGAGGGTGAGCGGCAGCGCGGCGAGGTGACGGTGGACGTGATCGATCGGCAGCTCGACGGCGAGCGACGGCTGACGCTGCGGGCGCTCCCGCCGTCGGCAATCGGGGTGACGGTCAGCGACCACGCGACCATCCCGGTCCTGCGCGTGCCGGTGCTCGACGAGCTGGCAGTGTCGCGGGTCGAGGCGGCCCTGGCCTCCCTGACCGCAGACACCCTGGTCGTGGACCTCCGCGGGCTCGCGGTCGGTGACGCGAAGTCGGCGGTCCGGATCGCCGCGATGATCGCCGGGGGCGCCGTCGAGGTGAAACGCGAGCGCCGCGACGATGCCGGCGACGTGCTGAAGGCCAGCGGGCCGGTCCGAGCCTGGCGGGTCCTGGCGTGTGTGGACGCGGCCACCGCCGGTCCGGGCGAGGTGCTGGCCCTGGGCCTCAAGTCGCGTGGGGCGACGTTGGTGGGCGGCGAGAGCTTCGGGGACACCGGCGAACGGAAGGTGGTCCACGCGTCGGCAGGCGACCTGTGGTTGGCGGACCGCTGGTGCGTCCGACCGGACGGCAAGCCACTGCTCGGCAACGGCCTCAAGCCCGACGAGCCGGTGCGCTACCGCAAGGACGTGGACGCGGTGCTGGATCGCGCGCTGGAGCTCGCCCGTGGTTCGGCGGCCAAGCAAGCCGCGTAAGCCCGCACGGGCGGCGAAGCCGGCGCGGCGGGCCGGCTCCGGCAGCGGCTGGCGCGTGGTGCTGGCCCTCGCGTTGCTCGCCGCCGGAGCCGCCGCGGTGGCCTTCCTGACGTGGCGCTCGTCGCGGGTGACGCCCCGCGACGAGGCAGCCTCTCCGCTCGAGGTGGTCGCCGAGGTGGCCGACCGCCACGGCTGCAGCCGCGACCGCGTGAGCGCGGAGCGCCCCGAGGGCGACGAGGCCGGGTGGGTCGTGACGGTCCATGCGCCTCGTGGATTCGCGGCCGAACGATTCGTCCTCGACCTCGAGGCGGCGGCCCACAACCTCGGCGGGCGACTGGAGCCGCGACCCCTGGGCGAGAAGGGCGGGTACGGTCTGGCGCGACTCGACGGAACGGTCGAAGGGCAGCACTGGAGCGTCGTCGTCATCGGCGACGAGCCGCCGCGGCGCAGGACGCCGGCCGGGACGCCGGCCGCCCGGCCGCGGCTGTCCATCGTGCTCGACGACGCCGGGACCTCGCTCGAGCCGCTCGCCGCGATCGCCGCCCTGCCCCGCGCCGTCGCGGTGGCCGTGCTGCCGCACGCAGCCTATGCGGCGGAGGTGGCGCGGGAGCTGGTCGCGCAGGACCGCGAGGTGCTGCTCCACATGCCCATGGAGGCGCTGCCCAACGGCGGCGCGGGGACGGGCGAAGGCGCCGTCGAGACCGGCCTGCCGGCGGAGGAGATCCGCGCGCGGGTCGGCCGCGCCCTCGACGTAGTGAGCGGCGCCCGCGGTGTAAACAACCACATGGGCTCGCGGGCGACGGCCGACCGGGCGGCGATGCACGCGGTGATGCAGGAGCTCAAGGCGAGGAACGTGTTCTTCCTCGACTCCCGGACGACGCCGGACTCGGTGGCCGAGGAGGCGGCGCGGCAGGCCGGGGTCCCCGCGCTGCGCCGCGACGTCTTCCTGGACGTCTCGGACGACCCCTCGGCCGTTCGCCTGGCGCTGCGCGAGGCGATCGGGCTGGCCCGGGAGCACGGCCGCGCCGTCGCCATCGGCCACGTCCACCCGGTCACCCTCGAGGTCCTGGGCACCGCGCTGGCTCACGACCTCGGCGGCGTCGAGCTCGTGCCGCCGTCGCACCTGCTGCAGAAGGCTCGCTAGCTGTCGCTGATTTCGATGCGGTGTGTGACCTTGCAGTCGGGACGCAGCGACGCCGACGCGGAGCAGTACGTCGAGTGCGACAGGGCGACGGCGCGTTCCACCCTCTCGCGATCGAGCCCTTTCCCGCTCAACCGGTAGGTGAGCTCGATCGCGGTGTAGTACTTCGGGTTGGTCTCGGCCCGAAGTCCGGTGACCGCGATCTCGAGCTTCTCGACGGGCTGCCGCATCTTGCCGAGGATCGCCACGACGTCCATGCCGGTACAGCCGGCGATCGACATCAGAAACGTCTCGATCGGGGTGGGCGCCAGGTGGTCGGGGCGTGACTTGACGTCGAAGAGGACGCCGTGTCCGGAGTCGGCACGGCCGACGAAGCGCATTCCGTCGATCCAGGTGAGGGTGGCGTTGACGTTCTCGGGCATCGGGGACCTCGCGAGGCGGTTGCCTCGCTGGCAGTGTAGCCGGACGGGATGCGGCGCGGCTGCGCTACTGGAGGAGCCCGGCGAGCAGCATGAGGAGCAGGAGGGCAGTGGCGAAGAGCTCGATACCGCCGGCTCGTTCGGTCGAGTGCACGCTTCGTGTCGTCATGTTCGACCCCCGACGCCCCGTTCGGGCGTTCCGTAGACTCATACGGCCGTCGGAGGGTGAATGTCATTCAAGCATGAGTGTCATGCTGTAATGACATTGACGGGTCGCTATACTCCGCGAATGACCCGCCAGGAGCTCATCAAGCTGACCCATCTCGTGACCTGTGCCGGCTGAGCCTCCAAGTTGGGTCCGGCGGACCTGCACGCGGTGCTCGACGGGCTTCCCGAGGTGCGCGACGAACGGCTGCTGGTCGGGACGGGCACCTTCGACGACGCCGGTGTACTCAAGCTTTCCGACGAGTTGGCGCTGGTCCAGTCGGTGGACTTCTTCACGCCGGTGGTCGACGATCCCCGCGATTTCGGCAGGATCGCCGCGGCGAACGCGCTGTCGGACATCTACGCCATGGGCGCCGTGCCGCTGACGGCGTTGGCGGTGTGTGCGTTCCCCGTCGGGTCGCTGCCTCTCGAGGTGTTGCGCGCGACGCTCGCGGGTGGGCTCGCGATCCTGCGCGAGGCCGGGGTCGTGCCGCTCGGTGGCCACACCGTCAAGGGGCCGGAGTTCACGTACGGGCTGGCGGTCACGGGCACCGTGCACCCGAAGCGGATCCTGACCAACGCCGGCGCGCGGCCGGGCGATCTGCTCTTCCTGACCAAGCCGATCGGCACCGGCGTCCTGGCCACGGCGCTCAAACGGGAGGCGCTGTCCGCCGAGGCGACCGCCACCTTGGTCGCGACGATGGCCGCGACCAACGCGCTCGCCGCCGAGGCGTGCCGCGAGGTCGAGGTCCACGCCCTCACGGACGTCACCGGCTACGGCCTGCTCGGCCACGCCCTGGAGGTGGCGGCGGGAAGCGGTGTGGCGGTGGAGATCGATGCCGCGGCGGTCCCCATGCTGCCGGGCGCCGTCGAGGCGGTCGTGGCGGGCGCCATCCCAGGCGGACTGACGGCCAACCGCGCGTGGGTCGTCGGCCGGGTGAGCTTCGATGGAGTCGAGGACGTGCTCCAGGCGTTGCTCTGCGACCCACAGACATCGGGAGGCCTGCTGGCCGCGATCGCGCCCGACGCCGCGGACGCCTTCCGTCGCGCCTGTGCGGCCCGACGGGTCCTGGCCGCGCCGGTCGGTCGCGTCACCGACGGATCTGCCGGCACCGCGACGGTCACCTGAGGCGGCGGTCGCGCGGGGACGCCTGGCGCTGCGGCCCACCCTCCGGCTGCTCGCAGGCCTGCCTGGGCACGCCGCGGCGTCCCGCCCCGGCTACCGCGCCGTGATGGCGGCGCAGTAGTAGCCCGGATAGACCTGGGCGCAGTGCTCCAAGTCCTCAGGGAGCAGGGTGATCTCGCCGAAACCGGCCTGCTGCAGCGCCTGCCTCCAACCCGCGAAGCTCATGAACCCGGGCCGTTGGCGGATGCCGGCGGCGAGCGGCGCACGCCGGTAGGCCTCGAGCATCGCGAACGGGAGCTCGAGGTGGACCGGGGCGAGCGGCGTGGGGCGCACCAGCTCGCCGAGCACCACGGCCCCACCAGGGCTGAGCAGCCCGCGGAGGTGCGCGAGCGCCTCGACCGGATCCTCGGCAAGGTGGAGGGTGTTGACCGCGACGACGAGGTCGAACTGCCCGGCGCCGACACCCTGGGAAGCGGGATCCAGGTTGACGTCGTAGCGCATCGTGGCCAGCCCGCACCCCGGGGGCAGGGAGGCCTGCACGGTCCGCCCGCCGCGGCGGAGGAACGCGGGGTGCAGCTCTGTGAAGGTGTAGTGAGCTGGCGGCTTGCCGTCGGCCGTCAGCTCGGCGAGCAGCGCCTGCGCGGCGCTGCCGCCGCCGCCGCCGACCTCGAAAACCCTCGCGCCGGGGCCCGCGGCCCGGGAGCCCGCGATCGCCAGCAGGCGGTTGTTGATCGCGTAGTGCGGGTTCGAGTTGGAGCAGTAGTCGAACCACAGGCCCAGCGTCGACGGTCCGAAGATCGCGTCCTCGCCGCGGGTCTTGCCGGCGAGGACCGACGGCAGCGCTGCCGCGGACAGCTCCATGACGCGGTAGGCAGGCTCGGTGGCGGGCATGGCCGCGACCGCCTCGGCACGGATCGCCTCGGGCGACTCGCCGTCGAGCGGGGCAGCGACCTCCCAGCCCGTGGCCGTATGCTCCGCATGGCCATACAGCTCGAGCGTCTCGAGAAGCCACTCGAGGGCGAGCTGCCCATCGGCTGACCAGCCTCGCGCGGCGGTCAGCTCTGCCGAGGGCGGAAGTCGCCGGCCGACAAGGTCGAGGTCGCGGGCCATCGAGCGCGCGAGCGCGCCGATGAACCGGTCGAGGCGCTCGCAGGCGACGTGGAACCCGTCGTCGAAGAGCCCGGGCGGGAGGTCGGGGGTCATGGCGTTCAGCTCCCGGGTCAACGGCATCGGCAGGCGAGCGGGCATCAAGCGGCCTCTCTTTCGGCGAAGAACGCGTCCACCGCATCCATCACGGCCTGGGCGGTCGACAGCTCGGAAAGCTGCCGGCGAAGGCAGCGTCCGTCGGGGATTCCATGGGTGTACCAGCCGGTGAACTTGCGGAGCTTGTGCAGCGAGGTCCGCTCGTCCTCGCGTTGCAGGACCTCGGTGAAGTGATCGCGCATCAGCCGGTGGCGCTCCGCCAGGGTCGGCAAGGCGTAGTCCCGACCGGCGAGGAGACTCGCGGACTGCTGGAAGACCCACGGGTTGGTCAGCGCCGCGCGTCCGATCATGACCGCGTCGCACGCGGTTTCGCGGGACATGCGGAGCGCGTCCTCGGGCGTGGTGACGTCGCCGTTGCCGATCACGGGGATGTCGAGCGTCTCCTTGAGGCGGGCGATGTGCTCCCAGGCGGCGTCCCCGGAGAACTGCTGGCTCGCCGTGCGGGCGTGCAGCGCGACCGCCTGGGCGCCCTCGTCCTGGCAGATGCGGCCCAGCTCCAGGTACGTCTTGCGGTCCTCGCGCAGGCCGAGCCGGAACTTCACGGTGAGTGGAATGCGGATTGCCGCCCGGACGGCGGCGACGATCCTTCGCGCGAGCGGCAGGTCACCGGTGAGGGCGGCGCCGGCGCACCCCTTGAGCACCTTGTTGGCCGGGCAGCCCATGTTGATGTCGCAGACGTCGGCGCCCATCTCCTCGACCAGCCGAGCCGCTCCGGCCATGCGATCGGGGTCGGCGCCGTAGACCTGGATCGCGAGCGGCCGCTCCTCGTCGACGTAGTGGAGCATCTTCAGGGTGCTCGGGCGTTGCCGCAGCAGGCCCTCGGAGGAGATGAACTCCATGGACACCAGGCCGCAACCGCCCAGCCGCCGAACGAGCAGGCGGAAGTCGCGGTCGGTGATGCCGGCCATCGGGGCGAGGACCAGTGGCGGGTCGATGCGCAGGCTGCCCACGAACACGTCCGGAGTATACCAACCGGCCTCCTGTGCCATGATGTTTCGATGCTCGTCGAAGCGATCCCGTGCTTGGTGACCGGCGCCTCGGAGGGGATCGGCCGGGCGGTCGCGCTGGAGCTGGCGCGCCGTCGTTGCCCGGTCGCGCTGCTGGCCCGGCGCGGCGAGATGCTGGCTGGCGTGCGCGGCGAGATCACGGCGGCCGGCGGTCGGGCGGAGGCGTTCGTGGCGGACGTGGCCGACACGGCGGCACTCGGATTGGCGATCGGACAGGCGGCGTCGTGGGCCGGTGGGTTGCGGCTGGTCGTCGTCAACGCCGGTGTCGGGGTCCACGGGTCCGCCGAGATCCTCCCGGGCGACGCGCTTCGCCGCGCCGTCGACGTCAACCTCGTCGGCGCCCTGGAGACGGTGCGGGCGGCGCTGCCGCACCTGCGGGCCGGGGCCCCTGCGGCGCTGGTCGCGGTCTCTTCGCTGTCGGCGCTCATTCCGTACCGGGGAGGTGGCGCCTACGCCGCCAGCAAGGCCGGGCTCATCGCGGCGCTCCGCTGCCTACGCCTGGAGCTCGCGGGCACCGGCGTGTCGGTCGGGTGGCTTTGTCCGGGCCCGGTGGACACGGCGATGATCGTCGACGGCGTGCCCCGCGTGAAGCTACCGCGCCTGGCCAGGCTCACCGTTCCGGTGCTCGCCGTCGACCGGGTGGCCCGCGAGGTCGTGCGGCTGGCGGCCGGTCGTGGCGGACAGCGGGTCATCCCGTGGACCGCCTGGATTTTCGCGGCTGTCGCCCGGCATTTTCCACGCCTGGGCGAGTGGACCGAGCTGGCCACAGGCGCGGGGGAAGCCTAGAAGACTGGGGTCCGGGATCCGGGGTCGGGGCCGTCCGGCCACCCACCCGGCCACCACCCAGGGGGACGGCGACAGGGACGGAGATCAGGAGGACGCGACGCGGGCGAGGAGCTGCGAGCGCGAGTTGATCCCCAGCTTGGCGTACGCGTGCTTGAGGTGGTCCTTGACGGTGTACTCGGTGATGCCCAGGCGGTCGGCGATCTCGACCGCTTTCATCCCTTCGAGGACGGCGGCCAGCACGGCCGACTCGCGAGCCGTCACCCGGCAGGAGGCGAAGCGGGTGCGCAGCTCATCGCCGGTCGGCACGTGGTACGGAGCCAGGATGACGAGCGTGTAGGGCGTGCTCCCGCGGCCCGAGAGCGTGACGACCTCGAGCTCCCAGGTCATTCCGTCGCCGAGCACCAACGATTGGCGGCGCGACCGTTCGGCGGAGGCGCGGAGGGCGGCGATCTCGGCACCCACGAGGTGGAGCAGCGGGGTCGGCGTTCCGGCCCGGCCGAGGCGTGCCATCGGCTGCTCCGTGTGCATCGAGAGCAGTGCATCACCGCGGGCGTTGACGTAGACGATCTCGCCGTGGCCGTCGACGAGCAGCGTGGCGTCCTCGGAGGCGCCGAGGATGTCGGCCACGACCTCGAGCTGGTGGCTCGAGTTGCACCGCTCGACGAGCGCCAGCAGCGCCCCGTCGAGCAGCGGGCGCAGCGAGGAGATGGCGGCCGGGCTGGCGACCGGGCCACGCCCGGCGCCGCAAAGGGTGCAGGTGGCGCGGACCTGGCCGCCCGGCTCGAGCTCGACCACCAGGGAGGGCTCCCCGCAGGGGGTCCCGCGCCGGTACACGGCCGCCTTGCCGTCGGGCTGCAACCGCAGGTGCAGCTCGCACCCGCTCGCGCCCGTCGCTGCGCAGAGGCCTTCGAGGATGGCGGCCACGGCCGGGTCGTCCGCGGTGGGAAGCACCTCGGCGAGGACGATCGGGGCACGCCACATGGAGTAAGTGTAGTCGAGGCGCGAGGCGCGAGGCGACGCAGGTTCGCCCGCGGGTTCGCTCGCACCCCGGCGTCAGGCCGCCTACAATCCCAGCGTCATGAAGGCGACCCCGATGCTGCAGCAGTACCTCGAGCTGAAGGCGCAGCACGGTGACGCGTTGCTCCTCTACCGCCTGGGCGACTTCTACGAGCTGTTCTTCGAGGATGCCGAGGCGGCGGCGCCGGTCCTCGGCATCGTGCTCACGCGGCGGCGGCACAACGACGAGGTGAGCGGACCGATGTGCGGCATCCCGCACCACGCAATGGCCGGCTACGTCGGCAAGCTCCTCGACGCCGGGTTCCGGGTCGCGGTGGCGGAGCAGGTCGAGGATCCGGCGAAGGCCGGGGGTCTGGTCCGCCGCGAGGTGATCCGGGTGCTCACCCCGGGCACGGTCACCGAACCGGAGCTGCTCGGGGACGGCGAGCGGCGCTGGATCGCCGCCCTGGCGGACCGCGCCGGCCAGATCGCGGTGGCGTACCTCGAGGCCGCGTCCGGTGAGCTCGGCGGTGCCGCCTGCGCCGGTCCCGCCGAGGCGCGCGAGCTGCTCGCTCAGCTCCGCCCCTGCGAGGTGCTGCTGTCCGACGGCACTGCCCTCGACGGCGTGTGGCCGGACGAGCTGGCCAGGCCGGTCGTGACCGTCAGGCCCGCCGGCTGGTTCGACCCGGCGCGGGGCGAGGCCGCGCTGCGCGAGGCCCTCGGGGTCGGCTCCCTGCGCGCCTTCGAGCTGGACGGCGGCGAGCCGCTGACCGGCGTCGCGGGGGCCCTGGTCGAGTACCTGCGCACCACGCAGGGCGCGGCGCCCCGGCACCTCACCGGCTTCGCCCGCCGACGCGCCGACGGTGAGCTGGTCCTCGATGCCGCGACGGTGCGGAACCTCGAGCTGCTGCGGGACTCCTCCGGCGAGCGGCGCAACTCGCTGGCGGCGGTCCTCGACCACACGAAGTCCCCGATGGGTGCGCGGTTGCTCCGGGACTGGCTGGTCCGGCCGCTGCGCGACTCGTCGGCGGTCGCGGCCCGTCACGAGGCGGTGGGGGCGCTCCTCGACGACCCGGCGCGACTGATGACCGTCCGCGAGCTGCTCGGCGGGGTGGGCGACCTGGAGCGGGCCGCCTCGCGCCTCGGCTTGCGCCAGGTCCGTCCCGGCGAGCTCGCGAGCCTGCGCGCCGCCCTCGACACCGTCCCGTCCCTGCGTGCCGAGCTGGCCGGGTCGGCGAGCCGACTCCTGGCCACGCTGGCGAGCGAGGCGGACGACCTCGCCGACCTCCGCGACGACCTCGCGACGAGCCTGGCCGACGAGCCGCCGGCCCTGCCGGGGCCGGGGATGGTCCGCCCGGGCCGGGATGCGGAGCTCGACGAGACGCGCGCCCTCGCCCACGGCGCCAAGGAGGTGCTCGGGGAGCTCGAGGCTCGGGAGCGCGCGGCGACCGGGATCGGCAACCTGCGGATCCGCTACAACCGGGTGTTCGGCTACGCCTTCGAGGTGTCGCGCGCCCACCTCGAACGCGTCCCCGCGGCCTGGGTGCGACGACAGACGTTGACCACGGCGGAGCGGTACGTCACCCCGGAGCTCGAGGACCTCGAGCGACGGATCAGCGGCGCCGAGGCACGCTCCGCCGAGCGGGAGGCGGAGCTCTTCGCCGCCCTTCTGGACCGCTGCGCCGGGCGCGCCGCGCGCCTTGCCGCCACCGCCCGGGCCCTGGCCGCGGCGGACGTCCTCGCGGGCTTCGCCGACCGGGCTCGCGGGAAGTCGTACGTGCGGCCGGAGCTCTGCGCGGGCTCGCGGCTCAAGCTCGTCGGGTCCCGGCACCCGGTCATCGAGGCGATCTCGCGGAGTGCCTTCGTCCCCAACGAGGTCGACCTCGACTCCGAGGACCGGCAGATCGTCATCCTCACCGGGCCGAACATGGGCGGGAAGTCGACGTACCTGCGTCAGGTGGCGGTGGCCGTGATCATGGCGCGGGCCGGCTCGTTCGTCGCGGCGGATCACGCGGAGATCGGCGACATCGACCGGGTCTTCACCCGGGTCGGCGCTGCCGACGACATCGCCCGCGGCGAGTCGACGTTCATGGTCGAGATGACCGAGGTGGCAAACATCCTGCGCCACGCCACGGCGAGCTCGCTGGTCATCCTCGACGAGGTCGGGCGGGGGACGGCGACCTTCGACGGCCTATCGTTGGCGTGGGCGGTGGTCGAGGCGCTGCACGGCGGCGACGGCCGGCTGCAGGGGCCGATGGTCCTGTTCGCCACCCACTATCACGAGCTCACCGACCTCGCGAGCCGCCTGTCGCGGGTCGCGAACGCGTCGGTGGCGGTGAAGGAGTGGCAGGGGCACGTGCTCTTCCTGCACCGGGTCGTGCCGGGGCCGTCCGACCGTTCGTACGGGATCCACGTCGCGCGCCTGGCAGGTGTGCCCGATGTCGTGTGCCGGCGGGCCGAGGAGGTGTTGCGCACGCTCGAGCGCCAGGAGCTCCGGGTGCTCGAGGAGGCGAAACCCGACCCGGCGCCGCGGCAGTTGCCGCTCTTCCCCGCTCCCGGAGAGGCGGTCGTCGAACGCCTGCGGCGCCTCGACGTCGATGCCCTGACGCCGCTCGAGGCCCTCAACCTGCTGGCGGCGCTGAGGCGGGAGCTCGACTGATGCCCGCCTGGTTGACGTGCGGCGTGGAGGGGACACGCCTCGACGGGGCGGAGCGGGCCGCGCTCGAGTCGATCCGGCCGGGCGGCGTCGTGCTGTTCCGGCGCAACATTCGCACCCGCGAGGAGCTCGTGGAGCTGGTCGGCGAGCTCCGCGAGTTGCCGAGCCGGCCGTACGTGGCGATCGACCTCGAGGGCGGGCGGGTGAACCGGCTCGAGCCCCTGATCGGCGCGCTTCCGCCGGCTGCGGTCGCGGCGCGGGGCGGCTCGGCGGCGGTCGAGGCGCTGGGGACGGCGCTCGGCGCCGCCTGTGCCCACTTCGGGATCGGCGTCGACTACGCACCCGTGCTCGACGTGGCCCGCGACGGCGGTCACGTCGGCGGCGAGGACCGCTGCTTCGGCAGCTCGGCCGGCGAGGCCGCCGCGGCGGCCGGGGTGTGCCTGGCCGCGATCGAACGGTTCGGCGTCGCGGGGTGCCTCAAGCACTATCCGGGCCTGGGGAGCGGGGCGGTCGACTCGCACCTGCAGCTCCCCGAGCTCGGCGACGAGGTGCGCGACGAGTGCGCCGCGTTCGACCTCCTGTGCAGCGCCCGGCGCGCCGTGATGGTGGCCCATGCCGTGGCGCCGGCGCTCGGCGACGGCCTGCGCCCGGGATCGCTGTCACCGGTCGTGGTGCGCCGTCTGGCCCGCCCCACGTGCGGGCCGATCATCGCCGACGACCTCGAGATGGGCGCCCTCGGCCGGTTCGGCACCCTCGGCGAGCGCGCGGCGGCGGCCCTGCTCGCCGGCTGCGACCAGGTGCTCGTGTGCAACGCCCTCGACGCCCGCGCCGGCGTGGTCGCCCACGTCGAGAGCTGGGCGGCTCGCTCCGCCGAGCTGGCCGGGGCGGTTTCGCGGTGCGAGGAGCGGGTGGCCGGGTTCGGCAGCGGACCCCTGGCGACCGTGACTTGGGCCGAGGCCGTGGAGGCCGCGGAGCTGGCTCGCGCCGGCGGTGGAGGACGGTGATTCGCCGCGCCGCGGTGCTGCTCTCGGGTGGCCTCGACTCCGCCACCGCGGCCGCCTGGGCGCGCGCCGCCGGGTACTCGGTGGGCGCGCTGTCGGTCGACTACGGCCAGCGCCAGCGGCACGAGTTGGAGGCCGCGAGTCGGGTGGCCGAGCACCTCGAAATCGCGGACCACCGGATGGTTGCCGTCGACCTCCGGGCGTTCGGCGGCTCCGCCCTCACGGCGGACCTGGCCGTACCCAAGGACCGCGCCTGGATCGGCTCCGACGTGCCGATCACCTACGTGCCCGCGCGCAACACCATCCTCCTCGCGCTCCTCACCTCGCTCGCCGAGGTGACCGGCGCCACGGACCTGGTGATCGGTGCGAACGTCCAGGACTACTCCGGCTATCCCGACTGTCGCCCGGAGTTCCTGCGTGCATTCGCCGACGTCGCCCGCCTCGGGACCCGCGCCGGCACCGAGGGTGCGGTCTTCACGGTCCGGGCGCCGCTGCTCCACCTGTCCAAGGCGGGGATCGTCCGGCTCGGCCGGGACCTCGGCCTCGACCATGCGCTCACGCTGTCGTGTTACGACCCGCCGGCGCCGTTCGTCCACTGCGGGCGCTGCGACGCCTGCCGCCTCCGTCGCGCCGGTTTCCAGGAGGCCGGCGTTCCCGACCCCTCCACGTACGCAGGCTGACCGGGCTGACCTCGCTCGCCGTCGCTGGGCACGGCCGATGCATATCCCTGGCGTCAATGGGGTGGATCGCGGAACGTTCGCGCGAGTTGACGCCGGCTCACGATAGGTGCGCAACCCGCTCCGCTGAACGAGGAAGGATCGGGCGGGCGTGGCCCGGAGTTGCCGACCTGCCCCCGGTCCGGACTTCGGCCCGGGGCCGGACTGGAATCCGCCTGGTCACCGGCACCTTCATGTCCTCGCTGCGGGAGCGTTTCGGCTGTCTGCCCCGGATCACCGTCGGACCTGGGCTGTTACCGGGCCGTAACGAAACGACGGAGACCGGGTGATGGCGCCCTCCGACTCCTGGGGTGCCATGACGCCTCCGTGGGCTCGGAGCCGGACGCCGGAGCGGGACCCGGGCGCCGCGCGCTGCCGGGCGCTCGCCGAGGAGGTCCTGACGCGGTGCCGGGGCGAGGGACCGGCGAACTGCGTCGCACGGTGCCCGCTCGGTGTGGATGTCCCCGGATACCTCCGCCTCACCCGCGAGGGCCGCTTCGACGAGGCCCTCGGGGTGGTGAGGGAGCGGCTGCCATTCCCCGGCATCCTCGGCTACGTCTGCACCCATCCGTGCGAGCGGCACTGCAAGCGCCTCGACGAGGATGCCGCGGTCCGGATTCGCGAGGTGAAGCGGTTCCTCGCCGAGTGGGAAACCGGCGAGCCCCGGCACATCCTCGAGCGCGAGCCGAACCGTCACGTGCCCGTCGCGGTCGTCGGTGCGGGCCCCGCCGGCCTCCTGGCCGCCCACGACCTGCGGCGGCACGGCTACGACGTCACGCTGCTCGACCGTGGCAAGGTCGTGGGCGGCTGTCTCGTCGGCGCGATCCCGGCCTGGCGCCTGCCGCCGGAGGTGGTCGCGCGCGACCTCTCGATCGTCCCCGCGCTCGGCGTGCAGTTCCGTCCGGGCGTCGAGCTCGGCCGCGACGTCTCTTTCAGTGAGCTGCTCACCACCCACTGTGCGGTGATCGTGGCAGTCGGGTTCGCGGGTGGCGTCGACCTCCTGCGGCGACCCGACGCGCCTGCGCGGGCGACGTCGCGAGGAACGCTGCGGGCCGATCCGGTGACCTGCGAAACTGCGGTCACGGGCGTGTTCGCCGCCGGGGACGCGGTCTCCGGCCCGTCGACGGTGATCGATGCCCTGGCCTCGGGCCGCCAGGCGGCGGACTCGGTTCATCGCTACCTTTCCGGGCTGCCATCGCGGCGCGGCGAGGAAGGCTGGCGTCCCCGCCGACTCCTCTGGAGCCTGTCGATCTCCGAGCCCGAGCGCGAGGCTCGCGAGCACCGGCCGAACCTGCTCCGTCGGCCTCCCGCCCCGTTGACGGCAGAGGAGGCTCGGGACGAAGCGGGGCGCTGCCTGTTCTGCCACTGTGACGCCTGCGTTCGCGAATGCGATTTCCTCGCCGAGCACTGCCGGAGTCCGCGGGAGCTGGCGCGGCGTGTCGCCGACGGCCTCGATGCGGCGCGCACGATGGTCTACTCGTGCGCGCTCTGCTCGCTGTGCGCCGAGGTGTGCCCCGAGCGACTCGACATCGGCGCGATGCTGCTCGAGGCTCGCCGCGAGCTGGTCAGGCGCGGCGCCGGACCGCTCCGGGCCCACGACCGGGTCGTCGCGACGTACCGGGCCTCGATGTCCCGGTCGCTCACCCTCGCCATGCCCGAGCCCGGCCGGCGGAAGAGCCGGCGGCTGTTCTTCCCGGGTTGCACGTTGCCGGCGCTCAACCCGCGCCAGACCGTCGCGATCTACGACGTGCTCCGAAGACACTTCTCGGGCGTCGGCGCGCTGCTGCAGTGCTGTGGTGTCCCCGCCGACGCTCTCGGAATGGCCGACGAGGCCGCGGTTGCCCGCGCCGAGTTGCTGCGCCACGCCGAGGCCATCGGCGCGGAGGAGCTCCTGGTCCTGTGCCCGAGCTGCGTCGTGGCGCTGCGATCGGAGTCGCATGGCCCCAAGGTCACCTCGGTGTGGGAGGCGCTCGCGGGCTCGTGGGAACCGCCGAGGTACGCCGAGGGCGCCAGGCTGGCCGTGCACGACCCCTGCCGCGCCCGCCACGACTCGGGCCTGCACGACGCGGTCAGGACCCTTGTCCGCGCTGCCGGCGCCGAGATCGATGAGGTCGCCTTCGGGCGCGAGCAGACCCGCTGCTGCGGGTTCGGTGGAGCGATGTACCCGGTGGATCCGGCGTTGTCGCGACGGTTCGCCGAGCGGCGTGCCGCCGAGTCGCCCCGGCCGTACGTCACGCCCTGCGCCGGTTGCCGAACGGCGTTGGCGAGCCGGGGCAAGGAGACCATCCACCTGTGGGACCTGCTCCTGTCTCCGGACTGGCGCACCCTGGCGCCGGCGCCGCCCAGGGCCGGCCTGGCCGGGTACACCAACCGGATGCGCGCGAAGCTGGCGTTCAAGCGGCTGCGGCCGCTGGGCGCGGAGTAGGGGCGTGACGGGCACCCACCTCGTCGTCTTCCTCGTCGACGGCCGGCCCGTCGAGGCTCGGGAGGGGAGCAACCTCCTCGACGCGCTGCAGGCCTGCGGCATCCGGATCCCGCGGCTCTGCCACGACCCGCGGGTGGCGCCGACCGGGAGCTGCGGACTGTGCGTCGTCAGCCGGAGAGACCACGACGACGAGCTGGTCCTGGCCTGCGAGTCACGCGTCGAGGCGGGCATGGAGGTGGACACGTCGACGCCTGCGGTCGCAGCCGCTCGCGCTCGTCGGCTGGCTGTCCTGTTGCCCACCCACGCGCTCGAATGCCCGACCTGCGAGCGTCACGGCGACTGCCGGCTCGAGGACCTGGTTCACCTGTTGGGGGCCCTTGACCACGGGCCGATGCCCCTGCTGCCTCGCCCACCGCGCGAGGAGTCGTGGCCACTCATCGTCCACAACCCGGCCAGGTGCGTGGCGTGCGGCCTGTGCGAACGGCTGTGCGCGGAAGCCATGGGGGTGGGCGCGATCGAACTCGTCGAGTCCGGTTCGGGATCGAGGGTGGTCACGGTCTCCGGGGACGCGCTGTCGTGCGAGTTCTGCGGGCAGTGCGTGGACGCCTGCCCGGTCGCGGCGCTCGCCGCCCGCCCCGACGCGACCGGCGTCCCGGCGTGGCAACGGGAGGTCACTTCGACCACCTGTTCCGGTTGCAGTTGCGGCTGCCAGCTCGGCGTGGAGAGCCACGACGGCGAGTTGATCCGGGTCCGCGGGGTGGACGCCTCCGACCCGGATTGCGGCAACCTGTGCGTCCGTGGCAGGTACGCCTGGGATCTCCTGCGCGCTCCCGGCCGACTGGCATCACCGCTGATGCGGCGAGGGGGACGCCTGGTCGAGGCGACCTGGGACGAGGCCCTAGCGGCCACGGCGCAGGCGCTCCGAGCGGCGCGGGCACAGCGGGAGAGCGTGGCGGCCATCGGCAGCAGCCGGCTGACCGACGAGGACGCCTACGTGCTGCAACGCTTCATGCGGTCCGTGGTCGGCTCGCCGCACGTCGACGCGGGACCCGATGCCGGGATCCGCGCCCTCGTGGACGGGATGGGCGCGGCCGCCGGCGTCCCTGCCTCGACGGTTTCGTTCGGCGATCTCGACGCTGCGGACGTGGTGCTCGTCCTGCGCGGCGACGTCGGTCGCTCGCATCCCATGGTGAAGAACCTTTTTGTGCAGCGTGCGGCTCGCGGCCGGCGGGTCTTCGAGGCCTACGCGACGGCAGGTGGCGTGACGGGCCGGCGGGACGGCCACCTCCAGGTCGCGCCGGGTGGCGAGGAGGCGCTGCTCCTCTGGCTGGCCAGGGACGCGCTGCGGCGTCGCGCATGGGTGCCGGGAGACGGCGCGAACCGGCCGGGGTTCACCCAGTGGCGCACGGCACTCGAGGCGATCGACGAGGACGAGTTGGCGGCCGCGGCCGGCGTCGCACCCGCCACGTTGCGTGAGGTCGGTGACGACCTCGCTGCCTCGGCGAGCCTCGCGATCGTCGTCGTGACGGGCCGCGGGATTCCGGGCGACGAGGCGGCCGTGGCCAGGCGGGCCTGCGAGCTGCTCGCGGTTCTCGGCCGAGCCGGCCGGCCCGGCAGCGGTGTCCTCGTGCTCGGGGCGAAGACGAACGCGCAGGGTGTCCTGGCCGCTGGACTCCATCCGCGCATGCTGCCTGGCTTCCGTGATGCGGCGGCAGCCAGCGATCGAGCCTCGTGCGCGTTGCGCTGGGGTCGCTCGGTGGCGGCGGGACCGGGCTGGTCGCACCGGGAAGCGATGCTCCGCGCGGCCGCGGGTGAGGTCGGAGTGCTGTTCGTCGCCGGTCAGGATCCGGTCGGCACCTGGCCGCGAGGTCTGAAGGCGCGCGACGGCGTCGAAGGCGCCCGCTTCGTCGTCGTGCTCGACTCCTTCCTGACCGAAACGGCGCGGCTCGCGGACGTGGTCCTGCCGGTCGCGACGGGCCTCGAGCGGGAAGGCGACGTGACCTCCGCCGACGGGGTTCGGCGGACGATGCGGCGCTGCGTCCGCCCGCCGGGTGACCTTCCCTCCGATCGGCAGGTCCTCGTCGAGCTCGCGCGCCGGCTCGGGACCCGAATTCCGCTGGGTGAGCAGTTGGCCGACGAGTTGAAGAGGGAGCTCGGAAACGGTCCTGGCGCATTCGGGGGCGTGACCTTCGGCGCTGTCGAGCCGATCGTCCCGGTCGGGTCGCCCAGGGGGCTCCTGCTCGATGCGGCACCGCGACTGGTCCACGCCAGCTCGATGACCCGCCACTCGGCAACGCTGCTCGGACTCAGGCCGCTCGTCAGCGTGCGCCTGTCGACGCACGACGCCCGCGCGCTCGGACTCGAGGACGGCGAAACCGCCCGCGTCGTCGCCGGATCGCGTGAGGTCCTGCGCCGCGTCGTCGTCGACCCCGCGGTGCCCCGTGGCATCGTCGTCTCCGGCTGGTACGGGGTGGGTGGCGGCGCCGGAGCGCTGTACGTCGACGACGCGCTCCCGGTCTTCGTCGAGATCCGGAAATCACCCTAGCCATCGCCGAATTGCGCCCGGCGAGCCTGTTGGGACGCGGCTTGTAACTCCTGTTACGAGGTCGTGACAAGTGCCGTCACCTCTTGGTGTCGCCGATTTGCGGGCGCTCGCTAAGTCGAGGCGGGACGTCTACATCGGGGTGGCACAAAGCTTTCATGTAGGATTGGCCAGGGTGGGTTCTGCGCCCGCTGGGAGGGCCGGACATGGGTTTCGTCGCGATCTGGGCCTACGTCACGCTGGCGGTGTTCGTCGTCGGTTGCCTGTACAAGGCGATCAAGTACGCCACCATGCCGATGCACCTGCGCTGGGAGCTCTATCCGGTCGCCCACGAGAAGGGCAAGGTGGAGTACGGCGGTTCGTACTTCGAGGAGGTCGACTGGTGGACCAAGCCGCGGGAGGTCTCGAAGCTCGGCGAGTTCAAGACCATCGCCGAGGAGGTGCTGACCCTCAAGCAGGTCCACGAGCGCAACCCCGGCCTCTGGCTGCCGTCGTTGATGTTCCACTACGGGCTCTACGTCCTCTTCACCCTCGGAGTCCTTCTCGTGGTTGGCGCCGTTCCCGGGGTCCGCGGGCTACCCGGTCTGGCCCGGCTCGGTGGCGGGCGGGTGCTCATGGCGCTCGCCGCATTTGGCCTCACCCTCGCGACGCTGGGATGCGTCGGCTTGCTGGCGCGGCGGTTGTCACGCGCCGACCTCCGGCGCTCGTCGACGCCGGCCGACTTCCTCCACCTCTGGATGCTGCTCGCGGTCTTCCTCGCGTCGTGGGCAAGCTTCTTCTGGGCCGATCGTCATCTGGCCGTCGCCGCGTCGTTCGTCCAGGGCCTCGTGACCTTCCGTCCGGTGGCCGGGCTGCCCGGCTGGTTCGGAGCCGAGGTCGTGCTGCTCGGGATCTTCCTCGCCTACCTCCCGTGGAGCCACATGACCCACTTCTTCGCCAAGTACTTCACGTGGCATTCCGTGCGTTGGGACGACGCCCCGAACATGTTCGGCAAGACCTACGAACAGCGGGTTAAGAAGCTGCTCATGCGACCGATCTCGTGGTCGGCACCGCACATCAAGGGTGACGGCCGCAAGACCTGGGCCGACGTCGCCACCAAGGGGGGGGATTCCTGACATGGCCAACGAGCCGCTGATTCCGAGCGTGCGGGACATCGCGAAGAACGCCGAGACGCTGTCACCCATCGACCTGAAGCGGATCGTGCCGCTGCCGCCGCCCTACGACAAGGACGACCCGGCCGAAATGTGGAAGGAGATTTCCGCCGAGAAGCGCAGCCAGATCGACGCCTCGCTCGACGGCGTTTCGGCGCTCGCCCTCAAGCGGCCGACCGGCCCCGCAGAAGAGAAGCGACTCCTCGACGGGCTCAAGGCCGGCCTGGCCAAGCTGCTCTCCAGCGACGATAACTGGACGTTCCGCCAGCAGCTCGAGCTCACCCTCGACCACTGCACCCACTGTCAGACCTGTGCCGAGGCCTGCCCGATCTTCGTGGAGAGTGGCCACAACGAGGTCTACCGGCCGAGCTACCGGGCCGACGTGCTGCGCGGGCTGCTCGCTCGCTACGGCCCGGGCGGCAACCCGATCAAGGCCGCGCTGCAGGGGTCGCCGGAGCTCAACTGGAACACGTTCGCCCGGCTGGCCGAGCTGGCCTACCGCTGCACGCTGTGCCGGCGCTGCTGCCAGGCGTGCCCGATCGGTGTCGACAACGGCCTGATCACCCACGAGCTGCGCAAGCTGTACAGCCAGGAGCTGGGGATCGCGGCCCGCGAAGCGCACACCGACGGGTCGGTGCTCCAGCTCAAGGTGGGCTCGTCGACGGGCATGTCGCCGGCAGTCGTGAAGGACAACATCGAGTTCATCGACGAGGAGATGAGCGAGAAGGTCGGCTTCACCGTCAAGACGCCGTGGGACGTCGAGGGCGCCGACGTCCTGCTCATGCACAACGCCGGCGAGATCATGGCGTGGCCCGAGAACCCGGGCGCCTTCGCGGTGATCATGCAGCAGGCCGGCATCTCGTGGACGCTGTCCTCCGAAATGGTGGCCTACGACGCGATCAACTACGGCCTGTGGTACGACGACGTCCAATTCGCCCGCGTCGCGCTCAGGCATGCGGAGATCGCGAAGAAGCTGAAGGTGAAGAAGATCATCATCGGCGAGTGCGGACACGCCCACAAGGCGCTGTCGGTCGTCGCCGATCGAATCCTGCTCGGCGAGGCCAACGTCCCGCGCGAGAGCTTCGCACCGTTCCTTGCCTCGATCGTGGACTCAGGGGTCCTCAAGCTCGACCCGTCGCGCAACGACTTCCCGGTCACCCTCCACGACCCGTGCAACATCGCGCGGGCGATGGGAATCGTCGAACCGCCGCGGCGGATCCTGCACAAGATCGCCCCGCGGTTCCGCGAGATGACGCCGCACGGGGTCGACAACTACTGCTGCGGCGGTGGGTCGGGGTTCGCCATCATGTCGGGCAACAACTTCGCGAACTGGCGGACGCTGGTCTCCGGCCGGATCAAGATGAAGCAGATCCTCGACGCCTTCGCCGGCGAGCTGGACCCGTCGATCCCGAAGTACCTCTGCACGCCGTGCTCGAACTGCAAGGGGCAGTTCCGCGACCTGATCCGGGCCTACAACGCATTCGAGCGCAGCAAGATCCAGTACGGCGGCCTGGTCGAGCTGATCGTCAACGCGATGGCCGACGTCAAGCCCGGCTTCCTCGAGTGGGAGTTCCACTAGCCGCCCGTCGGTCACCCGCGTCAGCTCTCAATCGCGGCGCGACTCCCCCGGGGCGCGCCGCTGCTGTTACAGCCCAGTGACGGGCGTGCGACGCGGGTTGCTTGGTCCACGAGGGCGCTGGCAACTGGGAGTCCGATCTCAGGGGCCGGCGTGGACTGCGGTCGGTGGGAGCCTGGCTGGGCGTTACGCGGTGGTAACGAGAGGCCCGACACCCCCGCCGGGAACCCGGCTGCAGCAGGCTAATTCGCTGTTGGGTCGTGGCTTCCATGGGCCGGCCGATCGCGTGAAAACTGGCACAAGGGTTGCTTCTGCAATACCGGGTGAGATTTTGAGCAGGAATCTCGGAAAGACAGGCATGACCGGGGTGCAGCCCGCCGAGCTGCTCCCGTCATGCCTCGTCGGTCTTGTTGCCAAGGGTGATGTTCGAGTAGTCCTGGTCGAGGATCTGACGAGTCGAAAGGAGCTGCCATGAGTGAGAAGAGGGCAACACCGCTGTTGGACGAGCTCGAGAAGGGGCCATGGCCGAGCTTCGTGAAGGAGCTCAAGAAGTCGGCCGACACGCCCGCGGTCAATGACCTGCTGGGTCAGCTCGAGCGGTCCTACGAAGAGAAGATCGGACACTGGAAGCACGGCGGGTTGGTCGGCGTCATGGGCTACGGCGGCGGCGTGATCGGCCGCTACTCGGACCTCCAGGCGGAGTTCCCGGAATGCGCCGAGTTCCACACGCTGCGGATCAACCAGCCGGCGGGGTGGTTCTACACCTCGGATGCGCTGCGGACGATCGCCGACATCTGGGAGCGGCACGGCTCGGGCCTCACCAACATGCACGGGTCGACCGGCGATATCATCCTCCTCGGCGCCAAGACCCAGGCCCTCGAGCCGATCTTCGCCGAGCTCACGGCGGCCGGCTTCGACCTCGGCGGGTCGGGTTCCGACATGCGCACCCCCTCCTGCTGCGTCGGCCAAGCGCGTTGCGAGTGGGCGTGTTACGACACCATGGGCGCCTGCTACGACTTCACCCAGACCTACCAGGACGAGCTGCACCGTCCGGCGTTCCCCTACAAGTACAAGCTGAAGTTCGCCGGATGCCCCAACGACTGCGTCGCCTCGGTGGCCCGTTCCGACATGGCCTTCATCGGCACGTGGCGGGACGACATCAAGGTCGACAACGAGGGCGTGCGTGCCGCGGCGGCCGGCGGCGTCGACATCCAGAAGGAAATCTGCGACATGTGCCCGACCCGCTGCATGGCCTGGGACGGGAGCACGTTGGCAATCGACAACAGCAACTGCGTCAAGTGCATGCACTGCATCAACGTGCTGCCGAAGGCGGTGAAGCCCGGGGACGACCGCGGAGCTGCCATCCTGATCGGCGCCAAGGCGCCCATCGTCGGCGGTGCGCTGCTGTCGAGCGTCTTCGTCCCGTTCATCAAGATGGAGCCCCCTTACGAGGACCTCAAGGAGCTGATCTCGCGGATCTGGGACCTGTGGGCGGAGCACGGCAAGAACCGCGAACGGGTCGGCGAGTTCATTCAGCGCATCGGCCTCGGGAACTTCCTCGAGCAGATCGGTCTCGACCCGGTCCCCGAGATGATCTCCGCGCCGCGCTCGAACCCGTACATCTTCTTCGGCGACGAGGTCTCCGAAGGTGGTCAGGCCTGATCCGGGGACACAGGAGGAAACCATGAGTGCTACCAAGCGCCTCACCGACATTGGCCCGCCCCACTACGAGAAGTTCCTGCCCCCGGTCGTCAAGAAGAACTACGGCCAGTGGGACCATCACGAGATCCTCAAGCAGGGCGTCATGGTCCACGTCGCCAAGTCGGGCGACAAGATCTTCACCGTCCGCGCCGCGACGCCCCGTCTGCTGAACATCGCCACGCTGCGCGACTTCGCCACCCTCGCCGATACGTACTGCGGCGGCCACCTCCGCTTCACGTCGCGCAACAACGTCGAGTTCCTCCTCACGGACCCGGCCAACATCGAACCCCTGATCGCCGACCTCACCAAGTCGGGGTATCCGGTCGGCGGGCTGGGCAACGCGATCTCGAACATCGTCCACACGCAGGGGTGGGTGCACTGCCACTCGGCCGCCACCGACGCGTCCGGCGTCGTCAAGTCGATCATGGACGAGCTGTACCCGCACTTCGTCGACATGAAGCTGCCCGGCAAGCTGCGCATCGCGTTCGCCTGCTGTCTCAACATGTGCGGCGCCGTGCACTGCTCCGACATCGCGGTCCTCGGCGTCCACACCCGCGCCCCGAAGATCGACCACACCAGCGTGCCGAAGATGTGCGAGATCCCGAGCGTGGTCGCCTCGTGCCCGACGGGCGCGGTGCGTCCGGCCTCGGTCGGCGGCGCGCAGTCGGTGGAGATCATCGAGGAGCAGTGCATGTACTGCGGCAACTGCTTCACGGTCTGCCCGGCGATGAAGATCAACAACGCCAAGACCGACGGCATCTCGATCTGGGTCGGCGGAAAGGTTTCGAACGCCCGCAGCGAGCCGAAGTTCTCCAAGCTCGCCGTGCCGTTCCTGCCGAACAACCCGCCGCGCTGGCCGGAGGTGGTGGGCTGGGTCAAGAAGCTGGTCGAGCTCTACGCCGAGAATGCGCGCAAGCACGAGCGCATGGGCGAGTGGATCGAGCGAATCGGTTGGCCGCGCTTCTTCCAGCTCTCGGGCATCCCGTTCAGCAAGTACCATATCGACGACTTCAAGCACGCCGGCGAGACCTTCAAGCGGTCGGTCCAGATCCGGCAGGTCTAAGGGGGAACGATGGCTGCCACGGTCGAACAGGTCGCAGAGGCGATGTTTCAACTGGTGAAGGAGACCCATGGCAAGAAGAGCCTGAAGGCCATGGACCTCACCAAGGCGATGATCGAGAAGTTCGGTGAGGCCGAGTGCAACAAGGACCTGTGCAAGCAGGCGATCCGTCAGCTCATGGACTCCGGCCGCTGCATCTACTCGTACTTCGGCGGCAGCTTCATCACCCTTCCTCCCGACCAAGCCTAGACTCGCACGAAGGCGTCCCCGGGGCCCGACGCGACTCCCGGGGACGCCCGCTTACCTGGAGGCTGTCATGACAAAGAGTGCGCAGAGCCCCATCGACAAGGCGGTCGCCCTGCTGCAGCGCTGGCAGGAGGTCGAGAACGCCGGCGTCGCCCAGACCACGCAGATCATCTCCAAGACCCAGAACCCCCTCGTCAAGCTGCTGATGGAGATCATCCGGCACGACTCGATCATGCACCACCGGGTCCAGCAGTTCATGATCGAGAGCATGACCACCAGGACGATCACTCTCACGCCCGAGGAGCTCGCGGAGGTCTGGACCCTCATCGAGGAGCACATCCGGCTGGAGAAGGAGACCATCGGTCTCGGCGACGAGCTCAAGAAGGTCACCAAGCTCTTTGTCCAGAGCGAGCTGCTGGCGTACCTGTACGCCGATGAGAGCAAGCACGACATGTTGCTCGAGCGGCTCGAGCAGTTCAAGCGCAAGCTCTATCCGTACGCCTGAGCCGCCGGCAACTCGTGAAAGGGGGGATGTATGGGGCTGCTGAAGTCGGTCGACAAGAAGCCACCGATTCGCCTGGGCGGGAGCGGTGCGACGCAGATCTCCTCGCTGCGTCCGCAGCAGGTCGAGAAGACCGCACCCTGTATCGGCAACTGCCCGAGCGGGAATGACATCCGCGGGTGGCTGACCACCATCGCGCTGCGGGACAAGCTGGGATACGACCTCGACGAGGCGATGCGGCGGGCGTGGTACATCGAGGTCGAGACCAACCCTTTCCCGGCGGTCATGGGCCGGGTCTGCCCGCATCCGTGCGAGAGCCATTGCAACCGCAAGGAGAAGGACGGTGCAGTGGCGATCAACTCGGTGGAGCGGTCGATCGGCGACTGGGGGATCGAGAAGAAGCTGCCGCTGCCGACCCTCGATGCTGGCGGTCCCTTCGGCGAGAAGGTTGCAGTCATCGGAGCCGGGCCGGCAGGGCTGTCGTGCGCCTACCAGCTCGCCCGCCGCGGCTACAAGGTGACGGTGTTCGAGAGCCTGCCGCACGCCGGCGGCATGTTGCGCTACGGCATTCCCGAGTACCGGCTGCCGCGCCACGTCATCGACGCCGAGGTGGCGAAGATCGCCGAGCTCGGCGTCGAGATCCGCTGCAACACCGCGGTCGGCAAGGACATCACCTTCGAGGAGCTCCGTGCGCAGTACCAGGCGGTCTTCGTCGGCATCGGGGCTCACCAGGGCAAGAACCTCGGGGTCCAGGGCGAAGAAGGCCCCGGCGTCTGGACCGGGACCGAGTTCTTGAACCACGTCAACGCCGGCCGGCGCGTCGAGATCGGCGGGAACGTCGTGGTGATCGGCGGTGGCGACACGGCCATCGATGCGGCGCGCGTCTCCAAGCGGGTCACGATGGACTCGGCGGCGATGTCGCGGCGGCTGGGTGCCGAGGTCACCATCCTGTACCGGCGCACCCGCACCGAGATGCCGGCGATCGAGCGAGAGATCGAGGAAGCCCTCGAAGAAGGCGTCAAGATCGAGTACCTCGCGGCTCCCATGGAGGTGCTGCGCGGTGCAGATGGACAGGTCCGCGCGATGGTCGTTCAGCGCATGCAGCTCGGCGAGCCCGATGCGTCCGGACGGCGGGCTCCGGTGCCGATCGAGGGGGATACCTACGAGCTGCCCATCGAGACGATCATCGTGGCGGTCAGTCAGGAGCCCGACCTGGCCAGGCTGGGGTCCGCGGAGCTCGGCAAGCGGTGGCTGTCGTCCGACGACTGGGGTCGGACCGGCGTGCAGGGGATCTGGACCGGGGGCGACAACATCGGCCTCGGTCTCGCCACCATCTCGATCGGCCAGGGTCGCAAGGCAGCCGAGTCGATCCATGCGGCGTTGCGCGGCGAGGAGCCGAAGGCGCCGCCGGCCCGACCCTCGGTCGGTCCCGAAAAGATCAAGATGGACCACTACGAGGCCAAGGCCCGGGCCGTGCGGGCGGTGCGCGCCCCCGAGGAGCGGCTCGCCAAGCCGATGGAGGAGATCGACTACGGAATCTCCTTCGAGGCCATGGTGGACGAGGCGACACGGTGCTTCTCGTGCGGCAAGTGCTTCGCCTGCGAGAAGTGCTGGATGTACTGCCAGGCCGGCTGTTTCGTGAAGGTTCCGGATCCGCACCTCGGCCACTACTACAAGGTCAAGCTCGAGGTGTGCGACGGCTGCAAGAAGTGCGCTGAAGAGTGCCCTTGCGGCTTCCTGGACATGGTGTAGGGAGCGAGGGGTGCCGGAAGCCGCCATTCCGCTGCCGCGCGTCGTCATCGCGGGCCTCGGGGGAGACATGGGCAAGACGCTCGTCTCCTCCGGGTTGACCCGTGCGCTGACCCGGCGCGGCCTGCGGGTGGCACCGTTCAAGAAGGGACCCGACTACATCGACGCGGCGTGGCTCGGGGCGGCGGCCGGCCGGGAGGGGCGCAACCTCGACACGTTCATGATGCCCGCAGGTGCCATCCATTCGTCCCTATGCGCGGCTGCCCAGTGCGCGGACGTCGCGGTGATCGAGGGGAACCGGGGCCTGTTCGACGGCTTGGACTCCGCTGGGTCCCATTCGACTGCGGAGCTCGCCAAGCTCGTCGGCGCGCCAGTGATCCTCGTGGTCGATGCCGCCAAGGTCACGCGCACGTTGGCGGCGATCGTGCTGGGCTGCCAGGCCCTCGACCCCGGCCTGGACCTGCGTGGGGTGATCCTCAACCGGGTCGGCACGGCGCGACAGGAGAAGGTCATTCGGGCGGCGATCGGCGAGGCGACGGGGTTGCCCGTCCTCGGCTCGATTCCCCGCGTGCCCGATTTCGACCTTCCCAGTCGCCACCTCGGGCTGGTCACCGTGGCGGAGCATCCGCGCGCCCAGGCGATGCTCGACCGTGCCGGCGAGCTCATCGAGAGGTACCTCGACATCGACGCAGTGCTGGCCCTGGCGGCGGAGGCGCCGCCGCTCCCGGCTCGGGGCCAGGACCGGAGCCCGGAGGTTCCGGAACGGGGTCGGGTGAGGGTCGGGGTGCCTCGGGATGCGGCGTTCTCGTTCTACTATCCCGAGAACCTCGAGGCGCTCCAGCAGGCCGGTGCCGAGCTGGTCCCGTTCTCGCCGATCTCCGATCCGGAGCTGCCCGGGGTCGACGCGCTGATCATCGGCGGGGGATTCCCCGAGGTCTACGCGGCCGAGCTCTCCGCCAATCTGCCGATGCGGGAGGACTTGGCGAGACGGATCGCGCAGGGACTGCCCGTGTGGGCCGAGTGCGGTGGCCTGATGTACCTGGCCCGGGCGCTCGTGGTGGGCGCGGTCGCGCACCCGATGGTCGGCGCGGTCCCGATCGAGGTCGAACAGACGTCGCGGCCGCAAGGGCACGGCTACGTGGCGGCGCGGGTCGATGGCGAAAATCCGTTCCTCCCGCGGGGTGCCGAGCTCCGCGGTCACGAGTTCCACTATTCGAAGATCCGAGTTGGTTCGGGCGCTGTGCGGACGGTCCTGGCGTTGGACCGGGGTGTCGGTGTGGGGGACGGGCGAGACGGGATTCTGGTGGGAGGTGTGGTGGCGGGCTACACGCACATTCACGCGCTGGGCGCGCCAGAGTGGGCGCCGGCACTGGTACGTGCGGCTCGCGGGGGTGGGTGGTGAGTACGCGGGAACAGGTGGTGGAGACCGTCCGCCAGCGCCGCTTCGATGAACTGGAAACGATCGTCTCGAGGGACCGCAGGACGGTCCGCATCCTGGTCGGAATGACCTACGACGCGGACCGGGAGCTTCGAGGTGCCGCTGCCCGGGGCCTTGCTCTGGCGGCGAGGCACCATCCCGTTCTGGTCGGCGAGGTCGTACGTCGGCTGGTCTGGGCGATGAACGACGAGTCGGGCACCAACGCGCTGTACGCGCCGGAGACCCTGCGCGCGATCGCCGAGGAGCGGCCCGAGATGCTGGTCGACGTACTGCCGGACCTCATGAGGCTCTCCGCCGATCCCGGACTGCACGAAGTGCTGGTCGAGGTGGCCAGGCTGGTCGGTACGAGGTGCCCGCAACAGGCTGGGCAGCGCATGCAGGAGGGTCTCCGACACTGTGGCCAGGGGGGAGAACGTGACGATCGACGTGCATAGCGCCATGGAGCGCGTGGACAGACACCAGAGAGCCGTCGAGACGGCCCCTGACTCGGCCGCCTGTCATCTCAACCTGGGGACTGCGTTGCTCCAGGCTGGACGCCTCCAACAGGCGGAACAGGCGCTGCGCAAGGCGATCGAGCTGGACCCGTCGTTGGCGCGGGCGCATGTGAACCTCGGGGGCATCCTGCTCTCGCGTTGGGACTTCCACGGTTGCATCGAGGCCAACCGGGCCGCGTCGGCGTGCAGTCCGGACATGGTGGAGGCGCACTACAACGAGGGACTCGGGCACCTCTACCTGGGCGAGCCCGACGCGGTCGTGGCCTGCTTCCAGCGGGTCCTCGAGCTCGATCCGCGGCACGCCGGAGGTCACTACTACCTGGCGGTCGGTCAGCTCGCCTGCGGAGACGTGCAGGGAAGCCGCGAGCACGTCACCATCGCGACGGAGCTGGGATTCTCGCCGCAGCCGGACTTCCTCAAGGCGCTGGAGAAAGCCGAGAACGAGCCGGTGCCCGTTCTCGAGATCGGTGGATAGAGGCGAACCCCGTCTCGGAAAGCTAAGGAGGAAAGGTATGCCAACGTTCACGCACGGTAGCGTTTCGATCGCGGTCGACGAAGACGGCTTCATGGAAACACCGGAGGTCTGGAACCAGGATGTCGCGGCGGCCCTGGCCACCACCGAGGGAGTCACGGACCTCGGCGACGAACACTGGAAGCTCGTCAATTACCTGCGCAACTACTACCTGCAGTACGGGGTCGCGCCGATGATCCGCAAGCTCTGCAAGGAGACCGGATTCGACCTCAAGAAGGTGTACGAGCTCTTCCCCTCCGGCCCGGCCAAGGGCGCCTGCAAGGTCGCCGGCCTGCCGAAGCCGACAGGCTGCGTGTAGGCCTCCCGCGAGGTGATTGCCGCCTCGTCCGGGTGGCCCCCGGGCGAGGTGGTGCATCGCGTACAGCCGGAGGCCGTTTCGGTCAGCGTTCGGGACGCGCGGTGACGGGGCTGCGGCGGGATTCGCGGGCGTCGGTCCCGGGCGTCGGCGCGAGGACGTGCGATGGATCCCGTAACCCACCCGCTACGAGCCGGCCCTACTTCTCCATGAACCAACAACGCCGCGACGATGGGCACTCGGACCGCCTCGCGGGTGACATCCATGACGCTGAGGGTGGGCCCCTGATGTTACGAGGCCGTAACGAGCGGCCGATCGAATCGGTCGTTTCGCTCAGCCGGCCAGCCAAGGGGTTCGTCCGCTTTGGGTTCCGATTCGACGGCGAGGATGTGAACGGTGGCACAAGGGTTGCTTCTGCGGGCAGTGCGGCTCGAGTGCTCGGGGCCAGGGGGGTGAGCTGGATGCACGGTCAACGGCGGCAACTCCCGGACGGTGCGTGCCGGCGCCGAGGTACCCGCGGGCGCAGTCCTCGCGCAGGACACCGGAGCCTGGTTTGAGGGCGCTGCTCGCCGTCCTCGCCGACCATCGGGAACGTCTCGTCGAGTCCTGGCTCGACGCTGCGATGGCCAGCTATCCGGCCGAAGCCCAGGGGTTCTTCCTGAAGTCCACGGACCCCTTCCGCAACCCCGTCGGTGCGACGATCGCCGGCGCCATCGGCGCACTCGCCGACGGTTTTCTGGCAGGGGCCGACCCCGCCTCGTTGCGGGGGCCCCTCGACGACATTGTGCGCATCAGGGCGGTGCAGGGGTTGGGGCCGGCCGCGGCGCTCCGCTTCGTCTTCGAGCTCAAGCAGGTGGTTCGGACCGTACTCGCCGAGGCCGGTTGTTCCGAGAAGCTCGCGCAGGATGGCGTCTTTCTCGAGTCGTGGGTGGATGCACTCGGACTTGCGAGCTTCGAACTCTACGCGGCGGCTCGCGAGCGGATTTGGGAGATCCGCAACCGTGACGTGACGGCGAGGACGTACTCGCTGCTCAAGCGCGCGGGCGCGGTCGAGGAGGACGACGACTCGTGCGGTCGCCCCGTGACGGGGCGGCGGCCGGTTCACGTGAAGGGAGGCCGGGAAGAATGAGGATCGTGTTGGCCCTGGTCGCAGTGGGAGTGCTGGCGGGGATTGCGTGGGCCGGGGGACAGTCCCCGGCGATGCAGGCGTTCCTCGCCATCGTGGCGCCGTACGTGGCCATCGCCGTGTTCGTCGTTGGAATCGGCGCCCGGGTCATCGGTTGGGCGAGATCGGCAGTTCCGTTCCGGATCCCCACCACGTGTGGCCAGGAGCGTTCGCTGTCGTTCATCCGATTCTCGCCGCTGGACAACCCGTCGTCCAGCCTGGGTGCCGTCGGACGCATGGCGCTCGAGGTGCTCACCTTCCGCTCGCTCTTCCGCAACACCCGGGCGGAGCTGAAGCCTGGCGGGCGACTGGTCTACAGCTCCGACAAGTGGCTATGGGCCGGGGCGCTCCTGTTCCACTACTCGTTCCTGGCGGTGTTCCTCCGGCACTACCGCTTCTTCGTCGAACCGGTGCCGAAGGTGATCGCCGTCTTGCAGGGGCTCGATGGGTTCTTCCAGGTCGGTGTGCCGGTGTTCTTCCTGACCAGCTTCGGCCTCATCGCCGGGCTCGGCTACCTGCTGGCACGTCGGCTGGTCGATGCGAGGATGCGCTATCTCTCGCTTCCCGCCGACTACTTCCCGCTCTTCCTGCTGCTCGGGATCGCGCTGACCGGGATCGGCATGCGGCATCTGTGGAAGGTCGACATCGTCAGGGTCAAGGAGCTGGCCATCGGGCTCGTGAACTTCCATCCGGCCGTCCCCCAGGGAGTCGGGCCGCTGTTCTACGTGCACCTCTTCCTGGTCAGCGCGCTGCTCGCGTACTTCCCGTTCTCCAAACTGGTTCACATGGCTGGAGTCTTCCTCTCGCCGACGCGCAACCTGGCCAACAACAACCGCGCGGTGCGCCACCTGAACCCGTGGAACCCGCCGATCGTCGGCCACACCTACGCCGAGTGGGAGGAGGAGTTCCACGACAAGATGAAGGCCGCGGGACTTCCGCTGGACCGGGAGTGAGCGATGGGGCACAAGACAGAAGAGCAGTTGCTGCAGATTGACTACGCCCCGCCGAAGCGGGACTGGACCGACCCCAGCGTCGACTTCGAGGCTCGTAAGGGGACCTGGTCCTACCCGGGCAAGGCCAAGAACCTGCAGTACATGGGGTTTCCAAACCCGCGCGACTGGTCGCCGACCGACGCCGACTGGCAGCTCCCCGAGGGCTGGGAGAAGATCATCCACGACGGCTTCAAGGAGCGCCTCGAGAAGTACCGGTCGCTCAAGGTCTTCATGGACATCTGCGTGCGCTGCGGGGCGTGCGCGGACAAGTGCCACTTCTACATCGGGTCCGGCGATCCCAAGAACATGCCGGTGCTGCGCGCCGAGCTCCTGCGGTCGATCTACCGGCAGGACTTCACGACGACGGGGAAGCTTCTCGGCGCCCTCGGGGGCAGCCGCAAGCTGACGCCCGAGGTTCTGAAGGAGTGGTTCTACTACTTCTTCCAGTGCACCGAGTGCCGTCGGTGCTCGGTGTTCTGCCCCTACGGCATCGACACCGCCGAGATCACGATGCTGGCCCGCGAGCTGCTGAACCTCGTCGGCCTCAACATCAACTGGGTCATGGAGCCGGTCGCCAACTGCCATCGGACCGGAAACCACCTGGGCATCGAGCCACACACGTTCAAGGACAACATCGACTTCCTGATGGACGAGCTGGCGGACATCACGGGCGTCCGCTGCGAGCCGTCGATCAACCGCAAGGGAGCCGAGATCCTCTTCGTCATCCCGTCGGCGGACTACTTCGCAGATCCCGGGATCTACACCTTCATGGGGTACATGCTGCTCTTCAAGTACCTCGACCTCGACATCACCCTGTCGGCCTACGCGTCGGAGGGCGGCAACTTCGGTTTGTTCACCTCGCACGACACCATCAAGAAGCTCAACTACAAGGTGTACCACGAGGCCAAACGGCTCGGCGTCAAGTGGTTGATCGGCGGCGAGTGCGGGCACATGTGGCGGGTGCTCCACCAGTACATGAACACCATGAACGGGCCCGTCGACTTCCTCGAGGTACCGAAGAGCCCGATCACCGGGACGGTCTTCGACAACGCCCGGTCCGCCAAGATCATCCACATCTGCGAGTTCACCGCGGACCTCATCAAGAACGGAAAGCTCAAGCTGGACCCGTCGCGCAACGACCACCGGCGGGTCACATTCCACGACTCGTGCAACCCCGCGCGGGCGATGGGGCTCTTCGAGGAGCCGCGTTACGTGCTCAAGGCGGCGTGCAACCACTTCTTCGAGATGCCCGAGAACACCATCCGCGAGCAGACGTTCTGCTGCGCGGGCGGAGCCGGACTGGGCAACGACGAGAACATGGAGATGCGCCTGCGCGGCGGCCTACCGCGAGGCAGCGCGGTGCGGTACGTCCGGGACAAGCACGGTGTCAACACGCTGTCGTGCGTCTGCGCGATCGACCGAGCGACTCTCTCGGGCCTGTGTGAGTACTGGGCGCCGGAGGTCGGCGTGTCGGGGGTTCACGAGCTTCTGGGCAACGCGTTGGTCATGCCGGGCGAGAACGAGCGCCCGACGGACCTGCGGGGTACGCCGATAGCGGCAAGGGAGGGCGCTGACCATGCATGACGGGGGGAAGATCCTCACGGGTCTGGCGGTCTTCTTGGTACTCGCCCTGCTTCCGTTTTGGCACAACGCGGTCGGCGGAACGGCTGCGGCTCCGCAGCCCAAGATCGTGACGCAAGAGAAAGAGTGCGTCGCGCCTCGGGAAACGATCAGGTCGACCCACATGGAGCTGCTCAACACCTGGCGGGACACGGTCGTCCGCGAGGGCACCAGGACATACATGGACGCCAGGGGCAAGACGGTCAACATGAGCCTGACCAACACCTGCCTGTCCTGCCATCCCAACAAGAAGGAGTTCTGCGACGCCTGCCACAACTACCTGGCGGTTTCCCCCTACTGCTGGCAATGTCACGTCGAGAAGAAGGAGAGTGCTTGATGGAACGGGAACGCAGGGCTCTCCTCAAGCTCGCCGGCCTGACCGTCGTCGGCCTCGCCGGCGGGGCGCTCGCCCGCACCGTGGAGGCGTCGTCGAAGCACGCGGCGAAGCCGGGGACCAAGCGTCTGGCGATGGTCATCGATCCCCGCAAGTGCCTCGAGAAGGACGGTTGCACAGACTGCATCGGAGCGTGCCACGCGGCTCATAACGTCCCTGCGATCGACGACCCGCGGCGCGAGGTCAAGTGGATCTGGAAGGAGAAGTTCAGCGGCGCCTTTCCGGACCAGGAGGCCGAGTACGTCGACGAGGCCCTGACCAGCAAGCCGGTCCTGGTTTTCTGCAACCACTGCGACAACCCGCCGTGCGTGCGGGTGTGCCCGACGCAGGCCACCTGGCGACGCGACGACGGGATCGTGATGATGGACTGGCACCGGTGCATCGGCTGCCGGTACTGCGTCGCCGGTTGCCCCTACGGTTCGCGCAGCTTCAACTGGGTCGACCCCAGGCCTTTCCTGAAGTCGCCGACCCCGGACTTCCCGACCCGCACGAAGGGCGTTGTCGAGAAGTGCACGTTCTGCGACGAACGCATCGGGAAGGGCCAGCAGCCGGCGTGCGTCGAGGCGTGCAAGGAGAAGGCGCTCGTCTTCGGCGATCTCAACGACCCCGACTCTGCGGTACGGCAGACGCTGAGGGCGCGATTCGCCCTCCGGCGCAAGGCGGGTCTCGGCACACGGCCGGCGATCCACTACCTGGTGTGAGGCGGACATGCTCGAGAAAGCACTGCAAGGCTCTCGCTCGTACTGGGGCTGGGTGGCGTTCCTCGCCGGCCTCATCCTCCTCGGCTTCATCGCCTACATGCGGCAGTTCGCCGTAGGACTGGGTGTCACCGGCCTGTCCCGCGACGTGACGTGGGGGCTGTACATCGCCCAGTTCACCTTCCTCGTCGGGGTGGCCGCCTCCGCGGTCATGGTCGTGCTGCCCTACTATCTCCACAACTACAAGCTGTTTGGCAAGATCACCATCCTCGGCGAGTTCCTCGCGATCTCCGCGGTCACCATGTGCATGCTCTTCATCTTCGTCGACATGGGGCAACCGACGCGGGTGCTCAACGTGATGCTCTACCCGACGCCGAACTCCCTGATGTTCTGGGACATGATCTCGCTGTCGGGGTATCTCGGGCTGAACGCGCTCATCTCCCACGTGACCCTCGACGCCGAACGCAAGGGCATTGCGCCCCCGCACTGGATCAAGCCGATCATCATCCTGTCGATCCCGTGGGCCGTCTCGATCCACACCGTGACCGCATTCCTGTACTCCGGCCTGGCTGCGCGGCCGTTCTGGATGACCGCGATCCTGGCCCCGCGCTTCCTCGCCTCCGCCTTCTCGGCCGGCCCCGCGTTGCTGATCCTCTTCTGCCTGATCCTGCGGCGGTTCACCAAGTTCGACGCTGGACGGGAGCCGATCCAGCGGCTGGCCGTGATCGTCACTTACGCCATGGCGATCAACGTCTTCTTCGTGCTCATGGAGGTGTTCACCGCCATCTACAGCGGCATCCCCGAGCACATCGAGCACTTCGAGTTCCTCTACCTCGGCCTCGAGGGGAAGGCGACGCTGGTGCCTTGGATGTGGGCGTCGGCAATCCTTTCGGTCATTGCCCTGGTCCTGCTCATTAACCCGAAGACGCGGGGGAACGAGCGCACCCTGGTCGCGGCGTGCATCGCCGTGTTCACCGCACTGTGGATCGAGAAGGGCCTCGGCCTGATCATCGCGGGGTTCGTGCCGTCGCCGATGGGGGCCGTGACGAGCTACTCGCCGTCGATCCCGGAGGTGCTGATCGCCGTCGGGATCTACGCGATCGGGATCTTCCTGATCACCGTCTTCTACAAGATCGCGCTCTCGGTGCGGGGCGAGGTGAAGGTGTGAGCGTGGCTCGTCGGACGACCACCGACCAGCGCCGGCGCGAGCACGGGCAGGAGTGCCGGTGAACGGCGAGCGCAGGCGGGTCGTGGTCGTCGGGGCCTCGGCTGCAGGGCTGCGCTGCGCCTGCCGCCTCGCCCGCCTGCGGCCGTCTTGGGAGGTCACGGTCCTCGAGCGTCGCGACACGTTCTCGTGGGCGGCCTGCGGCCTGCCGTACGTGCTCTCGGGAGACATCGACGAGGCGGACGCGCTGCGCCGCACCCAGGACGGTGCGCTGCGTGACGAGGCCTACTTCGCTGCGGTCAAGGGCGTGACGGTCCTCGCGGGCCACGAGGTGTTTGCCGTCGACACTGCCAACCGTATCGCCCGCGTCCGAGCCGGCCTCCAGGGGATCGAGGTCGGTTGGGACGAGCTCGTGCTGGCGACCGGAGCCCGGGCCCGCAAGCTCCCGGGCCAAGGAGAGCACGCACGGGTCTGCTCCTTTCACACCCCGGAGGACCTCGCGAGACTCCACCGCGGGCTGACGCGGCGCGAGATCAATCGCGTGGTCCTCGTCGGCGGAGGGCTCGTCGGCTGCGAGCTCGCCGAGGCGTTCCGCAGCCTCTGGGGCTGTGAGGTGACGCTGGTCGAGGCGGCCGGCCACGTCCTTCCCGGTGTGCTCGACGTGGAGATGGCGGCCGTCGCCGGGCGAGCCCTGGAAGGTCACGGCGTTCGCATCATGGCCGGGCTTCAGGTCGACGCCATCGAGACGAGCGACGCCGGCATCAGCGCGCGGATCGGCGATGACCGGGTGGAAGCCGACGTGGCCGTCGTCGCCGTCGGCGTCGATCCGGCCGTCGGGCTGGCCCGTCGTGCCGGAGCCCGGCTCGGGGCGAGCGGCGCGATCGTCGTCGACGAGCGACTGGCGACCACCCTGCCGAACGTGTGGGCCGCCGGCGACTGCGTCGAGGTCCGGCACGCCGTGACCGGCGCGGGCGCGTTCCTGCCGCTCGGTTCCCTGGCCAACCGTCAGGGTCGCTGCCTGGCCAACGTGCTGGCTGGTCGCGCGGACCGGTTCCCTCCGGTCGCCGGAGCCGTGGCCGTGAAGCTCTTCGACTGCAACGTCGCGGCGACGGGGATCACGAGGGACCACGCAGAGCGGGTGGGGCTGGCGGCGAGATCCGCCTGGGTGGTGGGGCATGACAGCGCCCACTACTGGCCGGAGGCGAAGGAGATCGTCCTGCACCTGGTCTACGAGTCCGGCAGCGGGCGGCTGCTCGGTGTGCAGGCGGTCGGTGACGGTGAGGTCGCCAAGCGAGTCGACGTCGTCACCCAGCTCATTGTCCGAGGGGGAACGCTGGACGACCTGGCGCACGTCGAGCACGCGTACGCTCCACCCTACGCTCCGGCTCTGGACCCGCTGGCGGTGCTGGCGTTCGTCGCGCAGAACCAGGAGGACGGCATCGTGGGTCGGCCGCCGTCCACCGGGCTTGCCGACATGCGGGTCCTCGACGTGCGCCATCCCGAGGAGAGCGAGGCACGACCGGTGGGCAGCGCGGACGTCGTGCTCGCGCCACTCGAGAGCCTGCGGGCGGCGAGCCAGACCGGCGGAGACGATCCGCTGCTCGTGGTCTGCGAGCGGGGGACGCGCTCGGCGGAGGCCGTCCGCTGGCTGCGCAGCCGCGGGATCGACGCCTCCTACCTCGGCGGTGGGCTTCGCTTGCGCAGTCGCCCGGGTTCGGAGGACGGCGAGTGACCGGCTCGTCGACCGTCCTCCAGGTCGGGCTCGACCATCGGCGTGCGCCGCGGGAGGTGCTCGAGGCGGTCCACGGACGTCTGCACGCGGGCGCCGTCGAATCGCTGCGCCTGGCTGACTCCGGAGGCGCCGTCAGGCTCCTCACCTGTCACCGCGTCGAGCTCTACTGCGAGGGCGTCGGCGTACCCCGCGGGGTGGAGCTGTTCGGCGCCTGGCTGGGCCTGCCCGCTTCGGAGCTCGGACCGCTCCTGCCGCACGTGCACGTTCGGGTGGGCGCCGAGGCCGGCCGGCATCTGCTGCGGGTGGCCGCCGGCCTGGAGTCGGCCGTGCTCGGAGAGGACCAGGTCCTCGCGCAAACTCGCGAGGCGTATCACACGGCGTGTGAGCGGGGCGAGGCGGGGCCGCTCCTGCACCGTCTCTTCCACGCGGCGTTCCGAGCCGGGAAGAGGGTCCGCAGCGAGACGGGGCTCGGCCACGGGGTCCGGTCGTTGGCCGGTGCGGCGGTGGCGGCGATCGCGCGCGAGCTCGGCGGGTTGGCCGACGCCCATGTGCTCGTCATCGGGACCGGCGATATGGCCCGGTTGGCCGCGGCGCGGCTTACCGAGCGAGGGGTGGCCGGGATCCTCGTCGCCAGTCGGACGCCGGCCCGTGCCGAGAGCTTCGGTGCCGAGGTGGGCGCCGAGCCGTGTCCCTGGGAGTGGCGCCGGACCGCCCTCGGCCGGGTCGACGCCGTGGTCTGCGCGACCCGCAGCGAGGAGCCCGCCCTCCGCGCCGCCTGGCTCGAGGAACGGGCTCGTCAGGTGGACCGGCGATTGGTCGTGGTCGACCTCGGGGCGCCGCGCAGCGTCGAAACGCCGACCCCCGGTGTGCCCGCCCTGCGGATCTTCGACCTCGCTACACTGAGCGAGGAGCTGCAGGCCGACTCGGCGGGGCGGATCGACGCGGTTCGCGGTGCCGAGGCGATCGTCGAGGAGGAGCTGAGTTCCTGGGTGGGATGGGTGCAGACGCGGCTGGGAGGTGCGGTGAGGTGCGGCGTGCCGCGTCGCGGCGAGCTGGTTGGATAGGGGATTGACGCCGCCGCCAGGCTGGCGGCGGGACAGGCTCAAAGGGGGCGTGCGGTGTTTCCCGTGATGCTCAACGTGCGCGGCCGGCGCTGCCTCGTGGTCGGGGGCGGAGGTGTCGCGCTTCGCAAGGTGTCCTCGCTTCTGCAGGAGGGCGCACTGGTGACGGCGATCGCCCCCGAGCCCTCGCAGCCGTTGCTCCGGCTTGCGGCCCAGGGACGCGTGGCGCTCGAGAGTCGCTCCTATCGGGACGGGGAAGCGTCGGAGTACGCGCTGGTTTTCGCGGCCACCGACGACCGATCCGTCAACGCGAAGGTGTCACGCGACGCGGAGTCTGCGGGGTTGTGGGTCAACGTGGCGGACGATCCCGAGCTGTGCTCGTTCCAGCTCCCGGCGCGGGTCCAGCGCGGCTCGCTCCAGGTCGCCGTGGCCTCGGCCGGCGAGGCGCCGTTCGCGGTCCGCCGGCTCCGCCAGTTGCTCGACCAGCGCCTGGGTCCGGAGTGGGGTCAGTGGCTGGAGTCGGCCGCCCGCTTTCGCGAGCGGGTGCGGGCCGCGGGCCTGTCGCCGGGCGAGCAGGAAGCCTGTTTCGACAGGTTCTTCGTCGAGACCGTGGACCGGGAGAGGCTGACGGCACGGGTTCCCCCCGCCCACGAGGTCGAGGGTTGGTTCGAGGGACACGGCGAACCCCAAGCGGCCCAGCCGACCCCTCCGGATACGGCACAGCCCGCGGAAACCGCCGGCGCCGGCCTGGTCTCACTGGTCGGCGCCGGGCCGGGCGATCCGGGGCTGTTGACGCTCCGGGGCCGGGACCGACTGCTCAACGCCCAGGCCGTCGTCTACGACCGCCTCGCCGAGCCGGCCATGCCGTGTGACATCCCGGCTCAGGTCGAGCTCTACTGCGTGGGGAAGGAAGCCGGGCACCACCCGGTCCCTCAGGAGGAGATCAACGCGCTGTTGGTCCGACTGGCGATGGCCGGGAAGCGGGTCGTCAGGCTGAAGGGGGGAGACCCCTATGTCTTCGGGCGGGGCGGCGAGGAAGCAGAGGCGCTGCGGGACGCCGGAATCCCGTTCGAGGTCGTCCCCGGTGTGACGTCCGGCATTGCCGCTCCCGCCTACGCGGGTATCCCCGTCACGCACCGCCGGGAGGCGGTGCGAGTCACGCTTCTGACCGCTCACGAGTCCGCCAAGGACGGCGGACCTCAGGTCCGATGGGACCTCCTGGCGGCTGATCCTCACGCCACGCTGGTCGGGTACATGGGTGTGACCAGCCTGCCGACGGTCGTGTCGCGGCTGCTCACCGCCGGGATGGACCCTTCCACGCCGGCGGCGGTGGTGGAGCGGGGAACCACCTCCGGCCAGAAGGTCGTGCGGGCTTCGCTCGTCGATCTGCCCGGCCGAGTGGTCGCGTCGGGTATCCAGGCGCCGGCCCTCTTCGTCATCGGCCCGACGGCGCACCATGCGGACCGGCTGGATTGGCTCGGTGACCTGCCGCTGGCGGGGACGCGTCTGGTCGTGGCTCCGGGAGCGGCGTCGCTCGCCTCGAGTCTGGAGCAAGCCGGCGCGGAGCTGGTCATGGTGCCCGTGCCGCTGACGCCCGCCGCCCGGATCGTCATGGCCGCGCTTCCGCTGTCGGGCTGCGTCATGCACGGCGCCGCGGAGGTCGACGCCCTCGACGCCGAGCGGGGCGACCCGGGCTGGCCGCATGACGTCGCGGCCTGGTGCGTCGGGCAGAGAGCCGCGACGCGGGCTCACGAACTGGGTTGGGAGCCGCTCCACCAGGTCCCTGCCGGGACCGACGCGACGGAGCTCGTCAGGGCCATCGTCGCTGCGAGGACTCGTGCGCCTCAGGGCTAGCTGCCTGGGCGCGGTCGCGGCGGTCCTCCTCGCCGGTGCTGCACTCGCCGGCTCGCCGGTCGAAGAGCCGCTCCGACTCGGCGTCGTGAGCTTCTACAACCCCCGCTTGATGTACCTCAAGTACCAGCCGCTGGTCGACTACCTGACCCAGCGTACGGGCCGCCGATGGGAGCTCACGATCAGTGGGTCGTACGACGCGACGGTCGCCGATCTGTGCTCCGGCAGGCTGGCGGTGGCCTACCTGGGACCGTTCACATACGTACGCGCTCAGCGCGCATGCGGCGCCACTCCGGTGGTGCAGCTCCAGACTCATGGCCAACCGACCTACCGGGCGCAGATCCTGGTGCGCGCCGACAGCCCGATTTCGTCGATCGCCGAGCTGCGTGGGCGGTCCTTCGGCTTCGGCGCGCCGCTGTCGACCTCGTCGCACGTCGTTCCGAGGGGCATGCTCGAGGCCGCCGGGCTGCGAGCCGGCACGGACGTCCGCTGCCGGTACTACGGCCACCACGAGCGAGCGGCGCGAGCCGTGCTGCTCGGCGAGGTCGACGCCTGCGGGGTGCGCGACATCGTCGGTACGAAGTTCGCCGGCCGCGGTCTCCGGCTCCTGGCGGTGTCGGATCCCATCCCCAACTTCCCCCTGGTGGTCGGCCCGACGGCCTCCGTCGGCCTGCGCCGGGACCTGGTCCGGGTGCTCGTCGAGGAGCCTGCCGTTGACCCGGCGGCGAGGCGAACCGTGGCGGGCTGGGACGAGGAGCTGGCTGGAGGGTTTGCGCTCCCAACCGAGAACGTCTTCGACCAGGTCCGTGCCACTGCGATTCGCATCCTCGGCCCGCGCGCCCTGTTCGCTCCGGAGGCCGAGCTCGAGTGCGGGGCAGGGGATCGCTGAAGATGTTCCGCCTCGGCCTCCGGACGAAGTTCTTCCTCTACTCGAACACCCTGATCGTCGTCACCATGGGCCTGGTCGGGGTGTTCGCCGTCCTCCACGAACGGCAGACCCAGTACGATTCCATCGTCAGCCGCGGCCGCAGCGTTACCGAGGCGCTGTCCATCCCGATCACCGATGCCCTGCTGTACGAGGAGCTCGCCCTGGTCACGGAGACGGGCCTCATCGACAACTACACCAACGAGATCATCGAACGAAACAAGGACCTGGTCCGCTACGTGATCGTCGCCGACGGCGCCGGGCTCGTGACGCACAGCAACCGGTGGGACCTGATGGGCAAGCCGTTCCGCCGAGCGCTGGGGTCCGACAGCATCGGCCTACCGGCGCAGGTCGAGATCCGGACCTCGTCGTGGGGGGAGCGGGTCCTCGAGATCCGCACTCCGCTCAACATCTCGTCCAAGTTCTGGGGTTCGCTGGCGGTGGGGTTCTCGCTCGCCCCGATCGAGCTGGAGGTGCAGGGCATCGCCAGACGGGCCACCGCCGTTGCCCTGCTCCTCATGCTTGGCAACTCGATCCTCACCGCCCTCTACGTGGAGACACTGATCCGACCGATCCTCAACCTGTACCAGTCGATCAAACGCGCTGGCCGAGGCGACCTGGCTGCCCGGGCCCAGGTCCGCCGGGGTGACGAGGTCGGCGAGCTGTCCGAGGCCTTCAACCGGATGATGGACGAGCTCGAAGAGACCAGGGAGAAGGAAGCGGTGCGACAGGCCCAGCTCGCGCACACCGAGAAGATGGCAGCGGTCGGGACCCTGGCCGCCGGGGTGGCGCACGAGGTCAACAACCCTTTGGCCGGCATGCTCACGTGCATCGAGACCATGGAGGCCAACCCCGACGATGCGGACGTCCGCGAGCGCTACCTCGAGTTGATTCGCGACGGTATCAAGCGCATCGAGCACACGGTGCTCAACCTGCTCGACTTCTCACGTCCCCGGGAGATCCAGCCGGAGGTCACCTCGTTCAACCACAACCTCCGCCACGTGGTCGAGTTGGTCGAGTACCAGCTCCGCAAGAATCGGGTCGAGGTGTCGTTCGAGCTCGATCCGGACGAGCCCATCGTCCTTGCCGACCATTTCCAGATGGAGCAGCTCTTCCTCAACTTGGTACTCAACGCCATCCAGGCGATGCCGTCCGGCGGCAGCTTGACGCTGCGCACCCGCACGCACTCGTCTCGGGTGGTGGCCGAGGTGGCCGACACCGGGAACGGCATCCCGGAGGCGCTCCGCGAGCGGATCTTCGACCCGTTCTTCACGACTCGCGAGGTCGGACAGGGACCGGGACTCGGGCTTTCGGTCAGCTACTCGATCGTCAAGGCGCACGGAGGTGGCATCGAGGTGGACAGCGCGCCGGGCAAGGGGTCGAGGTTCATGGTCTGGCTACCGGCCAGACCGGATCGTGGGGAGGAAGGAATGTCGTCATGACCATCTGCGGACGCCGGCTGCTCATCGTCGAGGACGAGCCGATCCTGCGCATCACCATCGCCGACGCCCTGCGCAAGGAGGGCTGGGACGTGGACGTGGCCGAGGACGGCGTGAAGGCCATGGCGCTGTTCGAGAGGCACCTCCACGACCTCGTCCTCACCGATCTGCTGATGCCCAAGATGGACGGCATGGAGGTGCTGCGCCGCGTCAAGGCGCTGCAGCCCGACACCACCGTGGTGCTGATCACTGCACACGGCACGGTGGACAGCGCGGTGGAGGCGATGCGGCAAGGCGCGGCGGATTTCATCGCCAAGCCGTTCTCGATGGTCCAGCTCCTCCTCCGGCTCAACAACGTGTGCAACTTCCGACTGCTCAAGGAGCAGAACATCAGGCTCCAGGAGCAGTTGGAGAAGCGTTTCTCGTTCGGGAACATCGTCGGGAAGTCCAAGAAGATGCGCGAGGTGTTTGAGCTCATCCGCGTGGTCGCCGACTCCGAGGCCAACGTGCTGGTCCAGGGCGAGAGTGGCACCGGCAAGGAGCTCGTCGCCTCGGCGATTCACTTCAACTCGCCCCGCAAGGCCAAGGCTTACATCAGGGTGAGCTGCGCCTCGCTTCCCGAATCGCTCATCGAGTCGGAGCTCTTCGGCTACGAGAAGGGCGCCTTCACGGGGGCCAACGAGCGCCACCTCGGTCGGTTCGAGGCCGCCAGCGGTGGCACGTTGTTCCTCGACGAGATCGGCGAGCTGCCGCTGTCGTTCCAGGTGAAACTGCTGCGCGTGCTCCAGGAGCGCCAAATCGAACGGCTCGGCTCGCACAAGCCCATTAACGTCGATGTCCGCATCGTATCGGCCTCCCTGCGCCCGCTCGAGGAGGACATCGCCGCCTCCAAGTTCAGGGAGGATCTCTTCTTCCGGATCAACACGGTTGCGATCCACCTGCCGACCTTGCGCGAGCGCCGCGAGGACATTCCCGTCCTGGCCCAGGTCTTCCTGGAAGAGTTCGCCAAGGAGCGGGCCAAGGTGATCGAGGGGTTCACCGACTCGGTGCTGGAGTGCTTCGACGCCTACGCCTGGCCTGGGAACGTCCGCGAACTGCGCAATGTCGTCGAGCGGGCCGTCCTGTTCTGCCGGGGTCCGCGGATCACGGCCGACGAGCTGCCGGGTCCGGTACGGGGGGCGGGCAGCCTGCCCCGGCGGGAGGCGGCGCCGCGCGTGGTCACGCTCCAGGAAGCGGTCGAGCAGGCGGAGATCGAGGCGATCAGGTCGGCCCTCTCGTCCACCGAGGGGCGGCGCAGCGAGGCCGCGGAGAAGCTCGGAGTCTCCCGCAAGACGCTCTGGGAGAAGATCAAGAATTACAGCATCCTGAGCGACGACTAGTCCGGACTGTCGTTACCGCTGCTTCCCGGCAGACGCGACGTTCCGGTCGTCCGTTACGGGGACGTGACCGCGAGTCTGTCGGCAATCGGCGCAGGGAGCGTGAAAGCCCGATTTGTCAATGTGATACGTCTGCGGTTCAACTGGGCACATGCCTTGCTTTCACATTCTGCCGGATCCCCGTTGCGGCCCGGGGCAGGATGGCCAGGTCCTCACGTGCGTGCGGCGGGAGAAGCGGAAGACGACGTGGCCGAAAGGACGGTGCAGTCGAAGGTGTGAGATCAGCCCCCCCTGGGGCCCGAAGGTGACTTGCCTCCGGGCCCCTCTTCATCCCACTCTTCTTGGAGCCAGAGTTTCGAGGCTCTTCGCCACGCCCAGGCGTGGCGTTCTTTTTTCCAGGCCAGCATCACCTCGCGGCTGGATGGCGCGGCCCGCAACGGGGCGGATCGCGGTGGGTTGTATAGACTGACGCACGATGGGCGTGCTCGCCGGCCTGGTGCCGGTCTTCCTGGTCTTGGCCGCGGGCGCGGTCGCGCGGCGAACCGGCATTCTGCCCGAAGGAGCCGCCGTCGGCCTCAATCGACTGGTTGCGAACATCGCGCTGCCGGCCTTCTTCCTGCTCAAGGTCGGCACGACTCCCCTGGCAGTCAGCTTCTCGGTGCGAAGCGTCGTCGTCACATGCACCGCAGTCGGTCTCACGGCCGTGACCGTCTTGCTCCTGGCCCGGCTGAGGGGCCTGCCGCCACGGCAGCAGGGCGTACTGTCCCAGGCTGCGATGCGCGGGAACCTCGCGTACGTCGCGTTCCCGGTGGTCCGGGCGGCGACCGGCGAGGCCGGCTTGCGCCAGGCCGTCGTCACGTCCGCGATCCTGATCCTGCTGATGAACCTCCTGGCGGTCGCCGTGCTGGAGGCTTCACGGGATCGACGAGGTGGGGGTTTCAGGCTGGCGGCACGCGTGGCGGCCAACCCGATGGTCGCGGCCGCCCTCGTCGGAGTGGTCCTGGCCGCCCTCCACTGGCAGCCGTGGGCCTGGGTGGAGGGCACCCTGACGGTGTTGTCGGACTTCGCGCTGCCGGCAGCGCTGCTCGCTCTCGGCGGACAGCTCGGAGCGAGCCGGTGGCGTGGTGTGTGGAAACTGACCGCGGTGGCGTCGATCATCAAGCTGATCGTCACACCTGCACTGGGCTGGTGGGCGCTGACGGCGCTCGGGGCCGACTCCCTCGAGACTGCGGTCGGCGTCCTGCTCCTGGCCGCCCCGACCGCCGTGGCGTCGTATCCCGTGGCTGCGGAGCTGGGGGGCGACACGGATCTCGCCGGTGCCTGCATCCTGGCAACGACCGTGGCGTCCTTCCTGTCCTACCCGGCCTGGACCATGCTCCTCTCGAGCTGAGGAGCACCGGCGAGCTAGCCGTCGCTCTTCATTACCGGGTGCAGGAAGCGGAACGGCTCGCCATCGTCGACGATCCGGCGCTGCGCTTCACGCTCCTCCTTCAGCGCGGCGGAGAGCGTCAGCCGAGGATCGATCCGGGCGAGCCGCTTGATGGCGATCTGCGCCGGCAGCGACCGCTTGGCAAGCTCCTCCGCCCAAACGAGCGAGTCGATGAGGTGACGCCCGGCCGCAGTCCGCCGGTGGACCAGACCGAGTCGGTACGCGCCCTCGGCGTCGATCGGATCACCGGAGAGCAGGAGCGCCATGGCCGGCCCCATGCCGATCAGGCGGGGGAGTGCCCACGTGCCCCCGCCGTCGGGTACCAACCCGTAACGGACGAAGCTCGATGCGAACTGAGTGCCGGACGCCGCCACGCGCAGGTCGCAGGCCAGGCAGAGGTCCAGCCCCGCGCCGAACGCGAACCCGTGGATGCAGGCCATCGTGACCTTCGGGGCGGTCGCGAGGAGGAAGACGATCTGCTGGAAGGTGTCCACCGCCGGCATGAAGGCGTCTGCGGTCCGGTCACGGGGCAGGTCCGCCATCATCTCGAGATCCGCACCGGAGCAGAAGCCCGGCCCGGCACCGTGGAGGACCACGACATGGGCACTCGGAAGTGCCACGACGCCCGAGAGCTTGTCGAGCAACTCGGTCAGCAGCGCCGCATCGAGTGCGTTCCTGCGCTCGGGTCTGTTGAGCATGACCTCGACCACCGCCCCGCTGGACTTGACGACAACCTGATCGGCCATCTCGGCTCCTCCCGCTGCTGGTCCCGATGGTATCTCAAGTCCGTGCCCAATCGCCCCGGTCGGGCTAGAATGCGCGCATGGTCACGGAGGCGTTGACGCAGGCGGCGGCGCTGCTGGCAGGTGCGAGGCGCATCGCCGTGCTCACGGGTGCCGGGGTGTCGGCGGAGAGCGGGGTGCCGACGTTTCGGGGGTCGGGGGGCCTGTGGGAAGGACGCCCGGTCGAGGAAGTGGCTTCCCCGCAGGGGTTCCTCGCCGATCCTCTCCGGGTCTGGCGTTTCTATGAGGAGCGGCGACGCAAGCTCGTCGGGGTCCGCCCCAACCCGGGTCACGACGTGCTGGCCCGATGGCAGGGGTGCTTCGAGGAGTATCACCTGATCACCCAGAACGTCGACGGACTCCACCAGCTCGCCGGTGCCGATCGGGTGCTCGAGCTCCACGGCAACATCTGGCGGGTGCGCTGCCTCGCCTGCGGTCGGGAACGCGACGACAGGACGGTACCCTTCCCCGAGTTGCCTCCCCGGTGCGCTGCTTGCGGAGGCCTGGAACGGCCTGGCGTCGTCTGGTTCGGCGAGTTCCTGCCACAGGACGTGCTGCAGATCGCGTCCCAGGCTGCCGAGGAGGCCGAGGTGCTCGTCGTCGTCGGGACGTCCGCCGTCGTTTACCCGGCCGCCGGCCTGGTCGAAGTGACCGCCAGGCATGGGGGAAAGGTCATCGAGGTCAACCCGGATCCGAGCGCCCTCGCGCATGTGGCCACCGTGCAGCTTCGGGGCCCGTCCGGCGACGTGCTGCCGCGATTGGCAGCACTCATGGGCAAGCCGGCGTGACCCGGGTCGCGGAGCTGCTGCCCGAAGAACGTCCGCGGGAGAAGCTCCTGAGCCGGGGAGCCGGAGCGCTGTCGGACGTCGAGCTGTTGGCCGTTCTGCTCCGAACGGGCATACGCGGGGAGCCGGTGCTGGAGTACTCCAGGCGCTGGCTCGAGGAGGCCGGCGGCTTGACCGGACTGGCCGCGCTCGACGCGGCCGAGTTGCAGGTGAGGCCGGGAATCGGGGCCGCCAAGTCGGCCGAGCTGGCAGCGGCACTCGAGCTCGGGCGGCGTCTGGCCTACAGCAGGCTCGAGGACCGGCCACTGCTCGACCGACCCGAACTCGTCGCCGACTACATCGTGCAGCGCCATGGCCGCGAGCGTGTCGAGGTGTTCGGGGTCCTCTGCCTCGATGCACGCCATCGGCTCGTTCGGGACCTCGTCCTCCACCGGGGCGCCCGCACTCACACCACGGTGGAACCTTCGGAGGTGTTTCGCCGGGGGATCACCGAGGGAGCCAACGGGGTCATCGTCTGGCACACCCACCCGTCCGGAGACCCGAGCCCGAGCGAGGACGATCTCGACCTCACCCGCAGGTTGGTGCAGGCCGGGAAGCTCCTATCGATTGCTGTCCTCGACCACCTCGTCGTGGCCGGCGGCGGCTTCGTCTCACTTCGACAGCGGGGCGTGATCGCCTCCGCATGAGGCGCACCCTCGTAGTGCGACCCAGGGCGGCATTGTCGAATCTCACGACAGAACGTAGAATCGCGGTGTCAGAAAGAACCTGCTTTGTTGCGAGCGCTGTACGGCCCGTGCGGGCCGCTTCTTCGAGAGAGTGACCGTCATTGCGAGGAGGCCGAAGGGCCGAAGCAATGACGAGGGTGGTCGATGTCACTTGGAAGGTGCTTGCAGAGGGCTCTTCGCTCGTGTGCCGATTGCGCTGGGCGGCGAGCCGGCGCACGGCATGAACCGGGGATGGCGATGCCCGGGACGAGGGGGTCGGGATGAGCCTGGTCGGTAAGCTGGAGGACCTCGGACTGGCCGAGATCCTGCAGCTCCTTTCAGTGAGCGAGAAGACCGGCAAGCTCACGCTCACGTGTCGCGACGGAAGTGGGCTGATCGTCTTCCGCCAAGGCCGGATTATCTATGCGGCGTCAAACTCGGCTCGCGAGGCGTTCGGTCACATCCTGGTCTGCAGCAAGCTCATCGACGAGGCGTCGTTGGCGAAGGCACTCCAGATCCAGCATCGGTCGCGGGAGGAGAAGCGCCTGGGCAGCATTCTCATCGGCATGAAGGTGGTCACGGCGCAGGACCTCGAGGGGGTGCTGCGGCAGCAGACCCAGCAGATCATCTCAGAGCTGTTGCGCTGGGAGGGCGGGTTCTTCAAATTCGAGCCGCTCGCCATCCCTGAGCGTGGTGAGGTGAGCGTCGATGCCCGGGAGTTCCTGCTCGAGTCCGGCCTGAACGCCGAGCAGGTCGCACTGGAGTTCACCAGCGCGAGCGAGCAGGCAGCATACTCCCGGCAGCTCAAAGGACCTGGAGCGCCTGACCCCCGGGCCGTCGAGGTCGGAGTGTCGAAAGGGGGCAGGGCTGCGGTCGAGCCGAGCCTCGCCACGCTCAAGTCGATCATGGAGGAGCTCCGCTCCCCCGCGTTCACCGGGGAGATCACGTTGCGCATCCTCCACTACGCCTCCGGGGTCGCGCATCGTTGCCTGCTCCTCTCGATCACCAAGGACGGCATTCAGGGAATGGGTCAACTGGGCCTCGAGTCCGAGGGCGATCCCGAGCGGCGGGTCCGGGCCATTCGCATCCCGGTTGGCGAGCCGTCCGTGTTCACGGAGGTGATCGGGAAGCGGGAGACCTTCCGCGGCGCGCTGTCGGGCGGGCGCTGGAACGAGTACCTCGTCGCTCAGCTCGGCGGCGCCTGGCCCCTTGAGGCGATCGTCATCCCGATGGTCTTCAGCAACTCCGTCATCGCGCTGCTCTACGGAGACAATCAGCAGGAGGACGGGCCCATCGGCAACATCGCCGCCCTCGAGGTTCTGATGCTGGAGGCCGGTCTCGCGATGGAAAAGACTGCGCTCGAGATCCGCGTCAAGTCGTTGCAGGAGCGGCTCGCACGCCGGGGCGCCCGCGTCGGCCCTTGAGCCGGGCTCGGCGGACGGCTAGACTGCCCTCTTTCTGGGGGCGCAATGCTCGAGGCAATCTCCGAAAGGCTGCAGCGGGTCTTCAAGACACTCCGCGGTGAGGGTCACCTCACCGAGAAGCACGTTGACGAAGCACTCGGCGAGATCCGGCGGGCGCTTCTGGGCGCCGATGTCTCGCTCGCCGTGGTCAAGGACTTCACGACGCGAGTCCGCGAGCGCGCGGTCGGGAAGGAGGTCCTCACCTCGCTGCGTCCCGCCCAGCAGGTCGTCAAGATCGTTCACGAGGAGCTCGCGCGACTCCTGGGCGGCGAGGTCAAGCCGCTTCGCTTCAAGGGCTTCCCGGCGCCGGTTCTCCTCGTCGGACTACAGGGAACAGGAAAGACGACGACTTGCGCCAAGCTCGGTGTGTTCATCAAAGGGAAGCTCGGGAAGCACGTCATGCTCGTGCCTGCCGACACTGCACGACCTGCGGCTCGCGAGCAGCTCGAGCAGCTCGGTAGCCAGGCGGGTTTGCCCGTCCTCGACACTCGTCCTTGGCCGACCCCGTCGGAGATCGCCCGTGCCGCCCTTATCGAGGCGCGGCGGAAGGGCTACGAGGTGATCCTGTTCGACACCGCAGGGCGCCTGCACGTCGATGACTCGCTGATGGCCGAGCTTGTGGAGCTGCACGGTATCCTCGATCCGTCGGAGGTGCTGTTCGTCGCCGATGCGATGACCGGGCAGGACGCGGTCAAGTCGGCCAAGGCATTCGGCGAGCGCCTACCGCTGACCGGCGTGATCCTCACGAAGCTGGACGGCGACGCGCGAGGTGGGGCGGCGTTGTCGGTGGTTTCGGCGACCGGCAAGGCGATCCGCCTGGCCGGCATCGGCGAGCGGTTGGGCGACCTCGAGCCGTTCTACCCGGACCGCATGGCCTCGCGCATCCTCGGCATGGGCGACATGCTCACCTTCATCGAGAAGGCGCAGGAGGTCGTCGACATCAAGCAGGCCGAGGAGCTCGAGAAGAAGCTGCGCAAGTCCGAGTTCGATCTCGAGGATCTCCGCGATCAGATCAAGCAGATGCGCGGTGGCGGACTCCTTTCTCAGATCGCGGACTTCATCCCGGGCGCCAAGGCGCTCAAGGGCGTCGAGGTCGACGACCGCCGCCTCTCGCGCTTCGAAGCGATCATCAGCTCCATGACTGCGCAGGAGCGCCGGCGTCCGGACATCGTCAACGGGTCGCGGCGCAAGCGCATCGCCCGCGGAGCCGGGACCACCGTCGAGGAGGTCAACCGGCTCCTCCGCCAGTATGCCGAGATGCGGCGCATGATCCGGCGCTTCGGGTCCTCGGATCCGCGCAAGGTGCTGCGTTCGCTCGGGCTCTGACCGGGTCGCCGGCTTCTGCTAGAATATGTCTTCCGCGGGCACCGCGGTGTTGACCAGGGAGGATCGTTCTCGATGTTGAAGATTCGTCTGCGGCGTATGGGCTCCAACAAGAAGCCTGTTTACCGGGTGGTGGTCTCCGATTCGCGCAAGACCCCGACCTCGGCGGTGATCGAGGAAGTCGGCTTCTACAGTCCCCGGAACGATCCGGCCGAGGTGAGGCTCGATCGCGAACGGGTGGCGTACTGGGTCGAGCGCGGCGCACAGCTCTCGGAGACGGTCCGAAGCCTGCTCAAGCGCGCGAGCTGACGCCCGGCGGCACGCCGCCGCGGCCGAGGGAGACTCACCATGAGGCAGCTTGTCGAACAGATCGCCAAGGCTCTGGTCGACCAACCCGACCAGGTCGCGGTGCGCGAGGTCGCGGGCGAGCAGACCTCCGTCCTGGAACTCCGGGTGGCCCAGGAGGACCTTGGCAAGGTCATCGGCAAGCAGGGCAAGACCGCGCGGGCGATTCGCACCATCCTAGCGGCCGCCGGCATGAAGCTCCGCAAGCGCTTCGTCCTCGAGATCCTGGAGTAGGCCGTGGAGCAGCCCGCTGGCGAGCTGCTCGCAGTGGGGCGCGTCCGGCGTCCGCACGGCATCCATGGCGAAGTCACCGTCGATGTGACGACCGACTTCCCCGAGCGACTCGTCGCCGGGATGGACATCGTCCTTGGGAACCCCGATCCCCATGTGACGTTGCGCGCGACTGCGGTGCGGTGGCACAAGGGCGCCTGGCTCGTGGCCTTCGATGGAATCGGAGACCGCGAGGCGGCCGAGGGCTGGCGGGGCTACTGGCTCTACCTGCCGGCGCAGGAGCGGACCTCGCTCCCGCCGACCTACTACTACGAGCACGAGCTGGAAGGGATGCGCTGCGTCGACCCGGCCGGACGGGTGCTGGGCACGGTGAGGTCCCTCGAGAACCCCGGTGGAATCGCCCTGCTCAAGGTCGACGCCGGGTCCGGCGAGGTGTTGGTTCCATTTAGGTCGCCGATCGTCGTGCGCGTCGACCTCGAGGCAGGGGCCGTCACGGTCGATCCGCCGGTCGGCCTGTTCGAAGGCGATGCGCTGTGACGTCCTGACGTTGTTCCCGGCCGTCGTGGAGGCGTACGCGGCTGTCGGGGTGCTGGGCAAGGCTGCGGCTGCCGGCATCCTGGACGTCCGGGCTCACGACCTGCGCCGCTGGGCGATCAACCGGTACGGCCAGGTCGACGACGAGCCCTACGGAGGCGGCCCCGGGATGGTCCTGATGGCCTCGGTCGTGGTGCCTGCCGTCCGTGACGTCCTGTCGTCGGGCGGAGCACCCGGACACGTCGTGATCACCACGCCTCGTGGCCGTCGTTTCGACGACGCCGTGGCCAGAGAATTGGCCTCGGTGAGCCGCCTCGTACTCGTCTGTGGGCGGTACGAAGGATTCGACGAGCGGGTGTACGAGCTGCTCGGCGCGGACGAAATCTCGCTCGGTGACTTCGTCCTCTCGGGCGGTGAGCTGGCCGCGCTGGCGATTCTCGATGCCGCGGCCCGCCACGTCCCCGGAGTCGTGGGCGATCCGGGTTCGGTGACCGCGGATTCCTTCACGTCCGGCTTGCTGGACTTCCCGGTGTTCACCCGGCCCGAGAGCTACGAAGGACGAGTCGTCCCGGAGGTGCTCCTGTCCGGGCACCACGCCCGGGTTGCGGCATGGCGGCGACGCGAAGCCGCCCGCCTCACGCTCGCGCTTCGACCCGACCTGCTGCGCGGGAGCTGGCCCTCGCTCGACGAAGCGAGCCGGGCCGAGGTGGTCGAAATCGCCGCTGACCAGGGGATCGACTTCGATCCCGGCCACCCCGGGGCCTGAGGGCGCTTCTCCTCCGGCGGTCCTCCGTGTATACTCTGCTGCCCGCGCCACACCCGGTGTGTGACGTGGTCGGAGGTTTCGTCATGGATATCCGCGAGCTTGAGAAGGAACAGCTCCGCCAGGACCTGCCCGACTTCGGTCCCGGCGATACGGTTCGTGTCCACGTGAAGGTCCGGGAAGGCGAGAAAGAGCGCATCCAGGTGTTCGAGGGTGTGGTGATCGGCCGGCGTGGCGGCAGCATCCGTGAGACGTTCACCGTGCGCAAGGTCTCGTACGGCATCGGTGTGGAGCGGGTGTTCCCGGTTCACTCCCCGAGCGTCGCCAAGATCGATGTCGTCAGACATGGTCGGGTGCGCCGCGCCAAGCTGTACTTCCTCAGAGAGTTGAAGGGCAAGGCGGCCCGCCTCGAGGAGCAGTTCACCCGGCGGTGAGTTCCGGCCCGCCGGACGGTTCGCTCGACAACGAGTTGCAGGCGCGTTACGGGCTGCTCGCCGGAGTCGACGAGGTCGGCCGCGGTGCCTTGGCTGGACCGGTAACGGTGGCGGCAGTGATCCTCGACCCCGGACGGCCCATCGTCGGCTTGGATGACTCGAAGCGTCTGCCTCCGGCGAAGCGTCGCCGGCTGGCCACGGAGATCCGGGCTCGGTCGATCGCCTGGGTGGTGGTGCATCGGGGACCGCGCGAGATCGACGAGCTGAACATCCTCGAGGCAACGCGCTCCGCGATGCGCGAGGCGGTCCTAGGCTTGGTGCCGGTCCCGGGCGTGGTGGTCTCCGATGCCGTGCGCCTGGGGTCCCTGCCATTCCACGCGATTGCCGAGCCCAAGGCTGATGCGAGCTTCCAATGCGTCGCGGCGGCGTCGATCCTCGCCAAGGTCACACGTGACTCGATGATGGTCGCTTGGGCTGCGGTGCACCCCGGCTACGACTGGGAACGGAACAAGGGATACGGGTCGCCGGCGCACCTCGAGGCGCTGCGGCGCCTGGGGCCAACTTCGCTGCACCGACGGACGTTTGCGCCCGTCCGTGTGCTAGCATGACCGCGGGGAAAGCCTTATCCGCATGGCGACGGTGAAGAGGGACCAGATACTTCAGGAGGCCGAGAAGCTCGCCGCCCGCGGCAAGCTCGATGCGGCCGTGAAGGAGTATCGTCGCGCCCTCGAACAGATCCCGAACGACACCAGCACGCTGAACCGCCTCGGGGATCTCCTCGTGAGGCTCGAGAGGACGTCTGAGGCGATCGAGGTTTTCCAGCGGGTCGCGGAGCACTTCGCCGGTGACGGTTTCTTCCTGAAGGCGATCGCCATCTTCAAACGCGTCAATCGGCTCGACCCGCAGCGTACCGAGATCTACGAACGGCTCGCCGACCTCTACTTCAAGCAGGGCCTGGTCGTCGAGGGCCGCCAGCAACTGCTCACGCTCGCCGACTGGTTCACCCGCTCCAAGAACATGAGAGATGCGGTTCGGGTCTTCCGCCGGCTGGCGGACCTCGAACCCTCCAACTTCCAGGCTCGCGCCAAGCTCATCGACCTTCTCGTGCAGACCGGAGACGTCGGCGGCGTGACCACCGAGATCGACAGCCTCGGACGCAGCCTGCTCTCCCGCGGGATGCTCGACGAAGCGGTGAAGCTCTACCACAGGGCACTCGAGCTCAACCCTGAAAAGACGGACTTCCTCGCGCCCTGCATCGAAGCCCTGGTCGGCAATGCCAGGGTCATCCAGGCTGTCGAGCTGGCCAACCGGGGGCTCTCCGCGGGAAAGGGTGGGACCGAGCTCAAACGTGCGGCGTCCCGGGCGTTCGCCGAATCCGGGGATCTCAAGTCGGCTCGCCGGCTTCTCGAGGAGGTCATTCCCTACATCGGTGACCGGACCGACGTCGTGCAGCTCTATGGCGACATCCTGCTGCGCGTGGGCGAGGCCGAGCAGGCCAAGGACAAGGTGCTTCCGGCCGTGGACCGCCTTCTCGGGGCGGGAGACGTGGGTCGCGCCGCGGCCCTTATCAAGCGGCTCATCGGGAGCGCCCCCGGCGACATCGACGTCCTCGAACGTGCCGTCAAGGTGTTCGATCGCCGGGACGACCCCGACATGGCCAACTCCATCGAGGCTTCGCTGGCGGACGCCTACTTCCGGTCAGGCCGCACGCAACCATCGTTGCAGCTCTACCGGAGTCTCGCCCAGCGAGACCCGGAGAACCCGCTGTTCCGACAGAGGCTCGAGGCGCTCGGTGGGACTCCGGCGATGGTTCAGCCGGCGACCGGGGCGGCTCCCCCGACGTTGGACGACTCTCCCCGCCGTCTGGTCGAGGTGGTGTCGGAGCAGGCCCAGGCCGGTCTTGTGGAGGAGGAGCCCGAGGTCGAGTTCGTCGACGTTGACTTCGCCGACGATGCTGGCGAGCCGACCGGCGAGATCGTCCGGCAAGGTGAGTACGTCTTCGGCGTGGCTCCGCCGCCGGCTGCCCCAGCCGTGCCGGCCTCGAGCGCTCCGACGACGGCCATGGAGCTCTTCACCGAGGCCGTTGTCTTCGCGAAGTACGGGCTGAGCGACAAGGCAATCAGCCACCTGCACCGTGTGCTGGCGCTGGAGCCGACGCACCAAGCCGCTCGGGACCTGCTCGGCTCGCTCGGCGGTGGCGAGGTCGCGGAGGTCGAGTTCGGCGGCGACGCCGTGTTCGAGGCGGCCCTCCCGCGTCAGCCGGAACCCGCCACGTTCGTCGACGCGGTGCCGTCGTTCGAGGAGCCGGCAGGGCCCGTCATGCCGACGGAAAGCGTCGTCCCTGATGTTGAGGTTGCGGTCCTGGACGTGTCCCCGGAACCCACCGACACGCCGCGAGCCGTCGGGACGCCGGTCACCGTGCCGCCGCCTGTGCCCGAGGTGGCGAGCCCGCCCTCGCGTCCAGGACTGGCGCCGGTCCGGCTCGAGAACCTCGAGGCGATCCTCGGTCTCGGCGAGGCCGTACCCAAGGCCGCGAAGCCGGCGCCAGCTCGAGCACCCAAGGCCTCCTTGGAGGCGCAACTTGGGTTTGACCTCGCGGGTTTGATCGGTCTGCCGAGTCGGCCGGAGCCTGCGCCTGCGCCACTGGCATGGGGCCCGGGGGTTGCCCAGCCCGCCAAGCCGCAGCCCGAGAGTGTCGAGCCCGCGCCGCGGTTCGAGGAGTCGACTCCCTTCGAGGTACCTCCGGTTCAGACCGGCGTGGAGAGCACCGCCGACGAGGCGGTGGAGTTGCTCGAGGTTTCCGGAATGCTCGGCGGACCCGCCGACGACGTCCTTCGGGAGGTCGACTTCTTCATCGAGCAAGGCCTGCTCGACGAGGCCGCTCGCCAGCTCGGAAGGTTGCGGGAGCAGTTCCCCGACCATGGCGAGGTGAAGTCTCGCCAGGCCCTGCTGAAGGCGCGGGGGTGGGAAGAAGGAGCGCTTCCGAAGGCCGCGGAGGCATCGGCCGCGGAGCTGTTCAGCGAGGAGGAACAGTTCTTCGACCTCGCCGCCGAGCTCGAGAAGGAGCTTGCCGAGGACGAACTCGTGGCCGAGGCCCGCGGCGCGGAGCAGAGTGGCGAGGTCTCCATCGAGGAGCTCTTCAAGGAGTTCCAGCGCGGGGTGGCGGAGCAGATCCACGAGGAGGACTACGACACCCACTTCAACCTCGGCCTGGCCTACCGCGAGATGGGTCTGCTCGACGAGGCGATCGGCGAGTTCCAACTCGCCGCGAAGTCGGGGCCCCTCTTCATCGAGGCGGCCAGCATGATCGGAGCCTCCTACTTGGACAAGGGTCTGCCGGAGCAGGCCGCGGAGTGGTTCTCGCGCGCGCTCACCGCGCCAGCGATCCCGGCGGAGGCCGAGCTGGGGTTGAAGTACGAGCTCGGCCGGGCTCAAGAAGCGGCCGGCAACCTGTCCGGAGCACTTTCCAACTTCGTGGAGGTCTTGGCGCTCAACCCCGGCTTCCGCGACGTCGTCGAGCGCGTCTCACGTCTCCAGATCACTCACTGACGGGCGACGGACGCATCCTCGTGGACGAGCGCCATCAGCTCGCCGACCAGTTTCTCGATGCCGGCGGCAGCCTCGGTGATCGACGTCGCCAGCATGTAGGCGGGAGTCGTCACGAGTCTGTGCTTGTCGTCGGTCACGATGTCGCCGACGGTGCAGTCGCAGTGGCGGGCGCCGAGCTTCCCGAGCGCCGCCGCCGTCTGCGGATCGCTGCCGATGGTCAGTTCGGGTGCCTCGTCGCCGAGGAGCTTGGCCAGGATCGCCGGCGCGATGCACATGGCCGCGACCGGCTTGCCGGCCGAATGCACGGCGCGGACCAGTCGGGCCACGTCGGGGTGGACGACGCACTGGGGCCCGGAGAGGGCGAAGTCACAGAGGTTCTTGGCGGCGCCGAAGCCGCCAGGCAGGACCAGCGCGTCGAGGTCGGAAGGCTGAACTGCGGCGATGTCGGAGACCTTGCCCCTGGCAATACGCGCCGACTCGACCAGGACGTTCCTGCGTTCGCCGCCCGCGACCTCGCCGGTGAGGTGGTTGACGACGTGGAGCTGGTCGACGTCGGGCGCCATGCACACCGCCTCGGCACCTGCCCGGTCCAGAGCCAGCAAGGTGATGACGGTTTCGTGGATCTCGGCGCCATCGTAGACGCCGCAGCCGGAGAGAACCACGCCGATCCTGGGTCGCGACATGTTGCGGCTCCCTTCTCGGCGACAATCGTAGTCTCCGAAGCCGACCCTCGACAAGGATCGGCCGGATGGCGGACCGCCGAGCGCGTTGTATGTCCCGGAAGATCGGGCGCCGTCGCATCGGTCGGCGCCCCGGGGTCTGCTACGGTAACCGCATGAACGCCGCGATCCGCCCGACCCTCCTCGCCGCGGCGGCTGGGGTCTCGCTGGCGTTGGCCTTGCCGGGCCCCGGGCTCGTCCCGCTCGTTCTCCTGGTACCCGGGCTGTTCGGCAGGGCACTGGGGACCTCCCGCGGCTGGGGTGCGTTCCGGCGCGGGTGGATCGCGGGAACGGCGCAGTGGCTCGTCGCTGTCGCCTGGGTCGTGATCGTGCTGCACAGGTATGGCCATCTCGCCCTGCCGCTGGCGATCCTGGGGCTGCTCGTCATGGCGGGCATCCTGGGACTCGGCTGGGCCCTGGTCGCCTGGGGTGTGGGCCGCGCGCCTGGGAGTTGGCGGGTCTGGCTCCTCCCGCTCGGACTGGCGGCGTTCGAGCAGATCCAGCACCTGCCGCCGTGGATCTTCCCGTGGAACCCGGCGGCCGCGGTCGCCACGGCGTGGCCACCCTTGATGGCACCACTGCCGGTTCTCGGAACCGCGGGGCTGTCGCTGGTGATCTACCTCGCGGGTAGCGGTCTGGATGCACTTCTCGATCGCAGCCGACGCGCGGCCGGCGCCCTGGCCCTCTTGGCCGCCTCGGCCGGTTTCCTCGTCGGAGCGGCTGCAGCGCCGCCGTTCCATCCGACTGGCGCGCGCGAGCGGGTCGCGGCGCTGCAACCGAACGTCCCTCTCGAGTACCGCTGGGACCGGGACAACCTCGCTGCCATCCAAGGACGTGTCGAGGGCCTGACCGCCGCCGCGGCGAGCGCTGGCGCGCGTTGGGTCGTCTGGCCCGAGAGTGCGGTGCCCCGGATCGTCGAGCGGGACGGCGCGTATCGGGCCGAGATCGAGGGACTCGCTCGCGCCCATGGCATCTGGGTGACGGTCGGGTCCATCGGCGAAGGCCCGGGCGACGAGGAGTACGCGAACTCGGTGTTCCAGGTCTCCCCGGGGGGTGTCATCCCCTGGCGCTACGACAAGGTCCACCTCGTGCCCTTCGGGGAGTACGTCCCGCTTGCGGGCCAGATCGGTCTACTGCGGCCCCTGGTACGAGAGGTCGGTTCGTTCACGCCGGGTCGCAGCGTGCTGCCGCTCCCTTCGCCGGTCGGTCCGGCCGGGATCGCGGTCTGCTACGAGGTGGCGTTCCCCTCGCTGTATGCCGCGGAGGTCAGGCACGGCGCCGAGGTGCTGGTCACCGTCACCAACGACGGCTGGTACGGCGACTCGGCGGCGCCGCGCCAGCACTTGGCTCTCGCCATGCTGCGCGCTGCCGAGAACCGGAGGTTCCTTGTCCGGGCCGCCAACACCGGCATCAGCGCGATCATCGACCCGACAGGGCGGCTCGTGACGAGCCTCGAGTTCGGCCGCGAGGGCATCGTCGCCGGCGAGGTGCACGGCGGGACGGGCCTGACACCGGCCGTGCGGTGGGGCTGGCTGGTCGCCGCGGGAATGCCGCTATGCGCTGTCGGTGCTATACTTATCGGCACCAGGCGCCGCGAGTCGAACCCACGTTGAGACTCTTCCTTGGCGCATTTCGGGGGAAAGATGATCGAGGACGTTCTCACACGGGCCACGCAGGTTCGCGAGTCCATGGCGAGCCTCCGGGGGTACCTTTGACGGTCAGCGCGTGACAGCGGAGCTCGACCGCCTCGTCGAGCTCACCCAACACAGCGATTTCTGGTCCGACCAGCAGAGGGCGCGCGATGTGATGCGGCAGCGCCGCGCCCTGGAGACCAAGCTCGCCACCGATCGCTTTCTCGCCGAGAGCATCGAGGAGCTCGAGGTCCTGGTCGAGCTCGTGCACGAGGATGCCAGCGCCGAAGAGGAAATCGTCCGCACGCTGGCGCGAATCGAGCCGAAGCTCGAGAGAATCGAGCTCGAAACCAAGATGACCGGCGAGTACGACGCCTCGAACGCCTTCCTCGAGGTCCACCCCGGTGCCGGCGGGACGGAGTCGGCCGACTGGGCCCAGATGCTCCTTCGCATGTACCTCAAGTGGTGCGAGCGCCGGGGCTTCGATGCAGAGCTGCTGGACACCCAGGATGCCGAGGAAGCCGGCATCAAGTCGGCGACCGTTCTCGTCAAGGGCGAGTACGTGTACGGTTACCTCAAGGGCGAGGGCGGGATTCACCGGCTCGTCCGGATCTCGCCGTTCGACGCCCAGGGTCGTCGACACACGTCGTTCGCGTCCGTCCACATCTACCCGGAGGTCGACGAGGAGATCGACGTCGAGATCGACGAAAAAGACGTCAGGATCGATCGATTCTGCTCGTCGGGACCGGGCGGGCAGGGGGTCAACACCACCTACTCGGCGGTCCGCCTGACGCACCTGCCGACCAACATCGTGGTGAGCTGCCAGAACGAACGCTCGCAGATCAAGAACCTGGCTCAGGCCATGAAGGTGCTCAAGGCCCGCCTCTTCGAGCTGGAGCGGGCGAAGAAGGACGAGGAACTCGACAAGATCAAGGGCCCCAAGAAGGACATCTCGTGGGGGAACCAGATCCGCTCGTACGTGCTCCAGCCATACCGCCTGGTCAAGGACCTGCGGACCGATTTCGAGGTCGGCGATGCGGACCGCGTCCTCAACGGAGACCTCGATCGGTTCATCGAGGCCTACCTCAAGCAGCAGGTCCTGGCGGCGCAGCAGGGCTAGGCATGACCGGGAGATCTGCCCGAGTCGCCGATCCCGGACTGTCGAGTGGGACCGGTCCGGCGATCCTCTGGGCGTCGCCACTCCCTCCGACCAGGTCCGGAGTGGCCGACTATGCCGCGGAGCTGCTGCCGTTCCTCTCCGCGCACGCTCCGGTGACGTTGGTGACTCCTCCTGACTGGCGCTCCGCGGGTGAAGAGGTGTGGGCGACCGGGATTCCACGGGTTGGCTGCACTCAGCCCCCTGACGGAGAGGCGGTCTCGCTGCTCCACCTCGGCAACAACCCCTACCACGAATGGGTGGCGACACGGCTGCGTCGTTTCGGTGGGACCGTGGTCCTTCACGACAGCGTCCTGCACCACCTTCTGGTCGAGGAGGCGGCTTCGGAGGACGCGTGGGACCGGTTCGACGCCGAGCTGACTGACGCGGAAGGTGCCGCCGGCGGCGCGATCGCCGCGGCGCGGCGGTCCGGCTTCCACGGCCGGCTCGATCCCTTCCTCTTCCCGGCCCTCCGCGTCTACCTGCGGCTGGCGAACGCGGTCGTGGTCCACAGCCACGACGCCGCATCCCGCGTGCGCCGCGCCTCGCCTGGAACCCCGGTGGAACAGGTCCCGCTGGCGGTGTCGGCGCTGCCGGGCGGTCAGCGTGCAGAGGCGCGCCGCTACCTCGGCCTGCCCGAGCGCGAGGTGGTCCTCGCCCACCTCGGGTTTCTGACTCCGGCAAAGGGGCTGCAGACCATTCTGGTCGCCGTTCTCGCGCTGGCGGAGCTCGGCGTCCCGATCAAGCTGCTGGTGGTCGGTGAAGGCCGGGAAGGCCGGTTGCTGGAGGAGGAGGCTCGCCATGCCGGCGTTGCCGATCGGGTCCGATTGACCGGTTGGGCGGAGCCGGACGCCCTGGGGCGGATCCTCGCGGCCGCCGACCTCGGGCTCGTGCCGCGCTACCCGACTGCCGGCGAGACATCGGCCGCCGCACTGCGGTTCCTGGCGGTCGGGACACCGGTTGTCGTCTCCGGATACCGGCAGTTCCTCGAGCTCCCACCCTCAGCGGCGTTCCGGATTGCACCAGGGCGAGCGGGTGCCGCCGAACTGGTTCGGATCGTGGCCCATGTGGCGAGGAATCCCGAGAGCCTGTCCGGCGCGCGAGTCGCCGCTCGCCGCGCCTGGGAGGGCGGAGGGCACCCGCCGGCCGATGCCGCACGTCGTCTCCTGGAGGCCATCGAGAGGCTCGCCGGTGCTCGTTCGCCTCGGGCCGCCGGGGGTCGACCGGTCGAGAGTGGTCGCGGCTAGTCCTTCGGCGGGGATGGCGGGGGAACCAGGGCGGAGTCCATCAGCTCTTGCGCTTGGTGCGTGGCCTCGGCGTTGGACGCAGCTTCCCTGGCGGTGGACGGCGCACCGCCGAGACCGGAGGCGGCCACCAGGATGGTCGCCGCCTCGCTCCAGTTCCGGGAGGCGTGAAGTGCCGCACCGAGGAGGTAGCGCTCCCTGCCGGACCCCTGCCGCTCGACCGAGAGCTCACGCAACAGGTTGACGGCCTCGGGCGGACGGCCGCTATCCAGGAGGCAGCGCGCTCGGACCATGCGCCCTTCGGCACCAGCCTCGCGCAGACCGTCGAGCAGTGCCAAGGCCTCGGCGACCTTCCCCTGGCGGCGCATCGCCTCGGCCAGCGGGAGCGAGAAGCTTTCCAGGCCGGCCTTCCTGGCTGCCTCGAGACGCTCGATCGCGACCGACGGGTTTCCGACGGCGAGGTTCGCGACGCCGTACCAGCCGTTGACCCAGGGGTCATCGGGTTTGACCTGCAAGGCACGCTGCAGGTGTTGGAGCGCGGCGTTGGCCTGCTGCTCCTCGAGGGCGATCTGGGCCCGCACGACCCGCGCCTCGAGGAGGGTGCCGTTCGCGTTCAGCGCCCGGTCGAGCATCTCTCGGGCCGTGCTGACGTCCTCCATCCGGGCGGCGAGCAGGCCGAGTGCAGCGAGCGCCCGATCGTTCCCGGGGTCAAGATCGACGGCCCTTCGGAATGCGTCGCGCGCCGAAGGGATGCGCCCGCGCTTCAGCTCGACCTCGCCCAGCAGGAGCCACAGCTCCGGCTTCTCGCTGGTGATCATGGCCGTGCGCAGCGCGGTGGCCGCGTCGTCCAGGCTGCCGGCCTCCAGCAGCGCCTCGCCGCGAACCTCGAGGGCAGCGACGCACGACGGCAGGGCCTGGAGAACGCCGCTCATGAGAGCGCCGGCATCCTCCGGCCTCCCGGACGCGATTAGGCGCCGGGCCTCGAGGAGGGCATCGAGAGGCACGACGGGCGTGTTCGGTGGCGCCGTTGCAGCCGCGCGCAAGGCCATGATGCGACCCCGCTGCTCCACTGCCTCGCCGCTCCGCCCGAGCCGGTCCAGCGCCTCGGCCTTGAGCTCGAGGACCTCCGGCAGGCTCGATGGAGGCGTGTCGTTTTCGAGCGTCTGGATGTCGGCGAGGGCGCCTTCGAGAGCGGTGTTGTCGACGGCATCCGCGAGCCTGCGCCTGATCGCGACCTGCGTGCCGGGAGCGGTGCCCGCTCCCGGCGCCGGCGGGGCCGGTCGAGCCGGAGTGTTGGCGGTGCGTGCCTTCACCCTCGCGAAGGCGCGAAGGAAATCGTCCGTGTAGAGCTCGGGGACCAGCTCGAGCTGTGGCTGGTCGGCGAGCGCCGCGGCCAGGGCCTCTTCGGCTTTCGGCCGGTTGTTCATCAGAAAGTACACCTGGGCGAGCCGGAGGCGGATCTCGGCGCGCTTCGTGTTGTCGCTCTCCGCCTCGGCCGCCGTGACGAAGAGCTTCGCGGCCTTGGGCCAGTCGGCCTTGCGGAAGGCATCCGTGGCCTCGCTCAGCGGGTCGGCCCCGGGGAGCTCGATGGCCGTGAGCAGCGAGAGGATCGCGAGCGCAGCGAGGCGGGGGAGCATGCAGCGAGTTTAGCGCAACGCTTGCGGGCCCGGCCTCATTGGGGCGCGACGATCCGCGGCACCGAACCCCCGGGCGGAATCTCGACCTGTTCGCGGTACTCCCCGCGGCCGGGCCAGTTGATCACCAGGGTGTGCACGCCGGCCGGCACCTTCCGGTCCTTGACCGGAAGCGCGCCGAGCTCCTCGTCGTCGAGGTAGACCCGGGCCCCCTGCACGGGGACGCCGAAGTCATTGACGACGGTCAGCAGCCCGAAGGGTGGGAGGTGGAGCTTGAGCTGGGTCGTCTGGGTGGTCACCTCGACCGCGTGATCCTTGTCGCGATAGCCCGGAATGCGCTGCCGGATGCGGTGACCCCCGACGGTCAGGTCTACCCGCGTCGACTGCACCTTGCCGAGCGACACCCCATCGACTTCGATCTCCGACACCGGGTCGACGAACAGCTCGACGGACACCCGCTGAGGGCCAGGGGTTGGAATGGGCGCTGGGGAAGGGCCGAGGACCGCAGTTGCCGGGATCGGGATCGAGCGCCCCGCAGGGGTATCGGCGACGCTGTTTTCGGCGATGCCTCGGAATGCGAGCCAGGCGAGGACGGCCACGGCCACGACGGTCAAAGGCGCCAGTACCCAGAGGAGTCCTCGCTTGGTTGGTTCCTTCGGCGGGACGTGCTCCGCCGGCAGGTGGTCGAGCGGCCGAGCCGCGAGCTGCGTCGGAGCCGTGAGATTCCGCGACGGCCGGCCGGCAAGCCGCGCAAGCTCGCCTCGGACCAGGGCGGTCGTGGTTTCGGTCCGCTGGGCCTGAGTCCGGCCCGACAGCGACGCGAGGACCTCCTTTAACTCCTGCCCGGCGTCACGGACCGTGGGCCACCGCTCGTCGGGGTCCTTTGCGAGTGCCTTGAGGATCGCCCTCTCGAGCCTCTCGGGACAACGAGAGTTGCGCTGTCGGGGTGCGACCGGATCCTGGTGCAGGATCTGGTAGATCACGTTCGAGATGTTCGGCCCAGCGAAAGGCCGGGTTCCAGCGATGAGCTCGTACGCCATCACGCCGAGAGAGAAGATGTCGGTCCGCGAGTCGAGTGGTTTGCCCGAGAGCTGCTCGGGGGCGAGGTAACCCGCTGTGCCCAGCGCGACGCCGGTCTGAGTGAGACTCGACTCGGCCTGGAGCGACTTGGCGATCCCGAAATCCATGATCTTGACGGTGCCGTCCTCGAGGACGCGAACGTTGGCCGGCTTGATGTCGCGGTGCACAATGCCACGGGAGTGCGCGAACTCGAGCCCGACGCAGACCTGGATGAGGATCGCGAGGATCCCCTCGAAGCTCAGTTGCGTGTGCTCGACGAGCTCGTCGAGGTCCTTGCCGGAGAGGAACTCCTGCACGAAGTAGGGTGTGCCGTCGTCGATCCCGAAATCGAAGATCAGGGTGATGTTCGGATGCTGCAGCGCACCGGCGAGCTGGGCCTCGCGGAAGAAGCGCTGCGTGGCCTCCTCGTCCGTGGCGGCGCAGGTCTTGAGGGCGACCCACCGCTGGATGTACGGGTCCCAGGCCTTGTAGACGACACCGAAGCCACCGACGCCTATCTGGTCAGCAATCTCATATTTGCCAATGCGTTTCGGAGCCGTCATCGTCGCAGCCCGTACTCTACTTCTGTTGCGCTCGCATGGGAAGGTGCTAGGCTCCAACGGTGCGTGTCGGCCTTCACTTTGGGCTCGCGGCTGCGTCGATCGCCCTGGTGTCCGGCTGCGGAAGGGAACCAGCGGACACCCGGGCGACTCCGACGCCGACGGCCGAGGCGGTCCGTTACGCCGGGATTGAGCTGCAGGCGGAGGACATCACGCTCTACCTAAAGGTGCGGGAGCTGGCGCTCGAAAGGTTGGACCGAGAGCTCGCCGCGGCGGAACGTCGAAGGGGGAGCGCGCTGGCGGCGATCGAAGAGCTGTCGGTCGCCGAGCGGCAGGCCGCCGAGCTCGCCGGGGCGGACTGGAAACGCTACACGGCGGTCCGCGACGAGATCGGCCATCTCCTGTCGCTCCAGCGCCGTCGCGAGGACGCCCGAGTGCTGGGCCTGGAGCTCCGTCGCGCCCGCGAGGACCTCACGGCACAGCTCGCCGTGGCGCGCGATGCCGCCAGTCGCCAGTTTCTGCAGGCGCAGATCGACCGTCTGGCGGAGCAGATCGACACGCTGGAGGAGGATGTCGAGCCGACGCCGTCCGAGCTCCGCCATGCCGCACTCCTGGCGACCGTGAGGGTCAGCATCGCGACGCAACAGGGGCGCTTCGAGAGGATTCAGCGACGGGCCAAGGAGCTACTGCAGGACGCTCGCGGCACCGGGCCGGGAAAGAGGCCGGCTTCGCAGCCCCAGGTCAACTGATCGAAGCCATCCGCGCGGCGTGGGTCAGGAAGAACGAGAGCAGCTCGAGGTTGATCTTCAGGTCGACGTTCTTCAGCTTGACCTCGGGATGGCCCTTGAGCTGTGCCGGCGCGAAGTTGAGAACTGCCTGGACGCCGGACTCGACGAGCTCGTCGAAGACCTTCTGGGCGGCCGTGGCCGGCACGGTGATGACACCGATGTGCACTCTCCGCTCTTTCACAATTCCGGGCAACTGAGAGACAGGCTCGACGGTCAGTCCGCCAGGCACCTTCTTGCCGAGCTTGTGCGGGTCGGCATCGAGGATCGCGACGATCCGGAAGCCGCCGGTGTTGAATCCCGAGTAGTGGGACAGGGCGGTCCCGAGGTTCCCGGCCCCGACGACCAGTACACGCCTCTCCTCGTGCAGCCCGAGGATGTTGACGAGGTGTTCCCGAAGCTGCGCGACGTTGTAGCCGACGCCGCGAATCCCAAACTCGCCGAAGTATGCGAGGTCCTTGCGAATCTGAGCGGAGTTGAGGTGAAAGCGGTCAGCGAGCTCCTGTGACGAGACGGTCGTGCCGCCCTCCTGCTCGAGTTGCTGCAGGCAGCGGAGGTACACCGACAACCTGTTGATGGTCAGCTCGGAGATGCTCTCGACTGGGATGTATCGCTTGAAGGCCATTCCTCACCTCGCGAGGGTCCGTGCCGCCGATTCGGCAGCACTGACGACCCAACCTGGCAGCGCACCCAGGACGACGATCCCCACGGCACAGGCTGCCGCAACGAGCCGGGCGGGCCAAGGCTCGGAGTACTTCGGCTCCCGCTTTGGCAGGGGTTTCATGTAGAGATAGTACACCACCCGAAGGTAGTAGAAAACTGAGACGAGGCTGTTCAGGACGCCAACGACGGCGAGCCAGACCAGCCCCTCGTTGACGGCGGCGCGGAAGACGAGGAACTTCCCGATGAACCCGACCGTGGGCGGGATGCCGGCCAGCGAGAACATGGCGAGCCCCAGGGTCAGCGACAGGACCGGGCGTCGCCATCCCTGACCCGCGAGGTCGGTGAGCAGGTGGGGCTCATCCTCGGCTTCGGAGAAGGCCGACACGACGGTGAAGGCCGCCACGTTCATCAGGGTGTAGGCGGCGAGGTAGACCAGCACCCCGGAGAGCCCATCGAAGCCGAACGCGACGAGACCGACGAGGGCGTAGCCCATGTGGGCGATGCCGGAATAGGCGAGCATGCGCTTGACGTCGCGCTGAGCAATGGCGACCAGGTTGCCCAGCGTCATCGACAGGACCGCGATGGCGGCGAGGAGCATCGTCCAGCGAGGTGAAAGCTCAGCCGGGGCGAGGAAGGCGATGAGCCTCGCGAGGACCACGAGCGCCGCTCCCTTGGGGACTACGGACAGGAAGGTCGTGACCGGCGTCGGCGAGCCCTGGTAGACGTCCGGCGCCCAGGCGTGAAACGGTGCGAGCGCCAGTTTGAAGCCCACTCCGGTGAGGATCAACGCGAGCGAGAGGAACAGCAGGGGGCTTCCTGTCAGGGTGTGCGCGGCCACCAGCGGGGCCAGCGCCGACAGCGAGAACGTCCCGCTCGCCCCGTACAGCAGCGCGATCCCGAAGAGCAGCGCGCCACCAGCGAAGGCACCGACCATCAGGTACTTCCATCCTGCCTCGAGAGACAGGGAACTCTCGCGATGGAAGGCGTTCAGGACATACAGGGCGACGGAGAGGAGCTCGAGGCCAATGAAGACGACGAGAAGATGGTCGGCCTTGGCCATGACCATGGCGCCGACCGCGGCCCACACCAGGAGCGCATAGAACTCGCCGAACCGGGCGTTCGTGCGGGCCAGGTAGGGCTCGGCCATGACGCATACCAGGACGAGGGCCACCAGGATGTAACTGTCCACGAACCGGGCGAGCTCGTCGACGACGAGCGCTCCTGACCAGACCATGCCCGGCGTCGGTGAGGTCCACCGGACCACGAGCGCGATTCCGGCGCCGATGGCGGCCATGCTGCCGAAGCGGCTCCGCAGGCTCGGGACGAAGGCATCGGTCAGCACCAGGAGGCAGCCGAGGGCCACCAGGACAAGCTCGGGCTGGATCGCGGAGAGATCGCCGAGGTTCACAGCCCACCTCCGACAAGATGGCGCACCGCGGCTTCCGAGAGCCTGAGGAAGGTCCCGGGCTGCACGCCGATCCAGACCATGAACACCGCGAGCGGCGTGAAGGCCAGAGCCTCTCGCCAGGTGAGGTCCGCGAGCGTCCTGTTCTCCTCGTGGACGAGCGGGTTCCAGAACACCCTCTGGACCAGGGTCAGCATGTACACGGCCCCGAGGACGATCCCCGTGGAGGCCAGGATCACGGCGACCGGGTGGGTCGGGAACGACCCGGTGAGGATGAGGAATTCGCCGACGAAGCCGTTCAGTCCGGGTAGCCCGATTGACGCCAGGGTTGCGATGAGGAACGCCCCGGTGTAGAGCGGCATGACGGCCGCCAAGCCGCCGTAGTCCTCGATGAGGCGGGTGTGGCGGCGGTCGTAGACCACGCCGACGAGCATGAAGAGGGCCCCGGTGGACAACCCGTGGTTGACCATCTGGATGAGTGCCCCCTGGGTCGATGCCACGGTCCCGGCGAAGAGACCGAGAATGATGAAGCCCATGTGCGAGACCGAGGAGTAGGCGATGAGCTTCTTCATGTCCTTCTGCGCCCACGACACCAGTGCGCCGTAGATGATGGCGATCACGGCGAGCCAGAGGAACAACGGCGTGGCCCGCTCCCACGCCTCGGGGAAGAGCGGCCGGTTGTAGCGCAGCAACCCGTAGGTCCCGAGCTTGAGGAGCACGCCGGCGAGGATCACCGAGCCTCCGGTGGGAGCCTCGACGTGGGCGTCGGGCAGCCAGGTGTGCAGGGGCCACACCGGGACCTTGATGGCGAAGGCCAGCGCGAAAGCTGCGAAGAGGAGGAGCTGCGGCGAGTGCCAGAAGCCCTCGCCCATCGGAATGGTCAGGGAGCGGATGTCTTCGTAGGCGAACGACCACGCTCCGGTCTGCGCCTTGTGCAGGTACGACAGGTAGAGGATCCCGACCAGCATCAGGAGCGAACCGGCCAGTGTGAAGAGCACGAACTTGACGGCGGCATAGATCCGCCGCTCACCGCCCCACACCCCAATGATGAAGTACATCGGCAGGAGCATCAGCTCCCAAAACACGTAGAACAGGAAGAGGTCGGTGGCCAGGAAGGCGCCCAGCATGCCAGTCTCGAGCAGCAGCATCGCGAAGACGTATCCCTTGACCCGCTGGTGGATCGAGCTCCACGACGAGATCAGGACGAGCGGCTGAAGGAGCGCAGTCAGCAAGACGAGGAGAAGGGAGATTCCGTCGATCCCAAGACGATAGGCGATGCCCAGCGTGGGCAGCCACGGCCGTGTCTCGACAAGCTGGAACGCGACGTTGGAAGGGTCGAAACGGGACCACACCATGCCGGCGAGCCCGAGCGTCAGGAGCGAAGCCACGAGACCGATCCAGCGGTGGGCCTTCTCGGCGTCCTTCGGCAGCAGGAGCAGGAGAGACGCCGCGGCGGCAGGCGTGAGCACGAGAGCGGAGAGCAGGAAGCCTTCCAGGGCCACGGTCACACCCCCTACAGCAACAGGAACGCGGCCGCCGCGACGGCGCCGGCCAGGATCATCAGCGAGTAGTTGCGCACGTTTCCGGTCTGCACGAAGCGGAGCAGGTCACCGGTGATCTCGGTGAACCACGCCGACGCGTTCAGGGTTCCGTCGATCGCTACCGTGTCGACGCCCTTCCACGAGAAGCGGGCCAGCGCCTCGAGAGGCCTGACGACGAACTTGGCGTACAGCTCGTCGACCCAGTACTTGTTGGCGACGAGGCGGTAGAGGCCGGGCCAGGCGTCGGCGAGGCGGTTGGGGATCTCGAAGGCGCGGGCGCCGAAGTAGAAGCGGCGGGCGAGGAGGATGCCGGAGACCGCGACGCCGACCGACAGGGCGATGAGCAGCCACTCGATGCCGAGCGAGACGTGGTGGGAGGCCTCGACGCCCGGCGCGACGTGGTGGAGGAACCCCT
>JACQZW010000043.1 GCA_016213675.1 Acidobacteriota bacterium | reverse complement strand
CCGAGGAGTAGGTCGTGACGATCATCGGGGCGACCAGGCCGTTGGTGGTCGCCGTGGTGTGGCCGACCGTGAGCTGCGCGTAATTGGTGTAGGCCCCGCCGAGGACGAGGTCACCGGTCGGCTTGACGTCGATGATGTAGCTGGGAGCACCGTTGTAGATGCGCAGCGGCTCGTTCTCGTTTCCCCCAACTGCCTGTGTCTTGACCGCGAACCACTCGTACCCCTCGAGGAAACCCGCCTTGTCGCCGTCCCCTGCCTCCAGCCACATGTCGGGGATGCCAAGCGACGCCTTCACGTGCACCTCAGCGGCCGGAGTCGAGTTGTTGACTCCGAGGAAACCCGCGCTGTCGAGGTAGAGGGCGTTGCTTGGGCCGTCCTCCTCGATCGTGATCGCGTTCTTGCCGTGAAGTACGTCCTGGATCCAGAGGACACCTGACGTCGCCTCGGCGAAGAGCTGGAACTTAGCGGTGTCCGCGTCCGTGGTGCCGCTGTCGTGAATGCTGATTTCTGCCCCAACTGGGTCGCGGGCCTCGATGTCGTACCCTGGGTTCAGGCCGTCCGTGCACGCGGTGCCCCCGGCGCACAGGTTTCCGTTGACGCTGACGTTGCCGAGGAAGTAGTTCCCGCCGAGGTTCTGGGTCAGGGCGCCGACCGGGCCGATCGGACCGTTCGCCTCGCCGACAGCCGAGGTGCCCTCGCGGACCTCGGGCGGCGGCGCGAGCATGCTGCCGTTCTCGACGCGGAACGAGCCGGACGACACCCAGACCTGGATCGGCGCGTCGTTGCTTTCGGGTTGCGGTGTCGAGCCGGGGATCGGCGCGGTGAGTGTCAGCTCCCACTTGAGGCGGCCGTCGGGGACCTCGACGCGGTCGCCGTTGGCGTCCTTGAGGCGCGAGAAGTCCACCGCCACCGTCTCGCCGGCGAGGAACGTCCGCTCGACCCGGAAGCCTTCGGGACCTGCGACCACGAGCCGGGCGGCGGCCCAGCCGTTGACGGGGGTGTGCAACGCCAAGCTCGATGGCGCGAAGCTCGCCTCGGCCTGCGCCGACTCGGGCGGCGCCGCGACGGCGAACCCCGCCGCCAGGATGACACTCAGTGCACTCACGATCACAGCCTTCCTCATGCGATCCTCCTTGTCTTCCTGCTGCGTTGCGGCCGGCTTCGGCGCCGGCCGCATCAATGGAGCTGCCTCGCGCCGCCGCCGTGCGGCGCACCTCGACCGGGTGGCCCGCGCTGTGCGGAGGCCGACTCGGACGGTTCGTCGACGCCGGTTACCGGGCTCCTGGTGTGGACCGACCCACTCGGGTGCGGAGTTGTGCACATCTGGGACTCTCGAGGTCAATCTTCCATGCGCACGCGGGTAAGTCAATGACCGGCCCCACGCACGGGCGTGGGGCCGGGTAGGTGGAGGGTGGCGAGAGGTCAGCGACTCGCGGCGAGTTTCTCGAGGAGGCCGCGCAGCTCGGCGATCTGCGCCTGCTGGCTCTCCATGGCCCGCTGCTGGGTCTCGATGGTCTTCTGCTGCTCCTGGACGACCTTGGTGAGGACGGCGACGACGTCCATCGGGGCGAGGCCGGTGCGGTCGTTGGCGGCGACGAGGTCCGGCACGTCCTCGGCGATGAAGCCGGCGTGGTGCTCGCTCGGGTCGGCCTTGTAGGCGTAGGTAACCGGCTCGAGCTCCTTGAATGTCGCCATGGCGGCGTCGGCGTCGAGCGTCTCGATGTCCTGCTTGAGGGAGCGGGACGAGGCGTCGGTCCACACCCCGCCGGTGGTGAGGCGGGCGCCGTTCGAGTGGTGGATCGGGTAGGCGGGGTTGGCGACGCCGAAGCCGATGTAGCCGGAGGAGCCCTCGATGCGCATGTACTCGGTGGCGGCGGCGTTGTTGGCGGCGCGGAAGATGAGGTAGGCGGTCTTGGTGGAGGGGTTCTCCCAGATGGCGCCGAAGTCGGCGGCGGTGTTCATGGTTCCGTCGGCGGCCTCGAGTCCCCACTGAGTGACGGCCCCGAAGCCGGCGGCCGGGGTGCCGCTCGAGTAGGTGGTGACGATCATCGGCGCCACCAGAGAGTTCGTCACGCCGGTGTTGTACCCGACCGTGAACGGCGCGTAGTTGGTGAACGGCCCGATCACGACGTCGCCGCTACTCTGGACCTTGATCGATTCGGTCGGCGCGCCGTTGAAGACCCGCAGAGGCTCGGTATAGCTGCCGCCGGCTGGCCAGGTTCCGAAGCCCCAGTACGAGTTGCCGAAGTAGATGTCGGCGTAGCCCCCGCCTGACTCGACGAACCGCATGGCGGGCGTGTAGTTGCTCACGCTGACCTGCAGCTCCTGGCCGGGCGTCGTCGTGTTGATGCCGATCGACCCGCTGCTGTCAAGGTAGAGCGTGTTGTTCGGGCTACTCGACTCGACCGTCATCGGGTTGGTCCACGGCGTGCCGCTCAGGGGTGATGTTTGGAGGAAGAGGTTCCCGTTCCACGAGTACCAGCGCCAACGGGAGTTGTGGTCCAGGTCGCGAAGCGTCAGCCACGGCTCGTTGTGCTTGACCAGGACTTCGCCGTCTAGGAGATCCGTGTCTCCGTCGGTACAGCCCGCACAAACCCCGGCCGAAGCCGTGAGGTTGCCGGCGAAGTGGTTGCCGTAGGGGTTCGTGGTCAGGGCGCCGACCGGGCCGATCGGGCTCGACTGCTCCGAGACTGTCGCGGTGGGCAGGCTCTTGAGCCTTCCCTCGGCTGGCGCGACCAGGGTGCCATGCTCGACGGCGAACGTCCCGTTCGCGACCCACGCCTCGGACGACGACTCGCTCCCGGCAAGCAGGAGCTTCGCTCCCGGAAGCGGTGCCGTGAGCGTCAGCTCCCACTTGAAGCGGCCGTCGGGGACCTCGACCCGGTTGCCGTCGGCGTCCTCGAGCTTGGAGAAGTCGACCGCGAGCGTCTCGTCGGCGAGGAACGTCCGCTCGACGCGGAACCCCTCCGGGCCGGCGATCACCAGATGGGCGTTGGTCCACCCGGTCACCGGCGTGCGGAGCGCGAGGCTCGACGGCGCGAAGCTCGCCTCGGCCTGAGCCGCCTGCGGCGGCGCGGCGGCGGCGAACCCCGCCGCCAAGATGGTGCAGAGTGCAACCGTGATGATCGATGTTTTCATGTGCCCCTCCTCGTCTTGTTGTTGTAAGCGAACGAAACCCGGAACGACCGGCCCGGGGAACGGTGCCGCACGGCGGTCGGGCTCCCCGACCCCAGGGGTGGGCCGCGCTGTCCGGAGGAGATCGGCGCATGGGCACACTGCATGAATGCCCACACGCGCGAGCAGTCCTGCGCCCGTCGCTGCAACCGCGCTTTCATGTTGTTCTCTTGCGGGTAGTCTCGACCTCGGCGCGCAGCAAGTCAAGGGCGCTCGAGTACCGGTGCGCTTGACACGCCTGAGGGCGCGGCTACCCTGACTGTCGATGAATGCGCCGGACATCCCGACCCGCGAGGCAGAGCTCGATGCCCCGCGCGTCAGTCGGTTCCTCGCCAGGGCCCTGCCGGTTGCGCTCCTCGCGCTCGGCACGCTGGCCCGACTGCTCAACCTCGATGCGCACGGGGCGTGGGAAGACGAGCTGGTGCGCTGGGTCCTGGCCTCCGGCAATTACCAGGCCATGGCGTTCTCCAACATGGACGGTCCGCCGCGGATCGCGACGCCCCCGGACGTGCGCACGCTCGGGACGCTGAAGGAGACGTACCAGGAGATCAAGGTCCTGTCACCGTACGGACCGGTCTACTACACGTTGCTGCATGGCGCGGCGCGACTGCTGGACGGCGGCCTCGGCCTGCTGCGCTTCGCGTCCCTGGTCGCGTCAGTGCTGTCCGCGCTGCTCCTGTGGCACCTCGCCGCGCGGTGGGGCCCCGTCGGACCGCCGGCGGTCCTGAGCTTCTGGGCGCTCTCGGGCTGGGACATCGGAGTCGGCCTGCAAGGCCGGGAGTACGCCCTCACCGGGCTCCTCGTCCTGCTCACCACGTGGGCGCTCCTGCGCCTGCTGGAGGCCCGGAGGGCGGTCGCCGGCTGGGTCGTGCTGTACGGCCTGATCGTGTTCGCCGCGGTCGGCACGCAGTATTTCGGTGCCTTCATCCTGCCCGCGCAAGGGCTGTTCGTCCTGTACCGGGCGTACCGCGAGCGATGCCGCGCCCAGGCGGGCGGCTTCAGAGTCATCGGAAGGTGGCTCGCCGGCCTGGGCGTTGCCGCCGTGCCGGCTCTCGTCTGGGTCCGCTTCGCGATGGCGGCGCAGACCGCGGCGGACGGCATCAGGCCGTACTGGGTGGTGGAGCGGCCATGGCGCGAGCTGCCCGGGATGGTGTGGCGGTTCCTCCATCACGCGTTCCTGCCGTTCCGGACCGGGTTCGGAAGCGCGACAGACGTCGTGCTGACCCTGGTGGTCGTCGTCCTGGTGGTGATCGGCGGGTCGGGAGTGCTCCGGCGACATGGTGAGAGCTCCACGGCCGCGCGGCTGGCCGGGCTCGAGCTGGTCAGCGCGATGGGCTTGCTCGTCGCGGCCTACCTCGTCTTCGGCCTGCACCACGCGCTGTGGCCGCGCTACTCGCTGCCCTTCCTGCATCTGGCCTGGCTGTGCGCGGGGGCGGGTCTCGCCGCACTGGTGCAGCGCATCGCGGCCCCGGCACGCAGGATGGCTGTCGGGTCCGCGGCGCTGGCCGCCGTCCTCGCCGTCGGTGCCACCCAGGTGGTCGCGTTGCGGCGCGCGAGCCTCGACGACCTCGACCGCCACCTCGACTACCGTGCGATCACCGAAACGCTGCGCGCCGAGATCCGACCCGACGACGTCCTCGTCCACTGGCCGCCCTACGCGGCACTCCTGGCGTTCCATTACCACTGGCGGACGTCGAACCCGGTCCTGGTCGGGCCGCTGCCCGAATCGCTCGAGCTGCTCGCGAGGCCACCCCGGCCCCGACGGGTGTGGCTGCTGGTGAGCTGGTACAACGCACGGGCCGGGGAGCCGGAGCTGGACCGCGACGTGCGAGCCAAGGAACTCGTAGCCGAGTTCGAGGCGCGCGCCGGGTTGAAGTCGGTGCGACGGATCAACGCCGCCGGGCTCATTGCGCTCTGCTTCGAACGATCCGGGGAGTAAGGGCACGCCTTCAGTCGCGCCCGACAACTTGAGCTGAACTCCCCTGGTGGTTGCGGATCGCGCCGCCGTCGCGGCGCGGGTCGGCCTACCTGCCGTCCCAGTCGCCGGTGACGGGCTTCTCGTTGACGATCCCGTACGTGAAGTTCAGGTCCGCGATCCCGGCCGTGTTGGAGTTCCGCAGGTACCACTGGCCGAGGCTGAAGCGGTAGACGCCGATGGTGTCGATCCCGTCGCCGTTCCAGTCGCCCACCACCGGCAGGTCCATCGACGGATCGCCGTACGGGATGACGATCTCGGCCGCCCCGCCCGCGTTGGTGTTGTGAAGGTGCCAGCTCCGGTCGGACGTCCGGAAGATACCGACCGTATCGATGCCGTCGCCGTTCCAGTCGCCGACCACCGGGGTCTCGCCCACGATGCCGTAGACGAACGAGAGGTCGGGCGCGCCTCCGGTGTTGCTGTTGCGTAGGAACCAGGTCCCCGTTGTCGGCCGATAGACTCCGATCGTGTCGGTTCCGTCGCCGTTCCAATCCCCAGTGACGGGGACGTCCCCGGCGCTGCCGAAGGCGAACACGACATCGGCGTCGCCGGCGCTGTTGAGGTCCCGCAGGTAGAACGTGTTGGCGCGGTAGATGCCGACGGTGTCGATGCCGTCGCCATCCCAGTCGCCGACCACGGAGACGTCGCTCGGGTCGCCGTAGGGGATCTCCACGTCCGAGAAGCCGCCGGAGTTCGTGTTGCGCAGGTACCAGCTCCGGTCGGCGTTGCGGTAGATGCCGACGGTGCGCACCTGGCACGGGCCGGGTGGCGTGGAGGTGTACTCGTCGGCGCCGATGTCGACGGTGCTCTCGACGATTCGCGCCTGGCCGTCGACGTCGGTGGAGGGCAGGCCGGAGGCCGAGTTGACGCCGAGGTTACGACCGGCAGAGCTGCTCCCGATGTGGTACTCGTCGCAGGCGGCGTTGGCGAGGAGCTGGGGGTTGCCGGCGAGGTTGTTGTCCGCCTCGGCGAGCGAGTTGAGCACCGTGACGTTGGTGATCGTCTGCGGCGAGCCGTTGTTCCACCTGCTGTAAATCCCGGTCGCCGAGTTGTAGAAGAGGTTGTTGAGGATGCTCGGGTCTACCCAGTCGAGCTCGTGGAGCTGGATCATGTTGTTGCCCGAGAAGACGTTGTTGGCGACGAGCGGGCTGATGCTCGGGCCGGAGGGCTCGGATCCTTCCATGATCAACGCACCACCGACCCAGGTCGCGGAGTTGAACAGCATGGTGTTGTTGACCCAGCGCACGTTCGAGCGCTGGATCTTCCCGGCGCCGCCGAACTGCCCCTGGTTGTAGGCGAGGAAGTTGTTGGTCACCAGGGCAGTCGAGTCCTGCACGTCGATCCCGCCGGCCCCGGCGACGCCGCCGCCCGAGGTCGGCGCGCCCGAGCTGAGCGTGTTGCGTGTCACGAGGTTGCGGTCGAACGTGCAGTCGGAGCCGTCGGCACAGGCCAGTCCGGGCCTGGACATCGCGTGGTTGCGAGTGACCCGGTTCCGCTGGACCAGCGCGATGACACCGCCGGACTCCTGCGAGAGCCAGGCGGCCCCGCCGTAGTCGGCCTCGTTGTCGCTGATCCGGTTGTCACGGATGGTCGCGGTCCCGCCGAACACGCCCAGTCCGGCGCCGAAGCCGCACCCGCCGGGATTGGTGAGCACATTGCAGGTCGTGCCGTGCGCCGTGTTCTTCACCACCACGTTGTTCTCGAACAGCATGGTGGTGCGGAACGCTCCGACCCCGCCGCCGAGGACGGAGGAGGTGTCGCCGCTGACCAGGTTGCGGCCAGCGTTCTCGGCGATGAGGTTGTTGCGAACAGTGATCTGCCCCGAGGACGCCTCGAGCATGATCCCCGCGCCGTGGCGGGCCTCGTTGCCGACGACGCGGTTCTTCTCGATCGTCCCCGCCGACTCGATGACGAAGAGCCCACCGCCGCCGTGCTCGGCACTGTTGCCCTCGATCAGGTTGTCCGAGATGGTGAATGTCGTTGCGAACGACACGTAAACCGCTCCCCCGGCAGCACCGGAGCCGGAGCCGAACGGGGCGCCGGAGGCGGTGTTCGAGCTGAACAGGTTGAGCTGGATGGTCGGGTTCGAGTTCATGCTGGCAACCGCGGCACCGAGCTCCTCGGCGTGGTTGCCGCGGAAGACGTTGCCAATGATCTTCGCGGAAGCCGGCACGCCGCCGGAGTCGAGGAGGACGATTGCCCCGCCGTTCCACGAGTTGTTGTTCTCGAAGACGTTGTTCCGGATGGTGGCGGCGCAGCCGAGGCAGGTGAGCCCGCCGCCCCAGCAGCAGCTCGTCGGCCCCTGGCCGTTTCGCACCGTGAAGCCCTCGAAGACGGTCGACGCCCCCTCGCGGTTGAACATCTTCACGGCGATGTCGAAGCCCTGCGCGTTGAGGATCGTCACACCGGCGCCGCCGCTCGACCGCACGGTGATGGCCTTGCCCTGGAAGTCGATCCGCTCGTTGTAGGTGCCGGGCGCGACGAGCACGGTGTCGCCGGTCACGGCGATGTCGATGGCGGACTGGATCGTCGGCCGGTTCACCGGGACGTTGATGATCGCTGCGTATGCCGCCCCTGACAGGAGGAAGGGGAGGATGACCGATGGAATGGAGTGTCTGTTCACGCCGGAAGTCCTCCGAGTCGAGCGCGTCGGTGGTGCCTCGTTCGCATCACTGTCCGTTCCAGTCGCCGACCACGGGCTTCTCGTTCAGGATGCCGTAGGAGAACGAGAGCTCGGCCAACCCACCCGAGTTCGAGTTGCGCAGGAACCACGACCCGCTCGCCGGGCGATAGACCCCGACGGTGTCGGCGCCGTCGCCGTTCCAGTCGCCGACCACCGGGACGTCGGTCGCCGGGTCGCCGTAGGGGAACACGATCTCGGCGCTGCCGCCGCTGTTCGAGTTGCGCAGGTACCACTGGCGGTCCGACCCACGAAAAATACCAACAGTGTCGGTGCCGTCGTTGTTCCAGTCGCCGACGACCGGGGTCTCGGCGACGAGCCCGTAGGCAAAGCTCAGGTCGGGTGACCCTGCCGAGTTCGAGTTGCGCAGGAACCAGGTGCCGATGCTCGGGCGGTAGACGCCGATGGTGTCGATCCCGTCGCCGTTCCAGTCGCCGGCGACCGGGAGGTCGCTGGCGGCGCCGAAAGCGACGACGATGTCGGCGGTCCCGCCGGTGTTGGTGTTGCGCAGGTAGAACGTCCCGGCGCGGTAGATGCCGACGGTGTCGACGCCGTCGCCGTTCCAGTCGCCGGCGACGGGGACGTCGATGGCCGGGTCGCCGTAGGGGATCACGATGTCTGCATTGCCGGCCGAGTTCGAGTTTCGCAGGTACCACTGGCGATCGGAGGTGCGGAAGATGCCGACGGTGTCAGAACCGCCGCCCTGCGGGAAGACGCACGTCCCGACCCGCGCGGCGATGATCGGGTCAAGATAGGCGACCACCGTGGCGCCGAACTGCATGAGGTTGTTGCCGCACCCGATCTTGTGGCAGTAGCTCATGATCGTGCCCGGGCCGCCCGGGCAGCTCGTCGCACCGCTGTAGCAGGCGTGGAGGCCGAAGACTTCGCCGCTCCAACAGTGGTCGATCGGGGGGTCGTAGCAGTGGGTGTGAGGGGACCCGAAGTTGTGGCCGATCTCGTGACCGACGATTCGCGCGTCGCCGGCGAGGTTGTCGATCCTGTAGACCTCGGAGAAGCTGTAGCCGTACTGGGAACTACATGGGGCGAAGACCCATGCGATCCCCGAGGCGCCCGAGGCCTGCTTTCCGGACAGCATCGCGGCCAACCCGCGTGTCACGCCGGAGTAGTTGGCGATCCAGTAGTTGCCGAACTCGTCCAGGTGGTCGCCGTTTGCTGGTGACCCGGTGACTGTCCACGGGTCGGTGCCGACCCGCAGGTAGGTCGTGCCGACGAGCAGCCGGACGTTGACGTCGGCCTCGTACATCGCGTTCATCGCCGCGAACAGGCTGGCAATGTAGTTCGTCGCATTGGTCGTGTTGTCGCCGAACTTCACGCTCAGCAGCTCGGTGTCGGTGTCGACGGCGACGGTCAGGGTGTGCAGCGTGGCGAGGTGGTCGCTCCCGGCCTCGTCGGGCCACGGCGCGGCGACCGGGACCTCGGCCGGCAGCGAGTCCTGGGCGCACGTCCACGGCGTGGCGCCCGCCGCGGCCGCCGCCGCGTCGGCGTCGACGATCTCAAAGACGCCCCCGATGGCGGACGGCCGGATCTCGGCGGCGCCCTCGACTGTGAAGCTCACGGCACGCGCGACGGTGCCGGCGTCGTCCAGCGCGATCATCACGCGCACCGCCGGGTCGTCGGTCGCCGCGCCCCAGAAGAACCGCCACGACGACCGCTCGCCGGGCCGGACCATGCGGCCCACCGAGACCACGATCTCGGCGTCCTTGGCGTAGACCTCACGGCGGGTCACCACGACGTCGGCCCACATTCCCGGGGCCACCGGCCAGTCGTCCAGCGCCACCGGGACCCCGATCGCGGCCGCCCTGAGGGTTGCCGGCGCCCCCGCCGGCAGCTCGACGGTCACAGGAACGTCGACCGCGGCGGCGGCGGCCCGCGGTGCGGGCAACCCTGTCCACCACGCAAACCCGGCAACCACCAGGAACCCGACACGCGCGATTCGGCGAATCATGACTCGCCTCCCATCACCAATATACGTCTCGACTTCGTCGGCTGCGGTGACAACACTCACACCCACCGGGCCGAGCTGTCCAGATCCGGAGCACGCCGGACGGTGAGGTCAGGCGCGGTAGCGGGCGATCACCTCGTCCGGCGGGCCGACCGTCACCAGCTCGCCATGCTGGAGCCAGGCGACCCGCTGGCACAGCCGCGCGATCTGGTCGAGGCTGTGTGAGACGAGGAGCACGGTCGTCCCGTCGCCGAGGAAGGAGCGGACGCGGTCGAACGACTTCTCCTGGAACGCCGCGTCGCCGACCGAGAGGATCTCGTCGATGATCAGGATCTCCGGCCGGATGTCGGTGGCGACGGCGAAGCCGAGGCGGGCGTACATGCCCGACGAGTACGTGCGCAGCGGGGCGTCGATGAACTCCTCGAGGCCGGCGAACTCGACGATGCGGTCGATCCGGCCGGCGATGTCGTTGCGGCAGAAGCCGAGGATCGTCCCGTTGAGGAAGATGTTCTCGCGCCCGGTGAGCTCCGGGTCGAACCCGGCGCCGAGCTCGAGCAGCGGCGCCACCCGACCCCACAGGCGGACGCGCCCCGAGGTGGGCTGCAGGACCCGCGCGACCACCTTGAGCAGCGTGCTCTTGCCGGCCCCGTTGGCGCCGATGATCCCGAGGACCTCGTTGCGGTGGACTTCCAGCGAGACCGATCGCAGCGCCCAGAAGTCCTGGTACCGGATCCGCCGGCGCAGCCAGCGGATCGCGTACTCCTTGATCGTGGGGATGCGCTCGTGGGGCACCCGATAGCGCACCGACACGTCGGCGAGGGAGATGACGAGGTCGTTGTCCGTCATGCCCGGCTCATACGCGGTACGCGATCTCGTTGGACTTGCTGGTGAACACCCACCACCCCACGAGCAGGGCCACGACGGCCTCGGCGACGGCTGCCGCGATCGTGTTCGGGCCGGGCACGTGACCGAGGTAGAGCGGCACGCGGAACAGCTCGAGCAGGTTGTGCGCCGGGTTGACGTTCATGTACCAGATGAAGCGCTCGGGCAGGATCTCCTTGGGGTACATCACCGGCGTCAGGAAGAACCACGCCTGGATCGCGACGCCCCACATCTCGACGACGTCGGCGAAGAACACGGCGAGCGCCGACATGAACAGCGCCACGCCGAGGGCGAACATCGCCCACAGCAGCACGGCGATGGGAAGGAACCACCAGGTGGCGTAGAGCGGGTGACCGAGGAGGAGCATCAGGATCACCAGGGGGATCAGCGACAGGCCGAGGTTGACCAGCCCGTTGCCGATCGACGAGACGGCGAAGATGCTGCGCGGCAAGTAAATACGGCGCAAGAGGCTGCCGCCCCAGATCAGCGTGTTCATCGCGTACGTCGTGGTCTGGGAGAAGAAATTCCACGCGATGAGCCCGGTGAGCACGTAGACCGGGTAGTGCGGAAGGTCGAACTTGAAGATCTGCGAGAACGCGAAGGTGAGCACCGCCATGTTGAGCAGCGGGTTGAGGAGCGTCCACAGCACGCCGAGGGCCGAGCGCCGGTAGCGGGTCTTGTTGATGTTGTTGACCAGCAGGCCGAGCAGGTCGCGGAACCGGGCCAGCTCGACGAGCTCGCGCAGGAAGGGGGCGCCCCTGGCCGCTGAGTCGTAGGTCGGAGTCGAGTTCACCTCGGTTTTGGCCCTTCTGCCCGACCGCCGGGGCGCATCGGCGCCCGTCCATCGGCGAGCTGGCGATCGAGCGACGAGAACGTACCACAACCGACAGGTCCGTCGCATCACGTCCGACGCCCATCGACCTATACTCGCAGCCCGTGAGCAGCGACGAGCGAACCCCCCGGGTCGAGAGTCGCACGTGGCCGCTGAGGCTGGTCACGGCGGAGGAAGCCGGCTTCGTCCTGCCCGGGCGCTGGAAGCTGGCCCGGAGGCTCGGCAGGGGCGGCCAGGCCGACGTCTGGATGGCCGAGGACACCCTGCTCAAGGAACGGGTCGCGATCAAGGTGTTCCATCCGGACCTGTCGACCGGAGAGCGCGAGCGGATGCGGCGCGAGGTCAGCCTCGGCAGGTCGCTGGCCCACCCCAACTTGGTCCGGGTCTACGAGCTCGTCGACGCCGGTGACCGGGTCGCCGTGGTCATGGAGTGGGTTTCCGAGGGCAGCCTCGCGCAGCGTCTGGAGACCGGTCCGCTCCCCGTCGACGACGTGGTCAGGATCGCCGACGACACGCTGGCGGCACTGTCGTTCCTCCACGAACGCAACATCGTGCACCGCGACGTCAAGCCGTCGAACCTGCTCGTCGACGCCGACGGCAGGATCAGGTTGGCCGACCTCGGGCTGGTGCGTCGGATGGACGACGCCGGCGACCTGACGCGCACGGCGATGACCGTGGGAACGCCGATGTACATGAGCCCTGAGCAACTGCGCGGCGAGCGGGCCGGTCCCGCGGCGGACCTCTACGGGCTCGGCGTCACGCTCTACCAGCTCCTCGCAGGCCACGCACCGTTCCAGGCGGCGAGCCAGTTCGAGCTGGCCCGGCTCCACATGCAGGCCCGTGTGCCGGACCCCCGGCGGGCCCGCCCCGACTGCCCGCGCTGGCTCGGACGGTTCGTCGCGCGATTGCTGGAGAAGTCACCCGGCGACCGCTTCCCGGACGCCCGCGCGGCGCGCGGCGCGCTGCTGCACCAGCGGGTCCTGTGGTCGCCGCGGTTCCGCCGGCGCCTGGTCGCAGCGGGCACCGGCATCGCCGTCGTCGCGGCGCTCGCGGTCGCCGCGGCGAGGTTCGTCGTTCCGGCGATCCGCCGCGGCGAGACGGTGCGGATCGAGGCCGCGGCGCGCGAGATCCGCGGCGTGGACGGGCACGGACGGGTGACGTGGGCGCTGGCCACCGACCTGCCGATCCGCGAGGTGGTCAGGGCCGACGTCGACGGCGACGGCGCCGCCGAGACGATCGCCCAGACCCAGGTGGCCAGCCTGGGCCGCCGCGGCGCCGGCAGGCATTCCGAAATCGTCATCGTGAGCAACACCGGCCGCATGGTCTCGCGCATCCGGCCCGACGACGTGGCCAGGACGTTCTGGTCGTATGACTTCCCCATCAACCTGAACGCCTACGTGCAGGTGGCGGATCTCGACGGCGACGGCCGGATCGAGGTGATCGCGAACTGCAGGCACACCGCCTTCTTCCCGACGTTCGTGATGATCTACTGGCCGGGTGCCGATCTGTGGCAGCCGATCCTCATGCACTCGGGGGCGCTCTATGACCTCGAGCCGGTCGCGGGCGCCTCCCCGCCGCGACTCCGCATCGCCGGGATCAACAACCGGCTGTCGATGCTGCCCGTGGTTGGTGAATTGGTGGTCAGGAAGCCGGCGGGCCCGGTCAAGCAGACCTCTGATCGTCCCCGCGCGCTCACCTCCGGCGACGTCGGGATCGGACCGGCCAACGGCCTGGAATGGGCCTGGTACACGCCGCTCGACGAGGGCGGCGGTGCGACCGAGCTGAGTTCGGGTCCCGACGGCTCCATCACCTTGCGCGCGGGCACGCGCGTCGTCGCGCTCGACCGCTTCGGGAATCCCTCGCCCGGTGCCAACGCCGGAAGGGACCTGCGCGGCCAACGCCTGGAGTTCTTCAACCACCTCGATCGGCTCTCGGACAGGAACCAGCCGATGGACCGGGACGAGGTCGCGCGCCGGTTGCTCGCCGCCGAGGCGGGGGCCGCGGTCCTGCTGGCGGAGCCGCCCTACCGAGCGATCCTCGGCCTCGCCGCGTCCCGCGCCTTCGCCCGGGTCCTGGCGATTTCGGACGCTGAGCGCGTGCTGCGCGCGACCTTCGTGGTGGCCCCCTACGAGGACGTCGCGTATCGACTCGCCCACATCGAGGCGATCGCCGGCAAGCTCGACGCCGCAGTCGAGACGTTGCGGGCCGGGGTCGACACGCCGGCCACGCCGCGTGCGGGGTACGACTCGATCCACCTGCTCTTGCGCCTCGCGATCGAGCAACGCGACGAGCAGGCGGTCAGGCTGCTGCTCGGCAAGCTGAACTGGTGGGGCAGCCTCGACCGCCGCGACCAGCTCGGCCTCTCGGCAACCCTGTGGTCCAGGGCCCACGTGTGGTGGGACCGGATCGACGAGGGCGACTTCTCCGTGCGCGCGTTCAGCTTCGCGCCCGACGGCGAGGCGTTGGCCTGCCTGTCGCGCTGGCGTTTGGGCAGGACGGCGGCGGACGACCCGGAGGCGATGGAGCGGGCGATCGAGGAGAACCCCGACGCGGCGTGGGAAGGCCGCCTGGCGCAGGCGGCCGCCTACCTCGGCCTCGGCAGGTACGACGAGGCGCTCGGCACGGTGTCCGCGCTTGTTGCGAGCCTGGAGACGGTGTCGCGCGACGACTTCATGAACCGCCAGGTGCTCGATCTCGCCCGTGGCATCTACGTGAAAGCGCTCTGGCAGGCCGGCAGTCGCGCGCAGGCGGTCAGCGAGGCGAGGGCGGTTCGGCCGATGCTGCGCGACGGCCTGCTCCCGGCTATCCTGGTCGACGAAGTCCTGGCCGAGGCCGGCCGCCGATAGGACGGCCCGAGGGTCACGGCCTGGACGCGTCGCGAACCACAGTGCACGAGAACGGACCCGATCGCCGCACCACCACCGTGGCCTGGCCGCCCGGCGAGGAGCCGGTGGCCGACCCCGGGTTCGTCCTGCCGTCCCGCTGGAAGGTGGCGCGCCTGCTGGGCCGGGGCGGCCAGGCCGTCGTCTGCCTTGCCGAGGACACCGAGCTCGGGGAGTGGGTGGCGGTCAAGGTGTTCCACCCCGGGCTGACCGACGCGGCCCGGGAGCGCATCCGCCGGGAGGTTCGGCTCGGGCGCAGCCTGCAGCATCCCGGGCTGGTCCGGGTGTTCGAGCTGATCGAGTCCGGCGACCGGCTCGCCGTCGTGATGGAGCTGGTCTCCGGGGGAAGCGTCGCCTCGAAGCTCGAGTCCGGACCGCTGGCCATCGACGAGGTGGTCCGCATCGCGGACGAGACGCTCGGCGCGCTGGCGTTCCTCCATCGCGAGGGCGTCGTGCACCGGGACATCAAGCCTTCCAACCTCCTCCTCGACGCCGGTGGCCGTGTCCGCCTCGCCGACCTCGGCCTGGTCCGGCGCCTCGACGACGGAGGGAACCTGACGCGGACCGCGACCACCGTGGGCACGCCGCAGTTCATGAGCCCGGAGCAGATCCGCGGCGAACTCGCCGGGCCGCCGGCCGACCTCTACTCGCTCGGCGTGACCCTCTTCCACCTGCTCACCGGGAAGGCTCCCTTCGAGGGCGCATCGGAGTTCGAGGTCGCGCACCGTCACCTCCGCGCGACACCGCCGGACCCGCGCAGCCGCCGCCCCGACTGCCCCCGCTGGCTTGCCCGCTTCGTGCTGCGGCTGCTCGAGAAGGCACCCGGCGACCGCTTCAAGAACGGCGCCGCGGCACTCGAGGCGCTGCGCCGGCGACTCGCCGTCGCCTCGCCGAGCCTCCGGCGCCGGGTCGCCGTTGCCGCCGGGCTCCTCGTTGTCCTCGGCGGAGCAGGGCTCGCCGGCTGGCCGCGATGGCCGGGAGCGCCGGCCCGGGTGACCGTCGCCAACGACACGGTCGTCGTCGGCGACACGCGGGGCAACGAGAGGTGGCGGCACCGGTTCGGTGGGGTCGTGCAGTCCGCGGTGCTCGCGGAGTTCATGGCTCCTGGAGTGCCCGCCGTCGCGGTCAGCGCAGGCGAGGAGGCGAGCGGCCAGGAGGCCGGAGCGGCGAGCATCCAGGTCCTGGGCAACGGGGGCGATCCTCTGACCTCGATCGCCGCCGTCCGCAGCGACTTCGGCGGGGTCTTCCCGGAGCTCTCCGGGCGCGTGAACCCTCCATTGCTCTCGGTGGCTCCGCTCGACCGCGCGGGCACCCCGGCACTGATCTGGATCGCGGCGCACAGCACGTGGTACCCGTCCGTCGTGGGCATGTGGGCTCCGCGCGTCGACGTCCCTCCATCGCCGTTGCTCTACAACTCGGGCCACATCGTGCTGGCCGAGCCGGCCGACCTCGACGACGACGGCGCCCTTGAGCTCGTCGCAATCGGCCTCAACAACCCGCTCGGCTATCAGGGCGCTCTGATCGTGCTGCGCCCCTTCCGCGACAAGCAGCAGGCGACAGGCCATGTCGGGACGTCCCCCGATCTCCTCGGGCGCTGGCTGCCGGTCGAGTTCGCCAGGCGGAACGCGCTCGTCGCCTACACCCCGATCGGTCAGGTCGCTCCGCCGTGGAAGCTGCGAAGCGCGGGCCGGAGCGGGATCGTCATCGAGAGCGACGCCGGGGAGCTGCGGTTCGACGCCGCGGGCAATCCGATCGATTCGGCACTCGCCGGCCGGGGTGCCGAGCCGCGACAGCGGTTCTGGTCGGCTCTCGGGCGGGTGTGCCTCGCCCTCGAGACGGGCGGGGACGCAGCGGACATCCGCGCGTTCGAAGAGGAGCACCGAGAGGCGCTCGCCGAAGCGCCGATGCGCCTGGCCGCCGACCTCATGCTCGCCCGCGGACTCGCCAGGAGCGGGCGAAACGCGGAGGCCGTCGACCGGCTCGCCGCGGCCACTCGCGCGACGCCCTCGTACCTCGACCTCTGGCTGCGGCTCGGAGAGCAGTCCGCGATCGTCGGCCGCCACGCCGAGGCGTTCGCGGCGCTCGACCGGGCGCGCGCCGGCGAGGGGATCGGTCGCGGTCCGATCGACCCGACGACCGCGATGACGTTCGTCGCCGCGCTCGCCGGAGAGCGGGGGTGGCTGCAGCAGGCGTACGCGCGGTACTCGCCGGAGTCTCAGGACGGCCCCAACCGGGTTTTCGCGGATGGCCTCGCCGCGGTCTGGGCGTTCTGTGCCGGGGCCTGGGACGATCCGGCACTCGGCACGAGTCGGGAGTGGATTGACACGCTGCCTGCGGCACAGGTTCTCGCGCTCTGGTTGGACCTGCGTCGGGGCCGCAGCGCCGACGAGGTGGCGGCTCGCGCCGAGCGGCTTGCCACGAATCCCGAGATCCGGGAGCTCGCGATGCTCCTCCGGGCTGCAGCACTCGTTCGCCTCGGCAACACGGAAACCGCGACCGAGTTGGCGGGGCGGGCCCTCGCCGGCCTCGAGCGCCAGGGCCGGGTCAGCGTCGAGGCCCACGTCTGGACCGCCCTCGCACACCGCGTCGCCGGCGACGCAGCGCTCGCCGCGGGCGACGGGATCGCGGCCGAGCGGCACTTCCGCGCAGCCGCCGGGATCGCGCCGGCCTGCTGGTTCGGCCGGAGACGGTGACGCCCGCCGCGAGGGCGGGCGTCGTGGTGCACCGGGGACAGGCCGGCTAGACCTTGACCATCCAGCCGTGGGTGTCGGGAGCGGTGCCGTGCTGGATCGCCATGAGCGCCTCGCGCAGCTTCTTGGCGACCGGGCCCTCGTGGCCGTCGTCGACGCGGTAGACGTGCTCCTCGCCGCGGTTCACGTCGACCAGCTCGCCGACGGCCGAGACCACCGCGGCGGTGCCGCAGCCGAAGATCTCGGTGCAGTCGCCGGCCTGCAGGCCTTGGATGATCTCCTCGATGTGGATCGGCCGCTCGACGAACGGCATCCCCATCTCACGGGCCAGGATGCGCAGGCTCTCGCGGGTGACGCCCTCGAGGATCGTCCCCGAGGTCGGCGGCGTCGTGAGGACGCCGTCGAGGACGAACATCACGTTGGTCGCGCCGAGCTCCTCGATGTGACGGCGCTCGACGGCGTCGAGCCAGAGTACCTGGTCGCAGCCGTGCTGCCGCGCCACGTTGCCGGCGAGCAGCGAGCCGGCGTAGTTGCCGCCGGTCTTGGCCGCTCCGGTGCCGCCGGGTGCGGCGCGCACCCAGTCGCGCGCGATGAGGATGCGCAGCGCGCGGGTGCCGGTGCGGAAGTACGGGCCGGTCGGGCCTGTGAGGATGAAGTAGAGGAAGCGGTTCGACGAGTGCACGCCGAGCGCCTCCTGCGTCGCGATCATCGCCGGGCGGACGTAGAGCGTCCCCGGCGTCGGGGGGACCCAGGCGCGGTCGCGTCCGACCAGCGCCAGCATCGCCTCGAGCTGGACGTCGACCGGAACCTCGGGCATCGACAGGCGTCGTGCCGAGCGGATGAAGCGCTCGGCGTTGCGGTCGGGGCGGAAGAGGTGCACGGAGCCGTCGGGGTGCAGGTAGGACTTGAGCCCCTCGAAGATCTCCTGACCGTAGTGGAGCACCATCGCCGACAGGGACATGCTGATCGGCCCGTACGGCACGATCCGGGGATCGTGCCAGTCCTGCCCCTCGTCCCAGTCCATCAGGAACATGTTGGGCGAGAAGGAGCGTCCGAATGGCAGGTTGGCGGGATCGAGGGGTGCGTCAGGCAGGCGAGACACCGAGTCGTCTCGAATCTCCATGACCCATCCTTTCGTGGCGGCGGTCGCCGCGCGCTGGTCGCCGGCCTCGCGGTCGGCGCGCGCAAGAGTAGCGCAGATTGCGCCGCGCCGGAACAAGCGGGGCCACGCGCGATTCGATCAGGGTCGTTGTCGTCGTTCGGTCAGGTCCGGACGTCGGGGACAGGCCTCAGACCGGATTCGGGAGGTCAATGAACCGCACGTCGAGGCCGAAGCGCTTGGCGAGGAACTCGCCGAGCTCGCGCACGCCGAAGCGCTCGGTGGCGTAATGGCCGGCCGCGATGAAGTGGACGGAGTCCTCGATGGCGCGCTGCTGGACCCACTCGCGGGGCTCGCCGGTGATGTACGCGTCGAGCCCGGCGCTCACCGCCTCGTCGAACCCTCCCGGTGCGCCGCCGGTGACGATGCCCACCGACGCGATCCGCTCCGGGCCGCCCAGGAAGACCTGCGGCCGCTGGCCGCACGCCGCCCGCACGCGGGCGAAGAGCTCCTCGTCGGTGACCGGGGTGGTGAACACGCCGGCGAACCCGAGATCGAGGCCGTCGAAGCTGCCGAACGGCTCGAGGCCGTCGAGCCCGATCTCGCGGGCGAGGATCGCCGCGTTGCCGTGCACGGGGTGGCGGTCCAGTGGCAGGTGGTACGCGACGAGGTTCAGCTCCTCCTCGAGGAGCAGGCGGACTCGCTCGCGGAACGACCCGACGAGCCGCGGCGGCTCGTCGCCCCGCCACAGCAGGCCGTGGTGGACCAGCACCGCGTCCGCGCCCCCCGCCGCGGCCTGGCGGAACAGCTCGGCCGAGGCGGAGACACTGGTCACCAGCCGCTCGACCTCGCCGCGCCCGGCCACCTGCAGGCCGTTCACGGCAACGTCCTTGATGTCGTCGGCATCGAGCAGATCGTCGAGGTACGCCACGAGCTGGTCGCGTTCCATCGGACAACTATCTACCACGGCGGTGGAGGAGGCAAGTGCGGCAGGGCTTCCGGATTCAGCCCGTCGAGAGTCGAGGGTCGATAGTCGAGCAGGGCCTGGATTGCGGCTCCGTTGGGCGGGTGGCGCCTCGACTCTCGACCGGGCGGGTGGGCGGTGGCTCGACCCTCGACTCTCGACCGGGCGGGTGGGTGGGCCTTGGCGCTCCTATAATCCCCGCATGTTCACCTTCCGCCGGGCCGCGTTCGTGGCCGTGGGTTCCGAGATGCTGCGCGCCGACCGAGTCGACACCAACTCGCTGCTCGCTTCCCGCCTGCTGCAGCGCTGCGGCTACGCGCTCGTCGAGAAGCGGTGCGTGGAGGACGACGCCGGCGCCATCGCCCGTGCGGTCCGCGAGCTGGCGGCCCGGACCGACCTGGTCGTCGTCAGCGGCGGCCTCGGGCCCACCGCCGACGACGTCACCCGGGAGGGCGTCGCGCAGGCAATGGGCGTCGGACTGTTACGCCACGACGCCCTGGTCAAGGCGCTGGAAGCGCGCTACCGCCGGGCCGGCCGGACCATCCCGGAGATCGCGTTGCGGATGGCCGACGTCATCGAGGGCGCCGAGATCCTGCCGAACCCGCAGGGGACGGCGCCCGGTCAGCTCGTCACGCTCGACGCCGCGGCGCTCGTCCTGCTGCCGGGGGTGCCGCGCGAGCTGGAGGAGATCTTCACCACGCACCTGCTTCCCCGCTGGGGGTGTGGCGCGGCGATGAAGGTGCGAACGCTGCGGCTCTCAGGGGTCTACGAGTCGCAGGTCGAGGAGCGCGTGAGCCCGCTGTACGACCGCTTCGGCCGCGAGGCCGTGACGATCCTGGCCGGCCGTGGCGTGGTCGATCTCGTGCTGATGGCTCGAGGCGACCACGCGGACGCCCGCCTCGCCGAGATGGACGAGGCGTTCTCGGCGGTCGCGGGTGACGACCTCTTCGGTCGCGGCGAGGTGACGCTCCCTGCCGCCATCCTCATGCTGTGCCGGGAACGCGGCTGGAAGCTGGCCACCGCCGAGTCGTGCACCGGCGGCCTGGCCGCGGCACAGCTCACCTCGGTGGCGGGCTCGAGCGACGTCTTCGTCGGCAGCGTGGTGGCCTACGCGAACGAACTGAAGGAAGAACGCCTCGGGGTCCCGCGGCGGCTCCTCGAGGAGCATGGCGCGGTGTCGCAGGAGACGGCCGAGGCGATGGCTCGCGGCGCGCTCGGCCTCGGTGCCCAGGTCGGCCTCGCCATCACCGGCATCGCCGGACCCGGCGGCGGCAGCGAGGACAAGCCGGTCGGGACGGTCCACGTCGCCGCCATGACGCCCAACGCCGCCCGGCACCGGAGGTTCCGCTTCCCGGGCGACCGCACCTTCGTGCGCGAGTGCGCGACGAACTACGCCCTCGACCTGCTGCGGCGGACCCTCCGGGAGACGTGATGCGCCTGTTCATCGCCGTCGAGATCCCCGAGCAGGCACGAGAGACGCTCCGGCAGGGCCTGGGCACGCTCAGGCGAAACCTTGCGGCGGCGCGCTGGGTGCGTCCGGAGGGGATCCACGTCACCCTCAAGTTCCTCGGGGAGCAGCCGGAGGGCGTGGTCGGCCGGCTCGACGAGGTCGTCCCCGCCGCGCTGGCCGGGCTGCGACCGGTCCGCGTCGCGCTCGGCGGAGGAGGGTTCTTCCCTCACGAGCGACGGCCCCGGGTGGCCTGGGTCGGCGGACAGGCGCCGGGGCTCGAGCGTTGGGCTGCCGCCATCGAGGATGCCGCCGCCGCCGTCGGCGTGCCGCACGAGGAGCGCCCTTTCTCCCTCCACCTGACGCTCGCCCGCCTGGAGCGCCCGTGGGGCGAGCGCGCCGTCCAGGACTTCCTCGTCCGGGTCGGCAAGTGGAGCTTCCAGCCGTTCGAGGCCCGCGAGGCGGTGCTGTTCTCGAGCGAGCTCAAGCCGACCGGCGCGGAGTACACGGCGCTGCGCCGGTGGCCCGTGGAGGGGTGACCGGCGTGCGCCAGCTCCTCGTCGCACTGGCGTACCTGCTGGGGTCGTTCCCGACCGCGTACCTGGCGGTCCGTCTCGCCGGCCGCGGCGACGTCCGCCGGATCGGCTCGGGCAACGTCGGTGCAACCAACACGTTGCGCGCGGCCGGTTGGAAGCTCGCCCTCCTCGTACTGCTCGTCGACGTCGGCAAGGGCGCGCTCGCCGTCTGGCTGATGCGGAAGGCGACACAGGACTCCGGATGGATCGCCCTGGCCGGCCTGGCGGCCATCGCCGGGCACTGCTTCCCGGTCTGGCTCCGCTTCGAGGGCGGCAAGGGGGTGGCGACGCTGGCCGGGGTCTACGGGACGATCGCGCCCCACGCCCTGGTCGTCGTCGCCGGGATCTGGCTCGTCGCCTTCGGGCTGTCACGCATCGTCGCGCTCGCCAGCCTCCTGGCGGCGGCGGCGCTGCCGGTCGCGGTGTACTTCGTCCTCCGGCCTCCGGCCCCGGTCATGGTGGCCACGGTCCTGGTGGCCCTCGTGGTGATGTGGCGGCACCGGGGCAACCTGCAGCGGATCGTCGGCGGCGAGGAGCCGCGCTTCGGCAAGGGAGAGAAGCCATGAAGGTCGCAGTCATCGGCGCCGGTTCCTGGGGTACCGCCCTCGCCATCTACTTCGCCCGCGGCGGCCACCGCGTCGGCCTGTGGGCCCGCGAGAGCGAGGTCGTCGAGGGGATCAACCGCGGGCGGCGCACCCCGCTCTTCCTCCCGGACTTCCAGTTCCCGGACGGGGTCGAGGCAACCGGCAGCCTCGCCGCGGCCGTCGACGGCAGCGAGGCCATCGTGTGGGTTGTCCCGGTCCAGGTGTCGCGACCGGTGCTGGCCGAGCTCCGCCGCTCGCTGCCGCCGTCGGTGGCGGTCGTGTCGGCCAGCAAGGGGATCGAGGTGGCGACGCTCCAGCGCATGGACGAGGTGGTCTTCGACGAGCTCGCCATCGCGCCGGAACGCTTCGTCGTGCTGTCCGGGGCGTCGTTCGCGAAGGAGGTCGCGGAACACCTGCCGACCGCGGCGGTCCTTGCGGGCCGCGATCGCGACCTGGTGCGCGACCTTCAGCGGGCCTTCTCGAGCCCGGCGTTCCGCTTCTACGGCTCGTCGGACGTGATCGGCGTGGAGGTCGCCGGCGCGCTGAAGAACGTCATCGCCATCGCCGCCGGCATGGTGGCCGGCATGGGCCTCGGCCACAACACGCTGGCCGCCCTGCTGACGCGCGGGCTCCACGAGATCACCCGCCTCGGGGTGGCCCTGGGCGGCGAGGCGGAGACGTTCCGCGGCCTCGCGGGGATGGGCGACCTCGTCGTCACCTGCACCGGCGGGCTGTCGCGCAACCGCCAGGTCGGCGAGCGACTGGGTCAGGGCGACACGCTGACCAGCGCGCAGGCGGGCCGGGAAGTGGCGGAAGGCGTGCCGACCGCCCGGGCCGCCACCGAGCTGGCCAAGCGCCACGGCGTCGAGATGCCGATCACCTTCATGGTCGACGCGATCCTGGCGGGCTCCATCTCGGTCCGCGACGCCCTGACGGCGCTCATGACTCGCGAGCTCAAGGACGAGGCAGCACTCTAGCCCCCGCCCCTCCGCCCAGGGAGGCTTGGGACTTGAGACCTGGGGCTTGGGTTCCCCCCTCCCACCCACCCGGGCTTGAGGCCTGGGGCTTGGGTTCCCCCCTCCCACCCGCCCGGGCTTGAGGCCTGGGGCTTGGGGCCTGGGAATACCGTGAGTGACGTCTGACTGCTTTCTTGGCGAAGCCTCAAGCCTCAAGCCTCAAGCCTCAAGCCTCAAGCCTCAAGCCTCAAGCCTCAAGCCTCAAGCCTCAAGCCTCAAGCCTCAAGCCT
>JACQZW010000042.1 GCA_016213675.1 Acidobacteriota bacterium | reverse complement strand
ACGATGGTCCCCTCGGTGATCGACTCGCCCATCTGCGGCATCAGCACGTTGACCGGCATCTCGTCCCCCTCGTCTCAACTTCCGACGGGTTCAATGTCGTCCCGTCGCTGCTCATTCCCGCGCGTTGCCGTCGCTCGTCATCCTGAGCGAGCAAGGCGAGCGAAGGACCCCGTGGCGCCTGGAGCGCGTTCGCATCGATTCAGACATCCTCAGGCGCGACGGGCTCCTTCGTCGGCCTGCGGCCTCCTCAGGATGACCTCGGCCCGCCCGCGGCGAGCCGAGGTCAAATGTGGATCGCGGCGCCATGCACGGCCTCCGCGGCCTCGTGGATCGCCTCGTGGAGCGTCGGGTGGGCGTGGATCGTGTGGACGAGCTCGTCGACGGTGAGCTCGCCGCGCAGCGCCGCGGAGGCTTCCGCGATCAGCTCGGTGGCGTGCGGGCCGACGATGTGGACGCCGAGGATCTCGCCGTACTTCGCGTCCGCGACGATCTTCACGAACCCGCCGGTCTCGCCGATGATCGCCGCCTTGCCGATCGCGGAGAAGGGGAACGAGCCGGTCTTGACGTCGTGGCCCTTGTCTTTCGCCTGTGCCTCGGTGAGGCCGATCGAGCCGACCTCGGGGTGGCAGTAGGTGCAGCTCGGGACCTGCCGGTAGTCGATCGGCGGCGGGTTCTTCCCGGCCAGGTGCTCGACCGCCATGATCCCTTCCATCGAGGCAACGTGCGCCAGCCACGGCGTGTTGATGAGGTCGCCGATGGCGTACACGCCGGGCTCGTGGGTGCGGCAGAACTCGTCGACGACCAGGCGGCCGCGCTCGACCTGCACCTGGGTGGTCTCGAGGCCGATCCCCTTGAACACGGCGACGCGGCCGACGCCGAGCAGCAGCTTGTCGCCCTCGAGCTGCAGCGTCTCGCCCTTCGCCGTCACGGCACGGGCGTGCACGACCCCGCCCTCGACCTTGACCTCCTCGACGCGGGTCGCCACGTGGGTGGTGATCCCCTGCTTGCGGAACGACTTGTCGACTTCGGCGGAGACGTCGGCGTCCTCGAGCGGGAGGACGCGGTCGAGCAGCTCGACGACGGTGACCTTGGCGCCGAAGCGGTGGAAGATCGACGCGAACTCCATGCCGACCGCGCCGGCGCCGAGAACCAGGAGCCGTCCAGGGACCTCCGGGAGCTTGAGGGCGTGGTCCGAGTTGATGATCCGCTCGCCGTCGGCCTTGATGTGCGGGAGGTCGCCGCACATCGAGCCGGTGGCGAGGACGATGTGCTTCGCCTGGCGCTGCTCGACGCTGCCGTCGGCCCGGGTGATCTCCACGACGCCCTTGCCGAGCAGCTTGCCGGTCCCCTGGACCCAGGCGACCTTGTTCTTCTTGAACAGGAACTCGACACCCTTGGAGTTCTTGAGCACGACCCGGTCCTTGTGGGCGTGCGCCGCCTTGAGGTCGAGGGTGACCTCGCCGCACACCACGCCGAACTTCGCGCCCTCGCGGGCGTGCTGCAGCAGGTCCGCGGTGTGGAGGAGCGCCTTGGTCGGGATGCAGCCGCGCTGCAGGCAGGTGCCGCCGAGGTTGGGGTCCTTCTCGATGACCAGGGTGTCGAGGCCGAGCTGCCCGGCGCGGATCGCGGCCACGTAGCCGCCCGGTCCGGAGCCGATCACGATGAGGTCGTGCTGCACGTTGGCCATGCGGGTTCCTCCGGGCGCCGCGCGACGTGGCGGCCCCTCATTGTAGCCGAGCGGAGACTGAATCGCAGCGGGAGCACACGGCGATGTGCGGGCTCCCGGTCGATCGCGGCTCGCGTCGGCGGACCGGCTACTCGAGGACGATGATCTTCGGCTGCGAGCCGCCCTCGGCGAAGACGTGCTCTGCCCCGATGTACACGCCGTACTCGAAGCAACCGGGACCGCGGGTGGCCGTGACGCGGACGTGAATTCGCGCCGTTCGGTGAATCCTCGTGGCACTGGACCGTTTCTTCCGAGAGAGCTCCACCGGCTCGACTTCGAGGATCCCGGCCGGGCAGAACAGCTCCACTGCTCCGACCTCAATCGGCCAGAAGACGATCTCGTCGTCCCTCTGGACCAGCAGCGTCCCGGGCGAGACCTTGTACATGGCCCCGTGGCGGTACACGGCAACGTTGTGGACACTCATGATCGTCCTCCTCTAGGTGCGCGGTTTGTCGGTCGGTGGGGCGGCGGGGACGGCGTGCTCGGCCAAGAGCCGCCGGCCGCGGGGGTCGGCGCGCAGGGCGGCGAGCGCCGGCGCCGTCTCGATCTCGACGATCGGGTGGCCGAGCTCGAGCGCGCGCAGGAGCCACTTCAAGGCCTCTGCGCGTTCGCCGAGCAGCTCGCGGGTCTCACCGGTGCGGAAGGCAAGCCAGGCATCGTCGCGCGCCGCCTCCGCCACGGCCCGAAGGCTCTCGCGGGCGGCCGCGGCGCGACCGAGCATGGCCTGGTAGCTCGCGACGTCGGCGCGCACCTCGGCGTCGCGCGGGTTCACCTCGAGGCGGCGCTCGGCGAGGGTGACGGCCCGGCCGAAGGCCTCGTTGGCGCGTTCGTCGGCGCCGCCCATCCAGTGGGTCGCCGAGCCCAGGTTGCCCCACACCTGGTAGTCGCGGTCGTCGAGGGCGAGCGCGCGGGTGTACAGCCGTGCGGCCTCCGGCCAGTCGGAACCTGCGAACGCGATGGTGCCGAGGTTCGAGTAGGCCGCGTACGTCGGGTGCAGCTCGAGCGAGCGGCGGAACAGCGCGCCCGCCTCGCCGCGCCGGCCGGCAGCCAGGAGGAGGCCGCCGAGGTTGTTGACCGCCCAGTGGTTCTCCGGCGTCAGGGCGAGGACGGCCCGGTACTCCGCTTCGGCCTCTGCCAGCATGCCGCGCTGCCAGTAGTGGCGGGCCAGCGCGCTGTGCAGCGGCCAGTACTCGGGCTTGAGGGCGATGGCGGTGCGCAGCGTCGCCTCCGCCTCGGCGTGCCGGCCGGTCAGCTCGTGGACGCGGGCGAGGCCGGCGAGGGCAGCGGGGTTGCCGGGCTCGATCGACCGGGCGCGCTCGAACGCCGCCAGCGCCTCCTCGTGCCGGCCGGTCGCGGTGTGGAGCTGGCCGAGGGTGACGTGGGCGGCGGACAGGTCGGGCTCGATGTGGAGCGCCGCCCGGCAGCTCGCCTCGGCACCTGTCACCCAGCGCGGGTCCTTGGTGGTGCGGTAGAGGCCGAGGCAGGCCTGGCCCCGGCTGGCGTGGGCCAGCGCGAACTCCGGGTCGAGGGCGACGGCGCGATCGAGCAGCGCGACCGCGGCCGCCGGGTCGGGGGCGCCAGTGCCGCCCTCCAGCGTCCCCAGCGCCTGGAGGTAGAGGTCGAGCGCCTCGCCGTTCTCGGTGCCGCCGGCGCGGAGCGTCGCGTGCGCCTCGGGCCGCAGCTTGAGGTCGAGCATCCCGGCCAGCGTGCGGGCCGCCCCATCCTCGAGCCGGCTGAGCCGGTCCATCCCCTCGTCGAGGGTCCGCGAGGCGAGCTGGCGCGCCTGCTCGGCATCGACGAGGTTGATGATCAGCCGGACGGAGCCGGGATCGCGGCGCACCGCCCCGGTCACGGCGAGGTTGACGCCGAAGACCCGGCGCGCCTCGCCGGGGCTGGTCACCCGCCGGGCCCGCAGCTCGGCGACCGGCACCACCCAGAGCGAGCCGTGGTAGCGCTCGAGCTGCGAGAGACGGCCGGAGAGGTCCTCGGCGAGGCCGTCGCAGAAGGCCTGGCTGGCGGGCTCGCCGCCGACGTTGGTGAAGGGGAGGACGGCGATGTGCTGCGTGGCGGCGCGGCCGTCGCCGGCGAGCCTGGCGCGGACCGCCTTCCACGCGGTCGGGGCGAGCGGCACCGAGGCGGCCAGTGCGGCGAGCGCGGCGGCGGCGGCGGCCAGGAAGGCGAACCGCGGACGCGGCCTCACCGGGCGGAGGCCGGTCAGCGTCGAGACGTTGGCCGAGGTGATCAGCGAGCGCACGCGCCGGAGCTCGGTGCCGAGCGCGCCGGCGTCGGCGATGCGCTGAGCGGGATCGCGGCGCAGGCAGCGGGCGACGACCGCGTCGAGCTGTGGCGGGACGTCGGCGCGCAGCGACGAGACCGGCGGGGGCGTGACGTGGAGGATCGAGTGGATCACGGCCTGGTCGCTGTCGGCGAGGAACGGCGGCCTGCCGGTGAGCATCTCGTGGAGCACGATCCCCAGCGACCACAGGTCGGTACGGCGGTCGACCGGGTGGCCCTGGGCCTGCTCGGGCGACATGTACACGGCCGTTCCCACGGTTGTCCCGGTGCGGGTCAGCCGGGCCCTGCCGACGAGCGTCGCCAGCCCGAAGTCGACGATCTTCACCGTGCCGTCGGCGGTGAGGACGACGTTGGCGGGCTTGATGTCGCGGTGGACGACGCCGCGGAGGTGCGCGGCCTGGAGCCCCTCGGCGATCTGGATGGCGATGACGAGCGCGTCGGAGACCGGGAGCGGCCCGCGGGCGATGCGGTCGCGCAGCGTCTCGCCCGGGTAGTAGGTCATGCAGATGAAGACCAGGCCGTCCGGCGTCTCGTCGATCTCGTGGACGGTACAGAGGTGGGGGTGGTCGATGGCCGAGGCGGCGCGCGCTTCGAGGATGAACCGCTCGCGCGCGACCGGGTCGTCGGTGAGCTCGGCGGGGAGGAACTTGAGCGCGACCGGGCGACCGAGGCGGGTATCGTCGGCCCGGTAGACCACGCCCATGCCGCCGCCGCCGAGGCGCTCGCGAATGACGTAGTGGGAGACGGTTCTGCCGATCACCCTGACCCCCGCAACCGCGACGGCCTGGCCTCCGAAAGACGTTGCGCCGATCGGGCGCTCGGGGGCGAGCCGTCGCAGTTGATCGGATCTACAACAATCTTGCGCCTTCTCGCGGGGGTGTCAATCCGGATGACGGAGTGGTCGATGGGAGTCTGTCGCCGGCTGCGCGGATAATAGAAAGATGCGCCTTCCTTCCCTCCATCCGGAGCTCGCGCCGCTCCTGGCGCTCGGCGCCGCGACCGGGGTGGGGCAGGCGGTCCTCCTCCGCGAGGGCATGGCGGCCCTGGGCGGGTCGGAAGTGGCCTGGGGGGCGGTCCTGGCGGTCTGGCTCGCCGGGATGGGAGCCGGCTCGTGGCTCGGGTGCCGGCGGGCGCGCCCGGCCTCGGCACGCGTCCTCCCGGCTGCCTCGCTGGCGCTGGTCGGCGTGGGCGTGGTGCTCCTGCGCGCCGCACCGCTGCTCACCGGCGCCGCGGCCGGCGAGACGGGCTCGGCCTGGGGCGCGGCGTGGGTCTGGCTTCTCGCCGTGCTTCCCGCGGCGCTGACGGCAGGGTGGGCGTTCCCGGCGCTGGTCGCCGGCGTCGACGAGACCGCGCCCGGGCGGGCGTACGCCCTCGAGAGCGTCGGCGCGGTCGCCGGCGGCGCCGCGTTCACCTTCCTGCTGGCCGGCTTCGGCAGCGCCGGCGCCGTCCTGTGCGGCACCGCGCTCACGCTCGGGGCGGTGGCGAGACGGGGCTGGCGGGTCGCGACGGCCGTCGTGCTGCTCGGTGGGGCCGTGGCGGCGGCGGGCCCGGTCGGCGACGCGCTGACGCGAGCCGGTTGGGCGTGGTCGCGGCGTCCCGGGGAGCCGGGTCGCTGGCGCGAGACGGCCCAGCAACGCCTCGAGGCGTCCGGGACGGCCCCCGTCGCGATCTACGCCGACGGTCGGCTGGCCGCCACCTGGCCCGATCCCTGGCGGGCCGCGCCGCGCGCCCACCTCGCGATGCTTCTCCACCCGGACCCCCGCCGCGTGCTCCTGGTCGGGGCGTCGGCAGACGGCAGCGTCGCGACGCTGCTCGCGCACCGGCCCGACTCGATCGAGGTGGTCGACGAGGACCGTGCGGCGACGGAGTTCCTGCGGGACGCCCTGGGCGCGGGGTTCGCCCGGTCCCTCGACGATCCGCGGGTGCTGCTGCGGCACGGCGACCCGATCCGGCTGGTGCGGGGCGCCCACCGCTACGACCTCGTCCTGCTCCTCGATGCCGATCCGGCCACGCTCCGCCAAGCGCGGACCCGGAGCGCCGAGTTCTTCGCCGCGGCCGCCGCGTCGCTGGCGCCCGGCGGGGTGCTCGTCGTCCGGGTCGGCGTCGGCGACACCTTCCTCGGCGGCGTCGGCGGCCGGCTGCTCGCGACCGTTCACGCCTCGGTGCGGACGGCGTTTCCGGCGGTCGCGGCGGTGCCCGGCGACGAGGTCCTGCTCGTCGCGGCCCACGATCGCGCCGCGATCGTCCTCGATCCGGTCGAGCTGGCGCGCCGCTGGACCTCGCGGGGGATCGTCGATCCGGCGTTCCCGCCGGAGCTGCTCGGCGCGCTCCTCGATCCCGTCCGCGCGACGACCCTGGCCGGCGTCCTCGCCGACGCCGACGAGCCGCCTTCGACGGCGGCCCGTCCGCGCGCCGTGCCGCTCGCGGCCGCGCTCGTCGAGGTGCGCGGCTCACCGTCGCTGGTGCGGGCCGTCGCCGCGCTGGGCTCCGTCGCGCCGAAGGCGCTCGGCGGGGCGCTGGTCCTCGCCGTCGCCGGCCTCCTCGCAAGCACGCTGGCCCGCCGGGCGGCCGGCGTCGAGATCGCCGCCGTCGTGGGGTTCTGCTCCATGGGGTGGTGGCTGCTCCTGCTCGCCGCCTGGCAGGCGACCGTCGGCGCCGTCTACTCGGAGATCGGCGCCCTGTCGGCGTGCTTCATGGCCGGCATCGCCGGCGGCGCGGCCGCGGCACGGCGCCGTCACCCCGGCCCGCGATCGCTGGCGGTCGTGATGGTCGGCGGCGTGGGGCTGTCGCTGGGAATCGCGGCGGGTCTGCCGGCGGGTGCGGTGCCGCCGCTGCTGCTGCTGGCGGGCGGGCTGACGGGCGCCGCGTTCCCGGCGGTGGCGGCGATGGCCGGGGGCGCCGCGGCGCGCCGCGCCGGCGTGGCGTTCGCCGCCGACGAGATCGGGGCGGCGGTATCGGCCGCCGTAGTCGGCGTCGTCGCGCTGCCGGCCCTCGGGGCGCGGCCGACGGCGATCGGTCTCGGCTTCCTCGCTGCGGCCGCCGCGGCTACACTCGCGGTGGCCCGGGAGCGGCGGCGTTGAAGGAGGGGCGGATGGAGCCTGGAGTCAAGCGGGAGCGGTTCCGGCGCCTGGCGGCGCAGCTCGGGGAGCTGGTCGTCAAGACCGCCGACCCCACGGCGCGGATGGCGACCATCGCCGCGGTGCTGCACGCCAAGATGCGCGGCTTCTCGTGGACCGGCTTCTATCTGCTGCGCGACGGCGAGCTCACCGTCGGGCCGTACCAGGGCCCGCTCGCCTGTCTCGTCCTCGCCGCCCACACCGGGGTGTGCTGGGCGGCGATCGACCGCGGCGAGACGGTGATCGTCGAAGACGTCCACGCGTTTCCCGGCCACATCGCCTGCGACCCGCGCTCGCGCTCGGAGATCGTCGTACCGCTGCGCAACCGCGACGGGGCGGTGGTGGGCGTGCTCGACGTCGACTCCGGCCACCCCGCCCACTTCGACGACGTCGACCGGGACGGTCTCGAGCCGATCGTCGCGCTGGTCCACGGCTGAGCCGGCCGCATGACTCGCGCGACGCTGCGGAGCGGTCGGTCGGGGCTCGTGGCACGGCAACGGGCGCGGGCAGGGACGGCGTGAAGGCGGTGGCCGTCGCCCTCGGCGCCGTCGCGCTGGTCGTCGTGGCGCTGCTCGCGTTGATGTTCGCGCGCCAGGAGGCGCTCGTCTTCTTCCCCGGCCGGACGCTGGCGGGCACGCCCGCGGACGCCGGCCTGGCCTTCGAGGACGTCGAGCTCGTGACCGCCGACTCGGTGCGGCTGCACGCGTGGTGGATCCCCGCCGGCGACCCGGCCGGGCGTGCCGTGATCGTCTGCCACGGCAACGCCGGGACGGTCGCCGAGCGGCTCGACCACGCGCGGCTCTTCCACCGGTTGGCTCTGGGCGTGTTGCTCTTCGACTACCGCGGTTACGGCCGCAGCGGGGGCAGGCCGAGCGAGGCCGGCACCACCCGCGACATGGATGCGGCCGTCGCGTTCCTGGGGACACGCGGGATCTCGGCCGCGAGCACCGTCTTCTTCGGCGAGTCGCTCGGCGGCGCCGTCGCCATCGAGGCCGCGACCCGGCACCGTCCCGCCGCGGTCGTCGTCGAGTCGACGTTCACCAGCATCGCCGCGATGGCGCGCGTCCACTACCCGTTCGTGCCGGGGTTCATGATCACCCGGGTTCGCTACGACAGCCTCGCCCGCGTCCCCGTGCTGGGTTGCCCGCTGCTGGTCCTGCACTCGCCGGACGACGAGATCGTGCCGTTCGCGATGGCGGAGCGGCTCCTCGGCGCCGCCCCCGGGCCGAAGCGGCTGGTGCGCCTCGCCGGCGGTCACAATGACGGCGGGGTGACCGCGAGCGCCTCGGCCCAGGCGGCGCTGCGGGAGTTCCTGGCGGCCACCTTCGCGATGTCCCCTGGCGCGCGGGGCTCGTCGTGACGGCGCGGCTCACCCGGCCGGCGGTGGCGGCGCTCCTCGCGACCGTTCTCGCGGGGGCCGCGTTGCGCGTGATCGCCCTCGACCGCACCAGCTTCTGGCTCGACGAGTCGTACGGCGTCGCCGTGGCCCGCCAGCCGGTCGCGACGCTGGTCTCCGGGCACGTCGGCGACGCGCACACACCGCCGCTCTACTACGTCCTGCTGCACCTGTGGATGCGGTGGGGAGACTCCGACGCGTGGCTGCGCGGCCTTTCCGCGCTGCTCTCGATCATTGTGCTCGCGCTCGCCGCGTGGTGGCTGGCGCGACGGTTCGGGGCGGGGAAGGCCGTGCTCGGGACGGCCCTGCTGGCGGTCTCGCCGTACCAGGTCTACTTCGCGCAGGAGGCGCGGATGTACTCCCTCGCCACCCTGCTCGCGCTCGCCGTCTTCATGCTCGAGGAACGGGCGGCGCGCGACCGCGGTCCGACCGTTCAGCTCGCCCTCCTCGCCGTTGGGGCCGCGGGGCTCTACACCCACTACTACCTGGCCTTCGTCCTCGGCGGCAGTGCGCTGGTGCGTGCCGTTCGGCTCGCGTCGGGGCGGGGTGCAGGGGACTCGTGGCGGCGGCTGGTCCTGGTGCACGCCGGAATCGGCGCGCTGTTCGCGCCCTGGCTCGCGGTAGTCGGCACCCTGGCCGCCTCCGGCGGGCAGCAGTTTCACCAGTCGCTCCCCGGTGTGCTGCCGTACGCGTGGTTCCGGTTCCTCTTCGGTTTCGCGGTGGTGCCGTCGACGGTGGCGATGAAGGCCGACCCGGTCGCCGCGTTCCTGCATGCCTGGCCGGCGCTGGTGGCGGTGTTCGGGCTCGGCCTGCTCGGTGCCGCCGGTCTGTGGATCGCCCGGCGGCAGGCTCACGGGGTGGTGGCCGCGGCCACCGTGCGCCACGCCGCCGGAGTGGTCCTCGTCGTCTTCGCGGTGCCGTTCGTCGTGTCGCTGGCAGTGCCGATGTACGGCGAGCGCTACCTCGGGATCGTCCAGCCGCTGCTGCTGCTCGTTCTGGTTGCGGGCCTCCTGGGGTTGCCCCGCCGCGCGGCCGCCCTGGCGGTCGGCGCACTCCTGGCGGTGAGCGTGGTGGGGACGGCGGGATGGACGCTGGGGCTGGGCGGCGCGAAGGAGGACTGGCGGGGAGCGGTCGCCGCGCTCGAGGCCCGGGCCCGACCGGGCGACCGCGTCGTGCTCGACCCGTGGTTCAACGCCTGGCCGGTCCGGCGGTACCTCCGCCGCGAGGACCTCGACGTCCGCACCACGCGGGCCGTCGATCCCGTCACCGAGCTCCTCGATTGCCGGCGGAATCGGCCGGAGCCCGGGGGTTCCTGGTGGGTCGTGCTGTCCCGCTCGCCACGGGCTGCCGGGGTCTGGGAGTCCGGCGTTGCGCCGTGCGCGGTGCTCGCCGACTCGGCGAGCTACCCGGCCGGCGTCGGTATCACCGTGCTCCGGTTCGGCGCGGCCGGCGAGTCCGGCACCGGGTCACGGTAGTCCCGCCGCGGGGCGCACAGCCTGGTCCGCACGAGCATCGAGAGTTTGTACTGCAAGAATTGAACGACAATTCACTAAGTGAGTTGCTCGTATATGAGTTGCTTTTCACATGATTGTGACTTCAGTATGACATGTAAGTAATTGTAAATAAATGTTTTAAGTAAATTGCAATTCGACATGCCTGCCCTCTTGACAGACGTGAAATCAGTCCGTAATTTCATCGTCAACAATGCGGGATGGAAGACTCGACGTTCGGCAGTGATCGCGGTACGGGCAGGACGTACCCCGGCCGGGGTGCGTCGCGACTGGGGGGAACGATGCAGCGCTGGCTCGTCTTCGTTGGTGCACCACTCGTCCGATCCGGTTCGGGATGTGGCCCACGCCGGGGCGCCGGCCGGTCTGCAGGCGACCGACAGGTCCCGACCGGCCGAGCCGGTGGGCCACGGTGCTTCCGCGTGGGCTCGTCGGGCGACGAGAGAGGCGGGGCCGGCTCATGAGCGCGACGGCTCAAGCTCCGCACGAGACGCACCTGAACCGGTGGTGGCACGTGGTGGGCGGGCTGTGCATGAACCTCGCCCTCGGCTCGCTCTACGCCTGGAGCGTCTTCGTGGCGCCTCTCGAGAAGGAGTTCGGCTGGACCAGGGCGGATACCTCGACGGTGTTCACGGTCGCCATCGTCGTCTTCGCACTGAGCTTCATCGTCGCGGGCCGGCTGCAGGATCGGCTCGGTCCCTTCCGGATCTCTCTGGTGGGCAGCGTGCTCCTCACGCTGGGCTTCCTGCTCTGCACGAAGACGAGCAGCCTGACCTACCTGATCGTCTGCTTCGGCGTGCTCGTCGGCGTCGGGAACGGCTTCGGCTACGCGACCCCGATCCCGGTCATGGCCAAGTGGTTCCCGGACAAGCGCGGCCTGGCTGTCGGGCTGGCCGTCGCCGGCTACGGCGGCGGGTCGGCGATCTTCGGGCCGATGGCCAACCTGTGGCTGATCCCGACCTACGGCTGGCGCACCACGTTCGCGGTCCTGGGCGTCGTCTTCTTCGCCATGACGCTCGTCGGGGCGTTCCTGTTGAAGAACCCTCCGGCCGGCTACCGCCCGCCGGGCTGGGTGCCGGCTCCGGCGTCCAAGTCGGCGGCGACCACGTACGAGTTCTCGCCGGGCGAGATGTGGCGCACTGCGCCCGCGTGGTTCATGTGGGTCGCCTATGCTCTGGGGTGCTCGGCCGGCCTCATGGTGATCAGCCAGTTGGTTCCCTTCGCGAAGAGCATGAAGATCTCGAGCGAGGCCCTGCAGACGATGACGCTTTTCGTCGGCGCCGTCGGCAGCGCCTCGGGCCGAGTGCTCTCGGGGTGGATGTCCGACGCACTCGGACGCCTCAACGTCTTGCGGCTGATGATCGGCGTGTCCGCCGCCGCGATGCCGCTGCTCTACCTCTCCGGCAACAACGTGGCGATGCTCTACGTGATGGTCTTCGTCGTCTACTGGTGTTTCGGGACGCAGCTCTCCGTGAACGCCTCGACGACCGCCGATTTCTGGGGAACGAAGAACGCTGGGATCAACTATGGCCTCCTGTTCACCGCCTATGGGGTGGCGGGCATCATCGGGCCGAAGATCGGCGGCGCGCTCTTCGACAAGTACAAGGACTACAAGGCCGCGTTCTACACGGCGGCGGTCCTGGCCGTGATTGCCCTGGTCTTCGAGTTCCTGGCCAAGCGACCGGCACTGCCGGCGGAACGACGTGCGTGAGGCGGTGGCGGGAAGGAGCGATGAGATGAGCGTGAACCGGCTGACTCTCGGGTGCATGGTGCTGGCGGTCGTCGCGGCGCTGCCGGCGCAGGGGCAGTTCGAGATCGCCTCCAAGGACGGCAAGTCGTCAATCAAGTTCGGCCTGCTCACCCAGCCGCAGGGGGAGTGGATCGACACCGCGGACGGCGAGGGCACGACCCAGAACCTCTTCGTCCGCCGCATGCGCATCCTGATGGGCGGGAAGATCGGCGACAAGCTGTCGTTCTTCGTCGAGACGGACAGCCCCAACCTGGGCAAGGCCGACGCGACGGGCAAGAAGAACGACGGGACGATCTTCATGCAGGACATCATCGTCACCTACGCGTTCTCGCCCAAGATCATGATCGATTCGGGCCTGCTGCTCACGCCCAACTCGCACAACTCCGAGCAGGGGGCGACCACGCTGTTGCCGGTGGACTACGGCCCGTACTCGTTCCTCCATTCAGGGCCGACCGGCTCCCGCGTCGGGCGCGACTACGGGGTCCAGGCGCGCGGCTACCTGGCGAGCAACCATTTCGAGTACCGACTCGGCGTGTTCCAGGGGGCGCGCGAGGCCGACTCGCGCAACGCGCTGCGCACCATCGGCCGGGTCGTCTACTACCCGTTCGAGGCGGAGACCGGCTTCTTCTACTCCGGCACCAACTTCGGCAAGAAGAAGATCCTCGCGATCGGGGCCAGCTACGACCGCCAGGAGGACTACCAGGCGCCGGCGTTCGACGTCTACTTCGACTGGCCGGTCGGGAAGAACGCCGTCACGCTGCAAGCCGACGTCATCAAGTACGACGGCGGGACGACGCTGACGACGCTGCCCGAACAGACCGCCACGCTCTTCGAGGCGTCCTACTACTTCAGCGCCCTCAAGCTGGGCCCGTTCGTCCAGGTCGCGAACCGCAACTACAAGGCGGACGCCACGGCGGACGAGACGGTGTCACAGGTCGGCCTGGCCTACTGGCACTCGAACCACAACTTCAACGTCAAGCTCGGTTGGGCGAAGCTGGAGAAGGACCGCGCGCCCGACCGCAACCAGCTCGTGCTGCAGTGCCAGCTCTTCTTCTTCTAGCTGTGGCTGGTCGGTGGCGCTCGGCGGCCCTGGCGGGTTTGCCGGGCGCTCGGGGTGTAGAGCGGGAGCGCGGCGCAGTCCCGCCGGAGCAGCGAACCATCCCGGGGGCCCCTTGCATCGCCCCCTGTGGAACAGACCCGCAACGAGGGAGGCGTAGATGGCGGAAGACAAGCGTGACCAGGCGGTGACCGAGGCCGAAATCGCGGTGCACTGGAAGGAAGAGGAGCTGATCTACCCGCCGACCAGCTTCATCGCCCAGGCGAACATGACGGACGAGACGGTCCTCGAGCGCTTCGGGGAGGCGAACTTCCCGAACTGCTACAAGGAGTATGCCGACCTGCTCGACTGGTACGAGTACTGGCACACGATCCTCGACGAGTCCAAGCCCCCGTTCTGGAAGTGGTTCGTCGGCGGCAAGATCAACGCGAGCTACAACTGCGTGGACCGGCACCTCGCGAAGCACCGGAACAAGACCGCGATCCACTTCGTCCCCGAGCCGGAGGACGAGGCGATCCAGCACATGACCTTCCAGGAGCTGTACGTGAGGGTCAACGAGTTTGCCGCGCTGCTGCGCGACTTCTGCGGTCTGAAGGCCGGCGACACGGTGACGCTGCACATGCCGATGACGGCCGACCTCGCGGTCACGATGCTGGCCTGCGCGCGGCTCGGCGTGATCCACTCGCAGGTCTTCTCCGGCTTCTCGGGGAAGGCGGCGGCTGATCGCGCGGTGGATGCGAAGAGCCGCGTGCTGATCACCGGAGATGCCTACTACCGGGCCGGGAAGCTCATCGACCACAAGGAGAAGGCGGACATCGCGGTCGACGAGGCGGCGAAGGAGGGTCAGAAGATCGAGAAGGTCCTGATCTGGCAGCGCTACCCGGGCAAGTACTCGGCCGCCACGCCGATGGTCGAGGGGCGCGATTTCATCGTCAACGACCTCCTCAAGAAGTACCGCCACGCAATCGTCGAACCGGAGAGGCTCCCCGCAGAGGGCACGCTGTTCCTCATGTACACGTCGGGGACGACCGGCAAGCCGAAGGGCGCCCAGCACTCGATCGGCGGGTACCTCGCGTATGTCACCGGGACCTCGAAGTACATCCAGGACATCCATCCCGAGGACGTCTACTGGTGCATGGCCGACATCGGCTGGATCACCGGCCACTCCTACATCATCTACGGGCCGCTCGCCCTCGCGGCCTCCTCGGTGATCTACGAGGGGGTGCCGAACTACCCCGACGCGGGGCGCCCCTGGCGGGTGGCCAAGGAGCTCGGCGTCAACATCTTCCACACCTCGCCGACGGCGATCCGTGCCCTCCGGCGGGCAGACCCTGACCTGCCCTTGAAGTACGACCACAACTTCAAGCACATGACCACGGTCGGCGAGCCGATCGAGCCCGAGGTGTGGAAGTGGTACCACAAGGTCGTCGGCCACGGGAAGGCCGTCATCGTCGACACCTGGTGGCAGACCGAGACGGGCGGCTTCCTGTGCTCGACCATCCCGGGGCTGCACCCGATGAAGGCCGGCAGTTGCGGCCCAGGGGTGCCAGGGATCTACCCGGTGGTCTTCGACGACGAGGGAAACGTGTTGCCGCGCGGCGCCGGCAAGGCTGGCAACATCTGCATCCGCAACCCGTGGCCTGGCCGCATGCTCACCATCTGGGGCGACGACGAGCGGTTCGTCCGGCAGTACTACGCCCGCTACAACAAGGACCCCAAGTCGAAGGACTGGCGCGACTGGCCGTACTTCGCCGGGGACGGCGCGGTCTACGCCGCCGACGGGTACTTCCGCATCCTCGGACGCATCGACGACGTCATCAACGTGTCCGGTCACCGGCTCGGCACCAAGGAGCTGGAGTCGGCGGCCCTGACGGTCACCGAGGTCGGCGAAGCGGCCGTGGTGCCGGTGCCGGATCCGATCAAGGGCCGGGTCCCGCACATGTTCGTCTCGCTCAAGCCCGGGTACACCGCCAGCAAGGAGCTCGAGCAGAAGATCTCCGACACGCTGGCGAGGGAGATCGGGCCGTTCGCCAAGCCGGGCAAGGTGTGGATCGTGCCGGACATGCCGAAGACGCGGTCGGGCAAGATCATGCGCCGCGTGCTGGCGGCGATCGCCGACCACAAGGATCCGGGCGACGTCATGACCCTGGCGAATCCCGAGGTGGTCGAAGCGATCCAGAAGATGTCGTAGGGCCGAGCCGTTTCGTTGGTCAGACCTGCCGGGGCGCCGTGGTCCGGCGCCCCGGCTTTTCCGTTCCAACCGGGCCGTTCAGCTCGGCAGGGCATGGACGAAAGGTGGTACCGTTAATTACATGTTTCGCGTGATACCGGAGGGGATGGCATTTCGCGAGCACGCCCTGCTCAAGGACGGCCAGGGTGTTCTGCTCCGTCCGGCGACGCCGAACGACGTCGGGCTCGTCGAGGCGTTCATGCACCGCGTCTCGCGGGAGAGCTTGCGGCTGCGCTTCATGGCGAGCATCTCGGAGGTCTCCCGCTCGACGATCGAGGGGTTGTGCTCCGGCGACTTCACCGATCGTGGGTGCCTGCTCGCGGTCGTGGTCGAGAACGACTGCGAGCGCGTCGTCGGCCTCGGGAACTACGTCGCCGAGAGGGACGGGCGGACTGCCGAGCTCGCTTTCCTCGTCGAGGACGCGTTCCAGGGGCGGGGGATCTCCACGCTCCTCCTCGAGCGGCTCGCGGGCCTGGCGGCGGCCAACGGTTACGTCGACTTCGATGCCGAGGTCCTGCCCGAGAACCAGCGGATGATGCGGGTGTTCAGCGAGTCGGGGTTCCAGGTCCACCGGGTGTGGGGCGCCGACACGATCCACGTCGAGCTGCCGGTCACCGGCGCCGCGGCCCAGCGCGAGCAGGCCGAGCTGCGTGAACGGCTGGCCGCAGCGAACTCGCTGGGTCCAGTCCTCAAGCCGCGCACGGTGGCGGTCGTCGGCGCCTCCCGCGAGGGCACCGCAATCGGCAACATGATCTTCCGGAACCTGCTCGCCGCTGGGTTCGCCGGGACGGTCTACCCGATCAACCCGCAGGCCTCCTCGGTCCACGGAGTGCGCGCGTACCCGTCGTTGGCGGAGGTTCCGGAGCCGATCGACCTCGCGGTGATCGCGGTGCCCGCCGAGGCCGTGCAGGAGGCCGCCGAGCACGCCATTCAGCGGGGCGCCCGCGGGCTCGTCGTGATGACCGCGGGGTTCGCCGAGGCTGGGCCCGAGGGCGCGGCCCGGCAGCAGCGGCTCGTCGAGCTGGTGCGGGCGCACGGCGTGCGGCTCGTCGGGCCGAGCTGCCTCGGGTTCATGAACACCAACCCGGATGTCCGGCTCAACGCGAGCCTCGCCCCGGCGCTCGCCGAGCGCGGCCGCGTGGGGTTCTTCTCGCACTCGGCGGCGCTCGGCCTCGTCATCCTCGAGCACGCCGGTGCCCGCGGCATCGGCTTCTCGTCGTTCGTCTCCGCCGGCAACCGCGCGGACGTGTCGGGCAACGACCTGCTCCAGTACTGGCTGGAGGACGCCGACACCGACCTGGCGATGCTCTACCTCGAGACGTTCGGCAACCCGCGCCGCTTCACACGCATCGCCCGGCGCGTCAGCGCCAGGAAGCCGATCCTCTGCGTCAAGGGCGCCCGCAGCCGGGCCGGGCAGCGTGCCGCCGAGGCGCGGAGCGGCCAGCCGGGTACCCGGGACACCGAGGTCGAGGCGCTCTTCGACCAGGCGGGCGTGATCCGCGCGGAGACCCTCGACGAGATGTTCGACGTCGCAGTCCTGGTCGCGCACCAGCCGCTCCCGCGCGGCAATCGCGTCGCGGTGATCGCCAACTCCGCAGGCGTGGCGACCCTGCTGGCCGACGCCGCCGACGTCAACGGGCTGGTGCTCGGTGGCACCGGCCTCGTCAACCTCGGTGCGTTCACCACGCCCGAGCGCTACGAGGACGCGGTCAAGACGGCGCTCGATCACGACGAGGTCGACGCCGTGCTGGTGGCCTACGCGTGCGTCGGCGACTGCCAGCCGGAGCGGGTGACGGCGGCGATCGGCAGCGCGGTCCACCGGGTCGAGGTCGCCGGAGGCGTGGACAAGCCGGTGCTGCTCTGCATCATGGGCGCGCACGGGACGGTGGCGGCGGTGAGCGGCGGCAACCGTCGCTTCTTCCCCGCCTATCGCTTCCCGGAGTCGGCGCCTCGGGCCCTGGCTCACCTCGTGCGCTACGCCGAGTTCCGCCGGCGGCTCCCCGACCACGTCGTGTGGTACGAGGGCGTCGACGCGGCCGCGGCGCGGCGCGAGGTGCAGGCGGCGTTGACGGAGATCGACTCCGACGACCCCGCGGCGTTGACCCCGGAGGTCGCCGGACGGGTGCTGGCGGCGTTCGGGATCGGTGTCGCGGAGGGACGCGACGGGGACCTCGTCGTCCGTGTCCGTCCCGACCCGCTGTTCGGGCCGCTCATCGAGGTGGCCGCCCCTGGGGGGGCAGCCGTCGTGCGAATCACGCCGCTGACGATCAACGACGTCACGCAGGTCCTCGAAGCGGTCGGCGCGCCGCACCATGATGTGGTCGCCGAGACCATCGGCCGGGTCTCCCAGCTCATCGAGGAGCTGCCTTGGGTCTGGTCGCTGGAGGGCCGGGTGACGGCGACCGGCTCGCCCGCCTTGGCGCCCTCGACCACGCTGACCGTCCGCCGGGTCGCCTCCGGCGAGACCAGCCGGCCGTAGGGGTGGCGTCGGGAGGACCGGATGCGGGCCGCCGAGGTGTCACCGTCGTTCCCGGGGAGGTAGGCGATGTTGGTACGCGAGATCATGCACGCAGACCCGGTCTCGATCGGGCCGGATACCCCGATCGAGCGCGCCGCCGCGATGATGCGCGAGGGCAACATCCGTCACCTGCCGGTCGTCGAAGGCGACCGACTGGTCGGCGTCGTCACCGACCGCGACCTCCGGCTGGCGACCAGCTCGCTGTCGACCCGGCCCAGCGCCCCGTCGGCGCCGGTCCGGGAGGTGATGAGCCACCCGGTCGAGACGACGCACCCCCTCGATCCCATCGAGGTGGCGGCCAGGGTGATGCGCGAGCTGAAGATCGGCTGCCTTCCCGTGCTCGACGGTCCCCGGCTGGTCGGGATCGTCACCGGGGTCGACATCCTCGACGCGCTGCTGCAGCTCACGGGCGTCGAGCGACCGTCGGGCCGCATCGAGGTGCGGCTCGTCGACCAGCCCGGTGAGCTGGCCCGCCTGACGGCCCTCCTGGGCGAGCAGAAGCTCAACATCCACTCGATCCTCTCGTACCCCGACGGGGAGCACCGCGGCCGGACGGTGCTGCGGGTCGGGACGATGGATGTCAGGGCGCTCGCCGAGCGGCTGTGCGACGCGGGGTTCGAGGTGCTGTGGCCTTCCGTCCAGCCATGCCGAAGGTAGTCCACCACCCGGCGTACGGCCGCTACGACCTCGGGCCGGAGCACCCGTTCAGCCCGGGCCGCATCGACATGGTCCTGGATCTCCTCCGAGAGCTCGGGATCGCGCTCGACCCGGTCGCGGCGACGCCGGTGACGATCGAGAACCTTCTCGCGGTGCATGCGGAGGACTACGTGCGCGCCGTCGAGGCCGCGTCGGCGGGCGAGGCGGGAGCCGAGCAGGCCTCCTTCGGGCTCGGCACCGCCGACAACCCGATCGTTCCGGGGATGGGCGAGGCCGCCCGCTGGCTGGCCGGCGGGACGTTGCACGGCGCCCGGATGATCGCGGCGGGCGACGCCGAGCTCGTCCTCCAGCTCGGCGGCGGGTTTCACCACGCCCGGCACCGCCTCGCCTCGGGCTTCTGCCTCTACAACGACCTCGCGCTCGCCATCCGCCACCTCGTCTCGCAGCGGAAGCGCGTCGCCTACCTCGACGTCGACGTTCACCACGGCGACGGGGTCCAGGAGATCTTCTACACCGACGAGGACGTGCTCACGCTCTCCTTTCACGAGTCCGGCGAGTACCTCTTCCCGGGCACCGGCTGGCCGCACGAGCTGGGCCAGGGGATGGGGCGTGGCCTCAAGCTCAACGTGCCGCTCGAGCCGTTCACCGAGGGCGACAGCTACTTCAGCGCGCTGGAAAGGGTCAGCGTCCCCGCGCTGGACTTCTTCCGCCCCGACGTGCTCGTCGTCCAGTGCGGCGCCGACGCCCACCACCTCGACCCGCTCGCCGACCTCATGCTGACGACGCAGGACTTCGAACGGATCTTCCGCTTCATTCTGCGACTGGCCGGCGAGTACACGGGCGGGAGGGCGCTGTTCACCCTCGGGGGCGGGTACTCGATGCGGGTGACACCTCGCGTCTGGGCGATCCTCTACCTCGTGCTCCACGGCCTGCCGATCCCCGAGGCGCTCCCGGCGGCGTGGCTCGAGCGTTGGCGCGACCGCCTGGGCAGCCCGTCCCTCTCCACCCTGCACGACGGGGCCGAGCCCTACCCGGCCGTGCCGCGCCGCGGGGAGATCACCCGCCAGAACGCCATGATGGTCGACCGGCTGCTCGACGCGGTCGCGCGCTACTGGCTCTAGGCCGGCCCTTTCCGTTCCTGGTTCCCCTAAGATGCGGCGTGAGGAGAAGCCGATGAGAAGAGCCCTCGCCCTCGTTGCGCTTGCCGTCTTGTCGCTCGCCCCCCACGCCCGGCCTTGCGGCGCGTGCACGACCGCTGTCGTGAGCGGAAGGGCGACGGTGGACGGCCGGCCGATCCTGTGGAAGAACCGCGATGCAGACGACCTCCACAACCAGGTCGTCTACCGCGACGACGGCAAGTACGCCTACCTCGGCGTCGTCAACAAGGGCGACGCGGCGGGGCTGGAGATCTGGGCCGGCATCAACAGCGCCGGCTTCGCGATCATGAACTCGGCGTCGTACAACCTCGACGACGTCGAGACGGTGGCCGAGGGCGCCATCATGAAGCTGGCGCTGCAGTCGTGCCGCACGGTGGCCGACTTCCAGCGGCTCCTCGAGTCGACCAACGCCACCGGGCGCGACACCACCGCCAACTTCGGCGTCATCGACGGGAGCGGAGGCGCGGCCTACTTCGAGACCGGGCTCCGCGCCTTCACCCGCTTCGACGCGAACGACCCGGCTGCGGCGCCCGACGGCTGGATCGTCCGCACCAACTTCTCCGAGGGCGGCGACCCCGCGCGGGGCTCCGGGCTGGTCAGGGTCGAACGCGCTCGCGCGCTGGTCGGCGGGCTGGCGGCGGGCCGCACGCTGTCGGCCCAGACGCTCCTCGGCACCGTGTGCCGCGACGTCGCGAACGAGAGGATCGGCTCGTACCCGCTGCGCGGCGCCGGCCCCGGCTACGCCTACGTCTCCGACAGCATCAACCGGCCGGACACTGCGTCGGCGACGGTCTTCGCCGGCGTCAGGGCGGGGGAGGACCCGCGCCTCGCCACCATGTGGGTCGTGCTCGGTCAGCCCATCACCGGCGTCGCCGTGCCGTTGTGGGCGGGTGCCGGCACCGTTCCCGCTCAGCTCGCGGTCGGGAAGGAGCCGGCGCCGCTCAACGCGGCGTTCGACCGGGTTCGGGCGCTGCTCTTCCCGCAGTGGCGCGGCGACCTCAAGCGCTACGTCCGCGTCGCGCCGCTCACCGGCGTGCTGGCCGCCCTCGGGCCGCTGGAGACCGCCAACTTCGCGCGCGCCGACGCCGAGCTCGAGCGCTGGCGGCGCGAGCCGCCGACGCCTGCGGCGCAGCAGGCACTCCAGGACGACATCGCGAGGACGACGCTGGAGGCCGTCGAGCGCACCCTACGCTCCCTGGCGCCGCCCGGCGAACCGACCGAGTGACGCCGCGCCCGAACCGTCCCGTGCTCGCACGTGGCACCTCCTCTCCCGCCGCGGCGTCCGAACGGAGCAACAGGCCATGGTCCTCGGAGCCCCCTCGCCGGCTGAAGGCCCGGGCTTTCGAGGGAATCGGGAGATGGCGGGTCTGTCCCTCACCCTGACCCTCTCCCGGCGGGAGAGGGAACCGATACTCGGCACCCTGCAGAACCGTGGTGCGCGATTCCCATCCCGTCAGAGCGGGAACAGCGCCCCACGCGCCTGCAGCGCGGTGACGCTCGGCCCCCTCTCCCGGCGGGAGAGGGACGGGGTGAGGGGTCGACTGTCACACCCTCGAGGTCGCGGCCCCTCGGGCCGTGTTGTGCTCGCCATTCCGGCGAGGGCGGTGTCACGTGGGAGGCGGGACCCGCCGAGCCTCGGGCGGTCGGGCGCCCGACCTCTTGACGTGTGACGATTGTGGAATTAGTGTATGCAGCAGGTGTAGAATATATAATGTAGGAAGGCCACCGTGGCGTTCGAATCAGGCCCCGAGAACCATAGGCAGCTCCGGCAGTGGGTGGCGGACCGGCTGCGCTCCGACATCCTCGAGGGCCGGTTGAAGCCGGGCGAGTGGCTCCGGCAGGAGCGCCTGGCCCAGGAGCACGGCGTCAGCCAGACGCCGGTCCGCGAGGCGCTCAAGCAGCTCGCCGCCGAGGGGCTGGTCGAGCACGTCCCGTACCGCGGCATCCAGGTCGTCCAGTTCTCCGTCGAGGACGTTGAGGACCTCTACTCGTGCCGGGCGGCGGTCGAGGGGATGGCGGCCCGGTACGCCGCCGAGGCGATCACCGGGCGTGAACTCGACGAGATGCGGTCGCTCCACGAACGGATGGTGGCGTGCGTCATCCCGGACGAGCTCACGGAGTACCGGGAGCTCAACCGGCGCTTCCACGAGGCGGTCAGCGAGGCCAGTCGCCGCTCCTACCTGATGCGGACGCTCGCCCAGCTCTGGGCGGCGTTCCCGACCATGCTGTGGAGCAACATCCCGCGCATCGCGATCACCTCGGTGCCGGGCCGCGACGAGCCGGACGCCGCCGAGCACGCCGAGATCATCGCCGGCCTGGCGGCGCGGGACCCGGAACGCGCCGAGGCGGCGGTCCGCCGGCACATCGAGAGCGCGGGACACACGCTGGTCACGGCGATGAGGCAGTCGTGACGGCCTTCGCACGAGTATTCGACGAAGAGGACGGCTCCCGGCCCGCGCGAGGACCTGTCGCCGGATCGGGACCCACGACAAGCGATCCACGTTTCGATTCTGTCCGTCCTGGCAGTGGGGCGCCACGACCGGACTCTGTCGAGCCCCGAGAAGGAGGAGTCATGTCGCGAAAGCTCGTTGTAGCTGTGGGACTGGCCCTGGCGCTGTCGTTCGTCCTGGCCGCGCCTACCTCCGCGCAGGGTACAGTGACGGGCAACGTTCAGGGAACGGTCAGGGACCAGGACGGACTGGCGCTCCCCGGCGTCACCGTGACGGCGAGGTCCGAGGCGCTCGTGGCCGGGCGGCTGGTCGCGACGACCGACGACCGCGGCGCGTATCGCTTCCCGTCGCTACCGGTCGGGGCGTACGTTCTCGAGGCGGAGCTGGCAGGCTTCCAAAAGGTACGCCAGGAGGGCGTCCGCATCTCCATCGGCGCGGCGCTGGCGGTCGACCTCGTCATGGGAGTGGCGACGGTCGCGGAGCAGATCACGGTGACGGCGGAGGCCCCGCTGGTCAGCGTGGTATCGAACTCCGTCGCCACGAGCTTCAACACCGGCTTCCTCGATGCCCAGCCGCTGCCGCGCAACTACTACAACGTCATCGCCGCCGCGCCCGGTGTCAACCTCGACTACACGTCCTCGAGCGGAAGCGCCATGCTCGCCTACGGGAGCTACTCGGAGGCGCAGAACGCATTCACTCTCGACGGGGTGAACGTGGCTGATGCCGGCTCCGGCCAGCACTGGCTCCTCCCGAGTATCCAGTGGATGGAGGAGATCCAGATCGGGGGTCTCGGGGCGGCCGCCGAGTACGGCGGCTACACCGGCGGCATCATCAACGGCGTGACGAAGTCGGGCGGCAACCGCTTCGCCGGGACCGTCGAGTACTACTATCAGCCGGAGTCGTGGACTGGCGACAACGACCCGACCACTGACGGCGACACCTTCAAGTTCGACGACGCGGCCGTCTCCATCGGCGGGCCGGTGGTCAAGGACAAGCTGTGGTACTTCCTCTCGGGCGAGTACTGGCACCAGGTGACCACGCCTGTCGGCGCGCTCGACACTTCGGACCGCAAGATCCCACGAGTCCTCGGCAAGCTGACCTTCCAGGGCAGCGAGGCAAGTCGCTTGTCGTTCATGTCCGAGTATGACGAGGTGACCAACGACCGCCGGGGCATCGACGTCTACACACTGCCGGAGGCGAGCCGCGAGCAGAACGGGCCCTCGTTGACCGCGGCGCTCAACTGGGAGTACCTGATCAACGCCAACAGCTTCGTCAACCTCAAGCTCACGGGCAACGACGGCGAGGACAACTACCGGCCGTACAACGGCACCGCCGTGCAGGGCCACATCGACGAGGACAGCGGGATGGAGCTGGTCAACGCGGCGAAGCAACTGGAGAACTCGAGCACCATCGTGACCTTCGACGCCTCGTGGAGCCTGTTCGCCGACGGGCTGTTCGGCGCCGACGACTCCCATTCCTTCAAGTTCGGGACGCTCTACGAGCGGGGGACCTCGGACTACGTCGATCGGCGCAACGGTGGCTACACGTACTACGACTGGTCGGGCGACTGCGAGTCGCTCGACGCGTACCTCGCCGACCCGACGTGCGGCCCGTACTACATCGAGTACGGCTGGGGCGAGTACGAGCAATACACCAAGTTCAGTGGGCTGCACCTCTTCGCCCAGGACTCGCTGCGGCTTGGCCGCTTCACGGTCAACCTCGGGGTTCGCTACGGGACCTACGACGGCGGGTGGCAGGACGGGCACGGCAGTGGCACCGTCTACGACGTGAGCTTCGTCGACCCGCGCGTCGGCCTCGTCTGGGACCTCTTCGGCGACAGCAAGTCGGCCCTCAAGGCCCACTATGGCCGCTACCACAACAAGGCGATGACCTACCTGTGGGACCGCGAGGCCTCGGGTGAGGGCGTGATCCCGGACCAGGATTGCTACTGGGACTACGACGAGGAAGCCTACACGGACTGCGACCCGATCGTGAGCGTCGCGGCCAGGATGGGCGAGACCGACCACCCCTACGTGGACGAGATCCTGCTCACCTTCGAGCAGCAACTGGGAAAGAACTCGTCGATCGGCCTCGATCTGATCGACCGCAAGTTCCGCAGCTTCATGGTCATGGTCAACGAGAACATGGACTACGAGGAGTACACCGCCACCGGCAACCCGTTCGGCGGCGGCGACTTCCCGATCTACAACCTGCTCTCGCACCAGGACTGGGTCCTGACCAGCGACAACCCGGCCTACCGCGATTACCAGTCAGCGATTCTCCGCTTCGACAAGCGCTACGCCGACGGCTGGTACCTCTACAGCTCGCTCGTGTGGACCGACATGAAGGGCAACGTCACGAGCGACTACGGCTACGCCGACGAGTTCGAGGACATCAACGGGCAGTACAACATCGACGGGACGATGGACACGGCCTTCAGCGAGTGGGAGTTCAAGCTCGGTGGCGCCGTGGACCTTCCGCTGAACTTCAAGGTCAGCGGCCAGTACTCCTACTTCTCCGGCTGGTACTGGACGCCGTACGTCCGGGTCCGCAATCTCGACTACAACGCGTACACCGGCAGGTACATGAACCTCACGGAGAGAGGCTCGCAGCAATACCCCGATCGGAACCTCATCAACCTGCGCCTGGCGTGGAATGCGAAGCTCGGCGGCAAGACCGGTTTGACGCTGTCGCTCGAGTGCTTCAACTGCACGAACGAGGGGACGATTCTCAACAGCAACAAGCGTTGGGGCGACTACCGGCTGGGCAACTCAGACCCGTGGAGGCCGGCCGGCACCTACAACGAAACAACCCAGATCGAAGCGCCACGCCAGATTCGCGCCGGCGTGCGCCTGGACTTCTGACCTGCCGGGATTGGAGGCAGCCGGGGCGGCCGTCGGGCCGCCCCGGCTTGTCTCGGGGCAGAAACGGACCTGAGGCTCGAGACCTGGGGCTTGAGGAGCGACGCGATGCGGACACTCATCGGAGTGGTCGGGATGATCGCCGCGGCAGCGGTGGCCGGCGGCGCGGAGAACGGGACGAGGGGGCACCTCGTGCTCGTCGGCGGCGGGGACAAGCCGCCCGAGGCGATGCGCAAGTTCGTCGAGCTGGCGGGCGGGCCGCAGGCGCCGATCGTGGCCATCCCGACGGCCTCGAGCGAGGCCGACACGGGCGACTACTACGTCAAGCTGTTCACGGAGGAGCATGGCTGCACCAACGTCGTGGCGCTGCCGATCAAGACCCGGGAGGACGCGATGCGTCCCGACTTCGCCGAGCTCGCGCTGAAGGCGAGGGGCATCTTCTTCGCCGGCGGCGACCAGAGCCGGATCACCCAGGCGCTCCTCGACACGCCGGTCGGCGCGGCGATCGCCGAGGCCCACGCGCGCGGCGCCGTGGTCGGCGGCACTTCGGCCGGCCTCGCGTGCCAGAGCGCCCTGATGATCACCGGCGAGGGCGACTTCACGGTGATCCGGGCCAACGCCGTCGAGCTCAAGCCCGGGCTCGGCTTCATCGACAGGGCGATCGTCGACCAGCACTTCATCGCCCGCCAACGCTCCAACCGGCTGCTGTCGGTGATCCTCGAGCACCCGGAGCTCCTCGGCGTCGGGGTCGACGAGGACACCGCGATCTGGGTCCGTCCCGACGACACCTTCCGGGTCATGGGGAGCCGGAGCGTGATGGTGCTCGACGCGACCGGCGCGAAGGTCACCCGGCAGCCGGGCGAGACGGGGAAGGACCTGCTCGGCGCGCGTGACCTGCGCGTGCACGTCCTGCTTCCAGGCGACGAGTACGATCTCAAGGCGAGGGCGGTGGTCGCGGCGAAGCCGTGACCCCGCGGGAGGCCGTGATGCAGACGCACGCGCATTCGGACGTGAAACACGTCATGTCGGCCCTCGTTCTCGGGTTCCTTCTGGTTGCCGGGGACCGACCCCTGTTGGCGCAGGAGCCTGCGCCCGGCGAGCCGACGTTCGACCAGAGCCGGTCCGTCTACAACCGGCGGATCAAACCCGCGGAGAAGCCCGACGACGTCGACTGGGAGGCTAGGGTCGGCGCGCTCCTCGTGGAACAGCCCGGCGACGTCGTCGTCACCGCCGTCGGCGACATGATCTTCAACCGGCAGATCTCCACGCTTCCCGAGCCGCACCACCGGCAGCTCCTGCGCCTCATGCAGGAGGCCGACATCGCACACGGGAACCTCGAGTTCTCCCTCAACGACCACCCCGAGCTGCAGCGGCCGTTCTACAACTTCAGGGCCCCGATCGACTTCGTCTGGGAGCTCGCCGCCACCGGCATCAACCTGGTCAGCATGGCCAACAACCACGCCCTCGACTTCGGCCCCGAGGGGCTGCGCGACTGCCTGAAGGCGCTCGACCGCGCCAACATCGGGCACGCCGGGGCCGGAGTCACGCTCGCCGCGGCGCGGGCACCGGAGACGCAGCGGGTGCAGAGCCAGAAGACGCGCTTCGCCTTGCTCTCGTACATGCGCTACTGGACCGCCAGGTACCGCTGCGACGATCCCTTGCAGCCGTGCCTGGCGACGATCGACCCGGCCGAGATCCTCGTCGCCGGGCCGGACGGCACCGTCGCGACGGTCGAGGGGCCGCTCGCCGCCGACATCGCCGCGATGGAGGACGACATCGTCCTCGCCAAGCGGCACCACGGGGTCGTCATCGTCTCGCTGCACAATCACGACCGCAGCCACCACCGCGCCTACGGGGTCCAGGACACCACCCCGCCCAACGACGAGATCATGTACCGGAGGGCCATCGACGCCGGCGCCGACATGGTTATCGGCAGCGGCCCGCACGTGCTGCGCGGCATCGAGATCTACAAGGGCAAGCCGATCTTCTACAGCCTCGGCGACTTCATCTACCAGTACCGGACCCCCGACAAGATCCCCGTCGACCTCGTCCACCAGCGGGACGGCGAGATCGCCCGGCCGACCAACGTGTCGGTGTGGGACCGGCGTGACGCGCGGGAGACGTTCGAGGGAGTCATGCTGCGCCTCACGATCAACGCCGAGAAGCTCACGAGGGCCGAGCTGATCCCGGTGACGATCGACGACGAGGGGCCGCTGTACGGCGTGCCGCGTCTGGCCAGCGAGAGGCGCGGGCGGGAGATCGTCGAGCTCATGCAGCGGCTCTCCGCGCCCTACGGAACCCGGATCGTCGGCAAGGGCTGGTATGCGCAAGTAGCGCTGAAGGACTAGGGGAGAGGGGCGAGGGGAGAGTCCCGCCCGCCCAAGAACCACAGCGGAAGCAGGGCCTCTTCCCTCTTCCCTCTCCCCTGCCTCTCAGCGCAGCCGCTCGCGGTGGATCGTGAATTTGTCGACGCGGTCGTCGACGACGGTGACGCCGAACCCGGGGCCGTGGGGCACCTCGATGAACCCGCCCGCATCGAGGACGACCGGCGGCTCGACGATGTCCTCGGCGAAGTAGCGTCGGGTCTCCGAGGTGTCGCCGGGGAGCGTGAACCCCTCGACGGTCTGGAGGTGGATGTTGACCGCCCGGCCGATCCCTGTCTCGTCCATCCCGCCCGACCACACCGGGATGCCGTGGGCGGCCGCGTGGGCGACGATGCGCAGCGACTCGAGCAGCCCGCCGACCCGGCCCTGTTTGACGTTGAGGACGCGGCAGGCGCCGAGCGCGATCGCCGCGGCGGCGTCGTCGAGGTCGTGGATCGACTCGTCGAGGCAGAGCGGGGTCGCGAGCCGCTGCTGCAGGATCGAGTGCTGGTAGATGTCGCTGTACGACAGCGGCTGCTCGATCATGGTCAGGCCGAACTCGTCGAGGCGAGCGAGGTGCTCGGCATCGGCGAGGGTGTAGTCGCCATTGGCGTCGACCATCAGCGGGACCTCGGGGAAACGCTCGCGGACGGCGCGGACGTACTCGACGTCCTTGCCGCGCTGGACCTTCATCTTGACGCGGTGGTAGCCCGTCGCCACCGCCTCCTCGACCGCGGCGAGCAGCGCCGCCGGCGAGTCCTGCAGGCCGATACTTATCCCCGACATGATGCGCGCGCGCGGCCGGCCGAGAAGCTCGTGCAGGGGACGCCCGGTGCGCTTCGCGATCAGGTCGACGAGGGCGTTCTCGACGGTCGCCTTGGCCATCCGGTTGCCGCGGACGTGGCGGAAGCGCCGGTCGAGCTCGCCGAGGGTGGCCCCCGCCGCGACGAGCGGCAGGAGGAAGTCGGTGATGATGTGCCGCGCCGTGGCGGTGGTCTCGGCGGCGTAGAACGGGTCGGGGTCGGCGACGCACTCGCCCCAGGCGGTCACGCCGTCGGCCTCGAGCCGCAGCAGCAGCGCCTCCTTGACCGTCCACACCGCCGTCGAGATCGCGAACGGGGCGACGAACGGCAGCCGGACGGTGACCAGCTCGACGCGGTCGACTGTCCCGACGACCTCGTGCTCGAGTGGGAAGGCGGGCGTGGGCGCGGGTTCCATGGCGGTCTCCGGTCAGCGCACGACGCGCAGCACCGGCAGCGCGCCGTCCCACGACACGAGTGAGCGGAACGTCGGGAGCTGGTAGAGGCCGTACATCGCCGCCGGCTCGAGCACGAGCGCGGCGCGCACGGCGGCTTCGCCCTCGAGCGGGACGAGCAGGGCTCCGGCCGGCAGGTCGACGGCGGCGGCCTTGCCCCGGGCGACGATCTGCCGGCCCTCGTAGCGGCCGTACACCTGGTCGAACTCCTCCTCGAGGCGCACCAGCGTGCAGGTCTCGGCGATCACCGGCCGCGTCGCTGTGACCGTCTCGAAGGGGATGCCGTGACGCTCGAGCACGGCGGCGAAGGCGGCCGCGGCCGGCGGCAGGACGGCGTAGCCGTGCGGCGTGGGCACGGTCCGCTTGACCGCCATCTCCGTCATCAGGTTCGCCGTCGGCACCTTCACGACGCGCCCGATGGCGGTCTCGACGACGGGGAAGTCGGTCACCGCGGCCTCCGGGTTGACCCACAGGTAGTTGGTCGGGATGAACGGCGGCAGCGAGCGGCGGCGGGCCGCCTCGATCGCTGCCAGATCCTCGGCTCGGCGGCCGTCGCCGGCGAGGATCGCGCGGAAGAGGACGAGGTAGGCGTCGACGCGGTTGCCGAGGTCGGCGTCGCGCCGCCCGTCCGCGTGTCGGGCCGCCGCCTCGATGATGAACGACTCTCCGCCGTACATCCCGAGGCCGTTGAGCCCGCCGTCGATGTCGGGCGCCGAGTGGCGCTGCTCCTCGTCGGGGGGCAGGCCGCCGACCCAGTAGCGCAGGAAGGGGTGGCCCGCCGCGGCCTCGGCCTCGGCGGCACGGTCGAGGAAGCGCTGCGCGGCGCCGCGGACGGCGCGGTCGAAGAGCGGGTTGTTCAGCGAGTCCATCGTGATGTCCGGCCACTTCAGCCAGCCCCGCGTCCGCCAGCTCTCGGAGTCGCGGGAGAACTCGTGGCAGTCCACGGCCACGTGGGGCAGGAGACGGCGCGCGAGGCGGTGGAGCGCCTGCGTCTCGGGCTGCTCGAGGGCGATGTGGTCGCGGTTGAGGTCGGCGCCGGCCGCGTTCTTGCGGGTGTCGGCCTCGGCCCCGTCCGGATTGACCATCGGCACGATCCACAGGTCGACGTCGGCCGGCAGGAGGCCGGGGTTCCGGGCGATGTCGCGGACCAGGACGAGCAGCGCGTCCTTGCCGGAGACCTCGTCGCCGTGCTGCTGTGCGTAGAGGAGCACGCGCCAGGTCGGTCGCTCGCCGCGCGCCAGGTGGACAACGTAGAGCGGCCGCCCGGAGACGCTCCTCCCCTCGACGGAGACGGTCACGATTCCCCTGCCGTCGAGGGCGCGGAGGAGGCTCTCCATCTCGGCGAACGACGTCGTCCTGGCCATGGTGCGGTGGTTCTCGGGCAGCGCGAACGAGCGGACCTCGGCCGTCGCGGCGAGCGGCGCCGCGATGGCGATCACGGCGAGCAGTCGGCGGGTCAGTGCGATCACGATGTCACCTCGCGGTCGAACAACGCTAGAACGGTCCCCAGTGCATGAGCACAGGCGGGATCAGCAGGAGGAAGCTCACCCCGACGAGGACGAGCATGAGCGGCAGGAACCAGCGCGCCCACGTCTCCCACGGGATCTTCGCCATCCCGAGCACGCCCATGGTGACGGCCGAGGTGGGCAGGACCGGGTTGATGAACTCGCAGAGCTGGAAGGCGTAGACCATCGTCTGCCGGGTCAGCCCGACGAGGTCGGCGAGCGGCGCCATGATCGGCATGGTCAGGGCGGCCTGGGCGGTGCCGGAGTGGATGAAGAAGTTGATCACCGACTGGACGACGAACATCACCTGCGCCGCCATCACGCCGGGCAGCCCCGAGATCGCCTGCGAGCTGCCGTACAGGATGGTGTCGAGGACGAGGCTCTCGCGGGCGATGATGAGCAGCGCCCGGCCGCAGGCGATGATCAGCGTGACGTTGACCATATCCTTCGCCCCGGCGACGAAGCTCGTCGCGATGGCGCTCGCCCGCAATCCGGCCACCGCGCCCATCAGCAGGCCCATGGCGAGGAAGAGCGCGCCGATCTCCTCGATGAACCAGTGCGCCTTGAGGATCCCCCAGACCAGCGCCCCCATGCTGACCAGGAAGATCGCCATGACCGCGATGCGCCGGCCGGTCCACGGCTCCACGCCCTCCTGTCGGGCGAAGGCGGAGAGGTCGCGGGCGCGGTCGAGCTCGAAGACCGGGCTCGACTCCGGGCGGCGCTTGACACGCGCGGCGTAGACCATGACCCACACGGTCATCACGGCAGTGCCGACGAACCAGGTGACGACGCGGTAGCCGAGGCCGGAGTAGAGCGGCAGTCCCGCGAGCCCCTGGGCGACCCCGACCGTGAACGGGTTGAAGAACGCGGCGGCGAAGCCGGCGGCGGCGCCGAGGAAGGGGATCGAGACGCCGACGATCGAGTCGTAGCCGAGCGACAGCGCCAGCGGCACGAAGATCAGGATGAACGGGATGATCTCCTCGGCCATCCCGAACACCGAGCCGCCGAGGGAGAAGATGACCATCATCACCGGGATCATCAGCTTCTCGAGCGCCGGTTTCGCGGCCAGCGCCGCGGTGATCCGCTTGATCGCGAACTCGATCGTCCCGGTCGCCTGGATGACGTTGAAGGCGCCGCCGATCAGGAGCAGGAACGCGATGATCAACGCGCCGTCGAGGAATCCGCGGATCGGCGCGATCATCAGCCACTGCGGCCCGAGGACGACCTTCTCGACCTGTTGGTAGGTGCCGGGGATCGTCACCTGCCGGCCGTCGCGCTCGACCCGCTGGTAGGTGCCCGACGGGACCACCCACGAGAGGAGGAGGACCAGGACGATCAGCGATCCAACGATCACCAGGGTGTGCGGCATGCGGAACGAGCGCTTGGTCGCGTTCGCGGCGTCGGCCATCGGCGGTGCGCCTCCCGGTCGGGCGTGACTGGATCCACCCGTCAGCGGCATCTCCGGATGACCGGAGCGTTGGAGTGCCGCCGAGGATGATAGGAAGTCCGCCCATGGTCCGCAACGGCCTGGAAGACCGTGGGCCCGTGAACCGTGGCCCCTGGGGCGACCGTTACTGCTGGCGATGGCCCATGTAGCGGCCGCCCGCGGCCGGCCGTCACGGACGACGGGATCTGCAGGTCGTGGCGCGGTCGCCACGAATGAAGGGGGACGGAGACCGGGGACAGAGCGCCGGGTGCGAGGTCAGAGGGTTGCGAGCAGGTCGGCGAGCAGGACGATGCGGCGATCGAGCGAGCGCAGGTCCAGCCACTCGTCGCGGGTGTGCATCCCGTCGCCGACCGGTCCGAGCCCGTCGACGACCGGCACGCTCGAGGTGTCCACGAGGTAGTTCGGGAACGAGATGCCGCCCCGGTCGTCCTCCACCTCGAGGCGGAAGCCGCGCGCCGCCCCCAGCTCGACCGCGCGTCGGACCAGGGCCTCGCCGGGCCCGCGGGGGTCGACGGGCGGCACCGTGATGCCGGTGGTGAGCACGGCCTCGACCTCGTGCTCGGCGGCGATCTGCTCGGCGAGCGCGGCGAGCTCGGCGATGGCGAGGGGACCCTCGGCGGCGGACAGGTAGCGGACCTCGCCCTCCGCCACCGCACGGTCGGCGATCACGTTGCGCTGTCGCGAGGTGCCGAGGAACGCGTGACTGTCGCCGAGGTTGTCGACGAAGTCCGTCGTTCCCGCCACGAGCCGGCCGACGTTGACCGTCCGCCCGGGGCCCTGGACCGACAGTCGCTGCGCCCGCAGGCACCAGTCGGCCGCCGCCGCCACCGCCGATCTTCCGGCCCAGTACGCGAGGCCGGAGTGGGCGGCGCGGCCGTTGACCTGGAGCTGCCACTCGGTGAGGCCGCGGCGGCCGGCGACGAGCGTCTCGCCCCCGGGGCGCGCCTCGCCGGGCTCGAGGACGAGCACCGCGCGAGCGTGCTCGCTCCAGCGGCGGATCACGCGCTCGGAGATGACCCCGCTGACCTCCTCGTCGGGCACTGCGACGAGCGTGAGGTCGGCGGGCGCACGCTCGCCGCGGGCGGCCAGGAGGTCGAGGGCGCCGATGAACATGGCCAGGCCGGCCTTCATGTCGAGGGCACCAGTGCCGACGAGCCGGTCGCCCTCGACGCGCGGCGGGATCGCCGGGAGCACCGTGTCGAGGTGACCGACGAGCAGGAGGCTGCGGTCGCCGGCCGCGGGGCCGCAAGCGACGAGGACCGGCAGCAGGTCGCCGTCACCGCTGCGCTCCTCGACGGTCTCGCAGGCGAGGCCGCGACGGCCGAGCTCGGCGGACAGCCTGGCGGCGACGGCGCGCAGCCCCTCGGGCTCACCGCTCGACGAGGACAGCGTGCACAGCTCGACAAGGAGATCCCGCGTCTTCTCGAAGATGCCCCTGGAGATCGCCTCGTGACCCGCCGCCATCCATCCTCCGGCCAGCGAGAGTGTACAACGCCGGACGGCGATCCGGCCCGCTTCGGGTGTGCCGCGGCCGCGCCCGCGGAGGCTCGGCACGCCTGGCCGTGCGCGTGGTCCGGCCGGGCGCCGGCTACCGGGTCTCCGTGCCCTGCGGCGGCAACCCGGCGAGGAGTCGCAGCTCCAGCGGAACCTCGGACCCACGCTCCTCTGTGACCCGGATGGTCCCGAGGGTCGCGGGCGCGAAGCCCGGCAGCTCGGCGCTGACGCGGTAGCCGCCCGGCGGCAGGTCGAGGAAGCGGACGCGGCCGTCGCGCACCGTCTCCGCGCGGCGCGACGCCAGGCTCGGCGGCTCGAGGCGGTGGAGCACGACCCTAGCGCCGGGCAGCCCGATCCCGCGCTCGTCGTGGACGGTCACGGTCAGGCTCGCCCTGCCGCGGCCCCAGTCGTCGGTGGGCTCGAGGAGGGCGTCGACGGCGCGGGCGTGGCGCGTGGCGTCCTCGTGGTCGCGGACCACCTTCAGGCCCCACACGCCGAGGCCGACGACGACGAGCAGCATGGCGGCAAGGAGCACGAACTCGCCGACGAAGCGCCGGTGGGCCCCGGGGCGATAGGCGCCGATGCGGGCGACGGCGTCGGGGTCGAGGCGGACGTCCGCGGGAATCTCGTCCTTGATCCGTGAGGCGAGGCCGACGGGCGGCCGCGGGTCTGCCCCGGGCGTGAGCAGCCTGGCCACGCGCCGGTCGCTGATCATGCTCATGAGCCCTCCTCGAGGGCGGTTGCGAGCCGCGCGAGTGCCTTCCGCAGGCGCGCGTGCACGGCCACCGCGCTGATCCCGTCGGCCGCCGCGATCTCCGCGACCGGGACCTCGGCCCAGAAGCGGGCGACCACGGTGGCGCGCAGCTCCTCCGGCAGCGCGAGCACGGCCCGCTGCACCCGGGCGTCGGCCTCACCGGCGACGAGGCGGTCGTCGGCGGCGGGATCGCCGTCGCGCGCGGCGACCGCGACCTCGTCCTCCAGAGGCACGAGGCGGTGCGGCCGGCGGACGTGGTTCAGGAACGTGTTGTACGCGATGCGGTAGAGCCAGGTCGAGAACAGCGAGCGCCCGTCGAAGCCGGGCAGCGCGGCCCAGGTGCGCCGGTAGGTCTCCTGGGTGAGGTCGGCGGCGAGGTCGCGGTCGGCGCCGCACAGCCGGCACAGCAGGGCGAAGGTGCGCGGGTAGGTCCGGTCGACGAGCGCCTCCGCCGCGCCGCGGTCGCCGCGGGCCAGGGCGAGGAGCAGCTCCCGTTCCTCGACCTTCGCCGGCATCGTCACGACCTGCCTCCCCGGGATCGCGCCCCGTGCGCGGGCAGTGCCCATGCCCATTAGACACGGCGGCGCGCGGAAAGGGAACTTCGGGCGAGCCCGAGAGCTGTCAGCGTCCCGGGGCGAAGGGGCGGACCTCGATGCGCTCGTAATAATCGACTGCGCCGGGGAGGGCGACGGTGACGTGGACCTCGCGACCGCGCAGTGGGGCGTCGAACGGGTGCGCGTCGACCCACCGTTCGGGGATCCCGTCACGGAGGCCGGAGACGCGGAACCAGACGTCGAGCGGCCCGAGGTCGCGGCCGCAGCGGTTGGTGGCCCAGATCTCGACGATCACCTGGCCGAGCCGGCCGGGCGAGTCGTACGCCTCGATCCGGAACGGCAGGCACTCGTCGAACGACGGCGTCGGCTCGATCTCGGGCTCGGGCGTGTCGGTGGGCGGCACCCAGGCGGGCGGCTCGGTCGGGTCGGGCCGCCACGCGAGTGTGACGCTCGACGAGCCGACGACCGGGGTGACGCCCGCCGGCACCGGCGGCGCGTTCGGGGCCGCCGTCGGGGCCGCCGTGCTGAGGCTCGGCTGCGGCTCCGACGCAGGCAGCGGCGGCGGCGCCGGCCGCGTGCGCAGCACGGCGATCGCCGCGGCCCGCACGACGCCGGCGAGCAGCGCCCACGGCTTGTCGGCCCGCCGGCGGCCGGCGGGCCGTCGCGACGCGCTCTCAGGCATCGTCGTTCATCGCTTCCGGCGCCTCTCCGTCATCTTACCGGCATCCATCGAACCCGACGGCACCGCGCCTAGGTCAGCCGGAACGACACGGTGATGTCGATCCACACCGGGACGGCTCGGCCTCCCGCCCTCGCCGGCTCGTAGCGCCAGAGGAGCACCGCGTCCCGGATCGCGTCGAAGGCTCCGAAACCGACACCGTCCTCGAGCCGGGCGACGCTGTCGACGGTCCCGTCGGTGCGGATCACGGCCCGGACCCGGACGTCGCCATGCTTGCGGACCGCGCGGGCGGCGGCGGGGTAGACGGGATCGACCCGGACGACGAGGACGGGGGCCGTGACGGCTCCGCCGACCCTGTAGACGCGGGGAGGGTCCTCCGTTTCGGGTGCCGGGGTGGGTGCGGGCGTCTCCGCCACCTTCACCGCCCTCGTGCTCTTCGGCTGGCCGACATCGAGGCTCTCGTCAACCCCCGAATTGTCAGTCTCCGAGGGGATGGGCCCGGTCTCCGACGGCGGAAGTCGCCCTGGGATCGCCGTCGGTTGCACTGCCGGTGCCGAGCCGCGGGGGACGGTCGTCCTGGGCGGTGGAGGGAGCGGCTCGGGGGCGTCCAGGTAGCCGCCCAACTCACAGGCGATGAGGATGGTCGGCTCCTCCACCGGCTCGACGGCCAATGCCTGGACGGCGGTGAGGGCTCCCAGCGCCAGCAGATGGGCGAGCACCGCGACTGCGAGCAAGAGCAACCGGCCGCGCGGCGCCGTGCGGTGCGTGCTTTCGAACAGGGCCTTCTCGAACATTGTCGCCTCCTTTCCCGGCTCGTGGGCCGTGTCAGCGCGTCCGCGCGGCCGGTCAGTTGAGTCGGAACGTCACGGTGATGGTCATGACCACAGCCAGCGGGCGGTCGTTGAACATTGCCGGTCGGTAGCGCCACTGCCGCACGGCCGACATCGCCGCCTCACCCGTTCCGAAACCGACGCGGTCGAGGAGCACGCGCACCGCACCGACCGAGCCGTCGCGCTCGACGATCGCCTCGAGGATGACCACCCCCTCGCGGCGGGCCTTGCGGGCCGCCTCGGGGTAGGCCGGGTCGGGCCCGGCGAGCCGCTCCGGCGCCTCTATGACGCTGGTCAGACGCACCGGCGCCTCGACCTCGGCCGGCGGTGGCGGGCCGAAGCCGGGAACGCCGCCGTCGGTGCCGTCCTCGGCCCCGCCCTCCTCGGTGCCGGTGCCGTCTCCGGTTTCCATGGAGCCCTCGACGCCGGCCCGGCTGCCGTCCGAGGGCGGCGGCAGCTCCGACGGAACCTCGATCGGCTGGACCAGCGGCTGCCGCGCGACCGGGGCGGCCGAGGTGCGGCTCCCTCGGGGCGGGGGGGGCGGAGGCGGGGGCGGTGCCTGTGGAGCCAAGTACACCGCGACGGTCCGCTCCGGCTCCGGCACCTCCTCGACCGCCCAGAGCTGCGCGACCATGAGCGTGGCCAGCGCCACCGCGTGGATCGCCGCCGCCACCGGCAGGGTGAGCAGCCGCCCCCTCGACCCTTTGCTCCGCTTCGACTCGATGAGTGCGTTCTCGAACATGGCGTCCTCCCTTTCGTCGGTCCACCTGTTGCTGCCCTTTAGACACCGGGGTGGCAGCCGGCGATACCGGGGGCCAAGGGGCGCGATCGCGCAACCACGCGACGGCCGTGTCGTATGATTTGCGAGGCCGCGACAAGGTTGCGGCCGATCACGTCGATGACGTTGTGAACCTGGCTCGACACCACGGAGGAGAGACCATGCCGATGAAGGAGCACGTTGCGCCCGCCTCGCGTTGGACCGCCGTCCTGATCGTCACCCTGGCCGTCGCCGTGGCGTTCGCCGTACCGGCCGGTGCCGCCGATGCCAGGCCGCTCATGCGCTTCCCGGACATCCACGGCGGCACCGTGGTGTTCGTCCACGCCGAGGACATCTGGTCGGTCCCGGCGGCCGGCGGCGTGGCGCAGCGCCTGACCATCCACGACGGCGAGGAACGGGCGCCGAAGTTCTCCCCCGACGGCAAGCTCATCGCCTTCACCGGCCAGTACGACGGGAACAGCGACGTCTACGCGATGAACGTGCACGGCGGCGACATCCGCCGGGTCACCTACCACCCCGGGATGGACGAGGTCGTGGCCTGGCACCCGACGAAGGGGAAGATCGTCTTCCGCTCGGGGCGCAACTCGGCGTCGCGATGGGACCGGCTGTTCATGATCGCTCCGGACGGCTCGGGGCTCGAGGAGCTGCCGCTGCACGAGGCGGCGGTGGGCAGCTTCTCGCCCGACGGCAGCAAGCTGGCGTTCACCCGGGTGACCACCGAGGAGCGCACCTGGAAGCGCTACCGGGGCGGCCTCGCCCCTGATCTCTGGCTCTTCGACTTCGCCACCGGCACGGAGCGCAAGCTCGCCGACTTCCCCGGCGCGGGGCGGATCCCGCTGTGGGTCGGCGAGCGGATCTACTTCTCCTCCGATCGCGACCGGACGCTGAACCTCTACGCCTACGACGTGCCAACCGGCAAGGTCACGCAGGTCACCCGCCACTCGGACTACGACGTGCGGCGGCCGTCGGCCGGCACCGGCAAGATCGTCTACGAGCTCGGCGGCCAGCTCTGGGTCGTCGACACGGCGACGACCCAGCCGAAGCAGATCCCGGTGACGATCGCCACCGACGTCCCCGAGGTGCGGCCGACGACGACCAAGGTCGCCGACTTCGTCACCGGCGTCGACGTCTCACCCTCCGGCGCGCGGGCGCTCGTCGTGGCGCGTGGCGAGGTGTTCTCCGTGCCGAAGAAGGACGGGCCGACCCGCAACCTCACCGCGAGCTCGGGTGCGCGCGACAAGGACGCGGCGTGGTCGCCCGACGGCAGCCGGATCGCCTACATCTCGGACGTTTCCGGCGAGTACGAGCTCTACGTCGTCGACGCGGCAGGCAAGGACGCGCCGGTGCGCCTGACCACCAGCACCAACGGCTATCGCCACACGGCGCGCTGGTCGCCTGACTCCACGAAGATCGCTTTCGCCGACCACACGCTGGCCTTCCACGTCGTCGACCTCGCGACCAGGAAGATCACCCTCATCGACAAGGCGGAGTACGAGCCCTCCGACGTGGCGATCGACGCCAAGCCGATCTCCGATTACGCCTGGTCGCCGGACAGCCGCTTCATCGCGTACTCGAAGATGAACGCCGATCTCGTCTCGCAAGTGTGGATCCACAACCTGGAGACCGGCGAGAAGCGTTGCGCGTCGGGGCCGATCTACAACGACTTCGGCCCGGCGTTCGCGCGGGATGGCGAGCACCTCTTCTTCGTGTCGAACCGCCACTTCGACCCGGTCTACTGCGACTTCGAGTGGCAGATGGTCTACAAGAACACGACCGGCGTGTACGCCCTCACCTTGCGCAAGGCCGGGCCGCCGCTGCTGCCGTTTGAGAGCGACGAGGAGCCGGGCGCGACGAAGAAGGTCGATTCGGGCAAGGACGCGGTAAAGAAGGACACGGGCGTGCGGGTCGCCATCGACTTCGACGGGCTCGCCGACCGGGTCGAGGAGCTGCCGCTGGAGCCCGGCAACTACCGCTCGCTCCAGGTCAACGCCGACGCCGTCTTCTACCTCAACGCCGAGGAGGGCGACTTCAACCGCTTCGACCTGCGCGACGTCGAGCCGCGCGAGCTCGGCGCCTTCACGTTCAAGGACCGCGAGGCGCACACCGTGATCAAGGGTGTCGACGCCTACCGGCTGTCGGCCGACGGCGAGAACCTGGCCTACCGCAAGGGGACCAAGGTGGGCATGCTCGACGCCGGGGCGCGCGACGCCAAGGGCGACCTCCTCGACCTCTCCGGTCTCGTCATGCGCCTCGACCCGCGGGCCGAGTGGATGCAGATCTTCCAGGAGGCGTGGCGCCTCGAGCGCGACTACTACTACGAGCCGAACATGCACGGGGTCGACTGGGCGACGATGCGCACGCGCTACGGCGCCCTCGTCGAGTCGGCGTCGAGCCGGCAGGACGTCCGCTACATCGTCGGCGAGCTGATCGGCGAGCTCAACACCTCGCACACCTACGTCTCGGGCGGCGACCTCCGCCGCAAGGCCGACACCGTCAAGGTCGGCATGCTCGGCGCCGACTTCACCGCCGACCCCGCCGCGAACCGCTGGCGCTTCGCCAGGATCCTCCGCGTCCCCGAGTGGACGTGGAAGGTCAAGCCGCCACTGTCCGGCCCCGGCATCGACGTGCGCGAAGGGGACTACCTGCTCGCGGTGAAGGGCGCCGAGGTGACGCCCGACCGCGAGGTGTACGCGGCGGTCCAGGGGCTCGCCGGCCTCCAGGTGACGCTTACCGTGAACGGCAAGCCGGTGCGGGAGGGGGCGCGCGACGTGGTCGTCAAGCCGGCCGCCTCCGAGGGCCAGCTCCGCTACGCCGACTGGGTGGAAGGCAACCGCCGCAAGGTCGAGCAGGCCTCCGGCGGCGCGCTCGGCTACCTCCACCTTCCCGATACCTACGAGGGCTCGTCGATCGTGCTCCCGAAGTACTTCTACGCGCAGACGCAGAAGCAGGGGCTCATCGTCGACGGCCGGTTCAACGGCGGCGGTCTCGATCCCGACGTCTTCCTCGAGCGGCTCGCCCGGCGCACCCAGGTGTACTGGACCCGCCGCTACTCGCACGACTACACGACCCCGGTCTACTCGACCGACGCGTACCTCGTCTGCCTCACCAACCGCCAGGCCGGGTCGGGCGGCGACATGCTGCCGATGGAGTTTCGGATGCGCGGCATGGGGCCGATCGTCGGCACCCGGACGTGGGGCGGGCTGGTCGGCGTGTCGATGTTCATCCCGCTCATCGACGGCGGCTCGCTCACGGCGCCGGACTACCGGGTCTACGACACCAAGGGCGCCTGGATCGTCGAGAACGAGGGTGTGCGCCCCGACGTCGAGGTCGAGCTCGACTCTGCGGCGATGATGAAGGGACGCGACGCGCAGCTCGACAAGGGCATCGAGCTGCTGCTGGCGAAGATCAAGGCCGAGCCGCGGCCGTGGCCGCAGCACGCCCCGTTCCCGCAGGACCGCTGAGGAACGGAAGGACGGCAGAGGGTGAGTCGGGCGGCCCGGCACGGTCCGGGCCGCCTCGCCTTGACACCCGGACTCGCCGGGTCGCCCTGAGACTGGTATGATGAGGCAACTCAGGAGGCCCCGCACCCGATGGCCCGACGATCATCCCTGCTGAAGGCGCTCGGTCTGGCGTGGGCAGCGGTGTGTGTCGCGGGCCCGGCGGCAGCTCAGACGTTCAGCAATGGCGCCCCGATCCTCATCCGCAGCTCCGGCGCCGGGGGTGCCAGTCCGTCGCGGATCGCGGTCAGCGGCGTCGGCACCAGCCTGACCGGCCTCTCCGTCACCCTCCACGCCGTCGGTCACACCTTCCCCGACGACGTCGACGTCGCCCTCGTCGGGCCCACCGGCGCTGCGGTCGTCCTGCAGTCGGACTGCGGCGGCTCCGCGGCGATCGGCAAGGTGACGTACAGCTTCTCGGACTCCGGCCCGGCCCTGCTCCCGAACGCAGGAGGGATCGGCCCGGGGACCTACCGGCCGACGGACTGCGAGTCGAGCGACGGGCTCGCGGCGTTGCGGGCGGTCCTACCCGACCTGCCGACCGGTGGCGCGGCGACGCTCGGCGCGGTCTTCGGCGGTACCGATCCGAACGGCACCTGGAGCCTCTACGTCGTCGACGACTCGTCCGGCGACTCGGGGATCATCCAGGAGGGCTGGTCGCTCACCATCACGTCGACGCCAGTCGAGCTGCAGAAGTTCACCGCCGACTGACCGCCCGCCGCGCCGGTCCTCGCGAGCGGCCGCACCTCCCGGTACGGAGCCGCTGCGAGGCGAGTCGTCCGAGGTCGTATGATGTCGCCGCGGAGGACGCGAGATGCTGCCGCGAGAGCTCGATCCCATCGAGGTGCGCGTGCTTGGCAGCCTGCTCGAGAAGGAGCAGACGACGCCGGAGTACTACCCACTGACGATCAACGCGCTCCTGGCCGCGTGCAACCAGAAGTCGAACCGCGAGCCGGTCCTGGAGCTGGCCGAGGCGGACGTCCGCGGGGCGATCGGCCGCCTGCGCGACGAGATGCTGGTCTGGGAATCGTCCGGTGCGCGCGTGGTGCGCTACGAGCACACCCTCGACCGCCGTCTCGAGCTCGACGCCCAGGCCAAGGCGCTGCTCACGGTGCTCTTCCTGCGCGGACCGCAGACCCCCGGCGAGCTGCGCTCCCGCACCGAACGGATGTGCGCGTTCGCCTCGTTTCCCGAGGTCGAGGCGGTGCTGCGCCGGATGGCCGGCGCGCCGGCGCCGCTGGTCGCCGAGCTGCCGAGGCGGCCGGGGCAGAAGGAGACCCGCTGGGCGCATCTGGCGGCGGGGACACCCGAGGACGTGTTGCCCGGGGCGCCACCGCCGGCGGTCACCGGCGAGGTCGCAGCTCTTGCCGAGCGCGTCGCCGAGCTCGAGGCCCGGCAGGCCGAGCTCGCGGCCACCTTCGAGCGGTTGCTCGTGAAGCTCGGCGAGCGCTGATCGCCGCCGGTCAGCCCGGACCGACGACCCGGCCGTCCTTGATCGCCACGACACGGTCCATGGCGCCGGCCACGGCCTGGTCGTGGGTGACGAGCACGAGCGTCGCACCGGCTTCGCGAGACCAGGCGAGCAGTCGATCGAGGATCAGCGCCCCCGTGCGGGAGTCGACGCTGCCGGTCGGCTCGTCGGCGAGCAGCAACCGGGGCCGGTTCGCGAGCGCTCGCGCGAGCGCCGCGAGCTGACGTTCGCCACCCGACAGCCGGGCCGCCAGCGTCCCGGCCCGGTGTGCGAGACCGAGCTCCGCGAGCAGGCGGTCGGCCCGCTCCCGGCGGGCGGTCCGGGCGAGCCCGGCCGCCACGAGCGGAAGCTGGACGTTCTCGGCGACCGTGAGGTGGGGGAGCAGGTGGTGGAGCTGAAACACGATGCCGACGTTCTCCGCCCGCCACCGTTCGGCCCCGCGCAGTGTCGCCATGTGTCCGTCGATGCTGACGTGACCGGCGTCGGGCTCCTCGATCAGTCCGAGCAGCGCGAGCAGGGTCGACTTGCCGCATCCGGTCGGCCCGACGAGCGCGACCAGCTCCCCCGACCGGACCTCGAGGGTCACGCCGTCGACTGCAGTCACGAGACCGTGTTCGAACGCCTTCCGCAGGTCATGCGCGGCGAGCTCGATGCCAGGCCTTCCCGGCTCGGCGGAGGGGTGCGTGGTCATGGCATGCGCAGTGCCCGTGCCGGGGGGATGCGGACGGCCCGGACGAGCGGGCCGATGGCGCCGAGCAGACCGGCGGCAAGTGTCACGGCCACGGTCTCCGGCACGAGCGAGAGCGCGACGTGGACCGGAAGGAACCCGGCCGCCTGGGCTTGCAGCGCGGCGGTGAGCCGCAAGACGAGCTCGGCGAGCGGGACCGCGGCAACTGCCCCGGCACTCGCGAGGACGGCCGTTTCTGCGAGCACGAGCCGTGCGACCCGGGCCCGCGTCCAGCCGATCGCACGGAGCACGGCCAGCTCGCCCGTCCGCTCGGCCAGCGCGACGTGAAGCAGGCTCGAGACACCGAGCATCGCCACGAACAGGGCGACGAGCGCGATCAGCCGCGCGAAGCTCTCGACGAGCGCCATCTGCCCGTACATCGAGACCCAGGCGTCGGCCGCGCCGGCCTCGAGCCCGGAGTAGTGGCGTGTGACCGTCGCCGCAATCGCGTCCCGGCTGCGGGGATCGGCGACGGTGAGGAGGGCGAGGTTGACCCCATCGTGGAGGTTGAACAGCGCCTGGACGAGCTCGACGCCGACCACTGCCCCGTTGTCGAGGAGTGCGTGGGAGCTCCGATAGACACCCGTGACGGTCACCCGCCGGCCGCGAAGCTCGAGCGTGGCGGCCGGGGCGAGCGCGAGTCGCTTGGCGGCGATGACGCCGATTACGGCCTCGTCGGCGCCGGATCGTGGGAGCCGCCCTGACAGGAGCGGCAGGGCCCGTGCCAGCGGCCCGGCCGAGTCCAGGCCGAAGACCAGGAAGTAGTGATCGCCGAGGACGGCGGTCTTGCCCAGAGCCATCCGCGACACCCCGGTCACGCCGGGAAGCTCGGCCAGCGCGGCAATCTCGGCCGGTGTCAGGCTCGAGCCCCAGGGCGAGGTCGCTCGCGCCCGATGGACGACCACGTCGGTCCCGGACAACCGCGTCAATGCAGCGAAGTGGCCGAGGAAGCCGTGGGCCGCCCCGACGAGCAGCAGGTAGGCGCCGGCCCCGGCGGCCACGCCCAGGATGCACGCCGCGCTGCGCACCGGGTGCCTGGTCAGCTCGCGGAGGACGAGCCGGGTCGTCGTCATGGTTCGGGGCTCCCCGCGTCTACACGGAGATCGCGGGTCGTGCGCCACGAAGCCGGGGCCGTCAACGACAGGACGCCGCCGACGAGGTTGCCGATCAGGTCCTGCATGTTGTTGTCATAGCCGCCGACGCCCGCACCGGCCACCGAGCGGACGACGGCGTACTCGACCATCTCCCACGCGGCGCCGAGTCCGAGGACGGCGAGCACCGAGAGGGTCGCCCGCATCCACCAGGGAACCGATCCGGAGTGGTCGATCACGGCAGCGATGGCCAGCGCGCCGGCGAACGCCCAGGTTGCGTGGACGAGCTTGTCGAACCGCACACCGAGCGCCACCACGTCGTACAGGCGACCGCCCGCGACCGGCACGATGGCGCCGACCACGGCAAGGACGAAGGCGAGCTCGAAGGCGACGAGCAGCATGGGTGGCGGTCGCAAGTGGCGAAGGCGAACCCACGCGACCACGATCACGGCCATCGTCAGCGCCATGTAGACGGCGAACTCGCGCGCGTTCGCCGCGCCGCGAAAGCGCACGAAGCGCGGCCAGGACACCGCCATCGTCGTGATCCCGAGCAGCAGGAGATTTGGCACCGCAAACACGTCGAGCGGACGCACCTGCCAGCGCCGCCGTCCGTGCCCGGTGCGGTCCGACCCGTCGCTCACAGGCACGGGACGGACGTGCGGACGAACAGCACGTTCGATCCGCTCGCCGTGTAGACCGGGCTCTGGCAGCGGACGCCGCTTCCCGGATCGTGCGGAGCGTTGTAGGCAGTGACGGTGTAGCTCACCGTCCCGCTGTACGTCAGGCCGCCGTTGCTCGACGTCCCGTCGAACGTGCCCGCGTAGAAGTGGTCGTTGTACCAGCTCTGGAAGAAGAACCGGGCGTGCGTCGGCGAGACCGTTCCAGCGAGGCGGTGGTTCGTCGGGCCGTTGTCACCGGTGCAGGCCGGGCTGACGATGAGCCGGCCGGTGTCGGCGCCGGCGCCGATACGGATCCGATACCCGGCCGACGCCGAGCCATCGCACTTGAGCGGCCAGAACTCGAACCCGTAGTAGGTCAGGGCCGGCCCGGTGAAGTCGTAGCTGCCGTCACAGCGCGAGTTGAACGTGATCGTGGTCGGTTGGCCGCCCTGCACGACGGTGACGGTGCCGCCGACCGGGTAACGCGGACACGCCGCCGTGTTCACCTGCACGCTGCCGGACAGCGTCGTGGTTCCGAGGGAGCTCGTGCCGCTGCCGGACAGCGACAGGGTCCCCGAGGCGTGGCCGGCCGCATCGGTCGTGAGGTTCACCTGTGACGTGGCGTTTTGGATGCCGGACGGGGAGCCGTTCTTGGCGAAGCCGGAGAGCACCAGGCTGACGGTCCCCCGCACCTGCGTCGAGCTGATCGTGGTGCCCGAGACCGTCCCGGTGATGATCCCCGACAGCACGGTGCCGTCGTCGAGGGTGGTACCGCTGCCGAAGTCCACGCGCGCCCCGTTCGTCACCTTGGTCACCAGCGTCGGCCACTTCTGCACGGCGTTGTTGATGAGCGCGTCGATGCCGTACGTCTGGACGTTGTGGACCGCCTCCTCGATGGTCGGGGAGTTCCCCATTCCCGCGTTCGACAGGATCGTGAAGATGTCGTTGACGGTCGGGAGTACCCCCATCGGCTGCGTTGGGAGCTGCGTCGGTGTCGGCGTGGGCGTCGGAGGGGTGGTGCCCGGGGTGGTGCGCTGGGCGGGGATGAAGATGGGGTCGCCGGTGCGGTTGTCGATGACGGAGGCGAAGGCGAAGAAGCGGCCGCCCGGGGTGGTGCAGCGGATGACGGCGTAGCCGTTGGCGAGGGGCTGGTTGGCGAGGTAGGCGGCGAAGACGGCGTCGAACTGCTTGTACTCGAGGGAGCGCAGGGTGACGTTGACGGTGCCGAGCTTGACGGCGGTGGCGGCGTTGTGGAGGTCGATGGCCAGGTTGATCGTGCCGTTTGCGGCGTTGACGACGCCGATGTT
>JACQZW010000040.1 GCA_016213675.1 Acidobacteriota bacterium | reverse complement strand
GTCGTTCTTCGACATCGTGATCGCCTTCGCGACCATCCCGCAGAACCTCCGCTTCGTCGCCAAGCACTCGCTCAAGTACACGCCGTTCCTCGGCTGGTACATGTGGGCGACGGGGATGGTCTTCGTCGACCGCTCGGACCGCGAGTCGGCGATCGAGAGCCTGGCCGAAGCCGGCCGGCACATTCGCGCCGGCGCCAGCATCCTCGTCTACCCGGAGGGGACGCGCGCCCGGGACCGCCGCATCCAACCGTTCAAGAAGGGTCCGTTCGTGGTCGCGCTCGAGGCCGGCGTGCCGATCGTGCCGATCGCCGTCGAGGGGACCGCCGGCGTCATGCCGCCGGGCACCTTCACGCTGCGGCCCGGCTCGGTGCGCGTCAAGGTCGGCGAGCCGATCCCGACCGCCGGCCTCGCCGAGGCCGACCGCGACGCCCTGATGCACCACGTCCGCGAGGCGATGATCGCGCTCCACCGCGACATCGGCGGCCCGGGCGGCGACGGCTCCTGACAGGACGGTGGCAGGAGGGGCCGTCGATACTCCTCCCGGCGCGCGGCGGACCGCCGCGGCGCCGCGAAAGGAGACGACACCATGGACCTCAAGACCGAAGCGCTGGCCGACATCGAGGCGACCCGGAAGTTCTTCGACCGCACCACCCGTGTGCTCGAGGAGGCCGACGCGGGGTTCAGCCCGACGCCGGAGACGATGACCGTCACCGCCCAGATCGCCCACGTGGCGCAGTCGATCGACTGGTTCCGCGCGGGCGGGTTCGAGGACCGCTGGACGATGGACTGGGAGGCGATGGCCGCCGAGTTAGCGCGCGTTCAGTCGCTCGCCGAGGCGCGCCGGTGGCTCGGCGAGGCGTGGGGACGCCTCCGCGCCGCCGTCGAGGCGATGCCCGAGGCGAAGCTCGGCGAGACGATCGCCGAGAACCCGATCCTGCCACCCCGGGCGCGCGCCTACACCGTCACCGGGATCGCCGACCACACCGCGCACCACCGCGGCTCGCTGGCGGTCTACGCGCGGCTGCTCGGCAAGGTGCCGGCGATGCCCTACGGCGACGACTGACGGGCCTGCCAGGCGGCGGCCTCGGCCTCGACTTGGCGCACGTAGTCGGCGAGGGTCGTGCCCGGCTCGTCGGGGAAGACACCGTCGGCCACGGCGCAGCCGGCGATGCGGTCGAGCCGGAAGTTGCGGAAGTCACCGCGCAGCTCGCACCACGCGATGAGGAGCCAGCGCGGCGGATAGAAGGCGAGGGCGAGCGGTCGCACCGTGCGGTCGCTCGCCCGACCCTGCTCGTCGCGGTAGTCGAGGCGAACCGGGTGGCGCTCGCGGATCGCCCGGCGCAGGTCGGCCAGCGGCAGCCGCTCGCCCGGCGGCTCGCCCCAGGTCGGGACGTAGAGGCGCGTCTCCTCGACGAGCCGCTCCCGCCCGCGCGGCAGCGCCGCCTCGATCTTGGCCAGCGCCGAGCGGGCGGCGCGGGCCAGGGCGGCGTCGCCCCACGCCTCGGCGGTGCGCGCCCCGAGGGCGAGCGCCTCGACCTCGTCGCGGTCGAACATGAGCGGCGGCAGCTCGAACCCGGCCAGGCGGTAGCCGACGCCGGTCTCGCCGCAGATCGGCACGCCCGACGCCGACAGGTCGGCGACGTCGCGGTAGACGGTGCGCGCGGAAACCTCGAGCCTCCTGGCGAGCTGATCCGCGGTGACGACTCGCCCGCGGCGCAGCTCGAGGAGCAGGCGGAAGAGCCGGTCGGCGCGCCTCACGCCGGGCCTCCCGCCACGAGACGCGGGGAGGTTGCGCCGGTCGCGGGCGCCGGCTCCCACAGCGGCGCACCCAGCGGGGGAAGGCTTGTCGACATGTCGGCGGGCATTGTCACCGCCGGACAGGCCAGGAGCAACCGGGACCCTGTCATCATGTCGGCCACGGAGGAACCCATGCGCCTCGCCTCGACCACCTCCCTCGCCGCGCTCGTCGCCATCGTCGCCGCGCCGGTCCTCGCGCAGGAAGCTCCAGCCCCGTCACCCACGCCGACCAGGGCGGAGGCATGGGCCGCCTACGGCACGCCCGGGCCGGAGCACGCCGTCCTGGCGCGCCGGGTCGGGAGCTGGGACGTGGCGGTGCGCTCGTGGTCGGCGCCGGGCGCGACGCCGCGCGAGTCGGCGGGCCGATCGGAGTGGCAGGCGATCCTCGGCGGACGCTACTTCGAGGAGCGCTTCGAGGTGTCCTCCCCGAGCGGCACCTACCAGGCCGTCGGCGTCGCAGGGTTCGACAAGATTCGCCGGCGCTACGTCTCCACCTGGATCGACGACTCCGGCACCGCAATCCTCCACTCCGAGGGCAGCGCCGACCCGGCCGGCAAGGTCCTGACCTTCACCAGCGACAGCCCGGACCCGGTGGGCGGCACGATCCGCACGATCCGCACCGTGGAGACCGAGGTCGACGAGCGGACCTGGACCATGGAGGCGTTCCGCGCCGACGCCTCGGGCCGCGAGTATCGGTCGGCCGTGTTCACCTACCGCCGCCGCTGACAGGCCGGTGCGGTAAGCTCTCCGCCATGCGAGTACTCCGTGTCGGCTCGACGCTTGCGACGATCGTGGCGACGGCGCTGGCGCTGCTCCCCTCGCCGTGCGCCGCGCAGGCCGTCGAGCCGCGGCTCGTGGTGTTCGAGGAGTTCATGCGGCCCACCTGACCGATCTGCCGGACCGCCGGTCAGGCGGTCGAGCAGCTCGCACAGGAGTACGCGGATCGGCCGGTCGTCTTCCTCGAGCACGACGTCGACCACCCGCTCGGGACCCGGCTCGACCAGTGGCGCGCGGCGTACACCGGCTCTCCGACCATCTACCTGCCGCTCGTCATGGCCGACAGCGGCGCCCGCATCAGCAACGGCGCAGTCGCGTTCGCGAGCGTGTACCGGTCGATCGTCGACGCCGAGCTGGCCCGCCCGCCGCAGGCCCGGGTGGAGGCGTGGTCGCGCCGCGTCGGCAACACCCTGCGCATCTACGCCCGCGTCGCAAACCTCGCCGACGACACGCTCTCCGTCGCGGCCAACGAGGCCGCGGTCCACGCCCTGGTGTGGGAGAACGTCCAGGTGGGCGTCACCGGCCGCGCGGTCCGGGCGGCGCTGCGCATCGCCGTCTTCCAGCCGCTCGCGCCCGGCGCCTCCGCCGGCTTCGTCCTCGACACCGATCCGCTGGACCTGGAGAGTTGGGACGCCGTCCACGCGGTTGCCGTCGTGGACTTTCGGCCGCTCGGCCACACCGGCGGCTGGGACATGCTGCAGGCCGCCCTCGCCGCGCCGGCCGCGCTGCTCGCGACGCCGGCCGCGCTCGAGCTCACCGTCGTCCCCGGGCAGCCGGCGAGCGCCGTCGCGACCGTCGCGCTGGCCGGCCCACACGTCGTCACCTGGACCGCCGCCGCCGACGTCCCGTGGCTCGAGGTCACGCCCGCCGGTGCGCTCCCCGGCGAGGCGACCGTCGCCGTCCGCGTCGCGGACCTCCCGCCCGGGCCGCAGACCGGCACGCTCACCTTCGCCGGCACCTCCGAAGACGGCCTCGCGCTGACGTGCTCGGTCCCGGTGCGGGCCGCGCTCGCTGCGCAGCCGCCCGCGGGCCACCAGGTCCGTCGCCGCCTTACCCGCCCCGGGTCGTAGCCACGACTCGCAGCGCCCCTGCTACCATCTGCGGCGGGCCGGCCGTCGCGCCGGTCCCACTGTGGAGGGAACCATGCGGAAGGCTCTGCTCGTCGCGCTCGTCGTCGCCACCGCCGTCGCCGGCATGCCCGCCCCGTCGGACGCCTGCACCAACATCCTGGTCACCAAGGGGGCGTCGGCCGACGGCTCGTCGATGATCACCTACGCCGCCGACTCGCACGAGTTCTACGGCGAGCTGGTCCTCATCCCCGGCGGGCAGTACGGCCCCGGTGCGATGCGCGACATCGTCGAGTGGGACACCGGCAAGTTCCTCGGCCGCATCCCGCAGGCCGCGCGGACCCACTGGGTGGTCGGCAACATGAACGAGAAGCAGGTCGCCGTCGGCGAGACGACGTACGGGGGCCGCAAGGAGCTCGAGGGACCGTCGGGGATCCTCGACTACGGCTCGCTGATGTTCCTCGCCTTGGAACGTGCCGCCACCGCCCGCGAGGCGATCCAGGTGATCGGCCGGCTGGTCGCCGAGCACGGCTACGCCTCATCCGGCGAGTCCTTTTCGATCTCCGATCCCAAGGAAGTCTGGATCATGGAGATCATCGGCACCGGCGAGAAGACCACGGGCGCGGTGTGGGTCGCCCGCCGCGTCCCCGACGGGATGATCTCCGGCCACGCCAACCAGGCGCGGATCCGCACCTTCCCGCAGAACGACCCGGCCAACTGCCTGTACTCCAAGAACGTCATCTCCTTCGCCCGCGACAAGGGGTGGTTTGCCGGCAAGGACGAGGAGTTTTCCTTCGCCGACACCTACGCGCCGCTCGACTTCGGCGCCCTGCGCTTCTGCGAGGCGCGGGTGTGGAGCGTGTTCAACCGCGCCGCGCCGTCGGCCGGGCTGACCCCGGACTACGTCGACGGCTTCACGATGGACAAGCGCCTGCCACTGTGGGTCAAGCCGGACAAGAAGCTGTCGGTCCACGACGTCATGGAGCTGATGCGCGACCACTTCGAGGACACCCCGTTCGACATGACCAAGGACGTCGGCGCCGGCCCGTTCGCCTGCCCCTACCGGTGGCGGCCGATGACCTGGGAGGTCGACGGCAAGCCGTACGTGCACGAGCGGGCGATCTCGACGCAGCAGACCGGGTTCTCCTTCGTCGCCCAGTCGCGCGACAGGCTCCCCGACCCGATCGGCGGCGTCTTCTGGTTCGGCGTCGACGACACCTACTCGACGGTCTACGTGCCGTTCTACTGCGGCATCCGCGAGGCGCCGAAGAGCTGGGCCGCCGGCACCGCGAAGTTCTCCGAGTTCTCGTGGAGCTCGGCGTTCTGGACGTTCAACTTCGTGTCCAACTGGGCGTACTCGCGCTACTCCGACATGATCGTCGACATCCAGCAGGTCCAGCGCGAGCTCGAGGGCCGCTTCCTCGGCGACCAGGCCGACGTCGAGAAGGCGGCGCTCAAGCTGTACGAGCAGGCGCCGCAGCTCGGGCGGGACTACCTGACGGCGTACTCGGGCACGCAGGGCGAGATGGTCACGGCGCGCTGGCGCAAGCTCGGCGAGTTCCTGCTCTGGAAGTACCTCGACGGCAACGTCCGCGACGCCCAGGGCCACGTCACGCACCCGAAGTACCCCGACGAGTGGTACCGCGCGATCGTCAAGGGCGCCGGCGACCGGGTCAAGGCCCCGGCGCCCACGCCGACACCGACGCCGGCGCCGTAGCTCGTTCGGGCTACACTGCGGGCAGGAAACCCGCACATGGCCGATCCTCTCGACGGCGCGCCCGACACACCCGGGCCCCCCCCGCGGGACGAAGGTTCCTGCGACGAGGAGCTCCGCACCACGATGCCTCCTCCGGGCACGCCCTCACCGGCCCAACGCGGCCCGGCGCTGATGCGCGGCCAGGACCTGGGCGGCCGCTTCCGGGTCGTGCGGTTCATCGCCCACGGCGGCATGGGCGAGGTCTACGAGGCCGAGGACCTCGAGCTCGGCGCCGCCGTCGCCTTGAAGATCCTCCGCCCCGAGCTCGCCGCCGCGCCGAAGGCCCTCGACCGCCTGCGCCGCGAGATCGCCCTCGCCCGCCAGGTCACCCACCGCAACGTGTGCCGGATCTTCGACGTCTTCCGCCACCGCTGGACCGACGCGTTCGGCCGGGAGCAGGAGGTCACCGGGCTGTCGATGGAGCTGCTCCACGGCGAGACCCTCGCCGAACGCCTGGCGGCGGTGGGGGTCATGTCGCCCGCCGAGGCGCTGCCGCTGGTCGCGCAGATGGCCGCGGCACTCGACGCCGCCCACGCGGCGGGGGTCGTCCACCGTGACTTCAAGCCGTCCAACGTAACGCTGGAGCCCGCTCCCGCCGACGAGGGCGGCGTCCGGGTCGTGGTCACCGACTTCGGCCTGGCGATGCCGGACCCGGCCGCCGACTCGTCGGGGCCGCAGTTGACCGACGAGCACAACGTCGTCGGCACCGCGGACTACATGGCGCCGGAGCAGGCGTTGGGGCAGACCGTCACGACGGCCGCCGACGTCTACGCCCTCGGCGTCGTGATGTTCGAGATGGTCACCGGCCACCGCCCGCACGAGGCGGACACCCCGATGGCGACGATGCTCAAGCGGATCCGCGACGACGCCCCGTCGGCGCGGTCGCTGCGCCCCGGGCTCGACCGCCGGTGGGAGCGGGTCATCCGCCGCTGCCTCGACCCCGAGCCGGCCCGCCGCGTTCCGCGCGCCGGCGACGCCGTCGCCGCGCTCACCGGCTCGTCGACGGCCGCCTCGAGCCTGTCGTGGATCGGCCCGACACCGATGGTCCGACGGTGGACGCGGCTGTGGCAGCTCGGCGCGCTCGGCGCCCTGCTGCTCGCCGCGGCCCTGGCCGCCGGCCTGTGGCGCAGCACGCGGCCGGCGCCGGCGCGGTACGGCGGACCCGTCCAGGTGACGGCGTGGCCGCGGCTCGAGCTCGACCCCGGCTTCTCGCCCGACGGCGGCTCGCTCGCCTTCGCGGCCAACCGCGGCGGCTCGTTCGAGCTCTTCGTGCTGCAGTTCGCCGCCGGCAGCCGTGAGGTGCAGGTCACCGCCGACGGCGGGTCGAACTTCCAGCCGGCCTGGTCGCCCGACGGCCGGCTGATCGCCTTCTACTCCGCCCGGCGCGGCGGCATCTGGGCGATCCCCGCCCTCGGCGGCACCCCGCGGCAACTGACCGAGTTCGGGTCCCACCCGGCCTGGTCGCCGGACGGCCGACGGCTCGCCTTTTCCTCCGACGCGACCGCCACCCTGTCGGCGAACGCGACCGCGGCCCTGCCGCCCTCGACCCTGTGGCTCGTCGATGCCGACGGGCAGAACCCGCGCCAGGTCACCCGGCCCGGCGAGCCGCCGGGCGGGCATGGCGCCCCGATCTGGTCGCCCGACGGCGACCGACTCTTCTTCACCGCCTCCGACCGCCAGCGGTCCCGCCTGTGGTCGGTCGCGGCCGATGGCTCCGGCTTCGTGCCCGTCGTGCTGGAGGGCTTCGTCGCGTTCGACCCCGAGATCTCGCCCGACGGGCGGTTGCTGCATTTCTCGGCGGTGACTGCTGGCGAGCGCTACGGCGTCTGGCGGATCGAGGTCGACCCGTCGTCCGGAACGCCCAGGGGGCAGCCTGCCGAGGTGCTGACCGCCGGCGGTGCGTCGGTGCGTCACTTCGCGATCTCGCCCGACGGCCGCCGGCTGGTCTACACCGCCCTCGCGACGGCATCCAACCTGTGGTCGCTGCCCCTCGACCCGCGGACCGGGGCGCCGGTCGCCGCGCCTCGCCCGCTCACCCAGGGCAGCGGCCGCAACAACCGCCCCGCCTTCTCGCCCGACGGCGAGCGGCTGGCGTTCGACCGCTGGCAGATCGGCTCGAGCCGCGACATCTTCCTGATGCGCCGCGACGGGACCGACCTCCGACAACTCACCGTCGATCCCCACGCCGACACCGGGGCGAGCTGGACGCCGGACGGCCGCCGGGTCGTCTTCCTCTCCGACCGCGACGGGCCGTGGTCGCTGTGGTCGGTCAGGACCGACGGCAGCGGCGAGGCGCGGCTCGCCCCGCTCGAACCCGGCGCCGACGCCGTCAGGCTGTCGCCCGACGGAACCCGCATCGCCTACCACGTCGCGGTGAAGGGCGGGCCGGCCAACCTGTGGGTCGCCGACGTCGACGGCACCCACACCCGCCAGGTCTCCTTCGACGCCGAGATGCTGGGGTTCCCCTGCTGGTCGCCCGACGGGAGGCTCCTCGCCGCCGAGCTCCGACGCGGCGACGACGACCACGTCGTGCTCCTGTCCGCCGACGGCGGCGAGGTCCGCCGCCTCACCGACGAGCCGGGCAAGAACTGGCCCACCTCGTTCTCGCCCGACGGCGACAAGGTGGCCTACGTCCGGCTGCACGACGGGACCTGGGACCTGTGGTGGGTCTCGGTTCGCAGCGGCGTTCGTCGCCGGCTCACCCACAACGAGCCCTCGACCAGCTACGTGCGCTACCCCGCCTGGTCGCCGCGCGGCGACGAGATCGTCTTCGAGAGCGCCGAGACGGCCGGCGACCTCTGGCTGGTCGAGCAAGTCAAGGAGTAGAAGACGGGGACAGCACCCCACCCACCCGACCCTGAGGCTTTGAAGCTGTGAAGCTGTGAAGCAGAAACAGCAAGGACCTTCGTCGGCGCTGCCGTTCCTGTCCTTGCTGTCCTTGCTGTCGTTGCTGTCGCTGCTGTCGTCGCTGTCGTTGCCACACGGCCGGGGGCGGCGTGCGAGGCCATGGACGCCTGGCCTGTGCGATGGGCCGAAGCCGTAACGTTGGTGCTGTTGGAGAGCCCGGATAGAGTGTTCCCGAGGCCGTCCGGTCCGGGCCGTCGGCAACGACGCAGCACCGGCGAGGGAGCGAAAGGAGATGCTCCATGAAGTGGATCCGAATGGCACCGGTCGTCGTCATGGCCGTCCTGCTGGTGGCAGCTTCCGCATCGGCGGGCATCACCATCGAGGAATACGCACTCGCAGATGGAACGCGGGCGTTCGCCCTCGAAGGCAAGCTGTACCTGCCCGGCGCCGACGGCGCCCTGCACCTGTCGGGCGACGGGAGCTTCGCGCTCCGGTCAGGCGGGCGGCTCTCGGTGAAAGCGGGGAGGCTGGTCAAGCCACCCATGATGCGGAAAGTGTTCGATCCTCAACCGGAACCGCCGGGGATCGCCCTCCGCGCTCTGCTGGCCGGCGGCGAGGCGGTCGAGCTGGTCAAGAACCGGCTCTACCTCGTAACCGGGGCGGAACGGCGCCTGTGCCCGGACGGAACCTACAACCTCAGAGGCGGCGTCAGCGTTCAAGTCGTGGGCGGGCAGCTCACGCGCCTCGGCGGCCTGTCAGGGTTCAGCCCTGCTGCGGTAGGGGTCGGCGGACCGGGGCGCTGAGGCGACAGGCAGGCACTCGGCCGGACAGCGACTCCCCGAGGCGGGTTACGGCGCTTCGGCCGCCTGTGGCGCGAGAGGGTCGATGAGGTAGCGGCCGTCGGGGGCCACGTGGACCGCGGGGGGCAGGCCGGTGCGCTCGAACACCTCCGCGCCCTCGCGCAGATTCTCCCAGAACGCTTCGAGCTTCGGCTTGCCCTTGGCGACCGAGCGGAGCAGCCGGTCGCACGACGGCGTGCCGAAGCGGCAGGGGAAGAGGTGCACCGGGACCTCGTGCCCGGCGTCGGTCGCGTCCAACACCGGAAGGTAGAGGAGCTCGATGGCGCGGTTGCCGATCGGGATGCATCCCGAGGTCCACTCGTCGCCGTGGATGAAGATGTTGTTGCCCAGGTGCTTCGCCTGCGACTTGATGCGGTCCGACGCGTTCGGGTAGTCGACGAGCAGCGACAGGTGGTAGCGCGACGCGCCGTTGAACCCCGCCACCCGGTAGAACCCCTCGGGGATCTGGCGGTCCCACCGCCGCCGCTTCGGCCCGAGGTCGCCCGAGTAGCCGGTGAACGGCCAGCTCGCGACCTCGACGTACCGGCCCGTCCCGGCGGACAGGCCCCACAGCTCCAGGACACCTTCCTGCTTGAACGCCCGCACCAGGAGCGGCGCCGGATAGGTCAGGCCCGCCTTGGCGAACAGCGCATCGAGCTTGGCGCCCTGGCGACGGCGGGCGTCGCTCACCCGGCCATAGCGGGCTTGGCTGGCGCCGAGCTCGCCGTCGCCGAACTCGCGCGCCGACCGGGCCTGGGCCACCGGCTGGGCACACCAGGCCAGCACGACGGCGAGCGCCGCGACCCAGCCCACGCCCAACCGACTCCCGTTCACCTTCCGGCCCATGGCTCCCGAGCTCCCCAAGCCGCGCATGGTAGCAAGGTCGACCGTGGCTCGGAGGTGCCCGGAATCACCTCTCGCCGAGCCGCGTTACTCTGCCGACAGTACGCCCGAGGAGGAAGAAGACCATGCGCACGTCCCTGGCCCTCGCCACCTGCATGCTCGTCGCCGCCAGCGCGACCGCCGGATCCGACATCGAGCTGCCGCAGGCGAGCCCCGCCGCGTCGGTCGGCCTGTCGATCGGCACCACGAAGGTCAAGCTCGAGTACCACCGCCCCGCCGTCAAGGGACGCACGATCTGGGGCGAGCTCGTGCCCTACGGCAAGATCTGGCGCCTCGGGGCCAACCAGGCGACGACGCTCGAGTTCGACGACCCAGTCAAGGTTGCCGGGCATGCCGTCCCGAAGGGCACGTACGCCCTGTTCGCGATCCCGGGCAAGGACGCCTGGACGATCATCCTCAACCGCACGCACGACCAGTGGGGGGCGTATTCCTACAAGGAAGCCGAGGACCAGCTCCGCTTCACCGTCACACCGCGCACCGCGGAGTTCATGGAGTGGATGGTGTTCGCCCTCGACCCCACCGGGCCGTCGAGCGCCGAGGTCGCCATGTACTGGGACAGGCTCGCCGTCGCCTTCCCCATCGAGGTCGACGTCGCCGGTATCGTGTGGGGCGAGGTCTCAAGCGAGCTGGCGGAGAAGGACGCCGACTGGGAGGACTACTTCTACGCCGCGAAGTACTCCCTCGACCAGGGCGGCCACGCCGACGAGGCGCTCGGCTGGGCCGACCGGGCGATGGCGGAGAAGCCCAACTTCTGGACGTTCGAGATGAAGGCGCGCCTGCTCCACCGCGCCGGCCGGACCGCCGAGGGCCTGCCGCTCCTCGACCGGGCGATGGCCGACGCAGCAGGCAAGGCGCCGCAGGAGTACATCGACGGCCTCGCGAAGGTCAAGAAGGAGTGGGAGGCGGCGGCCGCGAAGCGATGACCTATTCCGGCGACGGTCCCGCGCGGCCGCGGCTGGCTATACTTCGAGCAGGAGGAGGCACCCGACAATGAGCGTTCCCGTCAAGACCGGCGTCCTGATCGGCGTCGCCTGCGTGGTCTGGACCTTCGTCATGGGCTTCACCGGCTGGTACCGGCACCCGGCGCTACTGAACCTGTTCTGGGTGGTCGTGGCCATCGAGGTCGGATTCCTCGTGTGGGGGCTCCGGCAAACCGCGGCGGTCAACTCCTACTGGCCGCAGGTCGGCGTCGGCACCCTGGCCGCGGTGGTCGCAGCGGCGTTCATCTTCTGCGGCTCGATGGTCTTCACCTCGCTCGTCTTCCCGCAGTACTTCGAGGAGCTACGGACGCTCCAGGCGGAGATGCTCAAGGCGAAGGGTCAGACCGACGACCAGATCGCCGCGGTCCAGGCGCTGGCGGCACCGTTCCAGACCCCGCTGATCAACGCGCTCACCGGCGTCGTCGGCACGGTCGTGACCGGCTTCGTCGCCTCGCTGGTGATCGCCGCCTTCTGCCGCAAGAAGTAGCCCGCCCGAGCCGCTGGTTTCCAGGTCGGGCGTGGGTCGGTCGGGAGGGTGAGGAGACTCGCCCCTCTTCCCTCTCCCCTCTTACCTATCTTCTCAGAGCTTCTCCAGCTCCGCCTTGAGCAGGCGCTGGTGCTCGATCTCCGAGTCGCGCAGCTCCCCGAACAGCTCGTTCACTTGCGGCTCGGTGAGGTGCTCCATCGCCTCGCTGTAGTAGTCGCGGGCCCGGACCTCGGCCTCGAGGGCGACCAGGAGCGCGTCGCGCAGGGTGAGCTTGGCGTCGAGCTTGCTCTGGTCGGCGACCTCGACGCCCCACGACGTGACGTTCCTGATCGACACCGGGACATCGCGGAACAGCTCGGCGCGGCGCGCGGCGACCTGCGCCCGGTGCCGGTCCTCGAGCTTGGCCATACGGCGGAAGAACGCTGCCGCGTCGGCCTTCCCATCGGCGTCCATGAGGCTCGCGAAGTGCTCGTACTGCTCCTGCGCCTCCTGCTCCGCGTACACCGCGATGTCCAGCGCGTCGTGCGCCTTGAGCTTGGTGAAGTCGATCGGCAGCCCCATGTCGTCCTCCGGGATCGGTCCGGGCGGGACCACGCTCTGGCCTGCCGCCCGCGGACCGTCACTGTGCAGTGTCTGCACGCGCCCTGTCAACCGGCGCGGCGGCCGTTTCAGGCCTCCGGAGGCGCGCCCTTGAGCGAGCGGACGATCAGCCCGAGCCCGCCGGCGATGAGGACGAGCATGAGCAGCGTGTTGTACAGGCTGGTCGGCTGGAAGTAGATGTGCAGGTTGACGATGATCCCGGCGACGATGATCAGCCCACCGAGCACCGTCAGGACCCAGCCGGGCTTACTCTTGCCGTCGAAGAACAGGAAACCGACCCCGATCAGCAGGGGCAGCAGCGTCAGCCCGAAGGAGTTGCCGCCCCACCACGACCACCAGCCGGAGTGGACCTGCACCTGGTTGAGCAGCAGGTAGCCGCCCACCACCAGCATCGCGAGCCCGCCGAAGAACATCCACACACCGCCGGGAGTCCCGCCTGCGCCCTTGTTGTCCATGCCGTGATTGTAGCCGCACTCCCCGCCCACCAGCCGGTTGCACTGCTCAAGATGGAGGACGGGGGACCCGGGACTCGGGACTCGGGACCCGGGACGCCACAGCCGTTCAGGGCACCGCTTGATGGGCGGGAAGCACTCGAGCCGACAGCTCGCCGAAGCCGACGCGGAAGCCGTCGCCCTGGCACCAGCCGGTCATCGTGACCCGGTCGCCGTCCTCGAGGAAGGTCCGGCGCTCGCCGCCCGGCAGCTCGAACGGCTCGGCGCCCCGCCACGCCAGCTCGAGCAGGCTGCCGCGCGACTCGCGGGTCGGCCCGCTGATCGTCCCAGAGGCGAGCAGGTCACCGGTCCGCAGGTTGCAGCCGTTGACCGTGTGGTGGGCGACCTGCTGCGCGAGGCTCCAGTAGAGGTGACGGGCGTTGGTCGCGGTGATCCGCTCCGGCGCCGCCATCCGCCCGCCCTGCAGCCACACCTCGAGGCAGAGGTCGATCCCCTGCGGACCTGACGTCCGCAGGTACGGCAGCGGCGGCGGGTCCTGGACCGGCGCGGCGCAGCGGAACGGCTCGAGGGCATCGAGGGTGACGACCCACGGCGACACCGATGTGGCGAAGCTCTTCCCCAGGAACGGGCCGAGCGGCACGTACTCCCACTTCTGGATGTCGCGGGCGCTCCAGTCGTTGACCAGCACGAGCCCGAAGATGTGCTCCTCGGCGCGGTCGATCCCGATCGGCTCGCCGAGAGTGTTGCCGGGGCCGATGAACGCGCCGATCTCGAGCTCGAAGTCCATCTGCCGGGACGGGCCGAACAGCGGCGGCGCGCCGTCGTCGGGACGGGTCTGGCCGCACGGGCGGCGCACGTCGACGCCGCCGGGGACCAGCGAGCTGGCCCGGCCGTGATAGCCCACCGGGAGGTGCAGCCAGTTGGGCTGCAGCGCGGCGTCGGGCCCGCGGAACATGACCCCGACGTTGGTGGCGTGCTCGCGCGACGAGTAGAAGTCGGTGTAGTCGCCCACCTCGGCGGGGAGCAGCATCTCGACCGAGGCCTGCGGCACCAGCGCCGCGTCGCGCAGCGCCTGGTTGTCGCGCAGGCGCGGCTCGTCGGCCGACAGCAGCCTGGTGACGAGCTCGCGGGCCTCCCGCCACGCCGGGCGGCCCAGGGCCATGAGGGCGTTGAGGCTGGCGCGGCGGAAGACACCGACGCCGGAGAGGTACCGACCGTCGAGCAGGCCGGCCTCGGCCAGCACCGCCAGGTCGAGCACCGACTCGCCGATCGCCACACCCACCCGGGGCGGACCGCCCATGATCGGCCGGAACACCCCGTACGGCAGGTTCCGGATCGGGAAGTGGGAGTCCGCCGGCACGGCGACGAACGTCCGCGGCGTGGTATTCATGCGCCCTCCTCGGCGGTGTCCAGCCAGCCGAGCGCGCGCAGGTCGGCGACCGGCTCGACCACGCTGCAGCTCCCGAACGACCTCACGGCGTACCGTCGCCCGGCTGCCACGTCGGCGATCTCGACCGCGTGGCCGCGCCACGCGAGCCCCGCGTCGGACAGCTCGAAGTGGCCGGGCTCCTCGTCGGCCAGGAGCTCGGCGAGCTCCTCGCTTCCGAGGCCGCGGGCGCGGGCCAGGACGCCGGCGGCGAGCAGGTTGACGAAGCCGTGCATCGCCACCCCGGCCACCCGGTTGAAGTGACGGAACGGGTGGTGTAACCCCTGGGTGGCCTTGAGCGGGACGTCGCGGTCGCGGCAGGCCGCGAGCGCCTGCGCCAGCTCCTCGCACGTCGGGTAGGCGGCGGCGACGGCACCGCCGCACCGCGCCTTGAAGCAGGCGCCCCAGCCGTCGTCCATCTCGAGCCCGACGCCTGCGCGCGCAATCCCCTCGATCACGGCCTCGATCGCGACAGGATCGGCGCCCGCCACCGGCGCCTCGAGGGTCACGAGCACCCAGGCGGCGCCGCGGCGGGCCAGCGTCCGCCCCGCCTCGCGCACCACGTCGGCGACCGCGTCGGGGTCGCCGCGAGCGATGAGCTCGCCCGGCAGGGAGACCTCGAACTGGTCGGCCGCCACGCGCCCGCGGTGGCGGGCGACGAACTCCTCGACCGCCGCGGCCTCGGCGGCGAGACCGGCGACGAAGGCGTCGGTGCCCGCGGCACCGGCGCCGAGCGCCGCGAGCATGAGCGGCGGCCCCGGCGGAAGGAGGCCGTCGAGGAGAGGTCCGACCTCGGCCAGCCGAGCCGCCGGGCAGACGAAGCGGGCGAGCAGCCAGCGCTCCGGCGAGCGAAGCTCCGCGGCGTAGCCCTCGAGCGCCGACGCCATCGGCAACTCCGCCGGCGGGAACAGCCCCGCATAGTCGATCGCACGTCCCAACAGGACGCGAAGGGCGTCGCGCATCACGCTCGCTCACCCGCCCCCGGCCGCGTCGCGACCGGCCTTTCCGGTGTCGGCGAATCGTAGCATCGCGCGGTGCCGCCTCAATGGGCGACGAACGGCCCGGCCGGTCGCTTCCGAAACACGTGGCCGATCGTTCCCGGCTTCGGTCCCCACCTCTGGACCCCGGCGTCGTCGAACCCCTGGTCGAGGCTCGTGATGCGTCCCGGTGTGAGGAGCACCTGCGAGGTAGCGAGGGTGGCGCCCCGCCAGCTCGTCCGGCACGTCCCGTTGAGGCCCGCGATGCCCGAGTAGAGGTGGTCGTCGATCCGGGTCCACACCAAGTCGCACCCATCCTCGAGGGAGAGGCGGTCGGCGGTGAGCTTCGCGAGGATCTCGGGGCGTGCGTGAGCGCCGACGAACGCGGCAGGTTCCGCCAGCCGGTAGGTCCGGTTGACCAGCGCGCCCTCGCGCCGCATGACGTGGTAGACGCGCTGCCGGTACGGCTGGTCCGGCGTCTCGGCAGCCGCCTGCTCGACGTAGAGGGTGACCGTGTCGCGGCTCGAGAGGCCCGCGATCCGCGCCGGGACGATGTGCATCACCACCCGCATGTGGACGTAGTCGGCCTTCGCCGCCTCGTCCGCGGCGACCTGCTCGAAGGTGTCGAAGGTGCCGGTCATCCAGGTCGCGACGCGCACCATCTCGCCGTCGGCAGGGATCGGCGTTGGCGTCGGCGCGAGGGCCGGCTGCCCCTGAACCACCCCGGCCACCGCCAACACAAGCAGCATCAGGACGGATGTTTCGACTGGTGACTTCATCGGTCAACGCTAGCACGACGCGTCACGGCAGGACGGGCAACTCCCGCCAGGGGACGAGGCCGCCCGGCGCCACGGCGACCTGGACCGCCCGGACCGCCACCCCCGCCCGCCGGGCCGCCGCCAGCGCGCGCCTTGGCTGGATCGATCCGTCGCGCCGCTAGTCCCCGCTGGGCGTGAGCGCGAAGTCGATGCCTGTCGTCGGCGAGCCCACGTTGACGACGACCGGCGTACCACGCAGGATCCGACACGTCGGGTGGCAGGGGATGTTGTCGTAGAGCTCTCCGATATACCCCATGAACGGCTCGAAGCGAACGTAGTACGTTCCCACGGGCATCGGGTGGATGAAATAGCTCCCGTCGGCCTCGGGGTCGGCGGCGGCCACTTGCTGAGACAATCCGTTGTACACGCGGACGAAGCCGCTGCCAACGCCCTGTCCGGTCACCTCATCCCACACCCGCCCGGCAATCGCTCCTTCTCGGATCAGCGCGAAGTTGACCCCGGTCGTCGTAGCCGACACCGTCACCCCGATCGCACGGCCGGCAGTCACCGTGCACGCCGGCTCACACGGGAGGTTGTCATAGAGCTCGTCGCGGTATCCCAGGGAGTTGGAGGTCACAGCGAAGTAGCTGCCAGCCGGGAGTCCGCGGACGAAGTAGTCTCCATCGGCCTCTGCCTCAGCCTGCCCGACGAAGGTGCCGGCGCTGTCGTAGATTCGCACGCTGGCGAGCACGCCGAACCCATATTGTGCGTCGACGATGCGCCCGGCGATGCCCCCTTCGGGCCGGAGGGCGAAATCGACGCCAGGCGACACCGAGGCCAGGTCGACGCGGACCGGGGTTCCCCTCCGGCCCGAGCAGCCCGTCTCGCACGGAATGTCGTTGAACAGCTCGTCGACGTATCCGTCCGTGCCGTAGGTCCAGACGCGGTACAAGCCGGGTTGCAGCCCCTCGACGGAGAACTGTCCAGAGGAGTCGGAGTAACCCCAGCCGTTGGCGCCTGTCGCGTCGCACTGCGCCACGACCCAAACCCAGTCAAGCGCCAGCGACGTGTTCGCGTCGGTGATCCGCCCGGTGATGCTGCCCAGCCGGCTCAGCGCAAAGTCGATGTTCGGCGTCGACTGTCCGAGCACGACCGCCACCGGGGTCCCGGCAGTGACGTTGCACTGAGGGTCGCATGGCAGGTCGTCGTAGAGCTCGTCGCGGTTCTCCGTCCAGCCGCGCGTCGCGACGAAGTACTGACCTGCCGGGAGCCCGGACAGGTGATATTCGCCGAGGGAGTCGGGGTAGGCCCATCCAACCTCTGTGCTCGCAGAGTCGAAGACGCGTATTGAGCCGTTGTACCCTCCTAGCCCTTGGCCGCCGAGGGCGTCGGTCACTCGCCCCGTGATCGAGCCCAGCACCTGCAGGGCGAAGTCGATGCCGGCGGTCTGAACGCCCGGGCCGCCCGGAACCGGCTTGCCTGTCGTTACGTTGCAGGTCGGGTCGCACGGAAGATCGTCGAACAGTTCGTCGAGGTAGCTCGTGTTGTATTGCGTCGCCACGAACCAGCTCGTCTGGGTAGATGTCACCTGCAGCTCGTAGCGACCCGTCGCGTCGGTGTAGTCGGAAGCAACCACGATACCGGCGGAGTCGAAGAGAGCGACCTGAACACTCGAAAGCGGCAACCCCGTTGCCGCGTCCGAGACGGCGCCCAGAATCCGGCCGAGTCGCGTCAGCGCGAAATCGACGCCGCTGGCCTCGCCATCGAGCTCGACCGGGATCGGCGTTCCGGAGGTCACGCTGCATGAGGCCGGGCACGGTAGGTTGTCCCACAGCTCGTCCACGTAGCTGTGCGTGAAGTAGGTCCTGACGTAGTAGGTCCCGGCCTGGAGCCCAGAGATGGTGTATCGGCCAGTCGCGTCGATCCAATCCGACTGGACGTAGGAACCTGCGCTGTCGTACGCGTAGACATACCCGTCAGCGAGCGCCGAACCCGTGGCTTCGTCTGTGAGGCGGCCGGTGATTCTACCCAGCCGGGTCAAGGAGAAGTCGACGCCGCTCGTCCCAGTCGCGGCGATCACGGCGATGGGCGTGCCGACCGTGACGTTGCACGAGTCCGGACAGGGCAGTTCCCGGTAGAGTTCGGGCATCCAGACTGGAGCGGTTGCCCACGGGTCGGGACCCGCCACCGCGAAGTACGTCCCGGCGGCGAGGTCCTTGACGGTGAAGCGGCCGTTCCGATTCGTCGTCGTCGACGCCACCGACTCGCCTACATCGTCGTAGATCTCGACGGTCACCCCTTCCAGGGGCGCCCGGTCGCGGGCCGCAGTGACTTCACCTGTGATCCACCCCCCGAGCGTGAGCGCAAAGTCGATCCCCGAGGTCGGAGATCCGGTCGCAACGGCAACCGGATCGCCGGTCGTCGGATCACACACGCCCTCGCAGGCAAGGTCGTCATAGAGCTCGTCGACATACACGTCGTGGTACGCGACGACGTAGTACGCTCCGTCGGTCAGTGCGCCGGTGAAGTAGTCACCGCTGGGGTCAGGTGTGCCATACCCGACGTACCCGCCGCTCTCGTTGAACACCCCGATCTGAGCCGCGAGGGGGAGGCCGTTCACGGCATCCGCAACATGGCCCTGGATGCTCCCGAGCTTCGCCAGTGCGAAGTCGATACCGCTCGTCTCCGCGCCCCACTCGACAGCGACCGGCGTTCCGGACAGCACCTGACACGAAGGGTGGCATACAAGGTCGTCGTAGAGCTCGTTGCGGTACCCGCCGTAGCTGTTGCCGGTCCGAACGAAGTACGTCCCCTGCCTCAGCCCGCGAATCTCGTAGTCACCGCCTGCGTCGATCTCGTCACTCGCGACCAGTACGCCGGCCGAGTTGTAGACGTACACCCCGAAGGAGTAGTAACCGACGACCGGCGGCAATCCGGTCGGCTCGTCGACCACACGTCCGGCAATCGATCCGGCTCGCCGGAGCGCGAAGTCGATATCGGGCACGACCTGCCCCGACTGCACCACCAGCGGAGTACCGAGCCGCTCGTCGCACGAGCCCTCGCAGGGAATGTCGTCGAACAACTCGTCGCCGTAGTCGAGTGAACTCGTGACTGCGTAGCTAATCCCAGGCAGGAGCGTGTCGACCCGGTACTCGCCGTTCGGGCCGGTTGCGGCGTAGCCCTTGAGGAGGCCAGCCCAGTCATACACCCCGACTTGGACCCCGGCGACACCCTCACCCGTCTCGAAGTCCGTCACTCGCCCGGATATCACCCCGTAGCGATCGAGGTCGAAGTCGATCCCGCCGGTCGTCACCCCATCGGTGACCGCCACCGGCGTCCCCGTGAAGTAGCTGGTGGAGCCTGCGAGCGGAATGTCGTCGTAGAGCTCGTTGAGGTGACTCGTGGAGCTGGTGTGGACGTAGCACGTGCCGCTGCCGAGTCCGGAAATCGTGTAGACCCCGTCGAACGCAGTGCGCGCCAGGTAGCTGGAGTACGTCGGGAGGCAGACCGCCGAGACCTCGACGCTGCCGAGCGGGAGCCCGGTCACACTCTCGGTCACGGTGCCGGAGATCGCGCCGTTGCCCGACAGGATCGTTGCAGCATCGGCGTCAGGCTGCGAGCTGCCCGGGTCGCGCCGCCAATCTCGGAGTCCGGCCTCGAGCCTCGTCAGCCCGCCCAGAAGCCTGAACGCCGAGTCGAGGTCCGGTTGCACCTCGTTCCACCGCACGCCGTACAGGGATTCCAGGGCCTCGCGCACCCGTGCCTCTGCGATGTCCAGTTGCAGTTGGAGGCGGCGTGGTGGCCCCTGACCGACCCGGCGCGAGGTCTCTAGGTCTATGGCAGCTCGCTCGACGTCGGTGGAAGCCTCGTCCAGGGTCGCCCTGGCGCGTTCCGCCCTTGAAGGGGCGACAGGACCCTCTCCGGCCCATCCCAGAGCTCCAAACATGCTCGATGCCAGGATAGCCATGAAGGACGCGACACACCGATGGAAACTCATCATGAGCCCTCCGAGCTAGTCTCGACATGACGAAATCGGGGTCGCCAAGCCCCGGTGGCCGTTGACGCAGATCATACACTTCGTGCGCACCTTCGCGCTTGTGTCGCAGCCGGCGCCGTCGGCCACCGCCAGGGCTCCCCGACCTACCACCCGGAGATCGAGGCAGCGAGTGTCGACCCGGGCGTGCCTCGCGCGGGTGCGCGGAGTGTGCCCTCTCGTCGGGACTGGGAACCCACGAGCCGACTGCCGGCCTGCATCGTCACGGCAGGACGGGCAACTCCCGCCAGGGGACGAGGCCGCCCGGCGCCACGGCGACCTGGACCGCCCGGACCGCCACCCCCGCCCGCCGGGCCGCCGCCAGCGCCGCGACGTAGGCCGGATCGACGGCGGCCGCCGCGCGCACCGCCCGGGCGTCGCCGCGCTGGACGAGATAGAGGAGCGCGGCGCGCTCGCCGGCGCGGACCCGGGCCGCGAGCTCGGCGAGGTGACGGGCGGCCCGCGCGCTCACCGCGTCGGGGAACAGCGCGACGCCGTCCTCGGCCCAGGAGACGCTCTTCACCTCGAGCCACGTCGGTCCGCGGCCGTCCTCGACGAGGAAGTCGATGCGGGTCCCGGCCGCGAGGCGCACCTCCCGGCGCAGCGACCACGGCCCGGTCGAGTCAGGCAGGCGGACGACGCCGAGCCGGAGCGCCTCCTCGGCCAACGCGTTGGCCCGCGACGTGTTGACGCCGACAGGGACGCCCCCTTCCACGACGATCTCCAGCGTCCACGCGAGCTTGCGCCGGGCGCCGGCAGCCGGTGTGACGAAGCAGGGGCTGCCCGGCGCGGAGCAGGCGGTCATCGCGCCGGAGTTGGCGACGTGGGCCACGACCACGCGGCCGTCCGCGAGCCGCACGTCGGCGATGAAGCGCTGGTAGCGGCGGAGCAGGGTTCCCTGGACGGGAGGGGTGACGAATCGCACGTGGGGCTCGCAGTCGTCCCCGTCACGGCAGCAGGAACGCCGCGCCGCCCCACACGCCGTGGTCGCAGTCGATCCCGTTCCCGCCGTCGCCGAGCACGAGGGTGAGCCGTCGGGCGCCCCCGAGCTCGACGCGGAACGGCCGGGCCGGGTCGAGGCTGTCGATCGTGCCGCTGGCGGCCAGCGTCCGGCCGTCGTCGGTGGTCACCGCGAAGTCGACCGCCGGCGTGCCGCACTGCCGCGCCTCGTCCGGCAGGCCGACGGCGGCCTCGAACGCCACGGCCCCTGCCGGCACCTCCCACGTCGCCGCGCAGGGGGCGTGCATGCCGAGCCCGTGGGCGTAGTACCGGCCGCCCATGACGATCGGCCGGCCGGCGATGCTCTGGTCGTTGCGCAGCTCCATGTTGCCCGCCTTCTGCTCGGCCGGCGTCACGTCGGACAGGAACACGCGCCGGCCCTTCCACTCCGAGACCTCGCCGCGGGGCCGGAACAGCGAGGCCAGCCGCGTGCGGCCGGCCAGCGGCACGTCGCCGTTGGTCGCCAGGTTCCAGTACACGGTGGAGACCGTGGTCGCGAGGACCGAGACGAGCAGCAGCGGCGCGAACGCCCAGGCGAACCCCCGGCCGAGACGCGTCCCGTGGTCGATGCGGGCCAACCACCCGGCGTACGCGAAGGCCAGCAGCGGCATGAACTCGGCGGCATAGCGCTGGGTGACGAAGAAGTACGACGAGATCAGCACGGCCTGGACCGCGAGCGCCGCCAGCGCCGCCTTCGCCTGCCAGGCGCCCCGCTCGCGCAGCAGCGCCCAGGCGCCGAGCGCCGCGCCGAGCAGGAGCCACGGCGAGCCGACGGTGAACGACAGCGTCTCCTCGTGCCAGTCGAAGAAGATCGCCGGGTCGAAGTAGACCGTGTGCGCCAGGTTGACGAACGGCGGGTGCGCGAGGAACGTCGCCGCCGGCACGGCGAAGTAGTTGAACAGCGCCGACGGGATCCGCATCAGGTTGAAGTCGCCGCCGAACTTGGCCGGGTCGGCGTACCAGCCCGCGTAGGAGAACAGCTTGAACGGGGAGCCGAAGCGGTCGAGGTTGTACCACATCGCGTAGGCCGCGCCGGCCGCGGCCGGCAGCGCCGCCGCCGCCAGCGAGCCCAGTCCCAGCGCCCCGGCCCGCCGGCGGAGGGCGCGGGTCGCCTCGCCGGCGACGAGCACGACGGCCATCAGGCACAGCGGCAGGGCGAAGGTGAGCCTGGCCAGCAGGGTGGCGCCGAGGAAGGTCGAGAAGAGCAGGAACGCCGCGCGGCGCCGCGGGGCGCCACGGACGATCTCGAGGAACGCGGCGAGCGACGCCAGCGACAGCGCGAGCCCCCACGCCATCGCCTCGTGGTAGACCCGCGCGCACGAGACGAGGAAGAGCAGCGGGGTGCCGAGGCCGAAGCCGACCAGCGAGCCGGCCAGCCACAGCCGCCGGGCACGGGGCGACAGCCGCGGGTTGGCGCCGAGCGAGCGGGCGGCGAGCCAGGCGAATGCGGCCATCGCGATGCAGGCGGCGGCCAGCGTCGAGAAGCGGGCCCAGCGCCCGTACATCGTGGGGAACAGCCCGAGCGGGACGATGCGCACGAGCGCCGGCCACGGACCGAAGTACAGGAACGTCTTGCCGTGGTCCTTGATCCCCTCCCAGCCGATCGCCTCCTCGTCGACGCTCGCGTCCCACGCCGGCAGGCGGCGGGCCAGCGAGTCGAACGAGCCGGAGAGGAACTCCCGCTCGGCGAGGACGCCGGTGAAGTAGGTCACGAAGCCGGCGTGGACGGCGGCGACGACCAACAGGCAGGCGACGGCGGTGACCGCCAGGCGGTCGCGGCCGGATTGCGACCGGGCGCCGATGGGTGAGGACATCGCGGCGGATGCTAGCACCGGTGCGCGCCGAAACGGCATACAATACGGATCGCCGGATCGGCAGCCGGGACGCGTCGCGGTGGCGCGGACGGACCGCCGGAAGCCGGCGCTCGAGGACCACATGTTCTTTCGTCGAGACGACACGAGCGGCAAGCCCACCGACCCCGACACGCCGGCGCGGCCGGAGCCCACGGCCCCGCGCGAGCTGGCTCCCTCGCCGGGGTTCGATCACCTCTTCGACGCCCAGGACGCCCCGACCCCGTCCGACCTCGACAAGGCCGAGTCCGACAAGCAGATTGCGATCCGGATGCTCGACTCCGGCGGCGACGCCCGCGTGGCGGTCCGCATGCTGTCCGCCGCCGTCGAGGTGTCGCCCGACCCAGACTCGCTCGTCGTCCTCGCACTGGTCGAGCAGGCCAACCCGCTGTGGCGGCAGAAGGCGCTCGACCGCCTGAAGAAGGCCGTCGCGATGTCGCCCCGCCACACCGGCGCGTGGCTCGCCATCGCCAACTACTGGGGCGTCCGTGGCGACAAGGACAAACAGCGCCGCGCGATGCAGAAGATCCTCGCCTACGACCCGAACAACCACGAGGTCCGCGAAGCGCTGGACCTGCTCGGCCCTGAGTCGTAGCGACCCGGCCGGGAGCCGGCGGACTCCCTTGACTTCCCCCTCGCGCCTGCTATCTTCGTAACGTGTCGAACCCGTCCAAGTCGTTGAATTGAGAACGTTTCTCTACGACCGGCGCGGCGCGCCGAGCGCCCACGCGTGCGCCGCCAGGAGGTAACCGATCATGTCGAACAGCCCGAACCGTTTCCGCATCGTCGCCGTGATGGCCTGCGCCCTGGCGCTCGCCGTCGTGGCGACCGCCACCGAGCCGAAGACGCCGGGCGCCCAGCCGCCCGACACGCCGCAGGCATCGGCCCAGGCCGCCCCGCGCGCCGTGATCGTCCGCGACGCCCAGACCGGCATGCTGCGCCTCGCCACCGCGCAGGAGCTCCAGAGCATGGCCGCCGAGATCGACCGGTTGCTCGCCCGCGGACCGGCGACTCCGAAGCAGTCGAGGCTCGCCGACGGCTCGATGTCGACGGTGTACACGGGTAACTTCGACCACGGCGTCCTTGCTCGCCGCACCGCCGACGGAACCATCGAGATCGGCTGCTTCGACGAGCCAGGACCGGCGAAGGCCTTCCTCGGTCTCGTCCCCGGCAGCCCAGCCCCGGCCCCGGTCAAGGGCGAGGGGAGGTAGGCCATGACACGCACGACCCCTCGCCTCGTCCTCGCGATCCTCGTCATGGCCCTGGTCGCCGCGACCGCGCAAGGTGCCGCGACGATCGTCATCATCAACAACGACCCGGCAGGCGTCGGCTTCAACGACCCGACCCCGGCCGCGCCCGTCGGCGGCAACCCAGGTACGACCATCGGCCAGCAGCGTCTCAACGTGTTCAACCAGGCCGCCAGCATCTGGGGCGCCGCCCTCGACTCCACGGTGACCATCAACGTCCAGGCGACCTGGGAAGCGCTCACCTGCGACGCAAGCTCGGCGGTCCTCGGCTCCTGCGGCGCCCTCGCCGTCGACTTCGACTTCGCGAACGCCCCGTTCACCTCGACGTGGTACCTCATCGCGCTGGCGAATCGACTCGCCACGACCGACCTCGATCCGACAGGCAACGACATGCGCGCCCGGTTCAACGTCAACCTCGGCAGCCCGACCTGCCTCGCCGGGTCCGGCTGGTACTACGGCTTCGACGGCAACGAGGGCGCGCTCATCGACTTCCTCGCGGTCCTCCTCCACGAGATGGGCCACGGCCTCGGCTTCGCGACGACGACGAGTGGCACCAGCGGCGTGTGGCTATCCGACCCCACTGCTATCCCACCTATCCCACCCATGCCCTCCGCGTACGACCACTTCCTGCTCGACGGGACCACCGGGCTCCTGTGGTCCGACCCGACCGAGACCAACCCGCAGCGCGTCGCCTCGGCGATCACCGGCGTCGGGTTGACCTGGACCGGCGCCAACGCCGACGCGTACGGCGTCGCGAACATGGACGACGCGCCACAGCTCGTGGTCTCGGGTGACGGCGCCGCCAACGGCAGCTACTACGTCGGGACCGCGTCGTTCGGTCCGCCGCTGTCGAGCCCCGGCGTGACCGCGATGATGGAGGTCGCCAACGACGGGACCGCGCCGAACAGCGACGCGTGCACGGCGCTCACGGGGTTCACCGCCGGCCGCCTCTGCGTCGTCGACCGCGGGACCTGCACCTTCGTGATCAAGGCGGCCAACTGCCAGACCGCCGGCGCAGTCGGCATGATCGTCGTCGAAAACGCGGCCGGCGTCCCACCCCCGGCCGGACTCGGTGGCACCGATCCGTCGATCACGATCCCGGCGGTGCGCGTCACGTTGTCCGACGGCACCCTGATCAAGGCCAACCTGCCGGCGACCGGCAACCTCAGCACGACGGCCACGCGGCTTGCCGGCATGAACGTCTCGGGCCGCATGCTGATGTACGCGCCGAGCCCGTACCAGTCCGGCTCGTCGGTGTCGCACTGGGACACCTCGGCTTCGCCGAACCTGCTCATGGAGCCGGCAATCAACGCCGACCTCAACCACACCCTCGACGCCACGCTCGAGCTGTTCCGCGACATCGGCTGGTTCGTCCCGGTGCCCGTCGAGCTGATGTTCCTCGAAATCGAGTAGTCCTGTAACTCCGAGTTTCAGACGGCCGCCCGCCCGGGCGGCCGTTGCCTTTTCGGCGTTGATCCCGCATGCCGCGCCCGCGGGTGAAGACGCAGGGGAGGGCTTGTCCCCGCGCGACACCAAGCCTGCAGATGCGACGACGGCCGGCCAGCGGCCGGCCGCTACATAGTCTCCGGGGGTTGGGAGACGGGCCGCGGACCACGGTCCACGGTCCACGGTCCCCTACTCCTTGCGCGGCTTCACGATCGGCAGCGGGAACGGCGTCACCTTCCCCGTGCCCGCCTCGCCAGCGTGGATCCGGCCGGAGCCGGGCTTCTCCACCTCGTCGACGCGGACCACGGCGTGCATCGGGATGAACACCCGCTTGACGCCGGCGAACTCGGTCTTGAGCTTCTCCTCCGAGGAGTCGACGATGAGCTGCGAGCGCTCGCCGAACAGGATGTGCTCCACCTCGATGAAGCCGAGCAGGCCGCCCGGGCTCACGTGGCGGGCGTAGATCTCGAACACCTGGCCCTGGTTGTTGAAGATGACCTTGTAGATCCGGGTCTCGGGCGCCTTCCGGCGAGCCATGTCCACCTCGCGAAACGACCTTAGCACAGGGCCTGCGGGCGCAGTCCGCGTACCCGGGACCACCGGCCTGCGGTATCCTGTGCCCCGCCGGCCCAGGCCGGCGGGGCACAGGGAGGGAGCGATGGACGTTCACGAGGCGCTCAACATCGCCATCGGCTTCGAGCACAAGGTGCGCGACCACTACGCGGCCGGCGCCGCCAAGATCTTCGACGCTCGCGGCAAGCGGTTGTTCGAGGTATTCGCGCAGGAAGAGCAGCGTCACGTCGACTACCTGGAGAGCCGGGTCGAGGAGTGGAAGACCACCGGCAAGGTCACTAACGCCGAGCTCGGCTCGATCCTGCCGCCGCCCGAGTGGATCGCCCAGGCCAAGAAGAAGGTCGAGACCGCCCCGGCGAACTCGATCTCGATCAAGGAGGAGCTCGACCTCCTGAAGGTCGCCCTCGATCTCGAGAAGCAGACCAGCGCGTTCTACCGCGAGCTCGTCAACACCCTGCCCGGCGACGACCGCCCGATGTTCGCCCGCTTCCTCGAGATCGAGGAGGGCCACGTGTCGCTCGTGCAGGCGGAAATCGACGCCCTGGCCGGCCACGGGTACTGGTTCGACATCATGGAGTTCCGCCTCGAAGCAGGATGATTGAGGCAGGGAAGAGGGGTGAGGGGAGAGGGAAGAGGCCCCCACCCGCCCAGGACAACGGGGGACGGGGAACGGGGAACGGGGGACGGTGCTCCACGCACCCGCGAACGTAGCGGCCGGCCGTGGCCGGCCGTCGTCGGCCCTGCAGGCCCCATGTGCAAACAACCGGCCGCCCGACGGGTGGCCGCTACGTAGGACCGCATGGGCGGCCGCGCCGCAACGACGCGGGCGGCCCGCGCACGGGCCGCCCGGCCTTGTTCCCTCTTCACGCCTGGCGCTACCGGATCACGACCGACAGCACCTTTCCATCGGCGCCAACGGTGATCTCGACGGTCACGGCGGTCCGTGAACCCATCGGCTGGCACGTCAGCGTGGCCATGGAGGCGCGGAGCAGCCTGTCGAGGTCGGCCACCGGCAGCGGGCCGGCGGCCCGCACCAGCCTCGCCAGCTTCCAGTGCCCGCCGGCGAGCTCGAGGTCGGCTACGAGGACCGTCCGGCCGGTCGACGCCGGGACGCTCCACCGCCTGATCGCCGCCTCGAGGCACGACATCGCCTTGTCCTTCTCCGCCGGAACCGCGCTGGGTTGGCTCTCCTGCAGGCGAATGCGTTCGTCGAACACCGGTGCCCCTCCTTCAACCCCACCCATCGCGCCGCCGGCGTCGCCGGCTGCCGGAGCGGCGACCTGTCGCCTGGACTCCTCCTTGCTCGTGACTGCCCGCGCGGGAGGAGGCGGCGGCGCCGCATAGGCAGCGATGGCGCCGACCCCCTTCGCCTGCGAGTTGCCGACCGCGTAGTCGCTCACGCCCTGCGGCAGCGGGAGGGGCTGCTGCACGGTGGTCGACTCGCCGCCGGCGTTGCGCGCCACGGTGTCGACGGCGACGAACGAGGTGTAGTCGGTCAGCAGGCTGTACGTGAGCCCCAGCGAGGTGATCTCGCGCACCCGTTCGTCGCTCGGGTCCAGCGTGTTGAAGTCGCCGAGCGACGCGATGCGGTGGCGCGCCCACAGGGTGCGCAGCGCCTCGTTGCCGCGCGGCAGCGGGACCGACGCGACGTCGATCCGGCGGCGGTACGGGCCGAGCCCGCTCGACCCCGAGACCGTGACCGTGCCGCGCGGCTCGCCGCGCCACTTGCCGAAGACCAGCACCGGCCGCTCGGCGAAGACGTCCCCGATCGCCGGCGGCTCGACGTCGTAGGCCTCGAAGCCGGAGAACGCGACGGCGACGTCGGTCAGCACCGGAGCCTCCACCGTGGCGCGGAACTTCTCGGCCTGGAGCCCGGCCCCCTCGGGCTTGCCGACGATGAACGGCTCGCCCATCCCGGCCCGGGCCATCCCCTCGATGAGGAAGCGGTTGACCGAGGAGCCGATGCCGAAGGCGAACAGGTTGGCGTCGTCGAGGCTCGAGCGGATCAGCTCGAACGCGTCCTTCTCGACGTTCACGTAGCCGTCGGTGGCGACGACGATGGTGCGCGAGACGCCGGCGGCGCGGGGCAACGCCAGGGCGCGCCGCAGCGCCGGGACGAGCTCGGTACCTCCCCCACCCTGCTCGCGGTCGATGGCGTCGACGGCCAGCCGCAGGTTGGCTTCCGTCGCGGGGAGCGACCGCTCGGCGAGAACTCGCGAGCCGCCGGCGAACAGCAGGACGTTGAACGAGTCACCGTCCCGGAGCCCGCCGAGCAGGTTGCGGAGCAGCGCCTTGGAGGTTTCGAGGGGGAAGCCGTGCATCGACCCCGAGACGTCGACGACGAAGACGTACTCCCGCGGCGGCATCGCCTCCGGAGCCACGCGCTCCGGCGGCTGGACCATGAGGAGGAAGAAGTTCTCCTGCGCGCCCCGGTAGAGCAGCAGCCCCGACTCGACGGCGCCGCCGGCCAGCCGGTAGCGCAGCACGAAGTCGCGGTTGCCGCCGGCCCGCTCGCCGCGGTCGAGCCTGACCCTGGCGACCGACCGGCCGTCGTAGACGACCGAGGCCTTGTGCGAGGGACACTCGACCTTGTGGATCGGCATGCCGGCCGACACCGTGGCCGAGATGTCGAACGCGCTCCTCGGCGCCTCGCCCTCGTGGAGGTAGGGGTTGGCGACCCAGCGGTCGTTGTCGGCGGCGCCGGCCGCCGTCCGGTTCGAGTAGCGGGGACCGACCACGGTCGGGTAGACGAACTCGTAGACGCCGGCCTCGGGGACGAGCAGCTCCGTGTAGCGCATCTCGACCCGCACCTCGTCGCCGGGCAGGATGTTGGCGACGTTCATCTGGAACACGTTCGGTCGTTGCTGCTCGAGGAGCGACGCGGTCCGGCCCTGCCGACGGGCCTGCTCGTAGTCGGCGCGCGCGGCCGCCCGCTCCCGGATCTGCGCCTCGATGACGCGGGCGCCGACGGTCATGCGCATTCCGTAGACGGCGGCGCGGGTCGAGGCCGGGAACACGTAGATCGCCTCGAGTGCCCGCCGGCCTTCGTTTGCGTAGACCTGGGTCACGGTGACGTCGGCAATGACGCCGGCGATCCGCACGTCGACGGTGGTCGACTTGAGCGGGAGGCGATCGGTCGCGCCGTCGGCGCCCTGGACGAAGAAGAACGGCGACAGCGTGCGGTCGTCGCCCTCCGCCGGCTGCCCGAACGACGGCGGCGCCGCCGCGAGCAGGGCGGCGAGGCCGAGCAGACCGGCCAGGAGCCAGAAGGCTCCCGCGTGCGTCTCATTCCTCATCGGCGTGGCATGGGTCGTGGTCATGGCTGGCTCCTTTCTCGTCGTGGTTGGACCGCCCGCGGGACGGAAGGTTCCCTCCGGATCCGCGGCCCGGGGGGATGGTTGGCGCGTCATGCGGTTTGGACACGCGTCGGCGGCGGCGCGGAACTCGAGAAGGAGGGGGGCCGGGAACAGGGGCCTACAATCGAGGCGGAGGCGAGAGATGGACGGGCGCGATCTGCTGATCTACGGGGCGACGGGGTACACCGGGCGACTGGTCGCCGCCGAGGCGGTGCGGCGCGGCCTCGCCCCCGTGCTGGCCGGCCGCGGCGGGGCGGCGATCGACACGCTCGCCGCGTCGCTGGGCGTGCCGCACCGGGCCTTCGGCCTCGACGACCCGCAGGCGATCCGCGCGGGCCTCGCCGGCGCGCGCGCCGTGCTGCACTGCGCCGGGCCGTTCGTGCGCACCGCGAAGCCGATGCAGTCGGCGTGCCTCGCGGCGCCCGCGGGCTACCTCGACATCACCGGCGAGATCCCGGTCTTCGAGCGCACCATCGCGCTCGACGCGCGGGCCCGCGCCGCCGGCGTCGCGCTCGTCTCCGGGGTCGGCTTCGACGTCGTGCCCACCGACTGCCTGGCGGCGCTGCTCGCCGAGGCGCTCCCCGACGCGACCCACCTCGACCTCGCCTTCACGAGTCGCGGCGGGAGCTGGAGCGCCGGCACGGTCAAGACCATGATCGAGAGCTTCCCGTACGTATGCGCCGCGCGGCGGGACGGGAAGATCGTCCCGCGCCCGCTGGCCGCCGAACGCCTCGACGTCGACTTCCCGTTCGGCCGGCGGCGCTGCGCCGCCATCGCCTGGGGCGACGTCTCGACGGCGTTTCACACCACCGGGATTCCGAACATCCGCACCTTCGCGGCCTTCCCGCCCGCCCAGCTCCGACTGCTCACGGCGCTCCGCCTGGCCCTGCCGCTGGCCGGCCTGCGACCGGTCAAGCGCCTCCTGCAACGGCTCGCCGGACGAGCGGTCGCGGGGCCCGACGCGGCCGCCCACGCTCGCGCCCGCTCGTTCGCCTGGGGCCGGGCGTGGAACGACGCGGGCGAGGCCGTGGTCGGCACGATCGAGACGCCGGAGGCCTACGCGTTCACCGCGGTGGCGGCCGTCGAGTGCGCCGTGCGGCTGCTCGCCGGCGGCGTCGCGCCCGGTGCGTGGACGCCGGCCCGCGCCTTCGGGCCCGGCCTGGCCGGTGAGCTTCCCGGCGTCTTGGTCGGCCCCGTCCGCCGGGCCTAGCTTAAGCGCGTGGCGGCCGCGGGTGTCGCCCCGCCGGAGTCCGCCCGGTCAGCAGCTCCTTGCGCTTTCGTACGCCTCAACCTAAGTTGACGACCAGAGACGACATTCAGATTCAAGGAGGACGTGATGAGACGAATCGTGGTCCTCGTCTGTTTGAGCTTCACGTGTTTCCTGCCCGCAGCGATCGCGCAGAACTTGCTCACCAACAACACCTTCGCCAGCGGCACGGTGGGCTGGACGTTCGGCGGCGGGGATGGGTCGCTGACCTTCGACCCGACACGAGACGCGGACGGGTCGCCAAGCTCCGGCTCGGCGGCGTTGGCGAACGCGGCGACCATTGCCTTCGGCTCGATCATGATGTACCAGTGCGTCGGCGGCATCTCGGCCGGCACGCAGTACTACTGGGGCGGCAAGGTCATGCTGCGCACCGGCGAGACGACCGTCGGCAACTCCCACATGCCCGTCCTATTCTATGACGGCGCCGGGTGCACGGGCACGAACGTCGGTGGAACCACGACCAACAGCGTCAACCCCTCGACCGACCCTCGCGGCACCTGGCTCACCGTGAGCCAGGGGACCATCGCCGGCGGGTTCGCCGCGCCGGCCGGGGCGGTGAGCGCGCTGGTGCGCGGGTACATCACCAAAGAGGACACGACCGGCACCTACACCGCGAACTTCGACAACCTCTACCTTGCTGCCGTCGGGACGACGCCCGTCGAGCTGCTGCACCTCGGCGTCGAGTGATCAGGCGCTCCTGATCCGTCGTCCCGCGCTCACGAGGGATGCCAGGGGTCCGCGGTGCCGCCGAGGACCGGCCAGCGGCCCGAGCTCTCGGCGTCCGAGCGCCCCTCGACCACGTCGATCAGCGCCTGCGCCACCACCGGATCGAACTGGGCGCCGGCCTCCCGCCTGAGCTCGGCGATCGCGTCCTCGTTGGTCTGCGCCGTCCGGTTCGGGCGCTCGTAGGTCATGGCGTCGAAGGCATCGACCACCGCGATGATCCGCGCCTCGAGCGGGATCTCGTCGCCCTTGAGGCCGTGGTAGGCGGCGTGCGCGCCGTCGGTCCGGCCGTCCCAGCGCTCGTGGTGGTACTGGATGAAGGGGATCGCCGGCGCCAGGACGTCGACGCTTCTCAGGATGTCGACGCCGATCCGGACGTGCTCCTCCATGAGCCGGCGCTCGTCGGGGCCGAGCGGTCCCGGCTTGTTCAGCACCTCCTCGGGGATGCCGATCTTGCCGACGTCGTGGAGGATCGCCGCGTAGCGCAGCATCTCGGCGCGCCGACCGCTGAGGCCCAGCCGGCGACCCACCGCGACGGCGAGCCGCGCGACCCGCTGGACGTGCCCCTGGGTGGAGCTGTCCTTGGCCTCGATGGCCGCGGCCAGGGCGGTCACGACCCGCTCGAAGCCGTCCTGGAGCTGGCGCCGGTGATCCTCGAGCTCGGCCAGCAAGGCGCGGGAGCGGCCGGCGAACAGCCCGGCGACGATCGCCGCCACCGCGAAGACCGCGAGGTTCAGGTAGGACGAGAACACGTGCTGGAACATCTCCGGGCGGGTCGCAGGCCGCGCGAGGTGGAGGACCTCGGTCACGTAGACGATCCCGACGAGACCGTTGGTGAGGAGACCCCCGCCGACAGCCCCGATGGCGGCGTTGACGAGCACCGGGACGAGCAGGAACACGGCGATCCACTGCGCGCGCAGGGGCCACGTCCCGCCGAAAACCTGCATCGCGCCGACCACCACCGCGACCAATGCCGCCATCGAGACGTGCAGGCGCCAGCGGCCGGCCCACCGCCGGAAGATCGCGAGCTGCACGTCGTCGAGGAGGAGCGCCGGGCGCAGGAGCAGGAGCGCCGGCACGCCGAGCAGGACGATCGTCGTCATGTCGCCGAGGAACCAGCTCGCGAACGCGAGGCCGGTCTGCCGCAGGTCGAACGGCGGGTTGGCGAGGAGCGCGACGCCGGGGACGGCGACGACCGCCGAGAGCAGGGTGTTGAGGACGGCGCCGTACGACACGACGCGAAGCACGCGGGCCGTCGTGGTGCCGGCCGGCCGGAACCGGGCGAGCGCCGGGACGGCCGCCTGCACGGTCACCGCGACCGAGAAGAAGACGAGGCGGAACAGGTCGGTCTGCAGGCCCCAGGGCGACACCATGAAGCCCACGAACGCCGCCGCCACCCCCCACCACCCGGACAGGGCCGCCGCGACCAGGGCGAGCGCCGAGGCCGGGAAGACGAGCGAGACGCCCTCGGCGACCTCGAAGAACGCCCCGGCCCGGTTGAGCAGGGCGAAGAGCGCCGCGGTCGCGGCACAGACGATGATCCGGATCGTGACGGTCCCGATCCGGCCGGACCCCTCGGCGGGTGGTCGCGACATCTCGTGCCGGAGTGTAGCAGCCGGACCGCCCCGCTCCCCCACCCCGGCACGTCGAGGGCGGCGTCGGACGCCGCCCTGCCGATCGTCGCCGCCGGCCGACACGCCTACTTCCGCGTGTAGACCATCTCCATCATCTTGAACTCCTTGCCGTCCGGGCCCGGGTAGTACATCTCGAAGGTGTGCGTCCTGGCGTCGACGACCTTCGTCACGGACCGCATCGTGACGGTCTTCTTCGTCATGATGTCGTCCATGTCGCCCTTGAACTCGCAGGTGGTGCCGGCGGCGTCGCAGGTGCCCTTCATGGTCATCATCATGGTGCCGAAGTTGTCCATCCACACCGACACGTACTGCTTCTTGTAGTTGTCGTAGCCGGTGTAGCCGATCCCCTCGAACGGCATGCCCATGAACTCGCCCTTGAAGCTGTCGTGGACGAACCGGCCGCCGAGCACCATCCGGGACTCCGACGATCCAGCCGACTTCGACGGCGGCGCTCCGGGCTGCTCCCACTGCGTCACGGCGACGGTGTAGCTGCCGGCCAGCCGTTCGAGCATCTTGTGCGGCTGACCTGGAGTGGCGACCTTCATCCACTCGTCCATCGCGGCCTGCTGCTCGGCCGACATCTTCTGCGGTTCCTGCTGACCCTCGGCGACGAATGCCACGGCCGCGACGAGCAGGGCTACGATCAATACGAGCTTGCGATTCCGCATGTCCTTTTCCTCCGTGTCCTTTATGACGTAGTAGCGCGTTGGGAGATTCCCGCCCGGTTCAGACCGCACCCAGGCCCGACCGCGCGATCCCCTCCATGACGTCGCAGAAGCGGTCGATCTCCTCGAGCGTCGTGTAGACGCTCGGCGCGACGCGGACCCCCTCGAACTCCGCGTGCTTGATCGCCGCGACGATGATCCGGTGCTCCTTCCACAGGTGGTCGGCGAGCTTGCCGGAGTCGACGCCCTCGACCTGGACGAGCCCGAGGCCGCACGACAGCTCCGGCTTGAGGCTGGTGTGCAGGCGGATCCTGTCCCGGGCGGCGAGGCGACGCGCCCAGCGGTCGCGCAGGTAGCGCAGCCGCGCCTCCTTGCGCTTCGGACCGATCCCCTGCCAGAACGCGAGCGCGGCGCCGACCGCGAGGCAGTTGGCGGCGGGGTGGGTGCCGATCTCCTCGAACTTGCGGATGTCCTTGTCCTTCTCGATTGGCGCGGCCATCAGCGGCCACACCCCGGCGATCCGGTCGCGGCGGACGAAGAGCATGCCGGTGCCGTGCGGGGCGTGCAGCCACTTGTGCAGGCTGGTGGCGAAGTAGTCGCACTCGAGGTCGCCCTGGGTGAATGCGAGGTGCGCGAACGAGTGCGCGCCGTCCACGACGACCGGGATCCCGCGCGACCGGCCCAGGCGGGCGACCTCCCGCACCGGCAGCACCTGCCCGGTGAGGAAGACCATGTGCGACACCAGGATCAACCGTGTCCGCGCGGTGATGGCGGCCTCGTACCGGCGCACCACCTCCGTCGGATCCTCGCACGGCGTCGGGATCGGGAACTGCTTGAGCACGATCCCGTCGCGCCGCTCCCGCTGCTGGAAGGTCGTGATCATCCGCGGGTAGTCCTGCGTCGTGCACAGCACCTCGTCGCCGCGCCCGAGGTCGAGGCCGAGCTGCACGGTCTCGAGCCCCTCCGAGGTGTTGCGGGTGAGCGCGATCTCCTCGACGTCGCAGCCGAAGGCGCGCGCCATGGCCGACCGCACCGTCTCCCGCTCCGGCTCGAGCACGACCCACATGTTCCGCACCGGGGCGAGGTTGGAGAACTCGAGGTAGCGCCGCATCGCCTCCTCGACGACGGCTGGCGACGGGCTCACGCCGCCGTTGTTGAGGTTGATCAGCGAGCGGTCGACGGCGAACGCCTGCTGCACCTCGCGCCACAGCAGCTCGTCGGCCGCGGCCTCCCCGGGCGGCGTGGTGACCGACGCGAACGCCTCCACGGCGCGCGCGCCCCGCAACGGGTCGAGGAGGACCGCCGCGGCGGCGGCCGCCACCGGGCCCACCGAGGTACCGAGGAACTCACGCCGATCGATCATCACGACCTCCCGCGGCGCGCCCGCCGCCGCGTCACACCGGTTGAGGAATCGGTGCCTCCTCCGGCTCGGCCGCGGGCGTCGGCCTGCGGCCGTAGAGCTCGACGAGCTCGCCGAGGCGCAGGGCGTGCCAGTCGGACATCATCCAGTCGGTGATGCGGAACCGCCAGTTGCCATCGGGCTCGGACGGTGTGTTCATCCGGCAGTCCGTGCCGAGGCCGGCGACGTCCTGGTGCGGGATCACCGCGAGATCGGCCACCGAGCCGAGGGCGAGGCGGACCATGTCCCAGTGCGGCTCGTGGGCGTCGGTGACCGCGTAGCGGCGGAAGAAGTCGCGCTCCCCTTCGAACGCGTCGCCGAGGTACCAGCCGAGCGTGGTGTTGTTGTCGTGGGTACCCGTGTAGACGACCATGTCGGAGCGATGCGAGTACGGCAGGAACGTGCTGCGCGGCGCCGGTGAGAACGCGAACTGCAGCACCGCCATGCCGGGCAGGCCGAGCTCGTCGCGCAGGGCCTCGACGTCGGGAGTGATGACCCCGAGGTCCTCGGCGACGAGCGGGAGCTCGCCGAGCTCGCGGCCCAGCGCGTCGAACAACGCCCGCCCCGGGCCCGGCAGCCAGGCACCCACCTTGGCCGACTTCGCTCCCGCCGGGACCGCCCAGTAGCCGGCGAAGCCGCGAAAGTGATCGATCCGGACCGCGTCCATCAGGTCGAGGGCGCGGCGCATCCGCTCGATCCACCAGCGATAGCCGGACCGCTCGTTCGCCTCCCAGTCGTAGAGCGGGTTGCCCCAGAGCTGGCCGTCCTCGCTGAAGTAGTCGGGCGGAACTCCGGCGATCGCCGTCGGCCGCCCGGACTGGTCGAGCTCGAACAGGTCGCGGTGCGCCCAGACGTCGGAGCTGTCCTCGGCGACGTAGATCGGCAGGTCGCCGAGGATCCGGATCCCGAGCGACGCGCCGTAGGCCCGCAACTGCTTCCACTGGCGGTCGAAGAGGAGCTGGCAGAACTCCTCGAACGCGACGTGCTCGGCGTGCTCGCGCCGCCATGCTGCGACCGCCGCATCGTCGTGCAGCGCGAGCTCGAGCGGCCACTCCCACCACGGTCGGTCGTCGTGGGCGCGCCGGATCGCCGCGAAGAGCGTGTAGTCGGAGAGCCAGGCCGATTGGGCGAGGCGGAATGCGGGCAGCTCCTCGATCAGGCTCGTCACGGCGCCGTCTCGAAACCTGGTCCAGGCGCGCTGGAGCATCGCCCCCTTGAACGACCGGACCGACTCGAAGTCGACGTAGGTGTCAGGAAGCGCGGGCGCCTGATGCAGGTCCTCAGGGCCCAGCAGCCCGTCGGCAACAAGCTCGCCGAGGCTGAGGAGCAGCGGGCTGCCCGCCGAGCTGGAGGTCGCGGCGTACGGCGAGTTGCCCGGCCCGGGCGGGGCGAGGGGCAGGACCTGCCACCACGACACGCCGGCCTGCGCCAGCCACTCGAGGTACCTCCGGGCCTCGGAGCCGAGACCGCCGATGCCGTAGGGTCCGGGGAGCGACGTGGGATGGAGCAGGACACCGCACGCCCGCTGGAATCGCATGGCCCATGGTATGTCACCCGCGGCCCGGTTGAGAACTGCCTGTCGCCGCCGGCCTGCCGGGATCACGTCCCCAGGCGCCGCTCGGTCCGGGCGTCGAACACGTGCAGCGACGCGAGCTCGACCAGCAGCTCGATCGTCTCGCCCAACCGGGGAGCATGATGCGGGTCGACCTTGGAGACCAGGAGGTCGTCGCCGATCCGACCGTGGACGATCACCTCGTGCCCGAGGGGCTCGACGACCTCGACCTCCACGCGGACGGCAGCGGTCTCGCCCCTGGTCCGCCCGCCCGGCTCGACGAGGTTCTCGGGCCGCAAGCCGACCACCACCGACTCGCCGGCCATGCGCTCCGTTTCGCCCCGCAGGGTCGCAGGGACCGGCAGGTCGAACTTCGCGGCGGCGAACGAGGAGCCGTCGCCGGTGACCGTGGCGCGGACGAAGTTCATCGGCGGCGTCCCGAGGAAGCCGGCCACGAAGAGGTTGGCCGGGCGTTCGTAGAGCTCCAGGGGCGTCCCGACCTGCATGAGCCTCCCGTCCTTGAGCACCGCGACCCGGTGGCCCATGGTCATCGCCTCGACCTGGTCGTGGGTGACGTAAATGGTCGTCGTGTCGAGGCGCTGCTGCAGCTTGGAGATCTCCGCGCGCATCTGCACGCGGAGCTTGGCATCGAGGTTGGAGAGCGGCTCGTCGAAGAGGAAGACGGCAGGTTGGCGGACGATCGCACGCCCGACGGCGACCCGCTGTCGCTGGCCGCCCGACAGCTCGCGCGGCTTGCGATCGAGCAGCTCGCCGATCCCCAGCAGGGCGGCGGCATCCCCGACCAGCCGGTCGATCTCCGCGCGCGGGGTCTTGCGGATCCTGAGGCCGAACTCGAGGTTCTCGCGCACCGTCATGTGCGGGTAAAGCGCATAGCTCTGGAACACCATGGCGATGTCACGGTCCCGGGGTGGCAGGTCGTTGACCACCCGGTCGCCGATCGTGACAGTCCCGCCGCTGATCTCCTCGAGCCCGGCGACCATCCGCAGGGCGGTCGACTTGCCGCACCCGGAGGGACCGACGAGGACCATGAACTCGTGGTCGGCGACCTCGAGGTCCAAGGAGTCGATCACGGTGGTCTTGCCGTACCGCTTCACCACGCCGCTGAGCTTGACGCCGGCCATCGGACCACCCTCTCCGCCAGTCCCGCTCCCTGCCCGTGTAGCGCCGCTCAGCCCTCACGGAACCGGCCCTCCCAACTCTATGTCAACGGTCCTTGCGGCGCCAGGAGCGCATCCGGACCGAAGAATCGTCACCCCCCCTTCACGTGGAGGCAAAGTCATGTGAATATATGCTCTCGTGCGCTCGTGATCGGGTCATTCACGACCCGAGTCCAAGGAGGAACGGATGCCACGTCCACGGAAGTCCAACACGTTCATGGCCTTCACCGCAATCGCCCTGGCCCTCGCGGTCATCGGTGCGATTCCGGCGTTGGCCCAGACCGACGTCACCACGGCCCGGATCTCGGGCCAGGTGAAGGACGCCGAGGGCGGGGTCCTGCCCGGCGTCACCGTCGAGGCTCGCAACACCGAGACCGGACTCGTGATGCGGGCGGTCACCGACGGCCAGGGAGGCTACAAGATCCTCAACCTGCCGATCGGCACCTACACTGTGTCCGCCGACCTCTCGGGCTTCGCCAAGGCGAGCCGCGACCTGCGGCTGACCCTCGGATCGGCGCCCACCGTCAACTTCGACATGCAGCTCGCGTCGGTCGCCGAGCAGATCACCGTCACGGCCCAGGTGCCGCTCGTCGAGGTGACGAACACCACGGCCAACACCACGATCCTGACCGAGCAGATCAACTCCCTCCCGCTCAACGGCCGGAACTTCTCGGACCTCGTCTACCTCACCCCTGAGACGAGCAACAGGAACGAGCGGAACTACATTTCGATCTCTGGCCAGCGCGGCGTCAACACCAACGTGATGATCGACGGCGTCGACAACAACAACGCGTTCTTCGGCGGCACCACCGGCGACGCCGAGGGCCGTGCGCCGTTGTCGATGTCGAAGGAGTCGATCAAGGAGTTCAGCGTCATCACCAACGGCGCCTCCGCCGAGTTCGGTCGCTCCGGCGGCGGTTTCGTCAACGTCATCACCAAGAGCGGGACCAACGACTTCCACGGCGGGGCGTTCTACTACTACCAGCCGGAGAGCATGGTCGGCGACTTCCCGGCCGGCTACGCGCCGCCGCAGGACTTCGTGAAGAAGCAGTACGGCGCCAACCTCGGCGGGGCGATCGTCAAGGACCGCCTGTTCTTCTTCGCCTCCTACGACGAGCAGAAGCAGAGCCAGTCGGTGCCGATCAGCGCGGCCGTCCTGGACGCCGCCGTCTTCGCCAAGTGGCCGGTCCTCGGCTCGCCCGACCAGTACACCCAGACCAAGGATGGCCGCGTCGTGTTCGGCCGCGTCGACTGGATGGCGGCCAACGGTCACCGGGTCATGGCCCGCCTGAACTACGCCGACTACGACGGCGTCAACGGCACCTCGGGCGCCTCGACCCGGACCGAGAGCTTCAACGGCCTCGAGGCGATGTTCTCCCGCTCGTACGTCGGCAACTACTCGGCCGTGTTCGGCGAGAACCTGATCAACGACCTCAACCTCCAGTACCTCAAGGAGGACACCCCGCGCGCCGACAAGGGCCTCGGCCTCCCCGAGATCCAGATCACCTCGGGCAGCCTCCGCTACGGCGAGGTCGGCTTCCTGCCGATCGACTCGACCAACACCCGCACCCAGATCTCCGACTCGCTGTCGTACGTCATGGGCGACCACGTGCTCAAGGGCGGGTTCGATTACAACGACACCGACATCGACCAGGTGTTCAAGGGCAACTGGCGCGGCGTCTTCATCTTCTCCAGCAAGGCCGACCTGATCGCCGGAAAGTGGAGCGAGTACCGGCAGTTCGGCGGGCTCAACGGGCTGACGGCCGACGAGGCCGGGCGCTCGGCGTTCGCGCAGAAGGAGACGGCGCTCTTCATCCAGGACCAGTGGTACGTCTCGCCGACTCTCACCGTGAGCGCCGGCCTGCGCTGGGAGAAGCTCGACAACCCCGACATCGACATCCTCAACATCAACGACCAGAACACCAACGGGTCGTTCAACCTGACGAGCCAGATCCCCGACACCAACAACCAGTGGTCGCCGCGCCTCGGCGTGACCTGGGCGCCCAACCAGACGACGGCGGTCCGCTTCTCTGCCGGCCGGTTCTGGAGCCGCACCCCGGGCCTGCTGTGGGCCCAGGCCAACGCCGCGAACGGCTACCGCGCGACGCAGTACATCATGACCGCCGGCGCTTCCGGCCCGACCGACCCGCTGGCCAGCTACGTCGGCTGGGGCTCGACGTGGGTGCCCGAGGGCGTTGCCCGCATCCCCTTCTCCGGCCTCGGCGCGGTCGCCAAGCCGGGCGTGTTCACGGTCGCCGACGACTACACCAACGCCCACACCGACCGCTTCACCCTCGAGTACCAGCAGGAGGTCATGGCCAACACCTCGGTGACCCTCGGGGCCACCTACGCCAAGTCGGCCGACCTCGAGTACATCACCGATGCCAACCTGCAGTACGCATGCGCGGACGGCACCGTCGGCCTCGACTGCGAGCCCGCGCTCGGCGCCAACGGCATGCCGAAGTACTCCACGACCAAGCCGTACCCCTACTACGGCCGCATCTCGGTGATCGCCTCGGGCGCCGAGTCGGAGTACATGGGGTTCACGGCGACGATCCAGCGCCGCTTCGCGGAGCGCTTCTCCGGCCTCCTAGCAGCCACCTACTCGAAGGACAAGGACCACGACTCCAACGAGCGCAACTACGCCGGGTTGAACCTCGAGGACAAGCGTGACCTCGAGGCCAACTGGGGCTACTCAAACCGCGACCAGCGGTGGAAGATCGCGGCCAACGGCACCTGGAACGCGTTCTGGGGCATCGACCTCTCCGGGATGTTCAAGTACGCGACGGGGACCCCGTACACGGCGTACACCAACTCCGACTTCAACGCCGACGGCGATCGCTTCACCGACCGTCCGACCATCGACGGCGTCCACCTGGAGAGGAACAGCTTCACCAACGACGAGTTCTGGACGCTCGACCTTCGCCTGGCCAAGAAGATCAAGCTCGGCCCCGGTCAGGTCTCGCTCATCGCGGAGTGCTTCAACGTCACCGACGAGCAGTACTTCTACGTTTCCAACACGACGTGGGGCACCGGCCAGACGCCGTCCGCCTCGTTCGGCACCGAGACCTACGGTGGCACGCCGCGGACGTACCAGTTCGCGCTGCGCTACGACTTCTAGGCCTCATCCCACCGCAGTCCACGAGGGGGGCGGCGACGCCCCCCTCTCTTTCCCCCCCCCTCCACCCAGGGTTGCCCTCCCAACCGCCCGCCCAGGGGTGCCCTGCCGCCCACCCCTCCAGGGTTGCCCTCCCAACCACCCGCCCAGGGGTGCCCCACCACCCACCCCTCCAGGGGTGCCCGCCCGCCCAACCGCCCAGGGTTGAAGCAAAGGCAGCAACGAAAAGGCCCTTGCCTGTCTCTGCTTCGGAGCTTCAAGGCTGGGCGGTTGGGCGGGTGGGCAAGCCTGGGTGGAAGGGTGGAGGGGCACCCCTGGGCGGTCGGTCGGGTGGGCACCCCTGGGCGGAGGGTCGGGAGGGCAACCCTGGGTGGTTGGGGGGTTGGGCAACCCTGGGCGGAGGGGCGGGGGCTACCCCTCCTTCTCGTCCGTGACGAACAGGGAGAGCAGCATCGTCACCACGCTGACGATCAGGGCGCCGAAGAACGCGGGCCAGAAGCCGGCGACGCTGAAGCCGATGTCGAACGCCTGGGCGATCCTCGAGGCGAGCAGCAACATCAGGGCGTTGATCACCAGTGTGAACAGCCCGAGCGTGAGGATGATCAGCGGACAGGTGAGGAGCTTGAGCAGCGGCCTGATGATCGCGTTGACCAGGCCGAGCACCACCGCCATGACGGCGTAGGCGATCCAGGCATTGCCCGAAACCGTGATGCCCGGGACCACCAGTGCGGCAACGAACAACGCGAGCGCCGAGATCAGCCAGCGGACGATGAGCTTCATGCGCGCCTCCCGAACTGAGTATTAGTCTAGCGGAACCCACAGGTCGTCGTGCTAGGCTGACGTTCATGCGCGCCGTCATCTTCGATCGTCCTGGCGACGAGCTCGTACTGCGACTCGCCGACGTTCCCAGCCCGGAGGTGCGACCGGGCGAGCTGCTGCTCCGCGTCGCCGCCACCGCTCTCAACCGCGCCGACCTGCTGCAACGACAGGGGAAGTACCCGCCACCTCCCGGCGAGTCCGACATTCTCGGCCTCGAATGCGCCGGCGAGGTCGTCGAGGTCGGGCCCGGCGTCGACGGCTGGCGGCGCGGCGACCGCGCGATGGCCCTGCTCGCCGGCGGCGGTTACGCCGAGGAGGTCGCCGTGCCGGCCCCGTGCGCCATGCCCGTGCCCGCGCGCCTCTCGCTCGTCCAGGCCGCCGCCGTCCCCGAGGCATTCCTCACGGTCCACCTCACGGTCTTCCGGCTCGCGGCACTCTCGCCGGGCGGGACGGCCCTGATCCACGGCGGCGGCAGCGGCATCGGGACGGCGGCCATCCAGATGGTCAAGGCGACGGGGGGCCGCGTGATCGTCACGGCCGGCACGCCCGCGAAGTGCCGGCGCTGCATCGAGCTGGGCGCCGACCGCGCGGTCGACTACCGCACCGAGGACTTCTGCGCCGCCGCCCTCGAGGCCACCGACGGGCGCGGCGTCGACGTCGTCCTCGACTCGATCGGCGCGCCGTACCTCGAGCGCAACCTGGCCGCGCTGGCGGTCGGCGGCCGGCTCGTGCTCATCGCGCTGATGGGCGGGGCGAAGGTCGAGGCGGACCTGGCGACGCTGATGAAGAGGCGGCTGTCGCTGATCGGCTCGACGCTGCGCGCCCGCCCGGTGCACGAGAAGGCGGAGCTCGTGGCGTCGTTCGGCGAGCGCTTCCTGCCGATGCTCGCCGACGGCCGGCTGCGACCGGTGATCGACCGGGTGCTGCCCATCGAGCGCGTCGCCGAGGCCCACCGGGCCATGGCGGCTTCCGAGCACTTCGGCAAGATCGTCCTGACTGTCACCGGAGCCTGATCGCCGAAACTGCGAGACGGGGCCGGCAGCCGGGTCGCCCTCCCGCCGAGGTCACGACGTCTCGATTCCGTCGATTGCTGATTCTGACGACACAATGCTGACACTTCTGGGCATTTTGTCCACCTTGTGTTGTAGGATGGGCCGACGAGGCAGGGGGGTAATCATGACGCTCTCGACCATCCGCCGAATCCAGAAGGGGCAACTCGGGTCTCTCGCGGGTCTCCTGGCTATCGGGCTCGGAGTCGCCTTGATCTCCTTCGCCGTCGAGTGGGAGAGCCCTTCGAATCCGCCCTCAGCGCGTCCCGGGCCGAGCCTAGCCGTGCCCAGAGGCGCCACGCTCCTCGCTGCAGGGAGCTCGCTCACCTGCATCCCCACCGGGGCACACGCGACGGGTGCGGGTGGGACGAACTGGCGGACCGACGTCGAAGTGCACAATCCTGGCGCCACGCAGGCCGCCTACTCCATCACCCTGCTCAAGCGCGACAACGACAACGGCTCGCTCCCCGCCGATGCCACCAGGAGCTTCACCCTCGACCCCGGCCTCGGCGCTCGCTACACCGACATCATCGACGCCGTCTTCCACTTCTCCGGTGCCGCCGCGCTCCGGATCACCGCCACCTCGGGGACCATCCTCGTTACCTCCCGCACCTACAACCAGCTCGGCTCGGGCAACCCCTACAACCTTCCGGTCGGCTCCACCTTCGGCCAGTTCGTCCCCGCCTTCGCCGATACCAACGCGATCACCTCCACCGAGGAAGGCCGCCTCATCCAACTCTCCCACACCAACTACGACGTCAACAACAAGAAGGACTACCGCGCCAACATCGGCGTCGTCAACGCCGCAAACGGCACGATCAACCTGGCCATCGACCTCC
>JACQZW010000041.1 GCA_016213675.1 Acidobacteriota bacterium | reverse complement strand
GTCTGACTGCTTTCTTGGCGAAGCCTCAAGCCTCAAGCCTCAAGCCTCAAGCCTCAAGCCTCAAGCCTCAAGCCTCAAGCCTCAAGCCTCAAGCCTCAAGCCTCAAGCCTCAAGCCTCAAGCCTCAAGCCTCAAGCCTCAAGCCGTTTTCCAAGAGAAAGCCGCGCATGTCGTCGGGGAGGGGCGCCTCGAGGGCGAGGACGCGAGCGTCGCGGGGATGGGGGAGCGCGAGGCGCCACGCGTGGAGGAAGGGGCGGTGTCCCGAGCCCCCGCCATACAGCGAATCGCCGGCCACCGGAATGCCGGCGGCCGCGAGGTGGACGCGGACCTGGTGGGTCCGCCCGGTGCGGGGAAGTGCCTCGACGAGGGAGATCCCGCCGGCCGTCGCGAGGCGTCTCACCTCGGTCGCCGCCGGCTTGCCGCGGCGGTCCACGCAGAACCGGCCGCGGGTGAGGGGGTCCGGGGCGACCGGTCCGTCGACCACCCGGCTCCCGGGCCCGGGGTCGCCCAGCACGACGGCCAGGTAGCGCTTGCGCGCCCGACCGCCGGCCCAGGCCGCGGCGAGGGCGCGCGCGGCGTCGTGCTGCCGGGCGAACAGGAGGACACCCGTGGTGATGCGGTCGAGGCGGTGGAAGAGCAGCACGTCGCTCCGCTGGCCGTCGCGGGCGGCGAGCTGGAGCGCGACCCGTTCCTGGGCGGTGAGCTCGCCCTCGCGGCGGCTCCGCGCCGGTTGCGTCGTGATCCCGGCCGGCTTGTCGACAGCCACCAGCCAGCCGTCCTCGAAGAGCAGCGGCAGCGGCGGCGGGAGGGCGGGCGCTGGCAGTGTCTCGCCCTCGCCGGGGATGACGTCGATGACGTCGCCGGTGACCAGCGGACGCGACAGCACGCGGCACGGCTTCGCGTTGAGCCAGAGCTGGCCGGCGTCCGCGATCGCCCGCACGCGGCGACGCGCCAGGCCGGTCAGTGCGGCCGTGGCGCGGTCGAGGCGCTCGCCCGCGAGCGGCGGGAGCGCCAGGTAGCGCCGGACGCCCGGTTGCGGGTCAGGCAGCGCCGGCCTCCGTCGGCATGTCGAGGCGGACGACCGTGCCGGTGTCCAGGCTCTCGATGGTGAGCCTGCCGCCGTGCGCCGAGACCATCTTGCGGGCGATCGCCAGTCCCAGGCCGGCGCCCCCGGCACGTCGCACCGCCATCGGCACGGCGAGCCGGGCGAGGACCTCTGACCCGATCCCCCCGCCGTCGTCGCGGACCTCGACGGCGACGCGGTCACCGCGCCGGGCGACCCGGATGGTGACGTGAGGGGGCGGGTCGGCGCTGCGGACCGCGTTGTCGAGCACCGCGGCGAGCGCCGCCGTCACCGCGCGACCGTCCCACCACACGGTGCCCGGGTGGGGCTCGGCCTCGAGGCGAACGGAGAGCGGCGGGGCGTCGGCCGGCCGGGTGAACTGGTACCTGTGCAGGAGGTCGCGGACCAGCAGGACCGGGTCGAGCCGCGCCGGTGACAGGTTCGGGACGCGGCCGAACAGCAGGAGCTGCTCGAGGTAGTGCTTGAGGGCGTCGACGTGGCGCAGGACCGCGTCGAAGTAGCCCTTCAGCTCGGAGGTCTCCCCGGCCCGCCGGGACCCCATCTCGGCCTGGAGCCCGATCGTGAAGGCATGGTTGCGGACGTCGTGGGCGATCTGGTTGACCAGGTTCTCGACCGCCGGCGCCAGGATGCTCTGCTCGAGCCCGGTCTCGACCGCGAGGGCCTGGCCGGGGAGCCCGGGGGCGGGGAAGACCCAGAGCTCCCGCTCGCCGCCGTCGAGGTCGCGGAGACACGCCCGCTGCGACCGCCCGGTCCGCGCCGCCTCGGCCAGCGCGTCGGGGAGCTCCGGTGTCAGTGTTCCCGCACGTTCGGCGCCGGCGGCGGAGTGGAGGTGGAGCACGGCGTCGGGACCCGGCGCGAGGAGGAGGATTCCGTTCACGAACCTGTCCACGGCGCTGTCCATCGTTGGGATGCTAACACCGAAAGCGGCTTGACATGCACAGGGGTGTCGATGAGACTGAATGAAGCGTCGTTCAGGAGGACCATGGCTCGAGCGCACGACGATGCGGACAAGTTGCGCAGGCGGACGGAGATCATCCGCGCGGCGGTGCAGGTGTTCGCCGAGCGGGGTTACTTCGCCGCCCGGATGCGCGAGGTGGCGGAGCGGGCGGGGGTCGCGGACGGCACCCTGTATCTCTACTTCGCGGGCAAGGAGGACCTCCTCGTCTCGATCCTCGAGGAGTACGCCGAGGCCTTCATGATTCGAGCGAGGCGCGACATCGAGCAGTTCTCCGACCCGCGCGACAAGCTCCGCGCCGTCGTCGAGCGTCACCTGGCCAGCTTCGAGACCGACCGGGCGCTGGCCTTCGTGTTCCAGATCGAGCTGCGCCACACCCGCCGGTTCCTGCGTCGGGTCGCCAAGGGCAAGGTGGCCAGCTATCTCAAGCTGCTGCTGGACGTGGTCACCGAAGGCATCGAGGCCGGAGTCTTCCGGGCCGACGTGCCGCCCGAGGTCGGAGCGCGGGTCATCTTCGGCGCCCTCGACGAAACCGTTACGGCGTGGGTTCTGGCGGCGCGACCGGGCCGGTTGGCGCCCCAGGCCGAGCCGATCCTGAGGTTGATTCTGCAGGGACTACACCCTCCAGGGAAGGGGGACGATCATGAGTGAACCGACGACCTTGCTGGACTTCTTCGCCGTCTGGCGGAACTTCACGCCGGCCCCGGCGCTGGTCGACGCGCGGGGCGGCGCCGACGTCCGCGTCGAGGCGCCCGAGGTGGCCCGCCGGGTCGCCGGGCTGGCCCAGGGGCTGGCCGCGCTCGGGGTGGCCAAGGGCGACCGCGTCGCCCTGCTCTCCTGGAACCGGCCCGAGTGGCACATCGCCGACATGGCGGTGCTGCACCTCGGGGCGGTGGACGTGCCGCTCTACCCGACCCTCCTCGCCGCCCAGGTCGGTCACATCCTCAAGGACTCGGGCGCCAAGGTAGTCATCGTCGACTCGGACGAGCAGTTGGCCAAGGTGCAGGAGGTGAAGAAGGACTGCCCGGGCCTCCAGCACGTGATCAAGATCGACGGCGAGCCGCCCGCGGGGGTCAAGTCGTTCGGCAAGACCGTCGTCGAGCTGAACCAGGCGCAGGCCGAGGAGTACCTGGAGTCCCGCCGACCGCTGGTGGCGGCGAGCGACCTGGCGACGCTCATCTACACCTCCGGCACGACCGGCGACCCCAAGGGCGCGATGCTGACGCACGACAACTTCGTCTTCGACGCGATGTCGTCGTCGAGCACCTACTCGTGGACCGTCAAGGGCGAGGTCGCCCTCTCGTTCCTCCCGCTCTCGCACGTGCTCGAGCGCCTCGTCGACTACATCTACTTCTACCGCGGTGTCTCGATCGCCTACTGCGGGGTGCTGGAGATCGCCGAGTCGTTCAAGCGGGTCCGCCCGAACCTGTTCACCGCCGTTCCGCGCGTCTACGAGAAGATCCACGACAAGATCTTCCACGAGGTCGGCCACGGCCCGGCGATCAAGCAGAAGATCTTCCGCGCCGCCGCCGCGGCGGCCAGCGAGAGCTCGCGCACCGGCAGGAAGGGCCTTCTCCACCCGGTCTTCGACAAGCTGGTGTACGCCAAGCTCCGCGAGGTGTTCGGCGGCCGGCTGCGGTTCTCGATCTCCGGGGGAGCGCCCCTCCCGGTCTTCGTGGCCGAGTTCTTCCAGGGCGTCGGCGTCATGGTCATGGAAGGGTACGGCCTGACCGAGACCTCGCCGGTGATCACGGTCAACACCTTCCAGCGCCGCGGCATCGGCACCGTCGGCCCGGTCATCCCCGGAGTCGAGGTGAAGATCGCGGCCGACGGGGAGATCCTCACCCGCGGCCGCCACGTCATGACGGGGTACTGGGGCAAGCCAGACGAGACCGCGGCGGCCATCGACAAAGACCGCTGGTTCTCGACGGGCGACATCGGCGAGCTCACCGCCGACGGGTTGCTGCGCATCACCGACCGGAAGAAGGACCTCCTCGTCACCGCCGGCGGCAAGAACGTCGCGCCGCAGCCGGTCGAGAACGCGCTGAAGGTCTCGCCCCTGGTCGAGAACGCGGTGCTCTTCGGCGACCGTCAGCCCTACATCGTCGCGCTCCTTGTGCCCAACTTCGAGGCCCTGGAGGCGTGGGCGGCAGCGCAGGGGGTGAAGGCGGAGAACCGGGAGCACCTGCTTCGCCACCCGCAGGTGATCGCGGCCTTCCACAAGGTCATCGACGACACCAACGCGGGGCTGGCCCGCTTCGAGGCGGTCAAGAAGTTCCGCCTCCTCGGCCAGTCGTTCACCCTCGAGGGCGGGGAGCTCACCCCGACGCTCAAGGTCAAGCGCCGGGTCGTCGAGAAGCGCCACGCCGCCCTGCTCAAGGAGATGTACAGCGAGCCGGCGCCGAAGGGCGAGTGAGCCGGTCGCCGTTCAGGCGGAGGCCCTGCCGGGGGGACGCGCTCCCGTCGTGGGTCGTTCCGATCGCCGTGCCGACGCCGTACCCGGTCGGCCCGGTGACCGTCTACCTGCTCGAGGGTGACCCGCTGACGCTCGTCGACACCGGCCCGGCGACGCGCGCCGCCTGGCGCAAGCTCGTGCGGGGACTGAAGGCCCGCGGCTACGCGCCGCGCGACGTGAAGCGGGTGCTCGTGACCCACGGGCACCACGACCACTTCGGCGCCGCCAGCCGGCTGGCGGGGCTCGGCGCCGAGGTCCACGTCCACCCGCACGACGCGTCCAACCTGCTCCTCAGGCGCGACTACCCCCGGCGCTGGCGGCGCTTGCGCCGGTCTGGGCTCTCCGTCGGTCGGACCTCGGCGATCCTGTTCTCGCTCTACACCCTCGACCTGACGACCCGTCGGCTGTCCCACTACACCCCGCTCGCCGACGGCGAGACCCTGGCCCACGAGAAGGACTCGATCCGCGTGCACCACACGCCCGGGCACTCGCCGGGCCACGTCGCGTTCGAGCTGGAGCACGAGGGGGTGTGGATCACCGGCGACACGCTCCTGGACGGGATCACGCCCAACGCGGTCGTCGAGGAGGACCCCGAGAATCCGACCCGCCTGTTCCTGTCGATCGCCGCGTACAACCGCTCGCTGGCTCTCCTCGAGAAGGCCGCGCCGGCGCTGCTCCTGCCGGCGCACGGCCGCTGCCTCGACGACGTGGCGCACCAGGTCGCCGTGGTGCGGACCAAGCAGGCGCAGCGGGCCGAGCAGGTGCGCTCGGCTCTGCAGGCCGGACCGGTTTCGGTCGCCCGAGTCGTCGAGACGCTGTTTCCGCACGTCTCGCTGCTCGGCACGTTCCTCGCGTACTCGGAGGTGCTCGGCCACCTGCTCGAGCTCGAGCGCCGCGGCGCGGTGGTGCAGTCGGTGGCGGATGGCCAAGAGCGCTGGACGCTCTCGGCCTGATCCAGCCGCGCCGAAGGGGACGACTGCGCCGCGTCCGGAAGCTGCAGCGACTCGACGAGGCTCGTTTCAGCGGGCCTGGCCGCGGGCGCGCATCCAGGCGCTCATGACCACGCTGACGACGAGCAGCGCGGCGAAGACGAGGAAGGTGACCTCGCCGGTGATGTCCTCCTGACCCTTGACGATGTCGTGCAGCGCCGCCCAGCTCATGCCGAGCAGCACGAGCACGCCGACCACCTTGAGTGCTCCCGCGGCAACCCGTCCGATGCTCCGCCCGTCGGCCATCCCCGTCCTCCTGTGAAGCCACGGCTTCCCTCGCAGGTAACTACGGAAGTCGCGGCCGGCGCGTTCACGCCCGCGACCGGTTCCACCCGGTCGCGCGCAGGAGCCACTCGATGGGAGCGGGGAGGACCCGGTGGGTCAGCACGGTGAGCCGGAGCAGGAACGGGATGACGACGACGCGCCGGCGGTGCTCGACGGCCCGCACCACCGCCGCCGCCACCTCGTCGCAGGTCAGGGTGGGGTAGACGCGCGTGATGCCGGGGATGTGCGCCTCAGAGCCGGGGTTGTGCTCGAAGTAGGGGGACGCGACCTTGCCGGGGGCGATGAGCGTCACGACGATGCCGGTGTCCGCCAGGTCGGCGCGCAGCATCTCGGTGAAGCCGCGCATCGCCCAACGCGCCGCGCCGTAGGCGGTCGCGCCGGGCAGGCCGACGAAGCCGACCGCCGAGGTCATGTTGACGATGGCGCCGCTACGCCGGGCGAGCATGCCGGGGAGGAACGCCCGCGTCATGGCGAACGCCGCGAGGTAGGGCAGGGCGATCATCTCGGCGGCCTCCTCGGGCGTGGTCTCCTCGGTGGCCAGCCAGCGGCCTGAGCCGGCGTTGTTGAACAGCACGTCGGGGACGCCGAGGTCGCGGACCACCGCGGCCGCCGCGTCGCGGGCGGCGGCCGGGTCGGCGAGGTCGACGGGAACGGCGCGGGCCTCACCGCCGGCGGCGCCGATCTCGGCGGCGAGCCGCTCGATCGGCTCGCGCGATCGGGCGAGGAGCGCGACGCGCGCCCCGCGCCGGGCCATCGCGCGGGCCGTCGCGGCCCCGATCCCGCTCGAGGCCCCGGTGACGACGACCAGCTTGTCCCGCAGCTCCATGATCGTGATTCTCCTCCCCGTGAAGGCCGCGTCAAGTCGTGCCCGGGTCGATCGGGTCGACTCAACCGCGACAGAGGGAGCGAGCATGGGGCGGATCGACCTCGTCCTCGTGATCCTCGGCGTCATACTCCTGGTCATCCCGGCCAGGCGCGGCTGATCGCGCCGCAAACGGCCTACGGCGGTGGTGCGCTGGCCGGCATTGGAGCCGAGATGGGCTGGGACCGACCGCGGGCGAGGAGCTCGCCGACGGGGACGACGCGGAGGCCGCGGCGGTCGGTCTCGTCGAGGACGATCGGCAGCGCCTCGAGGAGCGGCTGGTCGGGGCGCGGGCTACCGAGGTGCATGAGGACGATCGACCCGCCCAGCGGCACGCCGGTCTTGCGCTCGAAGGCGAGCAGTCGCCGCGCCATGGCCTCGGCGTTCATGTAGGCGCGCTGGCCCGGTCGCTCCACCCAGTCGAGGGCGTCGAGGGCGTCGCCGTCGGCGCGCGTCCAGTCGACGTGGAGGTAGCCGAGCTCCGCCGCCCAGCCGCGGATCGTGCCGTTGTGCTCGCCGTACGGCGCCCGCCAGAGCGGCGCCGGCGGCCGACCGCACGCCGCGGCGATCGCCTCGGCGGTGCGCCGCAGCTCGAGCTGGAGCGACTCGCGGCTCACGCCACCCGCGGTGTCGTGCCGGCTGTTGGTGGCCCAGGTCGTCAGGTGAGGGTGCGAGTACGTGTGGTTGCCGATCTCGTGGCCGTCGCGGGACGCCGCGGCGACGATGGCGGGGAAGCGCTCGGCAAAGCGGCCGGTGAAGAAGATCGTCACGTGGAGCCGGCGCTGCCGGAGCAGCGCGAGCATCTCGGCCGCGCCCTGCGCCTCGGCGTGGGCGTCGAAAGTCAGCGCGAAGGCCGGCCCGGCACCGGCGACCGACATCAGGTTGGGCGCCGCGCCGTTGCCCGCCCCGTGGGCGAGGGCGGGAAGGAGTACGACGGCGGCGAGCGCGCGCATCGCGACATTGTGCCAGACCCAATCCCCATAGGCAGGACTGTCGCGCTCCGCTACAATCCAGGCGGGATTCGAACCCGTGTGGAACCTGCCAAACTCGCTGACCTTGCTGAGAATCGGGCTGGTGCCGTTGCTCGTCGTGGTGCTGCTGACGCGCTTCGCCGGCAGCGAGTTCTGGGGGTTGGGGATCTTCCTGCTCGCGGCGCTCACCGACGCCGTCGACGGCGCGGTCGCGCGACGCACCGGGAAGGTGACCGTGGCCGGCACCCTGCTCGACCCGATCGCCGACAAGCTGCTGATGTCGGCGGCGTTCATCTCGCTCGTCGAGCTCGGCCTCGCGCCGGCGTGGATGGTCGTGGTGATCGTCGGGCGTGAGTTCGCCGTGTCCGGGCTTCGCCAGGTGGCGCAGATCCAGGGCGTGATCATCTCCGCCAACTGGTGGGGCAAGCTCAAGACAACGACGCAGATCGTCGCGATCTCGCTGCTCATCATCTCCTACCAGCTCGGGCGCTGGGCGATGATCGGCAAGGTCGTCCTGTGGCTGGCGGTGTTCATGACCATCGCGTCGCTGGTGTCCTACTTCGGCTCGTTCTGGCGCCGCATCGTCGAGGCCAAGCCGTGAAGCCGCCACGGTCCGTGGCCTCTGCGCGGGCGTTGACCAACCTCGAAGTCCGCTGGTCGCAGGAGGTATGACGTGCTCCGCCGCCTCGACCCGGCGCGGATGCTGGTGTTGTCCTTCGCCCTCGTGATCGCTGCCGGCTCGTGGGCGCTGCGCCAGCCATGGGCGGCCGTCGAGGGCAGGCAGCTCCGCTGGATCGAGGCCGCGTTCACCGCGACCAGCGCGGTTTGCGTCACCGGGTTGGTGGTGCGGCCACCGGCGGATCACACCGTCGCGGGGCAGGTCGTCATCGTGACCCTGATCCAGATCGGCGGGATCGGCATCATCACCTTCGGCCTGTTTTTCTCGCTCCTGCTCGGGAGCCGGTTGTCGCTGTTCGGCCGCAACGTCGTGATGTCGTCGTTGGCCCAGGGGCCGTGGGAGGACTTCGGGCCGCTCCTGCGCACGGTCATGCAGGCGACCCTCGCGATCGAGGGGATGGGCGCCGTGCTCCTCGCCGTCGGGTGGTGGGGGGAGAAGGGCTGGCTCGCGGTTCCCTGGGGCGCGTTCCACGCCGTCAGCGCCTTCTGCAACGCCGGCTTCGGCCTGGACGCCGCCAGCCTGATTCCATGGCGGGGGAACTCGATCGTCGTCGTCACGGTCGGCATCCTCGTCCTCTTCGGTGGGCTCGGCTTCCTGCCGATGACCGACATCCTCGAACGGTGGCGCCGCGGCCGGCGCCGCCCGCTCACGCTCCACACCCGCGTCGCCCTGGCGGGGACCGCGGGCCTGCTGGTCGCGGGGTGGATCGGCTATGCCGTGCTCGAGGCGGGCACCACGCTCGAGGGGCTGCCGCTCAAGGAGCAGGTGTTGGCGGTGTGGTTCCAGTCGATCACGCCGCGCACGGCCGGCTTCGCCACCCTGGACTTCGGCCTGATGGCGCCGGCGACGTTGGCCTTCACGATGGTGCTGATGTTCATCGGCGCGTCGCCCGGATCGACCGGCGGTGGGGTGAAGACCACGACCGCCGGGGTGCTGGTCGCGGTCATCATCGCCAGGCTGCGGTCGCGGCGGCAGGTCTCGCTGTTCGGACGCCGACTCGGCGAGTCCGCGGTGTCGGCCGCCGTGGTGGTCCTGGTCCTGGCGCTCGTCACGGTGGTCGGGGGCATGATCCTGGTCACGTCGTTCGAGCACGGCGCCCGGGGTGGGTCGCAGGTCGCGGGGCCGTTCCTGGCGGAAGCGTTCGACGTCGTCTCCGCGTTCGGCACCGTCGGGCTGTCGACCGGGATCACGCCGCGGCTCACCGACGGCTCGTGGCTCACGCTCATCCTGACGATGTTCGCCGGTCGCGTGGGGCCGCTCACGCTGGGACTCGCCCTGGCCGGCCGGGGGCCGCGCGTGGAGCCGCAGCTCGCCGAGGAAAACCTGATGGTGGGATGAGCGAAGAAGGTCGAGAGTTCAGGGTCGAGAGTCCAGAAAGGCCCTTCTCGACCCTTGACTCTCGACTCTCGACCGTAGTCCACGAGGGGGTGCCGATGATCCGCGAGATCCCGTCCCAGGAGCTCCGCTGGAGCTGCCCGCAGGAGTGGCTGCCCGCCGAGTCGACGGCCAAGATCGAGCCGTCGCAGGGCATCATCGGCCAGGACCGCGCGGTCAAGGCGCTGGAGTTCGGCCTGTCTGTCGACTCCCTCGGGTTCAACGTTTTCGCCACCGGCCTGGTCGGCACCGGCAAGATGACCGCCATCGAGCTGCACCTGCGCCCCCTCGCCGACCAGGGCACGCCGCCCGGCGACCTACTCTACGTCCACAACTTCGGCCGCCCCGAGCAGCCCCGGCTGCTGCGCCTGATGGCCGGCCGCGGCGCCATCCTGCGCGAACGCCTGGACCGGCTGATCGACGATCTCAAACGGCACCTCCCGGGGATGTTCGAGAGCGAGGAGTTCCAGAAGCGGCTCGAGATGGCCGTCGAGGACCTCAAGAACCGCCAGCAGGAGCTGCTGCGGGGGTTCGAGAAGCGCGTCCGCGAGGCCGGCTTCACGCTCGTCCAGGTGCAGGTGGGCAGCATGACCCGGCCGGAGATCCTGCCGCTCGTCGACGAGCGGCCGGTCACCCTCGAGAAGGTGCAGTCGCTGACCGAGGAGAACAAGTTCGATCGCGCCCGTTTCGAGGCGCTCGAGACGCAGCACGGCAAGCTCTCCGAGGAGTTGCAGCACGTCTTCCGCGAGATGATGGCGGTGCGCGAGGAAATGCTCGGGAGGGCCGGCCAGCTCCGCCGGGCCGCGGTCGCGCCGCTTCTCGAGGCCGGTTGCACCGAGATCGCCAAGGCGGTAGGTGACCCGCGGGTCGTGCCCTTCCTGCAGGACCTCGCCAACGACGTGGCGGAGCACCTCGACCTGTTCGCCGAGGCTGCCGGCGACGACAAGGACGTCCTGATCCGCTACCACGTCAACCTGCTGGTCGACAACGGGTCGACCAAGGGGCGCCCGGTGGTCATCGAGACCGAGCCGTCCTACGGCAACCTGTTCGGCACCGTCGAGGCGAGGGTCGGGCAGAACTGGCAGTCGACGTCCGACCACACCCGGATCCGAGCCGGCTCGTTGCTGCGCGCCAACGGCGGCTACCTGGTGATGAACGCGTTCGACGTCCTCACCGAGGCCGGCGTCTACCCGGCGCTCAAGCGCGCCCTGCGCTACCGCCGCGCGGTGGTCCGCCCGCGCGAGATGCTCTTCGCGCTCACCGGGCAGGCGATCCAGCCGGAGCCGGTCGACCTCGACGTCAAGGTGGTCATGGTCGGCGACCGGCGGCTGTACGACATGCTCCACGAGGCCGACGAGGACTTCCGCAAGATCTTCAAGGTCCTCGCCGACTTCGACAGCGAGATGCCGAACGGCGAGAAGCAGGTCGGCGACTTCCTCTCGCTGATGGCCAAGATCGTGCGCGACGAGAAGCTGCTTCACGTCCAGAAGGGCGGCATGGCAGCGCTCGTCGAGGAGGGCGTCCGCCTGGCCCGCAACCGCAAGCGCATCTCGGCGCGCTTCTCCGACGTCGCCGACGTCCTGCGCGAGGCGTCGTTCATCGCCACCGCCAACCGCAAGCGCATCATCGGCGCCGAGGAGATCCGCCTCGCCGTCCTCGCCCGCCGGGGCCGCCACTCGCTGCCCGAAGAGAAGCTCACCTCGTACATGCTCGACCGGGTCCTGGTGATCGAGACCTCCGGTACGGTGGTCGGGCAGATCAACGGCCTAGCCGTGTACGACCTCGGCTACCACACCTTCGGCCTGCCCGGGCGGGTGACCGCGCGGGTCGCCCTCGGTCGCGACGGCGTCGTCAACGTCGAGCGCGAGGCGCGCCTGTCGGGGCCGACCCACGACAAGGGCGTGCTGATCCTCTCGGGGTTCCTGCGTGGCACGTTCGCCCACGAGTTGCCACTCTCGATGACGGCGTCGGTCGCCTTCGAGCAGTCGTACGCCGGCGTCGACGGCGACAGCGCCTCGTCGACCGAGGTGTACGCGATCCTCTCGGCGCTGTCGGGTGTGCCGATCCGGCAGGACGTCGCCGTCACCGGTTCGATCGACCAGAACGGCCACGTCCAGGCGATCGGCGGGGTCAACGAGAAGGTCGAGGGGTTCTTCGAGCTCTGCCGCCAGCGCGGCCTGACCGGCAGCCAGGGCGTCATGATCCCGGCCGCCAACGTTGCCGACCTCCAGCTCGACCTCGACGTCGTCGCCGCCGTGGCCGCGGGGCGGTTCCACGTCTGGTCGGCGGAGCGGGTGGAAGAGGGGATCGAGCTGCTCACGGGGGTCGCGGCCGGGGTGCGCGGCGCCGACGGGAGCTATCCGGGCGACTCGCTGTTCGGCCGCTGTGCCGCGCGCCTGGAGGAGATGGCCGAGCAGCTCAAGCAGTACCGGTTGTCGTAGGTCACGCCGTGGCGTTCCGTCCGCGGTCGCGCGTGACGTAGCGGCCGCCCGCCGGGCGGCTGGCCTCTTCTCCAAGCTGCGTTCCCCAACAACGGCCGGCCAGCGGCCGGCCGCTACGGTGCTGTCGATGTTATCCTTCGCGATCGCGGGGCCCCGGAGGCTCGAGTGCCGAAGACGTTCTACCTGACCACGCCGATCTACTACGTCAACGACCTGCCCCACATCGGGCACATCTACACCACGGTCGTGGCGGACACGATCGCGCGCGCCAAGCGCCTGCGCGGCTTCGACGTGCGCTTCCTGACCGGCACCGACGAGCACGGGCAGAAGATCGACCGCGCCGCGAAGCAGCAGGGGATCACGCCGAAGGAGCTCGCCGATCGCGTCGTCGGCCGCTACCCGCCGCTGTGGAAGGCGTTCGACATCACCAACGACGATTTCATCCGCACCACCGAGCCGCGGCACCACGCCGGAGTCCACGCGATGATCGCCCGTCTCGAAGCGCGGGGCGACATCTACAAGGGCTCGTACGGCGGCTGGTACTGCGCCGGGTGCGAGGCCTTCTTCCCCGAGACCCAGCTCGTCGAGGGCGCGTGCCCCGACCAGGGGCACCCCGTCGAGTGGCTGGAGGAGGAGTCGTACTTCTTCCGGCTCTCGGCCTACCAGCAGCCCCTCCTCGACCACTACCGGGAGCACCCGGAGTTCATCCGCCCGGCGACGCGCTACAACGAGGTGGTGCGGTTCGTCGAGATGGGGCTCAAGGACCTGTCGATCTCGCGCGCGTCGCTGTCGTGGGGCATCCCTTGGCCGGGCGACGCCGGGCACGTCGTCTACGTGTGGCTCGACGCCCTGACCAACTACGTCTCGGCGCTCGGCTTCGGCAGCAGCGACCAGGCGCTCTACGACCGCTGGTGGCCGGCCGACCTGCACCTGGTCGGCAAGGACATCCTGCGTTTCCACGCCGTCTACTGGCCGGCGTTCCTGATGTCGGCGGGGCTGCCGCTGCCGAAACAGGTCTTCGGGCACGGCTGGTGGCTGCGTGACGACCGCAAGATGTCCAAGTCGCTCGGCAACGTCGTGCGTCCAGACGAGCTGCTCGCGCGGTTCGGCCCCGACCCGCTGCGCTACTTCCTGCTCCGCGAGATGACGTTCGGACAGGACGCCAGCTTCTCCGACGAGGGCTTCCTGGCCCGTTACAACGCCGACCTCGCCAACGGTCTCGGCAACACCGCGTCGCGGGTCCTGGCGATGGCCCGGCGCTACTTCGACGGGAAGACGCCGCACGAGCGCTGCACCGACAACGCCCTGCTCGAGAAGTCACGCGAGGTGACGGCGCGATACCTCGAGTCGATGGACGTGTACGAGTTTCAGCGCGCGCTCGAGGCCGTCTGGGAGCTGCTCGCGGCCGTGGACGGCTACGTCAACGAGAAGGCGCCGTGGTCGCTCGCCAAGGCCGAGGGCAACGCGTCGCCGAGCCTCCACCGGGTGCTGCACAACTGCCTGGAGTCGCTGCGCCTGGTCGCGGTGATGGTGTCGCCGGTTATGCCCGGGGTGGCGGCGCGGCTGCTCGCCCAACTCGGCGTCGTCGCGCCGAGCCTCGACGAGGGTGCGCTGGCGTGGGGCGGGCTGCCCCTCGACGCGCCGCTCGGCGGGGAGGGCGCGCTGTTCCCACGCGTGGACGTCGAGGCGTACTTCGCGGAGGCCAAAGTGGAGACCAACGACAGACCCGACACCCAGAAGATCACGATCCCGGCCGAGACCCCTGCAGCCCCGGCAGCGGCGACCGCGCCGGCCGCGCCGGCCCCGGAATCCGCCCCGCCCGTCGCCGAGCAGGTCGGCATCGAGGACTTCGCCCGCGTCAAGCTCGTCGTCGGCACGGTCAAGCTCGCCGAGCGGGTGCCGAAGTCGAACAAGCTGGTCCGCATGGAGGTCGACCTCGGCGAGCCACAGCTCCGCCAGATCGTCGCCGGGATCGGCAAGCGGTACCAGCCCGAGGAGCTCGTCGGCCGACAGATCGTCGTGGTGTCGAACCTCAAGCCCGCGACGCTGATGGGCGTCGAGTCGCGCGGCATGGTCCTCGCCGCGACGCTGCCCGACGGCGCGCCGGTCCTGCTCGCCCCGGGCAGCGAGGTCCCGGACGGCAGCGGAGTGAAGTAGCGGCCGGCCGCTGGCCGGCCGTCTCCACGCGTGACGGCCAGACGTTACAGCCGGTCGCACATGGGCGGCCGCGACGTTCGTTCCCCTGTTTCGTCGGCGCGGTGCTAGGCTTCCATCGTGATCCTGAGGCTGCCCTACGGCCGCGACGCCGTCACCGCCGACCTGCGCGGGCTGCGCTGCCGCGTCCTGCAACCGGCGGCTCCGAAGGGTGTCTCCGACATCGCCGGGCTCGCCGGTCGCGCGCTGGATTCGCCGTCGGGCGCGGGCCCGTTGACCGAGTCCGCGCGGGGTAGGCGCCGGGTGGTGGTGCTGGTTCCCGATGCGACCCGCAAGGCGTTCCTGCCTGAGGTCCTGCCCGCCCTGCTCGCCCGCCTCGAGCGGGCCGGCGTCGCCGCCGAGGCGATCACGGTTTTGGTCGCCAGCGGCACCCATCCGCCGGCGCCGCCCGACGCGCTGGCCGCCCTGCTCGGGCCGCTGCCGGCCGGCGTCGTCGTCCGCCAGCACGACGCGCGCGACGACGGCCTGCTGGTGCCGGTCGGGACGCTGGCGACCGGGCTCGCCGTGCGACTCCACCGTGCCGCCGTCGAGGCCGACCTGCTGCTGTCGATCTCGACCATGGCGCACCACTACTTCGCCGGCTTCACGGGTGGGCCCAAGTTGGTCTTCCCGGGCGTGGCCGGCTACGCCGAGATCCAGGCCAACCACGCCCGGGTGATCGACCTGACCGCCACGCCGCCGCGACGCCGCCCCGGTTGCGGGCCGGGGGCGGTCGCGGGCAACCCGGTGGCCGAGGAGATCCACGCCGCCGCGGCGCTGCGTCCGCCGGACCTCGCCCTGCTCTTCGTCAACGGCGTCGACGGGCGCCCGGCATGGGCGGCGGCCGGCCCGCTCCCCGTCTCGTTTCCCCTCGCCGTCGAGCATGTGCGTGCCTGGTACGAGACTGATGCGGGACAGTTCAACCGGGTGGTCGCGAGCGCGGGCGGCTTCCCGTCCGACCACACGCTGATCCAGGCGCACAAGTCCCTCGACGCGGCGTGCCGCTTCGCCGCACCGGGCGCCGAGGTGCTGTGGGTGGCCGCCTGCGACGGTGGCCCGGGCTCGCCCGACATGGCGCCGTTCCTGGTCGACCCGCGCCCGGAGTCGATCATCGCGCGCCTCGGCGAACGCTACGTGCAGTACGGTCACACCACGCTGCGCCTCGTCGAGAAGACGGGCCGCCACCGGGTGTCGTGCCTGACCCGGCTGGACCGTGAACTCGTCGAGCGGCTCGGCATGGTGCCGGTGGACGACGCGCAGGCGGTCCTCGACCGCTGGCGCGAGGCCGCTCCCGGCGACACCGTGGCGGTCATGCCGGGGGCCGCCGTCTTCCCGAGGGCGGGATGACCGCGTCGCGGCTGATGGGGCAGCGGGATGGTCGGGGCCGCGTACTCCACGGGTGCCCTTGATGTTGCTGCTCAATCCGACTACATTCCGCACGCCCCGCAACGCGGGAGTTCCAGGGTGGAGGCCCAGATGACCAAGACGCTGGTCCCGTCCAAGCTGTTCTTCACCAATGGCGTCGGCGTGCACCGGGAAAAGCTGCAGTCGTTCGAGCTGGCGCTGCGCGATGCGGGCATCGCCACGCTCAACCTCGTGTCGGTGTCGTCAATCTACCCGCCGGGCTGCAAGATCATCTCTCGCAAGAGGGGCGAGGAAATGCTCGAGCCCGGGCAGATCGCCTTCGTGGTGATGAGCCGCGCGGAGTCCAACGAGCCGCACCGGATGATCGCGGCCTCGGTGGGTGTCGCGGTGCCGCGGGACAAGCGGATGTACGGTTACCTGTCCGAGCATCACGCCTACGGCCAGACCGGCAAGGAGGCCGGCGACTACGCCGAAGATCTCGCCGCCTCGATGCTCGCCTCGACCCTCGGCGTTGAGTTCGACGAGAACCAGTCGTGGGACGAGAAGCGCCAGCTCTGGAAGATCTCCAACAAGATCGTCGTCACCCGCAACGTCACCCAGTCGGCCATGGTCGGTCGCGACGCGCGCTGGACGACCGTGATCTCTGCCGCGATGCTGCTGTTCGACTAGGAGACACCATGGCCCGCAAGAAGAGCACATTCCTGCGCGGCGCGCGGATCCTGCCCCCGCGCGTGCAGGGGGACATGACCGCGGCACAGCTCGTCGACGAGGTGTTCTCGGCGTACAACGCCGCGCGGCTGCGCGAGGCGGCCCGGCTGCTGTCGAAGAAGATGCTCGCCGACAAGGTCACCGTCGGCATGTCGATCACGGGCGCACTCACCCCGGGCGGCTACGGCCTTTCGTGCCTGATCCCGCTGGTCGAGGCGGGCTTTGTCGACTGGGTCGTTTCGACCGGCGCCAACCTGTACCACGACCTCCACTTCGGGCTCGGCATGTCGATCCACCACGGTTCGCCGTTCGTCTCCGACGTCGAGCTGCGCCGCGACGGCGTGATCCGCATCTACGACATCTTCTTCGACTACTCGGTGCTGCTCGACACCGACGCGTTCGTGCGCGAGGTGATCGCGGCCGAGGAGTTCCAGGGTCCGATGTCGTCGGCCGAGTTCCACCACCGCCTCGGCGGCTACGTCGCCGAGCGCGAGCGCGTCCTCGGCACCGGGGGGCACTCGTTCCTCGCCGCCTGCTTCCGCTGCGGCGTGCCGGTCTACACCTCGTCGCCCGGCGACTCGTCGATCGGGATGAACGTGGCCGCCAATGCCCTCGTCGGCTCGAAACTGCTCATCGACCCGAACGCGGACGTCAACGAGACCGCGGCAATCGTCTACGGCGCGAAGAAGGCCGGCGGCAAGAGCGCGGTGTGGATCCTCGGCGGCGGCAGCCCGAAGAACTTCATGCTCCAGACCGAGCCGCAGATCCAGGAAGTGCTGGGCTTGGACGAGCGCGGCCACGACTACTTCATCCAGGTGACCGACGCGCGCCCGGACACCGGCGGGCTGTCCGGCGCCACCCCGTCGGAGGCGGTGTCGTGGGGGAAGATCGACCCCGATCAGCTCCCGGACACGGTGGTCGTCTACACCGACGCGACCATCGCGCTGCCGCTGCTCACCGCGCACGCGCTGGCCAACCGTGCGCCGCGCAAGCTGAAGCGGCTCTACGACCGCCGCGCCAAGCTGCTCGATCGCCTACGCAAGGACTACCGGGCGCGGCTGAAGAAGCAGGGTTGAAGGGTTGAAGGGTTGAAGGGTTGAAGGGTTGAAGGGTTGAAGGGTTGAAGGGTTGAAGGGTTGAAGGGTTGAAGGGTTGAAGGGTTGAAGG
>JACQZW010000039.1 GCA_016213675.1 Acidobacteriota bacterium | reverse complement strand
ATCAGGATGAACAGCGGGATCGCCAGGCCGAGGACGCCGAGGTACTTGGCGAGCGGGTGCCGCCACAGCACCGTGAACATCCCCGGCATGTGCCCCTTGCGGTAGCGCCCGCCGTGCCGGCCGATCCCCCACTCGATCCACATCAGCGGGATGCCGAGCAGCAGCAGGGCGATGAAGTACGCGACCATGAACGAGCCCCCGCCGTTGGCGGCGGCCTGGCGCGGGAAGCGGAGGAAGTTGCCGAGCCCGATCGCGTTCCCCGCCATCGCGAGGATCAACCCGATCCTCGTCCCCCAGCTCTCGTGCGACGACGTGCCGTTGTTCGTCATCCGCGCTCCCTGGTGCCCTTCGGGGCCTCGTCCGGGCCGATCTCGCCGCATTGTAAGCGCAACGCCAACGGGATCGAGACGACCGACACTCCCGTGACCGGTTCCGCTGCCGGTCACTCCCGCGTATCATCTGCAACCGGAGGAGGTCAGCTATGAAGAAATTCGCGTGCGTCGTGGCGATCCTGTTGATCGCGAGCCTCGCAACCGCCGGCGTGGTCGGCAAGAAGGGCGAGACGATGCCCGACCAGGCACCGACGGTGACGAGCCAGCCCAAGTACCCGACCGCCCTGTTCGAGTGGAGCAGCGCCGGCGCGCTGAACACCGTGCCCACCACGGGCGGCAGCTCGACCGGCTGGGCGTCGTACTTCATCGTCATGGCCCACAACGGCACCGGCGTCGATATCCGCCTCGCCGAGCTCGGCTTCCCGTGCGCCGGACCGAGCAGCTCGTGGGGCGTGTGGGTCGGGTCGACGATGCCGGCAAACCCCAACTCGCCGCAGTTCACGGGCAGCTTCACCCCCGTCGACACCAACCCGGCCACCTTCCCGCCGACGGTCTACACCTACGTCGACGTCACGGCCTCCAACGTCATCATCCCGAACGGCTCCGACTTCTGGTTCGGCTACCTGAACCCGGGGAACGCCGGCCAGATCACCGCCAACAGCGTCACGACCTACGGCTGGTGGTCGGGCGCCTGGGACTCGGATCTGGGGTGGGGCCGGACCACCGTCATGCAGGTGACCGGTAACGACGCCGTCCCGGTCGAGCTGCAGTCCCTCTCCGTCGAGTAGATCCCCCGCCGCCCGACCCACCCCCGCACACATCCGTTTCGTCCCGTCCAGCCCACGCTGCAGGGCTCGTGGGGCCTGCGCTTCCGCGCGGGCTGACTCCGGGCATCCGCGTCGAGGCGCACCTCTAACGATGGGTCCCTGCGATTCCGGCGCTGCATCGCCTCGCGCTCCCGGCGCGGCCATCGTGGCTCGACCTGGGGGAAGCACGAGCACGAAGCGGAGAGGCAGGCGCTCCCGGCGCGGGACTGAGGAGCCCGGCGCCTACTTCCGGACCAGCTCCACCCGCCGGTTCTTCGCGCGGCCCTCTTCCGTCCGGTTGTCGGCGACGGGAGTCGACTGGCCGTAGCCCTTCGCGGTCATCCGGTCGGCCGTGATGCCCCGCTGCACGAGGGCGGCCATGACGGCCTGTGCGCGCTCCTGGGAGAGCTTCTGGTTCGCTTCGGGCGTTCCGACGTTGTCCGTGTGCCCGCCGACCTCGATCTTCATCGCGGCGACCGTCTTGAGCGCTGCCGCGGCGTCATCGAGCGTCTTCGCGGAGTCGGGTCGGATCGTCGCCAGTCCGGTGTCGAAGTTCACATCGAGCGAGACGAAGCCGTCCTTGCTCAGCCTGTCGGCCAGCTCGTTGACGGCGACCTCCTGCTTCATCGCCTCCCGCTCGCTGAGCGTCATCTGGTAGCTGCCATCGCTCTCGGATGCCTGCAGGAAGACCCACGTCTCCTTGTCGCCCTTCACGAACTTCATTGTCAGGGCGAAGCTCGTGCACCCGTTCCCCATGCGCGGCATCCGCTCGACGTCGTACATGGCCTTGCACCAGCCCGGCCACTGACCCTCGATCGTCCCACCGGCCTTCTTCGCCGCGTTCTCGAAGTTGCGCAGGATCTGGAGGCCGCTCGGTGGCGTCACGCCCTCCTTCAACTGATAGGCCAGGAAGTGCACCGGGCCCTCCACCTCGACCGAGTCGAGAGTCTCCTGGTCCGGCTTCTGCTGGCCCACAGGGAAGCCCCGGAGGTCGAACTGGCTCTTCTCGCAGTCGGCGAGGTACGTGCCGGGGAACCGGGTGAACAGCGGGTGGTCGTTGCAGCCCTCCTGGTCGTCCTGAGCCGGCAGGGGGGCGGCCGCGAGCAGGCACAGCGCCAAGGCCACGAAAGAAACACGCCTCATGTCGTCTCTCCTCTTCGTTCCGGCCGGGAACCGCCGAAACCCGTTGGAGCGCCTTGCCCCCGGGGCAACGCGGATGGTCCGGAAGGCCCCTTACCGTCGAGCCCGAACGCTCGATCCGGCGAGTTGACAGCGGTCCTTCTTCTCATTCCAGTGAGGATACACCCGCGAAAGGCGCGACCAGTGCGCCCTCCCCACTGAACCGGCAGCTCCAGCCTATCGTGCCTCCCACCAAGGAACCGCAGCTTGGCGCCCCGCAACGTGGCGGCCCTCGCCTGCCCGAGCGGGTGCGACAGGGTGCGGGTCGCGGGCCGCGTGCCACGCCAGTCGCGAAGCACCTCGAGGGGCCACCGGTCGGTGACCACCAGGGCGGCGTCGTGAAAGGCCCGCCACCAGATCCCGAGCCCGAGCTGGGTGAGCACCGACGGGATGTGGGCGACCGGCAACGATCCCCGGTCAGGGATCGAACACGTGCTGCTCGAGGTCCCTCTTGAAATCAGCCACCCAGTTCGATCCCGGGCCGTCGTTGTAGACCCGAACGGTCCGGGTCGGCCCGTGGCTGACCCTGATCAACCCCTCCTCGCGGAAGAACATCGCCCTGGGCGGTTGCTCCTCCTTCGCCAGGTCGAAGTCAGCCGCGGCAAGGCCGTGCGCCTTCAAGATCCCCCTGAACTCCTCCAACTCATGGGCAGCGATCGTCACGGCTCTCTCCTTCGGCTACGAGGACTCGCAGTTCGTTCATTCTAGCCGCCGGGCCGTGGCCGACCGGCGCGACGCCTCGATCGCCCGCCGCACGGGCCCGGCGCCTCGCCTGCCGGTCGAGGCGCCTCCCCGCCCGGTGCTAGACTGCTTTTAATGGCCCCTCAGCACGCACATCACCTCGCCCGGATCGGCGCTTCACGCCCTTTCGAGCGCTCCGCCGACATCGACACCGAGCCCCTGCGTCCTGGGGCGCCGAGTGGACCCAGCGACCCCTCAGGAGGCTTGGCATGAAGTGGACAGGCATGTATCTCCTTGGTTACGTCATCCTGATCGGTGGCCTTCTCGCCGGGCTCTGGAAGCTGGGAGTCCTCGAACGGATCGGCGCGACGTGGACCATCATCGGAGTCGTGATCGCGATCGGGCTGGGCATCATGATCGCGGTCTCCAACAGCGGCAGCAAGCAGAACATCGAGATCGACCGCAAGTAGACGATCCCGCCGCGTCGGCCCGCGCCACCCTGAGCCATGAACACCGTTCGCATCGGCCAGACCGGGCTTCTCACCTCCCGACTCGCTTATGGCCAAAGGGTGCCAGGTACGCCCTTAGCCGACTTGTCCGACGATAACCTGACAGCGTGACCGCAGGGCGCCGGACTCACAACCCGCCTCAGGGATCGGTAGAACGTCGAGCGTCGCATGACTGCACGCCTCCAACGCGGGATCACCCGCCCCCCGGAGTAGGGTATCGACTCGGCGTTCGGTACCACGCCGGTGCCAGTCGCTCGCATCGCTGGACGGCACCGGGCCAAGGCCGCGACGTACGCCCTCGGGCCAGTGGTCAGCGCGTCACAAGGCGACCCAGGGCGCACCTGGCAATTCGCACGCGCGTCACAAGTCGGCCAAAGGCGTACCTGGCACCTCTCGTAGGTTCCTAGCCAAAGTGAAGCGATAGCAGCAAGAAGACCATGTAGACGCCGCTCAAGGCAAGAAAGCCGATCCACAGGATCAGGCAGCGCCTTGGTTTCCACACCGTCGCGGCGATCGTGAGAAGCAGGCAAGTTACGAACATCAGATGGCCGAGAGCCGTCCTGACTCCAAGGCCAGCACCCAGACCAGTCAGCGCCCAGGCCGTAACCAGAAGCCCGAAAATGGCCGTGCCACCACGCTCCAGCATCAGCGCCCCTCCAACCCAAGAACGAAGCTCCGAAAAAAAAAGGGTGCCAGGTACGCCCTTAGCCGACTTGTCCGACGATAACCTGACAGCGTGACCGCAGGGCGCCGGAGTCACAACCCGCCTCAGGGACCGGTAGAACGTCGAGCGTCGCATGGCTGCACGCCTCCAACGCGAGATCACCCGCCCCACGGAGTAGGATATCGACTCGGCGTTCGGTACCACGCCGGTGCCAGTCGCTCGCATCGCTGGACGGCACCGGGCCAAGGCCGCGACGTACGCCCTCGGGCGATTGGTCAGGCGCCTCACAAGCCGGGCCAGGGCGCACCTGACAACCCGCACGCGCGTCACAAGTCGGCCAAAGGCGCACCTGACTCCTCTCCTGGCACCCCCTACGTGGAGGCGCTGAAGACCGAGTTGGGCCTGTGGTGGCATGGCCAGGCGCTCTCGTCCGATTTGCTCGAGCTCGGTATGCTTGCGGTATGAACTGCCCTTCGTGTGCGAGCCTGGAGGTCCGGGTGGCAGAGTGCCTCGAGCTCATCTATGAACTGGCGGATGACGGCACGCCGGCGGACCTCATCAACGGGGAAGATATCTCCGACGGTCCCGGGGACTTCTACTACCTCTGTGCCGACTGTTGGCACCGCTGGAGCCGCGACGGGTCACCGCTGGTAGAACCGACCGCTGTGCCCAAACGGGCGTAGCCCGCCGCTTTTCTGATTCCGTCGGCAGGCGGCTCAACGCTGAAGCCCGCGGGGGACAGGTGCCAGGCCCAACACTCTTGACGAATCTCACGGCTGCGGTGTCATACCGATTCTCCACCAGCGGTTGGGCTCGTGGGGCCTGCGCCCCGCGCAGGCGTTTCCGCGAACGCGACCGGGCTCAGCGGGCGGGCCCGCCGCGAACGCGGCTCGAGCGACTAGCGCCGGGCGGGGATCCACCGGGCGTCGCGGATGAGGGCGCGCATCTCGAACCCGGCGGCGCCGAGCACTCACGCCGTCAGGTCGGCGGCCGACGAGTCGGCTAAGGGCGCACCTGGCACCCTTTGCGCCCCCGCGCAGGCGTTTCCGGGAGCGCGGCCAGGGCCACACGCTCCTGCGCCAGACACGGGCGGACGGAGCCGCGGACGGCCTCACGACGGTCCTACTCGGGCCAGTTGGCAACGCTGCCGCACCTATTTCATGGCTAACTTGCTGAGGAAGATACTGTCCCCTTGGGCCGCTGTCGCAACTCCTCCAAGGGTTAGTCTGGCAGCGCCACCGCGACCGTGCGCCCCAGAATGATCTGATCTTGAATGGCCGCGAGTTCGGCTTGTAGTGCCTTCATTCCCGAGTCCAGTTCCCAAATACCGAGTGCCTCGTTGCGGGCGTGGTGGTGATCGACGAATTCCGAAATGCTGGGCGGCCCAGCCGCCCCTGGCCCGCCGGCGTGGTATAGACGTGCAATCGCAGCTTGAACGTGATCTGGGAAGTTTGGAATGGGCAGGTAGTCGAAGTACTCGGGCGACATGTGGCCGCCCGACCCACCAACCCCCACCCAATCTACAACACCCTGTTCGCGCAGGAACGCGAAATAGCACCTAAGCCACACGACCTGTTCCATGGTCGCCCCCGGCCAATACACGGCTGTCCCGTGAAAGTTCGTGGTCGTGCGGCCAGGGTCGTCGATCAACACGATAGACCGGCCCTTCTCGAAGCCCTCGCAGCCCAGGACCAAGTCGCCGCGATGCACGATGGCGAGCCTGCGACGGTTGCCCAGCCATTCCCGTCGAACGAGTGTGCCGTACTCGCTGATGTTCACGGGCCGGATGAGTTCGTACCAGAGTGGTTTCGGAGTTTCCGAGTACAGACTGCGACCGATCACGGAGACCGCGAGGTTGGACCCGCGACGGGACTTGACGCCAAGAGCTGAGAGTGTGGTCGGCCCATGCTTGTAGTGATCGACACGATGCCGAAAAGCTCGGAATCCCCTGCAGTAGAGTCCCGTGTCATAGCGGCCTGCAGTCCGGACTTCTGAAAGTTGCGGAAATGCGTACGCGAAAACCGAGCCGTTTCCCGATTCAGTTAGTTCCGAGTCAATGGCCGCCAAGATGGTCTCGTGGCGTGAGCGAATCGCTCGCTCCTTGTCCACGATGGCTTCCATGAGCACCGACACGTACCGTTCAACGCGGTCCGCGTCGGACTGTTCAGGAAACGGCACCCTACAATCCAGCCAGAGCGTGTTGGCGTGCGCAATTGTCGACCCTCGTGGCACCTTTGAGTACAACGCCTCGCGAAAGATCGGGTGCTTGAGGAACGCGAATAGATAGAACCGGTCGATGCTCGGGCGCAGCCTCACTACCCCGCCGCTGATGGCGTGGTTCTTCCAGCGGTCGCCGTCGACCATGGCGCACTCGCCGATGTTCGAGTCCTTTGACAGCAGAATGTCGCCGTCGGACAGCGACGGATTCTCGAACGCACGCGGGTTTAGCGGCGTGATTGCGTCACCCTTGGTGCAGATCAGCGTGGAGTGTTCTTGAAGCGCTTTGGTGCGAATAAGATAGTGCGTCGAGCGGCCAAGGTAATACAGGGAGCCCGGATCGCCGCCCTTGTCATAGCCCGACAGCAACTCCCCGACAGATTTGGTGTTGCGTGTCGGTATTTGTACCCGCCGGTACATCGACGCCGACCACGACAGCCCTTGGCCCCTGACGTCGGTGCTCGTGATCGCGCGGGGCACTTGCAGGTATTGCACGCTTCAATCCTCCTTCAGGAACTTCACCTGGAGGACCTCCTCTTGCCCCAATGCCCACTCGCGAAACTCGGCGATCGTCTCCGTGAATTCCTCATCGACGATTGGCGTTCCCGCGGCGTCGGTCTGGATCTCGAAGGTCTGCTCGTCGAACCTGAAAACCTGGTTAAAGAAGACGTTACGTTTGCTCGTGCGCTTCTCGTAGCCGACACGCTGAATGTCGCGGACAAAGATCGAGTACCCATCTTCGTTGAGTCGTTTCAGGGCCGATGGCGTGGGCTTGTACGCGATCAGGATGCTTGTGTTCACGCCCGTCTCTGCGAACACGTTTGAAGGGAGGTCGAAGAACGCGACAAGTCGCATGCGCTGCATGAACCACTCGCGCACCTTGGACCACTTGTTGATCGATGCGATTGAGTTGGAAAGCACGATCCCCAGACGTCCGTTTTCCTTTAGGCTGCGAAAGGCGTTTTCCAGGAATACGATTCCAAGGTCGAGGGCATCGCTTCCCCTGCCCTTAGCCTTGCTCTTCCTTCCGCCAGCGCCTTTGGCGGCAGCGGCCTTCTCGTCGTCAGTGACCTGCCCGGTGAGGTGCCACGTCTCGTAAAGCTCGATGATATCCCGATCCACCCGCGACTTGACGCGGTATGCGCGATCCTCACCGAATGGGGGATTGGTCAGTACGACGTCGAACTTGAGCAGTTCGGTCTTGTCGGGCCAGTTGTCCCAACAACCCCTTGCATGAGCAGTCGGAATCAGGTCCACGAGTGCAGGCGGATCGGCCTTTTCGACCTTGCTAAGGATTGAACCTTTGTCAGGCTTGTCGAAGAGCTTGGCCTCGCCGTCGCCGTTGAGAAGCATGTTCAGCGTCGCGAGCGTGATCATGTTCTCGTCAAGGTCAACGCCGTAGATGTTGGCGTCGTCAAGCCGCCAGCTTGGGCTCTTGCCAGCCGCGTTCACGAACGCGAGCGAAAGAAAGTCTCCGATGCCGCAGCACGGGTCCAACACCGTGTCGCCGTCACGGGGGTTCACGAGGTGCACGATGAACTCTATGACAGGGAGCGGGGTCAGGAACTGCGCGGCCTCGTCTCTCTTGAAGGAATTGGCAAAGTTGTAGAAGACGAGTTGGTACAGGTCGCTCTTGGCCGATCGGGCGAATGAGTAGTCTTGAAACGCCGCGCAGATTGCGACAACGCAGCGAATATGATTCTGGTTCTTCCAGTCGATATCTTGGTTCTTCAGAATCTTACGGTACCGCGTTGATGCTTCATCGCGGATGCCCTTTAGACGTGCTATTAACGCCTGGATCGGCTTCTCCGCAAGGCTGTGGAACTCAACCTCGCGATCGGTGACATAGAATTCCAGCTTCTTCTGCGGCGACGACTCGTTTCGCTTCTCGTCGAAGATCTTGAGAGCCAGGGCTTGAATGAGGATCGCGTACCCGCGCTGGTTGACTAGCCCCGCCTTGTCGAGGGCGCGGAGCACATCGGAAAGCGCCGTCCGTATTTGGACGGAGGCAATCGAGGTGATCACGTCCAGGTCCGCGATCCCGCGAGAGGACCGGTCGAACGCCGAAGGGCAGTTGATGCGGCGCTTCAGGTCGTCGAGGCTGGGCATGTATGCGTACGCATCGGGCAAGTGGAGCGACAGGTCGCCAACTTTGCTCGCCTCGCCCTTCTGGTTCTTCGACTCGTCGTACCGCAGCACCACCCCGTTCTTCCGTTGAAAGAGGTAGAGGCGCTCCGTGTCGTAGTAGACGCCCAGCACGTAGGCGCTTGCGGGTTCCTTCTCCCGCATCGCGGGTTTGACCTGCCCGGTGAAGACCTTCTCGATCTCCTTGTCGCCCTTCTTGAACTCTGCAACGGAGACGAGATGCTCATTCAGCCACTCAAGGTCGGCGGACTTCTTGGTGCTCCAGTAACCGTTGTAGTGGTCGATCCAAGTCGGATCATCGAATATCGCGGCATCGAGTTTGAGCGCGGCAGACCGCTTGTTCCCTTTGGGGAAGTGAACCTCGACGCCAATGTAGTCCTTTGGATAGAGCCCGCTCTTCACGAGGGCGTTGATGAACTGCCATTTGTAGAACTCCTCGTTTGGCTCGCCTTTCGCATTGCGAATACTGAGTGGCGCGTGGGCTTTCCCGCGGACCGGAACGATGCAATCGGCGCTGGCTGCAGTTGCATGGGCAGCATCAAACTGCGCCTTCGCCTGAGCAAAGGACTCGGAAGGGTGCGACATCGGACTCCCGCTGGCCGGGGGGGCACCCTTCCCTGGGCTAGACGCCGCTCCTTTGGTCGTCACGTGGAGGTCTCCCTCTCCTTATGCAGCCTGCGTCGCTCAGAATTTGGGCGCGCGACAGAAGGCAAGCGAGGTGCGTCGAGCCCTGGGAACCTGGGCCGGTATGGCGGAGCATCGTGGCCGCGGCACCGGGTGGGCCGAGGTAGCAGGGCACTTCCGCCCGCGCACTGTCCCATAGGTTGCGCGTTCAAAGCCATTCGGATTCATCGTAGCTTCGCGTGGGTCAGTCCAGCAAGGCACCCGATCGTCTCCCCGGTCACGAACACCAGGGCGGCGTGAAGCGGGTGAGCCTCGAGGCACCGTGCGTGAGGGGGCAAAGGAGAGGTGCCAGGTCCACCCTTAGCCGACCTGTGATGTTCCTGACCAATCACCGGTAGGCCTACGTGGCGACATTGGCCCGGTACCCGTCTGGCGACGCGAGCGAGTGGTACCGGCGTGGCACCGGGCGCGGATGTGGATTCCCTACTCTGGATGGGTGATTTCGCGTTGGAGGCGTGCAGCCGTGCGACGCTCGACGATCCCCCGGTCCTTAAGTACCGAAATGGCCACGCCGCCCGCCAACCACGCCGTCAGGTCATCGACTATCAAGTCGGCTAAGGGCACACCTGGCACGCTTGCCGTGGCGTCCCCTGCGTGCGCCCTTTCTTCCTCGCCGTGGGTAACCTAGACTGCCGGCCAGCTCATCCTCAGGAGGTTACGTGGTCGCGACCAAGAAGCCGTCCCAAACGAACGCAGCACCGCCCAGTGTCTCGATCCGGCTCAATCCCAGGGACCATTCGGCACTCCTTGCCGCAGCAGCCTGTGCAGGAATGCGGCCAAGTGGCCTCGCGCGCGTGTTGGTTTCCTTCGCCCTGCAGGAACTGGGTAAGGGCAACCCTGACTTGGACCGGGCTATCAAAGTCAGCAGGGACGCCCCTTCGCAACCTGACGGGCCACCCAGTATGGGCGGCGGGTCGGAAATGGAACCTGATAGGGCAATCAAGGTGAGCCGCGATCGCCCCTTCCCGCGCCGCCCGATAGTCAGGCTGACTAACGAATAGTCGCCTGGTAAACCCGCCGCGCCCGGGTGGAGCAAGCCCCACGCTGTTCTCACAGCCCCGACGACGACGGCGCCGCCTGCCTTCACCCTGTCGTTTTGGTGGCGTGCGTCAATGCGCGAGCAAGATACGACGATCTACCGATCCCTGAGGCGGGCCGTGACCCCGGGGCCCTGGGGCAACGCAGCAAGGTCAGCGACCAACAAGTCGGCTAAGGGCCGACCTGGCACCTCTGAGCCAGGGAACGGCCTAGGACACAGGCGGGCTGTTCCGTTTGAGTAGAAGGGAGGATTTGCTCTTGCTTGCATGCAATGAACGAGTACCCTCAGGCTGAGGATGGGGTACTATCTTAAGGTGGTTTCGATGCGTGGAATTAGGGTCCCACCTCAATCGGATAGCCAACACTGGTTTCCGATAAACGTAGGGCCTCTCAGCAGCCTTGGGTCCTTCTCAATGCATGCTGGGCCTCGGCTGAAGGACTTCTCGGACCTCTATCGGCGCGGCCGGACCCCCAAGGTGCTTTGGGATTTCCGGAACCTAGAAGCGCGCCGTGTGAATCTGCTGTCCTTGACCAGCCTCCTCTCGATCGCGGACAGGCTGAGAGCCTTCACTGGGGAACCTGGATCGGCCGACTTCGGGTGGAACCCTTCGGTGCTTTCCTTCCTGACTAGCGTTGAGTTCACGAGAATCGCCGAAAACCTGGACCTTTGGCGGACGGTGTCGCCGAGCGTTGGTGGGGTTTCGTTCACGGGCCGCAAAGGCCAAGAAAGCCAGATCCTTGTTTTCCCAGTTCGGGAACCTCGTCCATGGACGCTGGAGAAGCCGGATCGGATCCTCTGGAAAGACCTGACGAGGCAGGACCTGAAGAACCAGTTTGAATTGCATTGTGGCCCGCTGTTCCGCCCCAGGGGCTCCCATCATCCCTACGTTGCCCGCGAACTCAGTCACCAATTGGCAATCACGACGGCAGAGCTCGTGGTGAACTCGTTGCTATGGGGGAGGAGTACGGCCTTCGTTGGGATTCAGCGGACTCACGTCGGGGTTACCGTTGCCGTTTGCGATGCCGGAATCGGGTTCCTCACTAGTCTTCTTGAGAAAGGCGATGGGCCAACACATCTGTCTCCAGGGAATCATGCTGACGCGATTGTCGAGGCGTCAATGGCAAACGAGAAGGAATTCGGCCTATTTAGGGCGATTCAAGAGATCACACGGCACGGGGGTTGGGTTTCGATGTCATCCTTCGATGCTGAGATTCACTGGACCCTCCACGCGTGGGCAAAGGCAGCCTCGGTGCAACGGGAGCCCCGCGGGGGTAGCCCGTCCCCGAAGCACAATGAGCTTTTCCGTCGCTGGTCGCGGACGAGTGATTTTGACGCTCATACTGAGGGCTGGTTCCGGGTAGCACCGCCGGGGCTCCGCGGAACTAGGGTCGCATTTGAGCTGCGCTGGGGCCGCTGACGTGCCCTGGCCCATCCCGCTCTCAAATACAGGAGACGCAAGTGTTTTGCCCGATAATAGAATCCACTGAGGTCGTCTATTCGAGAGCCCTTGCCGCATCGTGGGCCGGGAATCCTGGTGAACTCCCGACACTATTCCAGGCCAACGCCGGTCGCCTCCTGAGCGCCATCGTCTCAGAAGTGGCCCCGGACAAGGCGCTCGTGCTTGACTTCGCAGGAATGGCGGAGATAGACGATCACGCCTGCTGGGCGTTAGGCCAGAGCATTGCTTCAACGGACCGGAGAATCCTAATCACCAACTACGAGCGCCTCCAGCCGATGCTCGCGAAGGAGTTGCCCAAGCCACCGGGTATGTTCGACCTTGATGGGTCTGGTCCGGTTCTGGTGTTCGGCAGCAGTCCGGTCAAGGCCACCCAGGTGAAAGCCACGCTGCGAAAGACTAATGAAGCGCAGGCGCGATTCGTTCGCAAGACACTCAAGTCGTGCTTCGCATCGTACCCGAACGGGAAACTCCAGCGTCTACCCTCAACTCCGCTGCTCGCAAACGGGGTATTCGACGCGGTTGAGATAATCACCGACCCCAACGCCTTCTGCTGGATGTCGATATTCCTGACCGAGTCAGTTGAGAGACTCTTGGAGTCGGAGGAGCCTGACCTACCAGTTCTTCTCGCGGTGAGTATGAAGGCAGCGCCGTTCGCGGTCGCCGTCTCGCAATTGTCTATGAAGGGACTTGAGGTTGAGCTCATCGATCACCTCGGGCCTGGGGACCAGTTGGTGCAAGAGACCTTCCTTGAGCCGCCGTTCGCAACAAGCTCATACCTACTCATTGGTGACTTTGTTCTCGGCGGAACCGAACTCAAGGTGGCCCAGGCTTTCGCCAGGGCACGAGGAGCCGACCTTTTCATGGCCGCATGCTTAGGGGCTCTACTCGGTGAAACCGACTATGGGGACGAACTGCGCGTGGCCCGCCTCCTGAACCTGCGCGACTGCGGCGCCGGGGCGACCTACGCCGTCTAGCGCGGTGACTGAGGGGAAGCGATGCTCGGGATACTCCACCTCACCGACTTCCACATTAAGGATCCGGATGGCCATTCCGAACACTTGCGATCTGACTACTTCGAGGAGTACCTGAGCGGCCTAATCGATGCCGTGAAGGAGGCAATAACCCCAGCTGCCATACTCGTGACAGGTGATTTCGTTCATCAAGGACGTATGAAGAACTATGTCCACGCTGAGAGAGTGCTGAAGCACCTCTGCGAGAGCTTCTCGCTGACCTTTGAGAATGTCGCCGTCTGTATCGGGAACCACGACATCGACAAGGTCAGCGAAACGCAGGGGCATCTCGACCGCGCACGCGAGCAGTTCACTGCATTCGCAGAGAAATTTGCCAACGGGACGAAGTCGTCTCTCACACACGCCGCGGGCTGCCTCTGTGCCCCAGCCAAGGGCGTGAGCTGCTTGGTGATCGACTCCACCCGCGGCGGTGGCACCACCGAACCAGGCCAGCTCACTGACGATGAGGTCGATTGGCTGGTGAGTGCGGGACGAACTGTACCGGCTGCGGAACTCCTCGTCGTAATGAGCCACTACCCAGTCGCGATCCCGTCAGATAGCATAGCGGACTACCTTGAGGGTGATCCGTCGTACAAACAGCGGCATGAGTTCCGGCAAGGGAAGCCGGTTCGCCGGCGGCTTGTGGCAGTGCGCAAGGCAGCGAAGGCGAGATTGCTTTGGCTCAGCGGCGATGTTCACCTTCCTGAACAGCTGGAGGAGGAAGGTGGTGTCTTCTTGGTCAGCACTGGGCGGTTGCAGTCGCTCAACGACCCACCTGGAACCACGGGGTTCGTTCAAGCCCGCCTGATTCAGATCCCCGAGGACCTCAAGGCCGCGCCGCTTCTTAAGACCCTTACACACGAGCGGGAGGGATTCAACGACAATCCGCATGTTGGGCACTGGGCCTGCCATGCCGGGAGGATGAGGAAGCAGGGTGGCTCTGAGTTCGCCGAGCGACCTGAACCCGCCACCGCCCGGTTGACTGATGCCCAACCAGAACGGGCGCCAACCCAGCCAGTAACGACGAGGCCCCGTGTCGTTTCGGTTTCAGCCACCCTTGAGGCGAGGATCGTTCGCGACATCACCGAGAACGGCCTGTATTCGCTGGGACGCTTCAAGACGGGCGGGGAGCAGGCCTCGCTTGGGTGGATTCTCATTAACAGCCTCATGGCGCTACCTGGGGTTCTGAATGGCGCAATCAAGTCTTTCGCCGATTGGCTAGAGGCCTACCGCCAGCAAAGCGGCTTGACCCCGGGCGAGGTCCTTCTGGTCGGCATCGACAGTTGGGGTGCCGTTCTTGCCACCCAATTGGCGGTCCCAACCGGCATCCGGGTGCTTCCCGTATCGGCCAGGGCCAGGAATCGCCAGTCTAGGGTCCCTTTCCCTTGGCAAAGAGCCCTCAATTCCGGTGGTACTCAAACCCGCCTCGTTGTTTTCGTATGCGACGTGATCGCAACAGGGTCGACTCTACGCTGGGTATACTCAGACTGTAGCGCATGGTTGACTGGAAAGGGGATTGCTCCGCCCGCCTGGATCGCCATGGCATTGGTCTGCGACGGGGAGCAGTCCCGTCAGTGTGGCTTGAGCTTCCTGGCCGCGGTGGCAACAGGATGCGGCTTGATCAGGATTCCCATTTTGTCGGCTGACGCACTCCCCTCCGAGGAGATGTTCCCACCCAACGTCGTTGTCGGATGAGGGTAGATTCAGTCGTCAGCTGAGTATCCCTTCACATGGAACAGGCTGCGAACGCGATCCACAAGGAACCACCACGCGGCAGCGTGCAGGATGGGATCCGGACCGGCAGTCAAGTGTGGTGGAAGAAACAGCAACAGGCTCAGAACGACGAATTGGCCAACTAGCCACGCGTCTCTCGCGGGGATCGAGGGCGCCTAGACCAGGGCCTGCACGAGGGGCGCACCGTCCTCGCGACGGAGCGTGCCGACGACGTCGCCGCGGCCGAGCATCGCGACGTTCACGACGCGGACGGTCTGCGGCAGCGTCAGGCGGGAGACGGCCCGGCCCTCGTGCCCGGTGGTTGGGTCGAGGGCGCGGAGCAGGAACGTTGCCCGTTCCGGCGGCACCGACGCGTCGCGCGGACGGACGGCGTCGAGGACGAAGGCGCCGCTCCCGTCGGCCGTCACGCGATCGACGCGGTGGAGCACCCAGGAGGCGCCATCCAGCCCGCCGTCGACGCTGTCCGACTCGTACAGCTCGACGACCGCGCCGGGGACCGCGAGGCCGGAGGCGCCGATGACCACGCCGCGGACAGCGCCGCCCGCGGCCTCGGCCGGCAACGACAGGCCAACCGGCTCGATCGGGACGGTTCTGCCGCCGAGCAGAGGCACGCCTGTGGACGGCGAGGACAGTGCAAGGGTCGCGTGCGGGTTGAGCGGGGCGTCGAGGCCGAGGACGAGGAAGTGCGGGTCGTCCTGGGTGACAAGGGTCTCGCCGTGGCGGTCGCGGTCGACGACCAGGCGCCCGGCGCCGTCGGGGAGGTCGAGGTGCGAGGTGACGAGCCACTGGGTGGGGTCGACTGCCGCCAGCGCGTCACCGTCGACCGGCTGACTGAAGAGCATGGCGACGACCTTGCGCGTCGGGCCGAGATCGTTGTCGAGGCGCGCCGTGAGCACGCGCGCCTGAGGGGCCTCGCGAAGCGTGGCGTCGATGGTCTCCTGACGTTCGACGAGGCCGTCGGCATCGCCGTCGACCCACAGTGAGGCGGCGCCGCCCGGCGGGACGACGAGCAGCGCCGTGGAGCCCGGCGCGGTCGCGATCGGGCCGGGGTCGAGGCGGCGGGTCGAGCCGTCCGCCAGGACGACCGCGACGGCGAGGTTGACCGAGCCGGCGGCGGTGCCGTGAAGGCGGACCTGGTAGCCGCCCTCGGCCCAAGCGCCCTCGTCGTCGAGGGGGAGGACGACCGGCGCGACCTCGCCCTGCCAGCCGGCGCCGCGGACGTCGAGGAGCGCGACGCCGGGGAGCGCTCGGGCGAACAGCGTCGTGTCGGCACTCTGGCCCGCCGTGACGCGGCCCGACGCGGCGCCGGAGATGACGAGGCGGGCGCTTCCCTCGGCGCCGGCCCCGCGCGCGCTGGCGAGCAGGGTCGGCCCGCCCGTGATGGCGACCTCCTCGAGCTCGCGGAAGGCGGCGTCCGGGCCGTGCGTGTCGATCAGGCGGCCGAGCGCGGCGCCCATCTGGCCCTCGAGCTGCCGGCCGCGGCTGGAGGCGCGGCGGAGCGCGTCGAAGCCGTTGTCCCAGACGCTCGCGCCTTGCCAGGCGAGGGCGAGCGAGACGGTCGCGCGGTCGGGGTTCTCGCCCCAGGCGATCCGCTTGGCGTGCGCGGCCAGCTCGCGGGCCCGCACCCGAACGATGGTCTCGCCCACCGGGAGCAGGCCCTCGACGACGGCGCCGGCGCTCGTCGCCAGCGAGTAGCCGAGGCCGAGGAGCGACAGCGCGGGCTCGCGCAGGGCGTCGCCGAGCAGGCGGGTTTCCGCGGGGAGCACGAGCGTCTCGGGGGAGAGCGGGATGCCCAGCTCCCCCACGCCGACGCGGAAGCGGAAGCTCGCCGAGATGGGGTCTGACGTGTTGAAGGCGCTGGCCACGACGCGTCCGGTGCGCAGCGACTCCAGCCGCCACGCGACGGCCTGCGACTCGCCAGGGAGCAGCTCGGCGATCTCGTGCTGCGCCGGCTCGCCGTCGGCCAGGCGGACTCCGGTGAGCTGGCTCGCAGGGAGGCTCATGGCGAGGCGGTAGACCGGGGTCGTCGAGAGGTTGCTGACGACGACGCGGTGCTCGTAGCTCTCGCCGGCGCGCACGGTCAGCGGGTGGAAGAAGGTCAGGGCGAAGCGCGGGTCGCGGACGACGACGACGCCCGGCACGGCGCCCGAGACGGTGGCGGGCGCGCCGGTCGCGAGGCCGTCGATGGTCGCCTGCAGCGCGACGCGGACGACGTGGCTCCCCTCCTCCAGCCCCTCGACGAGCCACGACGCCTGGCCCGAGGCTTGCGCGACGAGGAAGGTGAGGTCGTCGGCGGTGCCGGGGAGGCCGTCGGGGCCGGGGTCGAGGAGCGGGACCGGCTGGCCGGGCACGGTGGGCGGCGCGGTCTCGGCCTGGCGCAGGCCGTCGCCATCGAGCTCGAGGCGGGCGTGGAGGTCGCGCAGCGTGAGGCCGGAGCCGGCGAGCGCGCCGTTCTGGACCACGAGGATCACGGAGAAGAACTGGTGGAGGAACGCCATGTCGCCGGGGATGACGAGGAAGCCGGGGATGGCCCGGCCCGTCGCGCTGCCGGGGGGCGGGTTCGAATCGCCGCCGCCGCCCGGGATCGGCAGCGAGAACGCCTGGACCTGCGGCAACGGCGCCGAGCCCGGGGCGCCGGCGGGCAGGGCGAACTGGCCGTCCGGGTTCGACGGGAGCAGCACGCGGCCGTCCGGCCCGGCGATGAGGTCGAAGCCGACCTCGACGGTGCCGCTGACGGTTGCGAACCCCACGGTGTAGCGGTAGACGCGGAAGCTGTCGTCGGCGATCACGATGCCGGCGCGGGCGATCTCGGCCGCGGTGAGCGGACGCGAGGTGACCGACGAGACGACCAGCCGGTGGACGAGGATCTCGACGCGGTCGGGGTCGGCCCGCAGCAGCGTGCGGCCGGCGGCGACGAGGCGGATGCCGGTGAGCGCGTAGGCGCCCTCGCGGTTGAGGCCGGGGATGGCGAACGGCTCGCCGGGGGCAGTCGTGAGGGCGAGCGGCGGGTCGAGGCCGGGGCCGGAGAGGTCGGCCGAGACGAGGACGCCCGGGCCGAGCTGCGCGGGCGAGACGTCGCCGAGCGAGGTGTGGACGACCGTGGGGCGTCCGGGGTCGACCTCCTGCCGCGCGGGCGCGACGGTGAGGCGCACGCCCTGGATGTGGAGGTCCGCGTCGGCGAGCACGGCGCCCACCTGCGCCGTGGCTGATCGCGGCATGAGGAACAGCAGTGATGCGAGACCCACAACGACCCGTCCGCCCGTTCGCATTGTCACTCCGTCTCAAGACCTGTCCACCGGAAATCGGCGGACTCTAGACTCGGGAGCGCGAGTCTGTCAAACAACTGTCTGATCAGTTAGCGATATGAGTCGCTGCGAGCGGGGAGATCGGGGGGGCAGGGTTGAGGGGGCCGACGCCGCCGTCACGCTCGAGGCGGCCGACGACGAGCGGAGGGCAATACCTGGTCGTGGAGAGGCTCTCTCGCGGCGGAGATGCCCTACTCTGAGCGGGTGACTTCACCTTGGAGGCGTAACACCGTGCGAGGCTCGACGATCACCCGATCCCTGAGGCCGGAACTCGCCCCGGCGACCTACGGTCCCGCCGTCAGGTCAGCGACCGACAAGTCGGCTAAGGGCGTACCTGGCACTCTTTCCGCAGGGCAGCCATTCCAGGCGAGAGGTACCGGGTACGCCTGGTCCGACCTGTAATGCGCCTTCCAGCGCAGCCGACGGTGTGTGTCCGGAGACGCACAAGTCGGCCAAGGGCATACCTGCACCCTTCGCGTGTGCGATCCGGCCTGCCTGCGGCGTTACCCCCATGAGACCTCCTCAATCGAGGGAAAGGAGACAGGAAGATGAAGCGAGTCCTCATCGTCGCGGTGGTTCTCGGGATGATCGGCGCCGGGCTGGCGTGGGCCGATCCGGCCGGGGTGCCGTCCCAGGCCAAGAAGCCGGTGCAGGTGGGTTTCGTGCTCCAGTGCCAGCCTTATGGAGCGGCCGAGTTCGTCAACGACGTCCAGATCTGGAACAAGGGCACGAAGCCGGTGCCGAGCGGGACGAAGGTGCACTGGGAGGTGATGAACGGCCAGTGGAAGGGCAACTACACCTTCGCGGCCAGCCTCGCGCCCGGCGCCAAGGTGGTCCTGACCAACGTCATGAACGGCGCGCAAAGCCAGGGCAACTGCACGGTCAAGGTGGTGGAGCCGCTACACATGCAGATCAAGCCCGAGAACATGCGCCTCATGAAGTTGCAGGCCCCGGATCCGAGATACGCGATGAGGGCGGCCGCGCGGATCGTACAACCTCCGCCGCAGGTCCAGTGGAAGGAGATCGAGTGCGGCATCTTTGTCTGGCCGCCGCCCGGCTCGAACCCGAACGCCGCGTCGAGACGCCTGTTCTTCGTCAACACGACCGGAGCCATGCTGCCGGTGGGCACGATCGTCAAGTACGAGGTTGAGGGTATGCCGGCTGCCTGCTGCACGGGGATCCGGCCCCCCTGGGACTTCGCCCTGGCACCGAACCCGCCGACGGCGGCGTACGCCTACAACACCGAGGATGTCCTTCCCGTTGCGCAGCTATGGACGCGTCCCTGCAAAGCGTGGGCGCACGTGCCGTAGCCTCGTGATCGGCTCGAGTCGAGTCACTGCCGCCAACCCCACACGGCCCGCCGCACTCCGGCGGGCCGAATCGTGTCCGGCCGCGCCACATGAACACTCGCAGGGTGGCCGCACCAACCACGGAATGCGCGACCTGGTACCCGGTGTGCGATCGAGCCCACCGGCGGCGTTACCCCCGTGAGACCTCTTGGACGGAGGGAAAGGAGACCGGGTCATGAAGCGAGTGCTCATCGTTGCGGTGGTCGTGGGGATGATCGGCGGCGGGCTGGCGTGGGCCGAGCAGGCCGGGATGCCGGCACAGGCCACGATGGTCCCGAGGCCGGCCTTCGTGCTGCAGTGCCAGCCGTTCGGCGCAGCCGAGTTCGTCAACGACGTCCAGATCTGGAACAAGGGCACGAAGGCGGTGCCGAGCGGGACCAAGGTGCACTGGGAGGTGATGAACGGCCAGTGGAAGGGCGACTACACCTTCACAGCCAATCTCGCGCCCGGCGCCAAGGTGGTCCTGGACGACGTGATGAACGGCGCCCAGAGCCAGGGCAACTGCACGGTCAACGTGGTCCTGAAGACCGTGAGGCGAGTCATCGATCCCGAGATCATCAAGAAGCTCGCCTACGTGCTGCAGTGCCAGCCCTACGGTGCGGCCGAGTTCGTCAACGACGTGATGATCTGGAACAAGGGCAACAAGGCGCTGCCGAACGGGACCAAGGTGCACTGGGAGGTGATGAACGGCCAGTGGAAGGGTGACTACACCTTCGCGAACGGCCTCGCGCCCGGCGCCCACGTGATCCTCGACGACGTGATGAACGGCGCGCAGAGCCAGGGCAACTGCACGGTCAAGGTGGTCCAGTAGCCACGGAGAGGCCGGGTCCATCGACCCGCCTCATGAGACGCGACGCGGCCCGCCGGCAGACGGCGGGCCGATTCGTGTCGTGCCGCGCGGTCCCACGCCGCGGGCGCCGCGTCGCAGGTGCGTCGGGTACGATGCCGCGTGAGCTGACTGGGAGGGCATCATGCGGACACCGGTCTGGATCGGGTTGCTGGCCGCGGCGGCCGCGGCAGAGGGGGCGCAGGGCACGCACCACGGGGAGCCGTTCGCGGCGCAGTTCGCGACGCCGGTCGCTGATGTCCTGGCGCACCCCGAGCGCTTCGTCAACACCGTCGTCAGGCTCAAGGGCCGCGTGGCGTCGGCGTGCAACGAGGAGGGGTGCTTCATCGAGGTCGTGCCGCAGGGGGGAGGCGACGGCATCGTCGTCAACTTCCCCGGGCTGAAGCACACCTTTCCCACCGACTGCGCGGGACTCGAGGCGGACGTCGAGGGGCTGCTGTACCGGAAGGTCTACCACCGGGCGCGGGTGTCGCACTGGCAGCACCACTCGTTCCGCCCGGGCATCGCCGTGCCGCCGTACGCCTCGGTGTTGCGGCTGGAGGCTCGCGCCGCGCACCTCGCCGGCCCGCGGGCGGTGATTCCGCCTCCCGCGGAGCTGCGCGCGGCGGTCCCGTCCAGGATCGACCTCGCGGAGTCCGCCTTCGAGGACGAGGGGTTCGGGGTGGACCGGCGCGTCGTCGCGGCCGGCGCCACGCTGGCGCAGCCGGCGGCCGCCACGGTGCGCAAGATGGTCGTCTGCGTCGAGGGCCGGGCGACGGTGGAGCGTTCCGGCGCGGCGCCGGTGTCGCTGGCGCCGGGAGAGTTGGCGTACATCCCGCCGGCCGCCGCGTTCGAGATCCGCGCCGGCGACAGCCCGGCTGCGCTCCTGATCGTCTACGCGAACGTGCCCCCGCCACCCGGGCACGCCCACTGACGCGCCCGCCGAGCTGGCCTACTTCGACGGCGGCGGGACGTGACCGCGTCGAGGCAGGCAGCGCCTCTCAATGAGCGGAATGTGAGTCCTGGCACCGGGCCTCGAGGTTCGCGAGCGAACGGTCGAGGCAGCGCTGCCATGCCGGCCGCAGGAGCAGCGCGTCGAACAGCGGACCGAGCAGGGGCACCGGCAGCCGGTACTCGAGGACGTAGGTGAACCGCGTGCCCGCGCCCGCCGGCTCGAACACCCACCTCGTCGTGTGCGGCACCCCCCTGGTCCCGACGCCCCGCCAGCCCACGTTCTCCACGAAGTCGTGAATCTCCGTCTCCACCTCGATAGCGACACCGGCGAGCCGCGTCTTGTACGCGTAGCGCGCGCCGTTCCCCCGCGTGGCCTCGGTGGTCGGCCTGAAGTCGAACACGCCGAGCCACCACTGCTCCCACGTCCGCCAGTCCGAGGCGTAGGCGAACACCTCCTCGAGCGGCGCGGCGATCTCGACACTCGACTCGACCCGTGTCATCGACATGACCTCACCGCCCTTCCTGCGGACGCGCGGTTCATTCCTCGACCTCGGAATTCGCGAGCAGCGCCTGGAAGCGCGGGTCGGCGCGGAGCGGGTCCCAGACCGGCGAGAGCCGGGGCGGATGCACCCACCAGGCGCCGCTGCGGGCCTGCAGGTCGCGGAGCGCGGCGATCGCCTCGTCGTCGCGGCCGACCATGGCGAGGACGACGGCGAAGTTCTCGAAGGCGATGACGGCCTTGAAGGCGTCCTGCGCCGCCACCAGCAGGTCGCATGCGGTTCGGGCCTCCCGCACGGCGTCATCGGCCCGGCCGAGCCCGGCGTAGGCCAGGCCCAGCCAGGCGCGAAAGCGGAAGTCGTCCGGCGCCTTTCCCACCATCGGCTCGATCTCCCGGCGGGCGGCGTCGAACGACCGCCGCGCGGCGTCCGTCAGGCCCGCCAGCCGCTCCACCTGGCCACGCATGAGCGCGGTCGGCATCGGGTCGAGGAAGGCCTCGCCCGGACGGCGGTTGCCGGCATCGAGCCGGCGCAGCGCGCCGGAGTAGTCGCGCCGGAATACGTCGAACAGGAAGCTCGCCCACGCCACGCTGCCGTCGTCCGTGAAACCGGGCACCGCGGCGGCCTGGTCGAGGATCGCCTGCGCCGCCGCCAGGTCGCCGCGCCAGTGCACCTCGACCCACGCCCCCAGGCCGTACGGGGTCGCCCACGTCGGGCTCAACGCGCGAGCCAGTCCGAAGGCACGCGCCGCCTCGGGGTAGCGGCCGGCGAGCATCGAGGCCTCGCCGAGGTTGGAGTGCAGCACGGCGTTCCTCGGATCGAGCTCGACGGCCTCGCCGATCGCCGCCACCGCCTCGGCCCAGCGTCCCTGGCGCCGCAGGACGAAGCCCGTTCCCGCGATGGCGTCGCCGTTGTTGGGCTGGATCCTCCTGGCGGCGGCGAGCTCGTCGAGCGCTCGCGGGTAGTCGAGGAGACCGTGGTAGAAGTAGTAGCCGAGCGCGACGTGCGTGTCTGCCAGGTCGGGCCGCAGCCCGACTGCGCGCTCCGCGGCGTCCTTGGCTTTGGCGAGACGCTCCTCGCTCCGGTCGTAGTACAGCCAGTACATGAACAGGTGCGCGCGGGCGAGCCCGGCGAGCGCTCGGGCGAACCGAGGATCGCGGTCCACCGCCGCCTGGAGCATCCCGGCGGCGGCCTCGACGTGAGGCCGGTCCTCGCCGCCGTCGAACAGCTCGCGACCGCGCAGGTAATGATCGTAGGCCACGAGGTCGTCCGTGGACACCTCGCTCAGCGCGGTGTGCTCGCGCGGCAACAGCGCGACGCCCATCGCCTCGACGGCGTTGACGGCGACCTCCGACTGGATGGCGAAGACGCCGGCGAGCACGCGGTCGTAGCGCTCGGCCCAGACGTGCGTGTCGTCGCTGACCCTGATGAGCTGCGGCGTGATCCGCACGCGGCCCTCCGGTCCCTGGCCGTGCTCCCAGCGCACGCTCCCCTCGAGCACGTAGTCGACGCCGAGGTCCTCGCCAATCTGCGCGACGGTCTTTCCCTTGCGGTCGTACCCCACGGCGGTGGTCCGCGAGATCACCCGCAGCCCCCGGACGTTGGCGAGGCGGCTGGTGATCTCCTCGGCCATCCCCGCCGCGAAGTAGGCGTCCTCGGGAAGCCCGAGGTTTTCGAAGGGCAGGACGACGATCCTCGGCGGCGTCGGCGCCCCCGCCTCCTTCTCGGACCCCCCGGGTCGGAGGACGAGCGCCGCCGCCACGCCCACCACGACGAGGACGGCCAGCGCCGGAGCGACCACGCGCCAATGCCGCCCCGGCGGCGGGGCTGCCGCCGGCCTCGCCGGCCTCGCCGCCGACGCGACGGCGTCGAGGTCGTGGGCGAGGTCCCGGGCCGACTGGAACCGGTCCTCGGGGCTCTTCTCCAGGCACCGGCCGACGATCGCCTCGAGCTGCGGCGGGAGCCCCTTCACGGCGTCGGCGAGCAGGGGCGGCGCGTCGCGCAGGATCGCGACCGAGGTGTCCGCCGCGGTGCTTCTCCGGAACGGCGGCGTCCCGCACAGCATCTCGTGGAGCACGCACCCGAAGGCGAAGATGTCGCTGCGGTGGTCGGCCGGCAGCCCCCGCACCTGCTCGGGCGCCATGTAGCCGACGGTGCCGACGACCGACCCCACCTCCGTCATCGAGGCTGCGGTCGGGGCGGTCGCCGGATCCCGCGCGCCCGCCTCGGCGTGGGTCAGCCGCGCCAGCCCGAAGTCGAGGATCTTGACCACCCCGTCGGAGGTGACGACGACGTTGGCCGGCTTGAGGTCCCGGTGGACGACGCCGCGCTCGTGCGCCGCCGCGAGGCCGCGGGCGATCTGGACGGCGAGCTCGACCGCCTTCGCCGCCGTCAGGTCGCCGGCCCGGATCCGGTCGGCCAGCGTGCGTCCCTCGAGCAGCTCGGTGACGAGGAAGTGGACGGTTCGCGGCCCGGTTGCCCCTCCGTCTGCCGCAATCGTGGCCGTGCCGACGTCGAAGAGCGCGAGGATGTTCGGGTGACTCAGCGCGGCGATCGCCCGCGCCTCCTGCTCGAACCTCGCGAGACGGTCGGGATCTGCCTCGACGTCGGCCGGCAGCACCTTGATCGCCACCTCGCGGCCGAGCCGGGTGTCGTGCGCCCGCCACACCTCACCCATCCCGCCGGCGCCCAGCGGCGCGACGATCTCGTACGGACCGAGGCGGGCGCCGGAGACGACGGTCACAGGTCGAACCTCGCGAGGAGGGCGTCGATCCGCGCCTGGTCAGGGCCGAACGACGCGGGGAGGGTGCGGAAGGTGCAGAGCCACGGGTCCTTGCTGTCGGCCGACGCCTCGAGCCGCCGCGCCGCGGCGTCGAGCTCGCCGCGGGCCACGTCGATCAGGGCAAGCAGGCCGGGCGGCACGTACCCGGTCCGGTCGCGCTCCTCGAGCTGCGCCCGCAGCGCCTCGCCCATGGGCACGTCGCCGCGCGCGTAGCAGGCACAGGCGTGGATCGCGACGGCGACGGACGCTCTGCCCGAGAGCCGCACCGCCTCCTCGGCCTCGGCGCACGACTCCTCAGCCCGCCCCAGCCTGGCGAGGGCGAGGCTCAGCTCCCAGTGGGGCAGCCAGTGCGCCGGATCGAGCGCGATGGCCTTCTCCAGCTCGGCGCGAGCCTCGCCGTGCTGGCCCGCCGCGTCGAGCCACCCGGCATTCCAGGCGCAGCTCGGCACCGACAGCGGGGCGAGCCGCAACGAGACACGGGCCGCCGCGGCGGCTTCCGCCCAGCGGCCGCGGATCGCCAGGAACGCCGCGAGGTTCATGTGCGCCGCCGCCGCGCCGGGGCCGAGCGCCACGCCGCGCCGCAGGTTCTCCTCGCCGGCCTGCCAACGGCGCTCGAAGAACCCCAGCAGCGTCCCCATGCCGACGTGCGCCATCGCCGAGTCCGGGTCGAGCGAAAGCGCCTGCCCGAACGCCTCACAGCCTCGCCGCCACGCCTCCTGGGGCGGGAAGTCGGCCCAGAACGCCAGGCTGATGAACCACATGCCCAGCCCGGTGTAGGCGGGGGCGTAGCGGGAGTCGGCGCTGATCGCCTCCTCGAAGTACTGCCGGCTGCGGGCGAAGCCCTCCGGCGAGAGCCTGTTCCAGTGGTACTGGCCGCGCAGGTAGGCGCTGTACGCCTCGAGGTTCTCCGCCGGGCGTTGCCCGATCGCCGCCCGTTCGCGAGCGCGCAGGCGGACCTCGAGGTTGCCGACGATCGCCAGCGCGATCTCGTCCTGGATCGCGAAGACGTCCTCGAGGCGCCGGTCGTACCGTTCCGACCAGAGGTGGGAGCCATCGGCGACGCTGATGAGCTGCGCGGTGATGCGCAGGCGGTCCCCCGCCTTGCGGACGCTCCCCTCGAGCAGAGTCGCCACGTCCAACCGGCGACCGATCTCGCGGATGTCCTCGTTGCGCCCCTTGAACGCGAATGCCGAGGTGCGCGCAATCACCCGGAGCCCCTGGACGTGCGCCAGCGCGTTGAGGATCTCCTCGGCCATGCCGTCGCAGAAGTACTCCTGCTCCGGATCGGCGGAGAGGTTGGCGAACGGCAGGACGGCGATCGATGGCCGGTCGTCCCGAGCTCGGTGCAGGCTGGCGTGAGGCGAGTCCGCCGGGGCGGCGACGGCTCGCAGGGCATACGCGAGGTCGCTCGCCGACTGGAAGCGCTCGCCAGGCTGCTTGGCGAGGCAGCGCGCCACGAGACGATCCAGCTCGGGGAGGACCCCGGCCACGACGCTCGACGGGTCCGCCGCCGCCTCCTTCAGGATCGCCGTCATCGTCTCCGCCGCGGTGTCCCGCCTGAACGGCGGCTTCCCGGTCAGCGCCTCGTAGAGCACGCAGCCGAGGGCGAAGATGTCGCTGCGATGGTCGGTCGGGAACCCCCGCACCTGCTCCGGCGCCATGTACCCGACCGTCCCGAGGATCGCCCCCACTTCCGTCAGGGAGGTCTCGGTCGGGGCGACCGCCTGATCCCACGCTCCCGTCTCGGCGCGCGTCTGCCGCGCCAGGCCGAAGTCGAGTAGCTTGACCCGGCCGCCGGAGGTCAGGAAGACGTTGTCCGGCTTGAGGTCGCGGTGGACGATGCCCTTGCCGTGGGCCGCCCCCAGGCCATCCGCGATCGAGGCGACGATCTCGACGGCTGTGCCCCACGGCAATCGCTCCCGCCGCAGCCGCTCGCCCAGTGTCGTGCCTTCGAGCAGTTCGGTGACCAGGTAGTGCACGGTCCGCGTCCCGGCCGCCGCCACTGCATCGGTCGTGACGGCGGGGCCTGCCCCCGCACGGGAGGGCGCAGGGCCCTCCCCTGCGTCGCCTGCCGGGACCGGGGCCGAGCCGACGTCGAAGATCCCGAGGATGCTGGGGTGCGACAGTGCCGCCAGGGTCCGCGCCTCGCGCTCGAACCTCGCGAGCCGGTCGGGATCCGCGGCGACGTCGACGGGCAGCACCTTGATCGCGACGTCGCGGCCCAGTCGCGTGTCGTGGGCGCGGTAGACCTCGCCCATGCCGCCCGCACCCAGGGGGGCGACGATCTCGTAGGGGCCGAGCCGCGCTCCCGGTCTCATGACTCTGTCTCGACTTGAGTTTCATTGTATCCCTGGAGCGGATTCCGGGAAGGCCGCCCGCACGGCGGGTTGAAGGGCGGCGGCGGGGACCGTACGCTGCGCGGGTGTGGGCGGCCGGCTCGGCGATCGGGCACCCGCCGCGGGAGGCGACGATGGGGAAGATGGACGGCAGGGTGGCGTTGGTGACCGGGGCGAGCCGCGGGATCGGCGCGGCGACGGCGACGCTGCTGGCCGCCGAGGGCGCGGCGGTCGGCGTCAACTACTTCCGGAGCGCGGCGGCGGCCGAGCAGGTCGTGGCGCGGATCCGCGAGGCCGGCGGGCGGGCGGTCGCGGTCCAGGCCGACGCCCGCGACCGCGGTCAGGTCGAGGCGATGGCGGCCCGCGTCGCGCAGGAGCTCGGGCCGATCGACACGCTCGTCGTCAACGCCTCGATGAGCTTCCCGATGCTGCCGTTCCTCGAGTACCCGTGGGAGGACTTCGAGGCCAAGCTGGTCGGCGAGCTGAAGGCCGCGTTCTTCCCGTGTCGCGCCGTGGCGCCCGGGATGGTCGAGCGCGGCCAGGGCGCGATCATCCTTGTCTCCAGCGGCCTGTCGCGCCACCCCGGCGAGGGGTTCTGCGCGCACTCGACGGCGAAGTCGGGGCTCGACGCCTTCGCCAAGAGCCTGGCCCTCGAGCTCGGGCCGAAGGGCGTGCGCGTCAACGTCGTGGCGCCCGGCCTGACGCTCACCGACGCGGTGGCGCGGCTGCCGCAGCCGGTCAAGGACGGAATGGCGGCGCACACCCCGCTGCGCCGCAACGCCCTCGCCGAGGACGTGGCTGGCGCGATCCTCGGCCTCGCGATGAGCGAGGCGCGCTTCGTCACCGGCGCCTACCTGCCGGTCTCCGGCGGCATCCAGATGCCCTAGGCGCCACCGGGACGGCACCCCGGCGGTCGAACGTACCAGACAGGGTCCCCGGCGCCCGAGGAACCGCAACGATGCCGGCGCGTACAAGACCCAGCCACGTCCGTTCGCCACGGCCACGGAAAGGGAGGCGTGCCATGACCCGACCGGCGATTCTCTGTGCCTGCTGCGCCCTGCTCTGCACCATGGCGATCCCGGGCACCGCCGAACCGCCGTCCTCCGGCGGCCTCGACATGCGGCGCACGCCGTACCTGGTCGCGCGGATCCCGCTCACGCGGTCGGCGCCCGGCCCAGCGGCCGGTGGGGGGAGTTGAGCATGGCCCAGCACGTCTGTCCCTGGTGGCTGGGCTACGTCCACCTGCTCCCGATCCGGCGCCTGCTCGAGCCACCGGCGCGCATCGTCGGGCCCCACCTGCGCGCGGGCATGCGCGTCCTCGAGGTCGGCTGCGGGATGGGCTACTTCACCCTGCCGATGGCGGCGGCCGTGGGGGCCGAGGGGAAGGTCGTCGCCCTCGACGTGCAACCCCGCATGCTGGCCGGCCTGGCCCGTCGGGCGCGCCGTGCCGGCCTCGCCGACCGCATCGACGCCCGGCTCTGCGCGCCCGACTCGCTCGGCGTCGAGGACCTCGCCGGCAGGATCGGGTTCGCGCTGGCGTACTTCGTGGTGCACGAGGTCCCCGACCCGGGCCGCCTGTTCGCCGAGCTCCGCGCGGCGCTGCGCAGCGACGCCCGCGTCCTCGTCGTGGAGCCGCCCGGCCACGTCACCCGCGAGGCGTTCGCCGCAACCCTGGCCGCGGCCGCCCGGCACGGCCTGCGCCCGGCTGCCGGCCCCGGCGTCGCCGGGCGGCGACGGCTCACCGCACTCCTGGAGCCGGCGGGGTGATCCCCGACGGCCTCCGCGGTGGCGCCACCGCACTCGCGACGACAACGGGCCGGGCTACGGCAGCTCGGTGGAGAAGACGCTGCCGCCGGCGGTGCCGGCGAGCAGGCGCGCCGGCGCCGGGCCGGCAACGCCGAGGGCACGGACGTCGGTGTTGGTCAGCCCGTCGTTCATCGGGGTCCAGGTGACGCCGCCGTCGGCGCTCGTGAAGACGCCCTTGAAGCTCCCGGCGAACAGCGTGCCGGAGGGGGCGGCGACGACTGCCTCGACGTCCTCCCCGGCGAGCGCGGAGCCGGCCTTCTCCCAGGTCGCGCCGTTGTCGGCGGAGCGGAAGAGGCCCTTGTCGGTGGGGACGAGGACACGGCCCGGGACGCTCGCCTCGAGCACGACGTCGCGCAGCTCGGCGTCGGGCAGGCCGGCCACGGCGGACCACGCCGCGCCGCCGTCGGTCGAGCGGTAGAGCGCCTTCTTCTCGCTGACGGCGAAGACGACGCCCGCGCCGCAGCGCAACCGCGTCACGTCCTCGGTCGGCAGGCCGGCTCCGGCGCTCTTCCACGACTTGCCGGCGTCCACGGACTTGAAGACGGCGTTCCCCGGCGTGCTGTTCGACCACGAGCCGGCGTAGAAGACCTTCGGGTCGGCGGGATCCTGGGCGAGGCTCTTGAACTGCGCCGACTCGAGGTTGCCCTTCATCATGTCGCGCATCGAGGGCTCCTTGCCCTTGACCTCCTGCCAGCCCCGGCCGCCGTCCGCCGAGCGCCACCAGCGGGACGTCTGGAAGGCGTAGAGCGTCTGCGCCGACGCGCGGTCGAAGAGGACGCCGTCGGGCTCGGCGGCCTTGCCGTCGGAGAACGGCGCGCGGATCTCGCGCCAGGCGCCGGAGCCGTCGCGCTGGTAGAGCCCGACCGAGGTCTGCGCGAACACGGTCGCGGACACCGGCGAGGCGTGGAGCGCCTTGACCCAGCCGGCCGCCAGCCCCGTGCTCGACGGCCTCCACGCGGCCCCGCCGTCGTCGCTCCGGTAGACGCCGGAGCCGCCGCTGGCGGCGAAGAGCGTGCGCGGCGCGCCCGGGACGGCCGCGATCGAGCGGACCAGGTAGTTCCCGGTGTCGCGGTCGGCCGGCGTAAAGCTCTGCCCGGCGTCGCGGCTCACGAGCAGGCCCTTCTCGGTCGCGGCCCACAGCTCGGTGGGGTCGGCGGGGTTGAGCACGAGTCGGTAGATGTCGTCGGTGCCGCCGAGGGGAAGCGGGAGGGCCGTGAAGCTCTCGCCGCGGTCGGTGCTCCTCCACAACCCGTTGAAGCCGGTGACGGCGTAGACCGTGGCCGGGTTCGCCGGGTCGACGGCGAGCGCCTTGACCGGCGGATCGAGGCCACGCCCGGCGGCGTGCCAGCTCGCGCCGTCGTCGTCGCTGCGGCGCAGGTGGGTGCCCGCCTCGCCGGCGTGCCCGCCGGCGTAGACCACGGCGGGGTTTTTCGGGTCGACGGCGATGGCGTAGACGTCCTGCCCCGGGACGCGGAAGTCGCTCCAGGTCGCGCCGCCGTCGCGGCTCCGATAGTGGAGGTTGGTCGACGGGACCCAGACGTTCGCCGGCGCGGACGGCGCGAACGCGATGCGAACGCCGGTCGGCTGCATCAGGCCGGAGCCGCCCTTGACCTCGCCCGCGACGCGGGACCAGGTGGCGCCCCGGTCGCGCGAGCGCCACAGCGCCGGCCTGCCGGGGTCGTCGACGCCGGCCCACACCGTCCCCGGCGTCCCCGGGTCGGCCTCGATCCAGGTGACCTCCCGGCCGGTCATGGCGGCGCCGGGAAGCGACCACGTCGCGCCGCCGTCGTCGCTCCGCCACACCCCGCCGCCGTTGGTCGCGGCGTAGACGGTGTCCGGCTTGGCGGAGTCGATCGCGAGGTCGCGGATGGAGCCGAGGAACGGCCCCTCCGGGCGCCAACCGGCGTCCGCCGCCGGTGCGGCGGCGAGGGCGAGGACGAGGACGATGAACGACACGCCGCGAACGGTGCCTGCTCGATGCATGACGGCCTCCCTGACTGGTGCGGGTGTGCTGCTGTCAGGGTACACGAACGCCGCCTTCGGCCGCGGCCATTCCCACCGGGGCGGCGGGAAGCGAACGGCCCCGGCGGATCGGCCCGGGGCCTTCACGGGTCGTGAGGCGCTACTCGACGCTCAGGGTCATCAGCTCGACCGGCACGGCGTCGAAGGTCAGGCGTTGGTGGTACGGCGAGAAGGACCCCGAGGCCCAGGTGTTGGTCCACGTGGCGGGATGTCCGGAACCGTCCGGGATGCCGGTCAGGAGCTGGCCGAAGCCGGTGGCGATCGGGGTGAGCTCAGCGCTGCGGTAGTAGACGCACGACACCGTGTCCCAGGCCACCGAGAGGTAGTAGTAGTACGCGGGGTCGAGCGTGTAGCTCATCGTTCCGGAGCCGATCCACTGGTCCCCTGCCGTGGCAATGGGCACCGAGGTGATGAAGACTCGGTCGTAGGTGCCGGTCACGGTCCCGTCGTTGGTCTTGCGGTAGATCGAGAAGTAGAACGTCTCGGCCGCGGAGGGGTTGATGTACCACTCCATCTGCGTGACGTTCACCGACGTCGTCACTGCGAACAGGTTGCCGCGTTCGCGGGGGGTTCCGGACCACGGCGAGGCGGTGCTCCCGTAGGTTTCCACGGCGTTGGGGCCGAGCACGACCTTCCCCGGGGTGAGCTGGCCCGGCGGCACCGGTGTGGTCTCGCCGATCTGGGCGAGCGCGACCGGGGCTGCCAACGCGAGGACGACGAGTGCAAGGGCGACGTTTCTCATGTCCTTCCTCCTGTTCGCGAGACGCGAGGACGAGTCGTCCGGGCGATGCTAGGCCTCCCCACCCGACCGGTCAAGGACGCGTGACGCACGGACTGCGCGGGCGAGGGCGCCCGCGCTACGGGGCGCGGAAACGGACGACACGCGAGCACCGCCTCGGCGCGGAGCATGGGCCGGTCCGGACCGGAGGGGGCGGCGAACGCGCGCTACGGGCGAGGAGACGGTCGGGCGGTCGGCGGCGTCTCCGCGCGGGGCCCGGGCGACGGCGGGGTCGTCCCGCCCGCACGCTCGCGGCCGGCGGCGGGCGGCTCGTCGCGGGGGACGGGCTTTCTCGGCAGGAGCTCGTCGCGCATCGCGGCGTGGTAGGCGAACGTCGCCATCACGACGGCGGCCTGCTTGAGGTCGGCGGCGTGCAGGCGCTCGTAGGTGTCCGCCTGGGTGTGGTGCGTGCGCGTCATGTAGTCGAGGCGGTCCTGGACGAACTGGAAGCCGGGCAGGCCGACGCCGTCGAACGACTGGTGGTCGGTGCCGCCGGTGCGCCGCAGCGTCACGGTGGTCGCGCCGAGGTCGGCGAGCGGCTCGAGCCAGGCGGCGAAGATCGGGCGCAGCGAGGCGTTCTCCTGCGCGTGGATGCCGCGAATCTTGCCGCCGCCGTTGTCGAGGTTGAAGTAGGCGGAGAGCTTCTTCCAGTCGGGCTTGAACTCGAGCGGCTTGCGCCCGGTCTGCGACCACTCCGGAAGGTCGCGCTGGGCCGGGTCGTCCGACTCGGGGCGGGAGGCGAAGTGCTCGGCGACGTAGGCGCGCGAGCCGCGCAGCCCCTGCTCCTCGGCGGCCCACAGGCCGACCCGGACGGTGCGCCGCGGCTTCGCGTCGATGGCCTTGAGGATGCGCATCGCCTCCATGACCACGGCGACGCCGGCGGCGTTGTCGGTGGCGCCGGTGCCGGCGTGCCACGAGTCGAGATGGGCGCCGAGCATGACGACCTCGTCCCGGCGGTCGGAGCCCGCGAGCTCGGCGACGACGTTGTCCGCGGTGGTGCGGTCGTCGTGGAAGGTCGCCTCGACCAAGACCTCGAGCTCGACGTCGACCTTGCGCTCGAGCATCCGGACGATGCGCCCGAACTGCTCCTGGCCGAGGACGACGGCGGGCAGGCCCGCCTTCTCGCCGGGCCTGGTGACGGGGTTGCCGCCGACCCGGATCAGCGCCGCCTCGCGGCTGCTCGCCTCGATCGTGGCGAGCGCGCCCTCGGCGGCGAGGAACTCGGCGCGCTTCCGGCCGATGCCGGCCTCGCGGCGCAGGCGGCGACGGAACTCGTCGAAGCGGCGATCCGACACCGGGAACGTCTCGATCTCGGCGAGCTCCTCGTCGGTGTAGCGCGCGGAACGCTCGGCCTCCTCGCGCTCCGGCTCGGGCGGCGCGGCGAGCAGGACGATCTTGCCGGCGAGCGTGCCGCGATACGCTTCGAAGTCCTCGTCCTTCTCGATCGCGACGCGGACGACGCCGCCGCGCAACACCCCGGCGGTGCCCGGCGAGAAGCCCTTGGGCAGCGCGTCGAGCTGCACGACGTCGGGCTTCACCAGGCGGAGGCTGCAGGCCGAGAACGACCAGCCGCGGCCGAACTCGAACGGCTCGAGGTGGGCGTTCGAGAGCCCCCACTCGGCGAGCCGGCCGCGTGTCCAGTCGGCGGCGCGGCGGTAGCCCGGCGAGTTGGTCACCCGCGGCCCGATCTCGTCGGCGAGCACGCGCGCCGTCTCCATGACCTGGGAGCGGTTGAGCCCTTCGTCGCGGATCCGCGTGACGGCCGCGAGGTCGACGGGCTCCTCGGCGGCGACGATCGACGGAAGAGCGAGGACAACGGCGAACACGGCGAGCACGGCTGAGTGGCGACGCATGCAGGTTCTCCCCCGGCCGCCAAGGTGCCGGCCGGCCGCCCGGCAGTCTACGCCGCCGGGGTCGCGAGGGTTGCCGGGCGCCACGGTCTCGAAGCACAGACGTCGACACCTACTGGAGCTGGGAAGGCTGGCAGCGGCCGGAGACCTGGGCGATCGGGGAGGAGAAACTCCGTGCCCCGACGATCACCTGCCAAGGGACGATCGATCACCGACCGCCGGTCGGGTGCATGCCCGCGGGCGGGGCGCACCGGCCGGCCCACGCGATCGCGTTGCCGAGGATCGTCAGGTCGGCGGCGTTGGCGGCGCGGCCGTACACCCGCCAGCCGGCGAACACCACCCGGCCCGAGCCCTCCTCGCGCGCCGACAGGCCGCGGTCGTGGCCGCTGATCCTCGCCAGGTTGGGGTCCGCGTCGGTGACCCAGCCGATGTAGTCCTCGAAGACGTCGCCGTCGTTGCTCCAGTAGCCGGTGGTGAACCACAGCTCGGGCACGCCGGCGACGATCGGGTGGGTGGTGTCGGCGACGATGACGCCCCGGGGACTGCACGACTCCACCTCCAGGCGGTCGTTCGCCTGGAAGCCCGGGCCCCAGTCGCCGACCTGGACCACCCCGTGACCGGCCCGCACCCACGGGGCGAGGGGCGCGGCCCCGACATAGTTCGAGCCGGGGAACGTGACGTAGACGTTGCAGGTGGTGGTCGCAGGATCCTGCGCCACCTGGTGCGCGAAGCCGAGCAACGTCAAGGTGCTCTTCATGGTGTTCTGCTCGACGGTCGAGAACACCGCGTCCGGGCGGCTGTGGAGCGCCGGCCTGGCCGTCACCGGGGGCGCCACGCTCGCGACGCACACCCGGCACGGCTCGACCTGGGCGGTGGCCGGCGCCGCGAGGAGCACGCCCGCGAGCACGAGCACGCTCCGCATCAGGCCGGTTCCTCGAGTTCGTCGAATGTGCACACTTTCACAATACACCCGCTGAAAGGAAGAACGCGACTGGCGCGATCGACTGCGAGACCGCACCAGCCGCGTGCCGTGCACCGGTCGTGACCGGGTTCAGCTTTTCGTCGTGGTCCCGCCGATCGTCATCTGGGCGACCTTGATCGTCGGGGCGTTCGTTTGGTCGTGGAACACCAGGTCGTTGCCGACCATCTCGATGCCCTTGAGGATGTCGGCGAGGTTGGCCGAGATGGTGATCTCGGCGACCGGGAAGGCGAGCTGGCCCTTCTCGATCCACATCCCGAACGCCCCCATCGAGATGTCGCCGGTAGTCGGGTCGGTGCCGAGGCCCATCGTCCCGGTCAGCAACAGGCCCTTGTCCACCGACGCGACGATCTGCTCCGGCGTCGAGGCGCCGGCCGCGAGGTAGAAGTTGGTCGTGCCGTCGGCGTTCCCGGTCGGCGCCATCTTGAGCTTGCGGCTGTGGTAGGTATCGAGCAGGTAGCTCTTGAGGGTGCCCTTGTCGATCACGACGTTCTTCCGGCTGGGGACGCCCTCGCGGTCGAACGGCACCGTGCCGAAGCCGGCGGGCCACAGGCCGTCGTCGACGACGGTGACGAGGTCGCTGGCGATCTTCTCGCCGAGCTTGTCGACGAGGAACGAGCGCCGCTGGGCGACCCCGCGGCCGTCGATGCACTCCGCGAACAGGCCGAGGAGGAGCGCGGCGGCGACCGACGGCTCGACGACGACTGGCACGTTCTGGGTCGGCACCTTGCGGGCGCCGATCAGCCGGGTGACACGGCTCGCCGCCGTCTTCGCGAGCACCTCGGGGTCGGGGAGCTTGGCGAGCGTCGTGCCGCCCTCGAACCAGGCGTCCTGGAACAGGTTGGTGCCCTCGCCGGCCTCGAACCCGGCGACCGCGTAGGCCACCGTGCTCCGGTAGCTGCCCGCGAACCCCTTGGAGTTCGCCAGGTAGAGCGTGCTCGCGTCGGTCACGAAGCTCGAACCCAGCGACTTGTTGACGCCCTTCTGGGCGCGCCCGATCGCCTCGGCCCGGGTCGCGTAGGCGATCTTCTTCTCGGGCGGCATCTCGAGGATCGCCGGGTCGAAGATGCGGAGCTTGTCGATCTCCGCGCCGACCTTCTCGAGGTTCGGCAGGCCGGCGAACTCGTCGGCGCCGGAGAGCCTCGCGCGGGCGATCGCGTTGTCGACGAGCGCGGTCAGCGTCGCCTTGGTGAAGTCGGACGACGAGGCGATGGCCGCCTTGTGGTCGACGAAGACCCGCAGCCGCAGCGTCTTCGGTCCGGACTCCGTGAGCGTCTCGAGGTCCCCGTCGCGCACGGCCGCCCGGAACTGGCTGCCCTCGTTGATCGACACCTCGACCTCGGAGGCGCCCTTGGTGCGGCCGTACTCGACCAGGCTCTCGGCCAGGGTCATTGGGTTCTCTTTCTTCTCGCTCATGCCCGACCTCCCACGGTCATCTGGCGGATCTTGAAGGTCGGCGTCCCGGCGGTGACCGGCGCGCCCTGGCCGTTCTTGCCGCAGGTCCCGAGGAAGAAGCGGAGATCGTTGCCGATCATGTCGATCTCCTTGAGGACCTGCAGGTTGGTGCCGATCAGCGTGGCGTTCTTGACCGGCGCGGTGAGCTTGCCGTCCTCGATGAGGTAGCCAAGGTTGACGGAGAAGGTGAACTTGCCGGTGTCCTGGACCTCGCCGCCCTGGTAGCTGTGGGCGAAGAATCCTTTCTTGACGGATCTGATGATCTCCTCGGGGTCGCTCGTCCCGACCGCCAGCACGGTGTTGTTCATGCGCGGGATCGGGATGTGACGGAATGACTGGCGGCGGCCGTGGCCGTTGGGCTTCACACCGGTCATCCGCGCCGACAGGCGGTCGTGGAGGAAGCTGGTCAGCTTCCCGTTCTCGACCATCACGACCTTCCGGGTCTCGGTGCCCTCGTCGTCGACGTTCATCGAGCCGCGGTGGTGCGGGATGGTGGCGTCGTCGTAGATCGTCACGATGGAGTTGGCCACCGTCTGGCCGAGCTTGTCGTGCATGATCGACGATTTCTGCCAGATCCCGTCGCCTTCGAAGGGATGGCCGACCGCCTCGTGGACCATCACGCCGGAGTTCCGGTTGCCGCACACCACCGGCTGGTCGCCGGGCGCCGGGCTGACGGCGGACAGGAGGATGATCGCCTCCTCGGCTGCGCCCTTGCCGATGTCCTTCGGCATCGTGCCGTTGGACTGGAAGAAGGTCGCGCCGACCCGGCCGCCGGCGTTGTCGCTGCCGGTCACGCGGGTGCCGTTCGCCTCGGCGGTGGCCATGACGATCAACCGGGCCTGCGGGCGGGTGTCGGACACCAGCAGCCCCTCGCTGTTGGCGATCGTCACGACCTGAAGCTCGTCGCCGAAGATGACCGTCGCCTTCTTGATCCGCGGGTCGTGGCCGAGCGCGGCCTTGTAGGCCTCTGTGACCATGGCGATCTTGTCCGCCAGCGGTGCCTCGGCGAGCGGCCTGGTCAGGAGGTAGACCTGCTTGTCGGGTTTGACCGGCGTCAGCTTCGGCGGAGCAACCGTCCCGGCCGAGGCGGCGATCGCGGCGGCCGTGAGCGCGGCCGACTTCATCTTCTCCTCAGACAGGTCGGAGGAGTAGCCGAACCCGGTCTGCTTGCCCTTGAGCACGCGGATGCCGACGCCGAGGCCGATGTCTTCGCTCGACTCCTTGAGCAGGTCGTCCTCCATCCGGACGCTGCTCGCGACCCGATACTCGAAAAACAGCTCGGCGAAGTCGCCGCCCCGCGAGAGCGCGGTGGCGAGTACCTTGGCCATGGTCTCCCGCGAGACCCCGAAGCGCTCGTCGAACAGCGTCGCGCCGTCCGCCGGCAGGGTGCCGGCGAGCAGCCGGTCGTGGAACAGGCTGGACATGGCGAGCACGCCCAGCCCGGCTCCGGTGAGCTTCAAGAACTCACGTCGCTCGATCTCGTTCATCCCATCGTCCTCCGTTTCGGACTTCGACCACCACGTCGCGCCCCGGGGATCTGCTCCTCCGCGTGGGTTCGGGGCACGATGGTCCTACGTGCCAGCCCGGACGGGGGTTTCCCGCCGTCGGCCGCGGCGGGGTCGTGTACGGCGAACCTCCCTACCGACGTGACCTCGACGAAGGCGCGCCGGTGGGCTAGCGGCGCTCGGTGAGGCGGCGGACGAGGGCGGCCAGGGTCTGCTGCGCCTCGCCGGCGTACCAGCAGCGGTCGAGTTCGGCGGCGATCGCCGCGGCGTCGAGCCCGGCGAAGAGCGCGGCGAGGTCGGCCCGCGCCATCGTCCGGGTGTCGCGCATCGCGTGCGGCGGCGCGCCCAGGAGCTGGCGGCACCAGGCGACGGCGCGGTCGACCACCTCCTCCGCGGGGGCCAGCTCGTCCACCAGCCCGATCCGGAGCGCGGCGTCGGGGTCGAGGAGGGCCCCGGTGACGGCGAGCTCCTCGGCCACGCGGGGACCGACCTGGCGGCGGAGCGCGGCGAAGATCACCCGCGGCAACGGGATCCCCACCGCCACCTCGTTCAGCCCGATCTTGAAGGCGCCGCGGGCCTGGACGCGGCGGTCGCAGAACAGCGCGAGGACGAGGCCGCCGCCCGGGCTGTGGCCGGTGATCGCCGCCACGACCGGCACGGCGGCCGTGGCGAGTGTCTGCAGCGCGCCGTGGAACGTCGCTCAGGCCGCCATCATGCCGGCGCGGTCGAGCCGCAGCAGCAGGGGCACGTCGAGTCCGCCGGTGAACATCCCGCCGGCGCCGGAGATCACCAGGGCGCGAGCGCCGTCGCTCGGGGCGGAGACGACGTGCGCGCACAGCCGTTCGAGCAGCTCGGGGCTGAGCGCGTTGGCCGGCGGCCGGTTCAATCGCAGCTCGCGGACGTCACCGTGGTCGCGGACGTCGATCATCAGACCCTCCCGGCGCGGCGTCGGCCGCTCGACCCATCATACGGCGTCGCAACGACCCCGGCCGGGGCTCAGAGCTTGTGAAGAAACCTCTTCACAAGCTCTGACCATCTCAGCCGGGGCGGGCTGCCGCCCGCCCCTCGCCCGCGACGTGAAGTCGCGGGCTTCACCCCACCCGCCGCGCCTCGCCGAGGACGGCGAGGCGCGCTGAGAGCTTGTGGTTCTCTCACAAGCTCTCAGCGCCGCGGCTGGAGGAAGGGGAGGATGTCCGACTCGGTGTCGGCGATGGCCTGCAGCAGGTCGGGGTCGATCGCGACGGGCTCGAGCTCCTTGAGGATCGCCATGGCGCCCTGGTAGTCGCGGGCCCGGATCGCCGCCAGCGCTTCGTCGAAGCGCGCCGCCTGGCGGGCGATCTCCGCGGCGCGCCGGGCGGCCACGATGCGGCGCGCGGCCTCCGACCGCAGCCGGTCGCTGCCCGCCTCGGCACCGACCCGCTCGAGGATCCCGAGCGCGACGTCGCTCTTGCCGTCCGCGACGAGCTGGTCGGCGTGGCGGAGGTCGGCGACGAGCAGTGCGTCACGGGCCGCCCGCTCGAGTGCCCGGTCGGGCCCGTGCCGCACCACCCGGTCGATGAGCGCGGCCGCGTCGTCGCGCCGGCCGGAGCGGGCGTAGAGCAGGACCAGGTTGAAGGCGGCGTCGAGATGCGCCGGCTCGAGCTCCAGGCAGCGCTCCAGTGCGGCGATCCCGTCGGCGGATTCCGTCTCGGCGAGGAGGTACGTGAAGCCCAGGCCCGCCCAGGCCCGGCTCCGTTGCGGGTCGAGCGCGAGGCTGCGGCGGTAGAGGGCGCGGATCCGCGCCAGCTCCTCGGCCGACGCCTTGCCGCCCCGTCGCACCCGCTCGGTGAGCCGCTCGCCCAGGAAGTCGGCGTAGGTCAGGGTGGGTCGGGGATCGCCGGACTCGAGGGAGACGCCTTTCTCCAGGTCGGCGGTCGCCGCGTCGTCCAGGCCGAGCCGGGTCTGGATGATGGCCCGCATCCCGTACGCCGGGGCCAGGGAGGGGTTGATGGAGATCGCCTCCGTGAGGAACGCCTCGGCGTCGGCGGTGTTGGCCGCCCGCGCGTGGGCGAGGAGGTTCCCGAGCAGGAAGAGCAGCTCGTCGCGCGGGATCTGCGCCGGCTCCGCCGCGGCCGGCACACCGAGGTCACCTGACGCCAACGTCAGCACCGGGGGCAGCGTGCCGCGCACGACGGCCTGCAGCTCGCGCTCGAGCTCGACCGGGGTCGTGCCGAACGCCGCCGCCAGGCACGACTCCACCGAGCCTCCCTCGCCGAAGAGATCGAGGTAGCGAGGCAGGCGGCCCCCCCTCCCCTCGCCGCCGAGGAAGAGGGTGTGCGCGACGGCCCACGACTCGGCTGCGAAGACGCCGTGGCGCGTCCACACGGCGAGCTCCGGCGTGGACGGGCGCGCCGTCAGCAGCGCGCTGACGGGGATGGGGGGCTGGGCCTGGAGCAGGCGGAGGTGCTCGGCGATCGGGCCACCGATCGTCACCCCGGTCGCGGAGCGCGCCAGCGTCGACAGGAGCTCGGCCAGGCCCTCCCTGACCCACGGCGAGAGCCCCGGCACGCTGCTGCCGAGGTACGAGTCGGCCAGCGTGCGGTACGGGACCGGCAGCGCGGCGTCGAGCTTGCTGCCGTCGACGATGAGGAGGTTGCCGTCGCGGAGCTGGAGGAAGACCGCGCCGGACTCGCTCTTCCGGCCGAGGACGGCGTCACGGTACGGCCGGTAGCTCGAGCCCGAGCGAAACAGGTAGGCGGTGGTGGTCACGGGGGCGTGGATCCTCAGCCCGCTCGCGCGCGCCAGGGCCGGACGGACCGCTGCGAGGTTGTCCGCCACCTCCTGGACGAGCGCGGGCTCGGCGTTGGACACGACGACGATGTCGCCGATCGCGACCCGGCGCCACACCTCGCCCGGCTTGGGCGGCTCCAGGGCGGTCCCGGTCCGCGCGGCCGCAGCGAGGACCGCAGCCAGGATCACGGCGTTTCGCATCGCCACCTGCACGCCACCTCCGACGCGGCGTCTCGACCGCGCTCCTCCATGATGCACCAACCAGCAAGACAGGGTTGCCCCCGGCCGCCCCTCCGGGGTTGGAGGGTTGGAGGGTTGAAGGGGGAGACTCTTCCCCGCCTTCAACCCTGGCCGGGAGGGCGGAGGGGTAACCCTGGGCGGTTGGGTGCGAGGGCACCCCTGGGTGGAGGGGTGGGTGGGCAAGCCTGGGCGGAAGGGCGGGAGGGCACCCCTGGGTGGGCGGTTGGGTGGGCACCCCTGGGCGGGTGGGCGGTTCAGGCCGGCCGGGGAATGCTGGCCGGGCGGGCCGGGGCCGCGGCGCGGGGGAAGAAGGCGCGGGCGCGCCGCATGATCCCCTCGACGTCGAGGTCGAGCCGGGCGCGGAGGATCTCCTGGCTGCCGTGCGGCTGGTACTCGTCGGGGATCCCGAGTCGTTCGACGACGACGCCGGGCACGCCGCAGTCGGCGATCGCCTCCATGACGGCGGCGCCGAAGCCGCCGGCGAGCGCGTTCACCTCCACGGTCATCACCCGCGAGCCGGCGGCGACCTGGCTCCGCAGCAGCTCGACGTCGAGCGGCTTGACGAAGCGCGCGTTGACCACCGTGAGGTCCGGGCCGCCCTCGGCGACGAGCCGCTCGGCGGCGAGCCGCGCGTCGGTGGCCAGCGTGCCGACCGCCCAGACGAGGCCGTCACGACCGCCGCGCAGCACCTCGGCCTTGCCGAGCGGCAACGCGCGCGGCAGGGCGTCGAGCGGCAGGCCGAGTCCGTTGCCACGCGGGTAGCGCAGCGCCGCCGGGCCGCCGCACTCGAGGGCGGTGAGCAGCATGTGGCGCAGCTCGTCCTCGTCCTTCGGCGCCATGACGACGATGTCGGGCAGGACCCGCAGGAAGGAGAGGTCGAACACGCCGTGGTGGGTGGGCCCGTCGGCGCCGACCAGGCCGCCGCGGTCGATCGCGAACGTGACCGGTAGCCGCATCGTGCAGACGTCGTGGAAGATCTGGTCGTACGACCGCTGCAGGAACGTCGAGTAGATGGCGACGACCGGGCGCAGGCCGCGGGTGGCGAGCCCGGCCGCGAACGTCACGGCGTGCTGCTCGCAGATGCCGACGTCGAAGAAGCGGTCCTTGTGGACCTTGGCGAAGATGTCGAGCCCCGTGCCCTCGGGCATCGCCGCGGTGATCGCGACGATCCGCGGGTCTCCCTTGGCCAGCTCGGTCAGCGTCTGGGCGAACACCTTGGTGTACGACGGCGGACCCGACTTCTTCTTGACCTCGCCGGTCTCGATCTCGAACGGCGTGGCGCCGTGCCAGAACACCGGGTCGTTCTCGGCGGGCTCGTATCCCTTGCCCTTGCGCGTGACGACGTGGACGAGGACCGGGTGCTTGTGGTCCTTCCACTGCCTGAGCGTCGTGATGAGCTGCGGCAGCGAGTGGCCGTTGATCGGCCCGACGTACTTGAACCCGAGCTCCTCGAACAGGATGCCCGGGACGAGGAGCTGCTTGGCCATCTGCTCGGCCTGCTTGGCGAACTTCAGCATCCCCTCGCCGACGCGGGGGATGTGGAGGAGGAAGCTCTCGATGTCGTCCTTGAGTCGGCGGTACGGCTGCCCGTGCAGGATGCGGTTCAGGTACCCCTGCCAGGCGCCAACGTTGGGCGAGATCGACATCTCGTTGTCGTTGAGGACGATCATCAGCCGCCGGTCGAGGTAGCCGGCCTGGTTGAGCCCCTCCATCGCCATGCCGCCGGTCAGCCCGCCGTCGCCTATGATCGCGACCACCGCGTGGTCGTCGCCCTTCAGGTCGCGTGCCGCCGCCATGCCGAGGGCGGCGGAGATCGACGTCGAGGCGTGGCCGGCGTTGAAGACGTCGTACTCGCTCTCCTCGCGCTTGAGGAAGCCGGAGATCCCACCGTAGGCGCGGAGCGTGCTGAAGCGATCGCGCCGTCCAGTGAGCACCTTGTGCGGGTAGCACTGGTGTCCGACGTCCCAGACCAGCAGGTCGCGCGGCGTGTCGAAGGCGTAGTGCAGCGCCAGGGTCAGCTCGACGGCGCCGAGCCCCGAGGCCAGGTGCCCACCGGAGCGCGAGACCGAGGCGATGAGGAAGCGGCGCAGCTCCTCCGCCAGCTCGCCGAGCGCTTCCACGGGGAGCTTCCGGAGATCCGCCGGGCTTTCGATCCTGTCGAGGTATCCCATGCCGTCCCTTACCGGTCGCGCCTGGCGACATAGTCGACCAGGCCCGCGAGCACCGAGCCTTCGCCCTCCAGCCCGCGCGCCTCGGCGTCCAGGGAGGCGGCGAGGTCGGCCAGCTTCGCTCGTGTCGTCTCGAGGCCGAAGACCGCGGGGTACGTCAGCTTGCCCGCGGCCGCGTCCTTCCCCGGGCTCTTGCCGAGACTCCTCGCCGTGCCCGTGACGTCGAGGATATCATCAACGATCTGAAAGAGTAAGCCGAGACGGTGACCGAACTCGCCGAAGGCCGCGCGGCGGCCGGCGTCGGCCCCGGCGAGCAGGGCGCCGAGCTCCACCGAGGCCGCGAGCAGCGCGCCGGTCTTCGCCCGGTGGACGCGCTCGAGCCGGGCGGCATCGGGCGCTGCGCCGGTCGCCTCGATGTCCTCGACCTGGCCGCCGACCATGCCGGACGACCCGGCGGCGGCCGCCAGCAACCGGCACGCCTCGGCTCGCCGGGCGGCGAACGACGCGGGCTCGGGATAGCGCGCGAGGACGGCGAACCCCTCGGTGAGCAGCGCGTCGCCGGCGAGAATCGCGAGCGCCTCGTCGAATGCCACGTGCACCGTCGGCCGGCCGCGGCGCAGGGTGTCGTCGTCCATCGCCGGCAGGTCGTCGTGGACGAGCGAATAGGTGTGGATCAGCTCGACGGCACAGGCGGGCTCGAGCGCCGCCTCGTCGCGGCCCCCGGCCGCCCGGTAGGCCGTGCGGACGAGGAGCGGGCGGACCCGCTTGCCGCCGCCGAACACCGCGTAGCGCATCGCCTCGTGCAGCCGCGCGGGCCAGGCGCCCACCGGCGGCAGCAGCCGGTCGAGCGCGGCGTCGACCGCTCGCCGCTCGCTCGCGAGGAGCGCCGCGAGGTCCACGATCAGCTCTCCTCCGGCTCGAACGGGGCCGTCTCGCCCGCCTCGGCGAGGAGCTGCTCGACCCGCTTCTCCACCGACTCGAGCTGCGTGCGGCAGCGCTTCGCCAGCTTCACACCGCGCTCGAAGAGCTTAAGGGCGTCCTCGAGTCCGACCGACTCGTCCTCGAGCTTCGCCACCACGTCCTCGAGCTGCGCGAGCGCTTCTTCGAACGTCTCCTTGCTCACGAAACCTCCCTTCCCTGCCACCCAGGGGTGAGGGGAGAGGGAAGAGGGCAGAGAAACGGCCTGAGCCTGTTCATGATGAACCGTTCTCCCCTCTCCCCTCTCCGCTCTCCCCTGAATCTCCGAACAGTGAGCCCTGCGTCGCCACGTCCCGGCCGAGGACGAGGGAGCGCAGCTCGCCGCGCGCCAGCCTCGTGACGAGGCGTTCGCCGGCGGTCACGTCCGCGGCGTCGCGAAGCGGCGCCTCGACGCCTTCCCGGGTCGTGATCGAGTAGCCCCGCTCGAGGATCGCGGCCGGCGACAGCGCCGCGAGCGCCCGCCCCAGGCCGTCGAGCTGCATGCGCCGGCGGCGGGCGACGAAGCGCAGCCGCTCGACCGCCACCGCGAGCCGCGCGGTCACCACCTCCCGGCGCCGCGGCGCGCCGAAGCGGACCGGCCAGCGCAGGAGGGCGCCCGTGGTGCTCTCCAGCCGCCGGTGGCGCGCCACGACCAGGGCGCGCAGGCGCTGCGGCAGCGCCTCGAGGCGGCGCAACCGCTGGTCGAGCTCGCCGAGGCGCGCCGGCAGCGAGGCCAGGCCGCGGGCGCCCTCGGCGCCGCGCAACCGTAGCCCCCCGCGGTCGAGGCGCCGCGCCAGGACGTGCCGCAGGACCTCGTCGGCGCGGTCGATCCGGCGCTCCTGGTCCTCGAGCCGGGCGACGACCATCTCCGCGGCCTGGGTCGGTGTCGCCGCCCGCACGTCGGCGACGAAGTCGGCGATCGTGAAGTCCACCTCGTGGCCGACGCCGGAGATCACCGGCACCTCGCAGGCGGCGATCGCCCGTGCCACGACCTCCTCGTTGAACGCCCAGAGGTCCTCGAGCGAGCCGCCGCCGCGCACCACCCGCACGACGTCGACCCGGCCGGAGCGGCCGAGCCAGCGCACCGCGCGGGCCACCTCGCCCTCCGCCCCCCGGCCCTGCACGCGGACCGGGACGAGCAGCACCTGCAGGTGGTCGTGGCGCGACAGCACCTTGAGGACGTCGCGCCCCGCGGCGCCCGAAGACGAGGTGACCAGCCCGAGCCGCTGCGGCAGCGCCGGGAGGGCCCGCTTGCGCTCCGGGGCGAACAGCCCCTCGGCGGCAAGCTTCGCCTTGAGCTGCTCGAACGCGAGCTGGAGCTCGCCGATCCCCTCGGGGACGAGCTCGAGCACGTCGAGCTGCAGCGAGCCCCGCTGGGCATAGACGTTGACCTTGCCGCGCACCAGCACGGCCAGGCCGTCGGTCAGCTTGAAGCGCAGGCGGTCGGCGCGCGCCGCCCACAGGGTGCACGACAGCATCCCTTCGGCGTCCTTGATCTGGAAGTAGCGGTGTCCCGAGCCGGCCACCTTGACGCCGGACAGCTCGCCGCGCAGCCAGACGTCGCCGAACGCCCCGGCGAGCTGCGCGTTGAGCTCGCCGATCAGCTCGCCGACGCCCCAGATCCGCCCGCTCACGTCGCGCCCCGCTCGGCCGCCGCCGCTCCGGCGCCGATCAGGATCAGCGTCAGGTATTGCACCTCGGCGTCTCCGAAGTTGTACTCGAACAGACCCGCGGCGCTGATCCCGGCGACCGCTACGAGCGCCGCGGCGACCGGCGCGCGGGCATCCCCGACGAGGCGCGGCAGGGCCCGCCAGGTGGTGGCGAAGAACGCCGCGAGCAGCCACAGGTAGGCCGCCAGTCCGCCCACCCCCCGCTCGGCGGCGATCTGCAGCGGGTTGTTGTGCAGATGAGGCACCCGCCAGCGCGGCGCGTCGTCGCGCCGGTACAGCGGGTAGAGCCGCGGCACCATGTCCAATCCCACGCCGACCCACGGGTGGTCACGGAGCATCTGGACGCCCGAGATCGCCATGCACACCCGGTCGTAGTTCGCGTGCTGCCGCAGGTCGAACGCCGAGACCGCGCGGTCGAGCACCGCCCGCGGGGCGGCCAGCCAGATCAAGACGGCGAGCACCGGGTAGACGAGCAGGAGGCGCCGCCGCCACACCGCCGCCAGCAGCAGCAGTCCCACGGCCAGGCCCACCCAGGCGTTCCGGGTCAGGGAGAGGAGGATCGCCACGGTCCCGAGCACGGCCGGCGGCAGCAGCCACCAGGCGCGGCCGCGGTGCTCTACCGCGACCTCGGCGACGAGCACGAGCACCGCCTGCAGCAGCAGCCCGGAGTACGTCATGTAGTGCGACAGCGGTCCGTGGATGCGCTGCGTCAGGTTGTCCGCGCCCTGGACGTACTGCACGAAGCCCCACACCGCGAGGACGGTCGTCGAGACCGCGAGCGCGACCACCAGCCGACGCCACCACGTCGCGTCGATGAGGAGCGCGGCCAACGGGACGAGGAGCAGCGTGACGAGACGGGGCAGCTTGCCGAGGCTGGCCAGGGGGTCGAGGGAGAACACCGCCGACAGCAGGGCGGTCGCGATCAACGCGGCCACCGGCAGCAGCACCCGCTGGCCGAGCGGAAGACCCCGGAGCTCACCCCGGCGCCAGGCCACGATGGCGGCGAGCAGGCCGATGCTGAAAAGGAAGTTGGCCAGCCCGATCCGCCAGGAGAGGAAGCCCACCGCAGTGACGGCCGCCGCCGCCACCAGCCGGGCGCGCGACGTCGGCGCGGCACCGTTCAATGCGGCTCAGACCTCCGCCGGCAGCGCCTCGTCGACCAGCATGACCGGGATGTCGGAGACGATCGGGTAGGTCCGGCGACAGGCGGAGCAGCGCAGCCCCTCGTGGACCTCCGGCGTCTCGTCGCGGAACTTCTCACGGTAGCGCTCCACCAGCGTCGACGCGGTCGCCTGCGGAAGCTGGACGAGCTCCAGGTCGGTCTTGCACGCGGGGCAGACGAGGATCTCCAGGAGCTGTGGATCGACCGGCATGTGAGCCTCCGCGGGAATGCTAACACTTTCGGGAAGCCGACATCTGTCGGCTAGCATGTCCCCATGCGGGTGCTTCATCTCGTCGCGGCGGACCGCTGGACTGGCGCCGCGGCGACCGCGCTGCAGCTCGTCGAGGCGCTGCGCGACGCCGGCGTGGACGCCCGCTTCGCCTTCCGCCCTGGCCACAACCTCGAGGCGCGGCTCGCCGGCCTCGACTGGGCCCGTCCGATCCTGGTCAAGGAGCGCGCGCTCGGCGACCTGCGCCGCACCGTCGCCGCCGTGCGGGGCGCCGCCCGGGAGGCGGACCTCGTCCACTGCCACCTGCCCCACGACCACCTGCTCGCGCGCCTGGCCCTGCGGGGCCCGTCGGTCCCGATCGTCCGCAGCGTGCGCCACCTCCGCCACCTGCGGGGCGACCCGTTCTACGGCTGGCTGCTCCGCGGCAGCGCGGCACTGGCCCTGGCGAATTCGGACATGGAGCCGCTCGCCGCACGCCGGCCCGGCCTGGCCGGCGTGACTCGCCTCGTCCTCCCTCCGGCGGCCGGGGCTCGCTTCAGGCCCGGCCTCGACGGCGGCCCGGCGCGGGGCCGGCTCGGCATCCCGGCGGACGCCGTCGTCGCCGGCACGGTCGGCAAGCTCGCCGCCGATCGCGGTCAGGACGTGCTGCTCCACGCCCTCGCGGCCGCGCCGGCGACCTGGGGACTGATCGTCGGCGGCGGCGACCGCGAGAAGCGACTGCGTACGCTGGCCCGGCGCCTGGGCGTCGTCGACCGGCTCACGTTCGCGGGCTACGTCGAGGATGGCCTCGAGCAGCTCTACGCAGCCATGGACCTCTTCGTGTTTCCGGCCGCCGGCTCGGACCACGGGCATCGGGCGATCGCCGAGGCCTCGGCGTGCGGCGTCCCGACGCTGGCCGCCGACCTCCCCGGGGTGCGCGACCTCGTGGAGGCCGGCGCGGGCGGAGCGCTGTGGCCCGCCGACGACGCCGCCGCCCTCGCCGTGCTGCTCGCGGCCTGGACCTCCGACGCCGCGCTGCGTGCGTCCTCCGGCAGGGCGGCCGCCGCCTCGGCCGCCGATCGCACGGCGGACCGTCTCGCCTCGTCCGTCCTCGGCCTCTACCGGTCGTGCACCGGCGGATCGGCGCCCGGACGGCCCGTCCGCTCGAAGGGCACCGAGGGCTCTTGACACGCGGGAACTCCGGGCCTAGATTGGCGAAGAGAAAACATATCGAGCGTTCGTTTTGTTGGAGAGAGTGCACAGCAGACAACGCAGACAACCGGGAACGACATCGGAGGGCGCGGAGGCGCCCGGGAGGAGACGATGCGGAGAGCGAGTTTCGCCATTCTGGTCACGGTCGCCATGGCCTTTGCCGGCCTCGGCGTCGCGCTGGCCCAGGTCAACACCGCGGAGTTGCAGGCCTACGTGGTCGACGAGGGCGGCCTTCCGCTGCCCGGCGTCACCGCCACGGTGACCCAGACCGGGACCGGAGCGGCCCGCGTCCTGGTCGCCGACGAGGCCGGCTACGTGCGCGCCCCGGCCCTCGCGCCGGGCGAGTACACGGTCAAGTTCGAGCTGGCCGGCTTCAACCCGCTCGAGGAGAAGCTCGTCCTCAGGGTCGGGCAGACCGCCAAGCTGACGGCGACGATGAGCAGCACCAAGGCCGAGGAGATCACCGTCACCGCCGAGGCGCCGATCGTCGACGCGATGAAGATGGACGCCTCGACCAACATCGTCCCCGAGCAGATCCAGGAGCTGCCGGTCCCGTCGCGCGAGTTCGAGAAGCTGGCGTTTATCGCCCCCGGCGTCCAGCGCGAGCGGGGCGGCTTCCGCTTCATCACCAACTCGCCGGTCGTCGGCTCCGGCGGCAACGCCAGCCAGTCGACGATCATGGTGGACGGCGTCGACTACACCGACCAGGCGCTCGGCCTGTCCCGCGTCCGCTTCAGCCAGGACGCCATCCGCGAGTTCCGGGTCATCAACAACCGGTTCGACTCCGAGATCGCCAACTCCCAGGGCGGCGCCTTGTCGATCGTCACCCGCTCCGGCACCAACACGGTCCAGGGCAGCGCGTTCGGCTTCTACCGCGGCGACTCGCTCCGCACCCAGGGCGAGCTCGAGACCGGCGACCAGGACTTCACCCGCTACCAGGCCGGCTTCACCCTCGGCGGTCCGATCACGACCGACAAGACCCACTACTTCGCCTCGTTCGAGTACATCGACGAGGAGAACATCGCGCTGTTCCGGCCGAAGGGCGCGTTCGCCGGCGACGCCGAGGACCTCGCGCACCCGTTCACCCAGATGCTCGGCCTCTTGAGCTACACCAACCAGCTCTCGCAGTCCCAAAACCTCCAGGTCAAGGCGGTCGGCGACCGCTACCGGGAGGAGAACTTCCGCGTCGGCGGGGTGGCCGACGAGTCGAGCGGCATGCAGCTCAACCGCGACAACTACAACCTCAACGCCGGGCACACCTGGCTCGTCTCGACCGGCTCGATGAACAACCTCAACTTCCAGATCGGCCGGAAGAAGTTCGACGAGCCGAACAACTCCGACGCGATGTCCGAGTACTTCACGTTCGGCACCACCCTGATCACCGGCGCGAACATCGTCGGCGACCAGACCATGACCGGCGACTACGTCGAGCTCCGCGACACCTTCCACCTCTACTTCACGGGCGACAAGAGCAGCCACGACGTCAAGCTCGGCGTCTCGGCGCAGTGGATCGACGAGGAGTGGTGGTACCCCGTGTTCCCGACCGGCCTGCTCTTCTGGGCCGGTGACAGCCGCACCCTGCCGTACCGCTACGACTACGGGGTCGGCGATCCGAACACCAAGATCGGCACCGAGCTCTACGGGCTGTTCGTCCAGGACGACTGGCGGATCGGCCGCAACCTCACGGTCAGCCTCGGCGTCCGCTACGACTACGACACCGAGGGCAACAACCCCGACTTCACCCACCCGGTCGAGCCGGAGAAGCGTCACGTCGACGACGACAACATCCAGCCGCGGCTGGCCTTCGTGTGGGATCTCAGCGGCAACGGCAGCAGCGTCGTTCGCGGCGGCACCGGCATGTTCGCCGGCCGCTACCTGATGGTGCCGAGCTTCGTCGAGCTGCAGCAGAACGGCATCACCGGCCGGACGCTGTACACGCGGCTCAACGGCCTGTTCCTCGGCCTGCCCCCGGCGTACTGGCTCAACCCGGCCGACCCGCAGAACAGCGGCGTCCTGCTCAAGCCCAACATCGCCCTGCTCGAGCCGAGCCTCGAGGCACCGGAGGCGATCCAATCGAGCCTCGGCTTCACCCAGAGACTCGGCGACACCGGATTGTTCGCCGACATCGAGGCAGTCTACGTCGAGGGCGACAACGAGATCATCATCCGCGACGTCAACTGGAGCGGCAACACGACCCACACCCGCCCGAACGCCAACTACACGATGATCAACGAGTACACCAACGAGGGCCGCTCCCGCTACAAGGCGCTCATGGCCAGTCTCAACGGGACGCTCAAGGGCGGGCACCTGATCACCGCGTCGGTGACCTACCAGGACCGCAAGAACATCTCCGACGACTTCAGCCCGGCCGCCAATGACTACCCGAGCGACCCGGCCGACATCGACGGCGAGTGGGGGCGCGGCCGCTCCGACGAGCGCTGGCGTGCCGTCCTCTCGGGCATCTTCCGCCTGCCCTGGACGATCACCGTCGCGCCGGTCTACGAGTACGGCTCCGGCCAACCGTGGACCCGCCGCCTCGGCTTCGACTACAACGGCGACCTGCGGCTCTCCGACCGTGCCGCCGGCGTCTTGCGCAACGACGAGGAAGGCCCCGACTACAACAACCTCAGCATGCGGATCACCAAGGGGTTCAACCTCGGCGGCGGCAAGCTCGACCTCATCGTCGAGGGGTTCAACCTCCTCAACGAAACCAACTACGACGTAAACAGCGTCGACACGGCGGAGTACCTGTCCGGTCCGACGATTACCAACCCGACCGCGCAGTACGTCGCCAACCCGAACTTCGGCAACTACAGCGCGACGCTGTCGCCGCGGGAGATTCAGCTCGGGCTGCGCTACTCGTTCTAGGGCGGAGCCCGACGCGGCGGGAACGCTCCTCCAGTTACACCCGTCCGCGGGGGGTCACACGACCCCCCGCTGGACGGCGAACCGAAGCGGAGGTGGATCGATGGCCCTCGAAACCGGGCTTGCCGGCAAGGTCGTGGTGGTCACCGGCGCCGCGGCCGGGATTGGCCGCGCCACGGCCCTGGCGTTCGCCAGGCAGGGGTGCAAGGTCGCAGCGTGGGACGTCAATGACGGCGGCGCGGACGCGCTCGTCGCCGAGCTCGCCGCGGCGGGCGGCGAAGGCGCCTTCTTCAAGGTCAGCGTGGCCGACGGCGAGGCGGTCCGGACGACGGTCGACGCCGTGGTCGCCCGCTTCGGACGCCTCGACGTCATGGTCAACAACGCCGGCATCGTGCGCGACGCGCAGCTCATCAAGTGGAAGGACGGCGCCGTCGTCGCGACCCTGTCGGACGAGGCGTGGAACGCGGTGATCGACGTCAACCTCAAGGGCGTGTTCCTCGGCGCCCGGGCGGTGGCGCCGCAGATGATCGCCCAGGGCGGCGGGGTGATCCTGTCGACCTCGTCGGTGGTCGGCCTGTACGGCAACTTCGGCCAGACCAACTACGTCGCGACCAAGGCGGGCGTCATCGGCATGACCAAGGTATGGGCGCGCGAGCTCGGGAAGTTCGGCATCCGCGTCAACGCGGTGGCGCCCGGGTTCATCGCCACCGAGATCCTCGCCTCGATGCCGCCCAAGGTCGTCGAGTCGATGGTCGGCCACACGCCGCTCGGCCGCATGGGCAAGCCCGAGGACATCGCCAACGCGTTCGTCTGGCTCGCCTCCGACGCCGCCTCGTTCGTGACCGGCACGGTGATCTCGGTGGACGGCGGGCTGGTCGTAGGGACCTGAAGGAGTAGACGTAGCGGCGGGGCTGGTCCCCGCCGGATGAGCGGCTGCCGGGGGGCGCCCGCACGGGCCGCCCCTGCGAGCGGCCCATGACTTAAGGAGAATGCTCATGACCCGACACGCGAAGATCGTCTCGACGGGCCGCTACCTGCCCGAGCGCGAGGTCACCAACGACGAGCTCCGCCGCCGCTTCGACCCCGTGGTTCCCGAGTTCATCGACAAGATGGAGGCGTCGAGCCAGATCAAGAGCCGGTTCTGGGCGCCCGACGACTGGGCGACCTCCGACGTGGCCCTGCCGGCCGCGCGCCAGGCGCTCGAGCGCGCCGGGCGGAAGCCCGAAGACGTCGACCTCATCCTCCTCGGCACCGACTCGCCGGACTACATCACGCCGGCGACCTCGGTGGTGCTCCAGCACAAGCTCGGCGCCACCAACGCCGGCACCTTCGACATCGGCTGCGCGTGCGCGTCGTTTCCGACCGCGCTCGCCGCCGGCGCCGGCATCCTCGCCACCAACCCGGCGATCAGGACCGTGCTGGTGGTCGGCGTCTACCTCATGCACAAGCTCACCGACCCCAACGACCCGATGATCTACTTCTACGGCGACGGCGCCGGCGCCGCCGTGCTCGAGGCCGACTCCAAGCCGGGCTTCGTCGGCGCGGCGTTCCAGGCCGGCGGCGAGTACCACCACCACTGGGGCCTGTACGCCGGCGGCACCTACGAGCCGGCGACCGTCGAGGCGGTGAACGCGGGGCGCACGCGGGTGAAGATGCTCGACCGCTACCCGCCGGAGATCAACCACGAGGGGTGGCCGCGCTTAACCCGGCGGCTCGCCCACGACGCCGGCTTCGCCCTCACCGACATCGACTTCATCATCTTCACCCAGGTGCGCAAGCCGTCGATCGAGCTGGTCATGGCCGACCTCGGATTGCCGATGGAGAGGACTCACACGATCATGGAGGCGTGGGGCTACACCGGCTCGGCGTGCATCCCCATGGCACTCGACGACGCGCTCGAGAAGGGCAAGATCAGGCCGGGCATGCTCGTCGTGTTCGTCGGCTCGGGCGTCGGCTACAACCAGGCGGCGGCGGCGTTCCGCTGGGCCTGACGGGCTCACCGGAGGCCGCTCCCGGCCGCCGCGGGCCGTGGAGGTGACGTGAGGAAGACTGTCGTGGCGATCGTCATCGGACTCGCAGCGCTCCTCGTGCTGGCGGTGCTCGCCGGCGTCTGGCTCTTCCGCTTCCGGCCGCTGACCGTCTATGCCTGGACCACCCGCTCGGCGCTGGCACGCGCCGGCCTGCACAAGACCACCGTCCCGAGCCCAGCCGGGCCGCAGGTGGTGTGGACGGGCGGGAGCGGGCCCAAGCTGGTCCTGCTCCACGGCGCGGGCGACCAGGCGGGGACGTGGTTCCGCATCGCCCCCGCGCTCGTCCGGGACCACACGCTGATCGTCCCGGACCTCGCCGGCCACGGCGGCAGCGCGCCGACGGCCGGCCCCATCGAGGCCTCCGCCGTGTACGCCGGCGTGGTCGCGACCATCGACGCGCTCGCGCCCGGTGAGCGCGTGACGATCGTGGGCAACTCGCTCGGCGGCTGGATGGCGATGCTCGACGCACATCGCCGGCCCGACCGCGTGGCGATGGCCGTGTGCGTCGACGGCGGCGCCGTCAGAGGCGGCAACGAGCACGCCCGGGTGCTGCCGAGGACCCGCGCCGAGGCGCGCGAGTCGGTGGCCCAGACACGCGACCCGGGCAGCGCACCGATCGCCGACTACGTGCTCGAAGACATCGTCCGGATGGCGTCGACCGGTCCCCTCGCCCGCTTCGCCGCCACCGTAAACTCCATGGAGGCGTTCATCCTCGACGACGCCGCGCTGCGGGAGATCCACGTGCCGGTGCGGCTGATCTGGGGAGCGTCCGACCGGCTCATGCCGCTGGAGTACGCCAAGCGCATGGAGGCCGTGCTCCCGGACGTGCGCCTGGCGATCATCGACGCCTGCGGGCACGTCCCGCAGGTCGAGTGCCCCACGGCGTTCCTCGCTGCGCTGAGGCAGGCGCTGGAGGCCCGCACGCAATGAGCCGAGAACGCCCGCGTGCCCTCGATCCCTGGCTCGTGACCCTCGACCCTCGACTCTCGACCGGTCGGGTGGGGGCATGATTCACGGCGACATCCTCGGCGAGCGGGCGCGACTCACGCCGGACAAGGCGGCGCTCGTCTTCGTGCCGACCGGCGCGCGCTTCACCTACCGCGAGCTCGACCGCCGGGCCGCGTGCGCCGCCGCGGCCTGGCTCGGACCGCTCGGGCTCCGACCGGGCGACCGGATCGGCCTGCTCGCCCACAACCGTCCCGAGTTCCTCGACTGCTTCTTCGCGGCCGGCAAGTCCGGCGTCGTCCTCGTCCCGCTCGGGACCCGCCTGACGCCCCGCGAGCTCGAGCACGTCGTCCGCGACTCCGGCCTGAAGGCGCTGGTCTACGACGGCGCCCTCGCCGAGACCGTCCGCGGGCTGCGCGCGCTCGTCACCCTCGACCGCTGGGTCCCCCTCGACACTCCGACGGATCCGGCCGACGAGCCCTGGTCCGAAGTCCTCTCCCGGACCCCGGACCCCGGACCCCGGACCCCAGTCGCACCCGAGGACCCCTACTGCCTGCTCTACACCAGCGGCACCACCGGAAAGCCGAAGGGCGTGATCGTCCCCCACCGGATGGTGAGCTGGAACGGGGTCGACACCGCGTGCTGCTGGCAACTGCGCGAGGACGACGTCTCGCCGGTCTTCACGCCGCTCTACCACGCCGGCGGGCTCGGCGCGTTCCTCACGCCGATCATCGCCATCGGCGGGACGATCGTCCTCCACGCCGGCTTCGACGCCGCCGAGGTCTGGCGCACCATCGAGGCAGAGCGCTGCACGGTCGTCCTCGGCGTGCCGACGATCTGGAAGCTCCTCATGGAGGCGCCCGAGTTCGCCGGCGCCGACCTCTCGCGGGTGCGCTGGTTCATCTCCGGCGGCGCCCCGCTCCCGCTCTACCTCATCGAGGCGTACCAGGCGCGCGGCGTGGTGTTCCGCCAGGGCTACGGCCTCACCGAGGTCGGCGTCAACTGCTTCGCGATGAGCGACGCCGACGCCGTGCGCAAGAAGGGCTCGATCGGCCGGCCGATGATGTTCACCGACGCGCGGGTGGTCGACGCCTCCGGTCGCGACTGCCCGCCCGGCGAGGTCGGCGAGCTGTGGCTGCGCGGCCCCCACGTGGCGAAGGGGTACTGGAACAACCCCGCGGCGACCGCCGCGGCGCTCGACGCCGACGGGTGGTTCCACACCGGCGACTCGGCTCGGCGCGACGAGGAGGGGTTCTTCGCCATCGCCGGCCGCCAGCGCGACATGTTCATCTCCGGCGGAGTCAACGTCTACCCCGCCGAGATCGAGGGCGAGCTGCTGCTCCACCCGGAGGTCCGCGACGCGGCGGTGATCGGCGTGCCCCACGACCGCTGGGGTGAGGTCGGCGTCGCGTTCGTCGTCCCGCGCGCCGCCGACGCCGTCGACGGCGCCGCCCTCGCCGCGTTCCTCGCCGAGCGGCTCGCGAAGTTCAAGATCCCCCGCGAGTTCGTCTTCGTCGACGGGCTGCCGCGGACGGCATACGGCAAGGTCGTCAAGGCCGAGCTGCAGAAGCAGTACGAGCGCACGGGACACGACCCGAGATGACCGATCCGATCGCGCACCGGGTCGACGGGACCGGCGAGCCGCTCCTCCTGCTCAACGGCGGGATGATGACCATCGCGGCCTGGGAGGAGATCGCGACGCCGCTGGCGGCGCGCTTCCGGGTCGTGCGCTGCGACTTCCGGGGCCAGTTCCTCGCGCCCGGCCCGACCCATGCAGGGCTCGAGAGTCACGTCGCCGACGTCGTGGCGCTCCTCGACGCGCTGCGCATCGACCGGGCCCACGTCGTCGGGACGTCGTTCGGCGCCGAGGTCGGCCTCCTGCTCGCCGCCGAGCAGCCGCACCGCGTCCGCTCGCTCGTCGCGGCCACCGCGTTCGACCACGCGAGCCTCGCGATGACCGCGCTCGCCCAGGCGGTCCGCGACGCATGCCGCGCCGCGGTCGCCGGCGGCGACGGCGGTCGCATGTTCGACGCCATGCTGCCCGGCACCTACTCCGACGCCTTCCGCGCCGCCAACGCCACGATGCTCGCCGCCCGCCGCGAGCGGGTCGCCCGGCTGCCCGTCTCGTGGTTCGCGGGCGTCGATGGCATACTTGCCGCAGTGCAGCATCTCGACCTCAGGCCCGTCCTGCCCCGCGTCGCCTGTCCCACGCTCGTCGTGGTCGCCGGCCTCGATCGGACCGCGCCGCCCGCCCGCGGACGTGCGCTGGCCGGGGCCATTCCCGGCGCCAGGCTCGTCGAGGTGGCCGACTCGGGGCACGCCATGGTCGTCGAGCAGCCCCGCCGCTTCACCGACATCTGCCTCGAGTTCCTGGCGGCGCTGCCGGCCGCATCGTCCTCCACGCCATCCCCGGACCCCGGGACCGATCCAGGCACGGACCCCAAACCTGCAGACCGCGCGAGAAAGGGAGCCCCGTCATGAAGAAGATCTACATCGCCGCCTACCACCAGTCGAAGTTCGGCAAGCTCATGGACATGTCCGTGCCGGACATCATCAAGAACGCAGCCGTCGAGACCTGCGCGAGCATCAAGGTCGACCCGTCGGTGGTCGACGTCGGCTCTGTCGGCGCCGTCTGCAACATCGCCCTCAACCACCAGGCGCTGCTCTCGGGCCTGCTCGCGCAGGTACCGGGCCTGGCCGGCAAGCCGATCGAGTCGGTGGAGAACGCCTGTGCCACCGGCGGGCAGGCAGTGCTGTCGAACGCCTACAAGATGCTCCTCGGGCAGGGCGACGTCGGCCTCGCCGTCGGCTTCGAGAAGATGCGCGACCCCGAGGGGAAGATGGACGGCAAGCTCATCGGCGAGGTGCTCGGCTACTCCTCGCACCCCGACGAGCGCCCCGGCAAGGTGTTCGTCTTTCCGCACCTCTTCGCCGAGGTCATGGCGGAGTACATGAAGACCCACGGCGTCGCCGAGGAGGACCTCGCGCGCATCGCCGTCATCGAGTACGGCAACGCCAAGTACAACCCGTACGCCCAGATGCAGAAGGTGCAGATCACCCTCGAGCAGGCGATGAAGATCGAGGGGATCAACCGCTACGTGGTCGAGGGCCTGCCGCTGAAGACCTACGACTGCTCGCAGATCTCCGACGGCTACGCCGGGATGATCATCGCCACCGACGAGGGACTGCGCAAGCTCGGCGTCGCCAAGGCGGACTGCGTCGAGCTGGCCGGCTGGGGCCAGGCCACCGACGCCCTCAAGAAGGAAGGGCGCGACGTGCTGCGCCCGGTCGGCGCCTTCGCGGCGATGAACAAGGCCTACGCCATGGCCGGCGTGACTCCCTCCGACGTCGGCGTCGCCGAGGTCCACGACTGCTTCACCGTGATGGGCGCCATCGGCGCCGAGGTGCTCGGCAAGGCACCCTACGGCAAGGGCGCGGCGTACTGGAGGGACGGCCACGCCTCGGTCGGCGGCGCCTGCCCGATCAACACCTCGGGCGGCCTGATCGCCAAGGGCCACCCGATCGGCGCCACCGGCATCGCCATGATCGGCTGGTGCGCCTGGCAGCTCCTCGGCAGGGTCCCGGCCGAGCTGCAGGTGCAGAACGCCAAGGTCGCGGCGACCTTCAACATCGGCGGCCCGATCTGCGCGTCCGTGTGCACCGTGCTGAAGCCCACCGTCTGACGAAAAAGACGGGGAGAGGGGGGAGGGAAGAGGGGAGAGCGAGAAGCTGAAGTAGCGTCTTTCTCTCCTCTCACCCCCTCCCCTCGCCCCTGCTTCTCTCCGCCCCCGGAGGCCCGCTATGGCCGCTTCGACACAACAGTCCCCGCCACTGCCCTCGCGCTCGGGCCATATCCACGCCGACGGCCGTGAGATCTACTACGAGTACTTCGGCGACGGCACGCGCGAGGCCGTGGCGCTGCTCAACGGCCTCGCCATGTCGACGCGGGCGTGGTACGGCTTCCTGCCGCTCCTGGCCGACGAGTACGACGTGCTGCTCTACGACTACCCAGGCCAGGGCGAGTCGTCCAAGCCCGACGAGCCGTACTCGATCACCCGGATCGCCCAGTACCTCACCGCGATCATGGACGAGATGGGGATCGCCAGGGTGCACTCGATGGGGATCTCCTACGGCGGCTTCATCGCCATCGAGCACGCCCGCCAGTTCCACCACCGCCTGCACACGCTGACGCTGTCCGGGATCATCCTGTCGCGCGAGGAGCTGTTCGAGCAGTACGAGGCGATCAGCCTGCGCTTCTACCGCGGCGGGCCCGAGCTCTTCGACCTCTACACCGAGTACATGTACGAGAAGATCTTCGGAGAGCCGTTCGTCCGCAAAGTCACGCGGGCCGGCCTCGAGCCGATGCGGCAACGCTTCAACGACCGGTACCGCGACGACGTGCACTGTCTGATCCGGCTCACCGAGGCGCAGGAGGAGTACTTCGGCGAGCTCGACGCCCGGATGCCGGAGTACCGGGCGGTGACGACGCCGACGCTGATCATGCCGGGCGAGCAGGACCGCGCGATCCCCCTGTGGGCGCAGAAGAAGATGCTGGACGTGTTCCCGAACTCGCGCTGGCTGCTCATCCCGGCGTGCGGCCACGTCGCCTACCTCGAGCGCCCGGACGTCTTCTTCCCGACGCTCAAGGCGTTCATGCGGGCCAGGAGCGTCGACTTCCAGGCGCCGGTGGGCTGAGCGCTTCAGGGCGACGGCCGGCGGCTCACGGGCGGCGCTGCAGGTCGATGCGCTTGAGCTCCTCGAGGGCACGGCGGAGCCGACCGAGCTCCGCCTCCGCCTCGTTCAGGTTGTTCCGCAGCCGGGCCAGCGTCGTCTCCTTGACGGCAAGGTCGACCTTGACCTGATCGATCTCCGTCTCGAGCCGCTCGCGCTCCCGTCGGGCGGCGGCCATGTCCGCGGTCGCCGCGGCGGCCTGGTCGAGCAGGGCGAGTAGCGCCCCGGCCTCGTGCCGCAGCTCGCCGGCGGGGTCGTCCGCGATCAGCTCGCGCAGGAGCCTGCGCGCCCTCTCCGGGTCGGCGACCGGCGAGCCCGGAACCGTGCAGGCGATCGCCAGCCGGAGCAGCGCCTGCTCCCGGACGGCACCGGAGGTCTCCTCCGCGAGGATGCGCTGGTAGCCCCCCGCGGCGGCGGCCACGTCGCCCCTGCGCCAGTCGCGGTCGGCGCGGCCGGAGGCGGTCGTGCACGCCGCCAGCGCGACGAGGAGCAGCGCCACGGCCACCCTCGCGACGTGCTCAGTCATGAGGTCCCGCCATGTCGAGCGTGAACCGGACCACCGTGCCACCTCCGGGGTTGTCCGCGATGACGATCTCCCCACCGTGCGCCTCCACGATCTGCCTGCAAATCGCCAGCCCGAGCCCGACTCCCGCGTTGGCCCGGCGCCGTCCGCCGGCAAGCTGGCGAAACCGCTCGAACGCCCGCCTCCGCTCCTCAGACGGGATCCCGGGGCCGTGGTCGGCGACGGCCACCTCGGCACGGCGCGGCGGATCCGCCGCCTCGTCCAGCACCCGGGCGCGGACCACCACCGTCGAACCGGACGGCGAGAACTTCACGGCGTTGTCCAGGAGGTTTTGCACCACCTGGACGATCCGGTCCCGGTCGCAGCGGACCTCGGCGGACGGCTGCTCGACGCGGACCTCGACGCCGACGCCGCGTTCGCGGGCCCACGCCTCGAGCTCGGCAGCGGCCGGGACGACCAGCTCCTCGAGGGGCCAGAGCCTGCGCTCGTAGTCCATCGCCCCCGCCTCGAGGCGCGAGACGTCGAGCAGGTTGCGGATCATCGCCGCGAGCCGCCGCGCCGACTGGAGGGTCAGTTCGAGCAGGCGACGCTGCTTGGCGGTCAGCGGCCCGGGCGCCTCGTCGAGCAGCAGGCGGGTGGTCTCCTGCATCGCCGCCAGCGGCGTCTTGAGCTCGTGGGAGACGTGCGAGACGAAGTCCCTCTTGAGACGATCGAGCTCGTCGAGCCGCCGGACCATCGCGTTGAAGTCGTCGGCCAGGCGGGCGAACTCGTCGTTGCCCTCTACCTCGACCCGGGTCTCGAGCGCGCCTCCCGCGACCGCGCGGGTGACCTCGGTGAGCCGCCGCAGCGGGACCGAAATCGACCTGACGGTGAGCACCACTGCGACGGCCGCGAGCACGATCGCCGCGAGCGTGAACAGCACCGATAGCCTGGTCGCGGCCGCTCCGGCGGCCGCCGAGCGCTCGACCAGTCGCGCGATCGCCGCCTGGTTGGCCTCGAGCACGGCCTGGTTTCTGGTGCGGACGGCGTCGATGGCGGCGAGCGCTCGCTCGAGCGCCTCGCCCTGCGACGCCCGGCCGACCGCCGCCAGCAGGTTGGCCGGATCGGCGGCCAGCGGCAGATCGAGCCACGCCCGCTCCAGGCTCGCGACCGCCGCACGCTCGCCCTCGGAGAGCTCGAGGCCGGCGATCCTGGCGAGGGTCGCCGCCGCCGCGTCGCGCGCCTCTGCTGCCTTGCCTGCGTAGTCCGCGTCGCCGGTGACGAACAGCTTCCGCGTGTACTCGTCGAGCCGGTCGACCTGCCTGGCCAGCTCGAGCGACGTCGAGCCGGTCTCGAACGTGACCCCCGCGAGTGTCGAGGTCGCGGTCACGAGGCGCCGGATCTCGATCGACTGGACGACGATGACCGCGACGAGCAGGCCGACGAGCAGGCCGGAGCCGAGCGACAGCCGGGTGGCGACCCTCACCCGCCCTCCCCGTCCTCGCCCCAGACCTTGAGCTTGTTGCGGATCGTCTTGACGTCGAGGCCGAGGCGCCGGGCCGCCTCGGCCTTGTTGCCGCCGCTCGCCCGCAGCGCCTCGCGGATGACGATCTGCTCGGCCTCGGCCGCCGTCACGCCGCCGGGCAGCACGATCCTGCCGCGCTCGCCTCCCCCGCCTCCCTCGCGCACCGCCGCGGGCAGGTGGCTCGAGCCGATCAGGCCCGAGCGGGCGACGATCACGGCCCGCTCGATCACGTTGCGCAGCTCCCGGACGTTGCCCGGCCAGGGGTGCGCCTCGAGCAGCCTCCGCGCCTCGCCGTCCAGGCCCTCGACCGGGATGCCGTGCTTGCGCCCGAGCTGGCGGATGAAGTGCTGGGCGAGGAGGAGCAGGTCGTCGCCCCGCTCGCGGAGCGGCGGTAACGGGATCGTGAACACGTTGAGGCGGTAGAACAGGTCCTCGCGCAACCGCCCGTCGGCGACGGCCTGCCGCGCGTCGCGGTTCGTCGCGGCCACCACCCGCACGTCACACGGGATCTCGCGGGCGCCGCCGAGCCGCCGCACCCGTCCGTCCTCGAGCACGCGAAGCAGCTTCGGCTGCATGGACAGCGGCATCTCTGCCACCTCGTCGAGGAACAGCGTGCCGCCGGCCGCGGTCTCGAAGCATCCGGCGCGCGACGTCACGGCGCCGGTGAACGCGCCCCGCTCGTGGCCGAACAGCTCACTCTCGATCAGGCCCTCGGGGATCGCGGCGACGTTGACCGCCACGAACGACCCCTCGTGCCGCCGCGACGCCTCGTGGATCGAGCGCGCGACCAGCTCCTTGCCGGTGCCGGTCTCGCCGACGACCAGCACCGCGGCGTCCGTCGCCGCGACCAGCCTGATCAGGCGGTAGACCTCCCTCATCGGCTCGGACATGCCGACCAGGGCGCCCATCCCGGCGCCGCCGGCGAGGGCCGCGTCCAGCCGGCGGGCGGCCCGCCGTTCCGCCAGCTCCCTGGCGAGCTCCTCGAGCGTGGCGCGCAGCGTCTCCGGTTCGATCGGCTTGGTCAGGAAGTCGTGGGCGCCCTCCTTCATCGCCTCGACCGCGAGGTCGACCGAGCCGTGCGCCGTCATCAGGATGACCGGGCGCTCGGCGTCGCCCGCCTTGAGCGAGCGCAGGAGGTCGATCCCGGAGGCCTCGGGCAACACCACGTCGGAGATCACCACGTCCGGCCGCCGCGTCGTGGCCAGCCGCTCGGCCTCGGGAACGTCGCCGGCGAGGAGCACCTCGTAGCCCCACGCCTCGAGGCGCATCTCGAGCACCTCGCGCATCGCGGGCTCGTCGTCCACGACCAGGACCTTCATCGGCTCACGGTTCGCCATCGGGCGTCGCCACCTCGGCTTTCAGGGATATTCTCCCACGTTTTCGCCCGCTCTGACATGACGACATAAATATCTGATTAACAATCGCTTGACTGATGAATCAAGAACGCGGCCGACCGCGCAACAGGGAACTTCTCCCTGTTTGGTCACTCGCTCGGCGCCGGCGGATCGATCGCCACGCGCGACATAACATCCTTGCGCACATAGAGTTAAGGTCTGAATCGAGGAACTGGCACGGTCCGTGCTCTGCATCCAGGCAACGGCCGGCCTCGGAACGCCATCGGGCGAAGGGGGCGCGGCGGCAAAGGAGGCACCACATGATGCGAGCTCTCAAGTCCAAGCCCATCGCCCTCGTCCTCGGCGCCGGCGCTCTCGTCTTCCTGAGCGGATGCGCCACCAAGACCTACGTCGGCGAGCAGGTCGACGCGTCGAAGCGGGCCACCGACGTGAAGATCGGCGAGGTCCAGACCCAGGTCGAGTCGACGCAGAACGACGTCAAGGGTCTCAAGGACTCCGACGCCCGCCAGAACCAGCAGATCACGCAGCTCTCCGACACCGCGCGCGAGGCGCTCGCCCGCGCCCAGGAGGCCGGCAAGCTGGCGAAGGGCAAGCTGCTCTACGAGGTGACCCTGAGCGACGACTCGGTCCACTTCCCCCTGAACAGTGCCGTGCTGTCGACGGAAGCCCAGGAGGCGATCGGTCAGCTCGCCGGGCGACTGGTGTCCGAGAACCAGAACGTCTACATCGAGGTCCAGGGACACACCGACGCCACCGGCTCGGAGGAGTACAACCTCCGTCTCGGCGAGAAGCGGGCCGAGGCGGTCCGCCGCGTCCTCAACATCGAGAAGGGGATTCCCCTGCACCGGATCAGCGTGATCTCGTACGGCCAGAGCAAGCCGGTGGCCGACAACGCGACGCGCGACGGGCGGGCGAAGAACCGTCGCGTGACCCTCGTCGTCCTCATCTAACCCAGCTAACCCAGCAGGCGCGGGTCCCCCGGACACTCGGGGGACCCGCGACCGTCTTCGGGCGCTCCGACGCGCGCCCCCGCCCCCCGCGAGGATCCGAGCGCCGACGGCGCGCCCACCTCGCGGGGCGCTAGAATGCTCGAAATGCCAGCTCGAGCTTGGATCGCTGCATGCGCCGCGAAGGTCACGCTGTTGGCGGTCCTCGCGGTCGCTGCGCCCCGGGCGGCGTCGGCCTGCGGCCCGGGGGAGTGGGTCAACCCGCTGCCGCAGGGCAACAACCTCTGGGGCGCCACCTACGTGCCTGGACTCTGGGTGGCCGTCGGAAACGCCGGAACGATCCTGACCAGTCCCGACGCCACGACCTGGACGGCGCAGCACGTGGACCCCGGCACGTGGTTTTCCTCCGCCGCCTCGGACGGATCGAGAACGGTCGCGGTCGGCGGACTGGAGCTCCCCGGCGGCGGCACGCCCCGCGCCACGGTGTGGACCAGCCAGGACGGTCAGAGCTGGCAGCTTGGCCAGGCGCCGGATGCGCCGGTGTTCGTCGCCGTCACCTGGGACGGCACGCGCTTCGTTGCCGTCGCCAACGACCTCAGCCCGTTCTGGCCCGGCTCGCAGCTCTTCGCCAGCGCGGACGGCGTCACCTGGGTTCCCGCCTCGGAGCCGATGGCGCTGCGACTCGAGGCCGTGCTCGCGCAGTCCGGGTTGCGCGTCGCCGTGGGAGCACGCTGCGCCCCGGAGCCCATCGGAACCTGCGCGTGGCGTTCCTCCATCACCGTGAGCCGCGACGGCGGCCCATGGGTCGACGTCACGCTCCCCGAGACCGCGGAATACGGGTCGCTGACCGGCATCGCTGACGGCGGCGGCCGCCTCGTGGCGGTCGGCTCAATCGGGTTCGCCTTGACGAGCGACGACGGCTTCGTCTGGCGGTCTCACGAGACGGGCGGCCGCACGTTCGCGCGCGTCGTTTGGGCCGACGGGTCCTTCATCGCCCTTGACACCTCCGACAACACGCTGGCACGCAGCGTCGACGGCGAATCCTGGAGCGCCTCCGGTGATCCGTTGCCGTTCCAGGCGTTCGCCCTCGCCGCGGGCGACTCGCAGGTCGTCGCGGCAGGCTGGGCCGGCGGGCTTGCCCGATCGGAGGACACGGTCGTCTGGACGCGCGTATCGTCTGGCGACATCTCGTGGCTCTCGGCGGTGACCTCCGGCGCAGGTCGGTTGGTGGCGGTCGGCTCCTCCGGGACGATCCTCGCCTCACCGGGTGGCCGGGCGTGGACCAAGGTCGCCGGTGGTACAGGCGACTGGTTCACCATCGCGGCGTGGGGCGGGCTGCGCTTCGTCGCGGCCGGGCGGGCAGGTGTGACCGCGACCAGCACCGACGGCGTCAACTGGGTCCAGGGGTCGATCCCCGACAACCCGGGGCCAGTGTCCATCGCCTGGGGGAGCGGCGTCTTCGTCGTGGCCGGCGGTCGGAACGCGATCAGCACGAGCTCGAACGGGTTGTCGTGGACGACAACGAACCTCGGCGCCGACGTCGAGCTGTCGAGGGTCGTCTTCACGCGCGGAGCGTTCTACGCCTTCGGATATGCAGGCGCGTACCCGAAGTTCGAGAGCGTGGTCACCAGCCCCGACGGTTTCTCATGGAGCGCGCCGACCCGCATCGAGGGCGCGTACGACATCCCTCGCTTCGTGGCCGCCAGCGACGAGCGCTTCGTTGCCGTCGGCGAGGGCGGCTTCATCGCCAGCGAAGATGCGATGACTTGGCGTCCGGTCTGGCAGGTTGCCGAGCCGCTGGGGAGGGTGAGCTGGGCCGGCGGCCGTTTCATGGCGTTTGGGAGCTCCAGGGTCGTCTACACCAGTCTCGACGGCCTGACGTGGGCGGCGGGGGAGGCGATTCGCCTCACTGACAAGGGCGTTGCCGATGTCACCTTCGACGGCACGGCGGTCGTGGCGGTCGGAGACGGCGGAACCATCCTGCGCGCACCGTGCGTGCCGCCCTATGCGGTCCGGCCCCACCTCGGGCGCGCGGAACCTCGTCGTGGGCCAAGGGTTCCTGGCCCTTTGCTACGATGACCCGCGAGAAGTCGACATCGGAGGTGCGTGTGGGGGGCATCAACTCGCGGCGCGTGTGGATCGGCGGGCTGCTCGGGTTCGTGGCCTGGGCGGCGTGGAGCGGCGTGACCAACATGGTCGTGCTCGCCGGGCGCTACCCGGCCGCGCAGCAGGCCGGGCAGATGCTGCAGGAGCCGCGCTACCGGTTCTTCATGGGGGCGTGGTTCGTCGTCCTGCTGCTGCTCTCGTGGGTGGCGGCGTGGCTGTACGCGGGCGTCCGGGCGACGTACGGGCCGGGGCCCGGCACGGCCATCAAGGTCGGCGCCCTGCTCGGCTTCGCCGCCGGCTTCCCGATGGCGTTCGCACTGGCCGCGTGGGCGACCTTCGACCGGGTGTTCCCGCTCTGGTGGATGCTCGAGCTGTGGGTCGGCGCCGTGCTCGCCGCTCTTATCGCCGGCTGGTACTACCGCGAGCGTTGACCGGGCGCGCGCCGCTGATTCATCGCTGACGCCTCGGCCGCGCCGGCCACGGCCGGACCGCGCGATCGCGGCCGGCACTTGCGCTGTGGTCGATCAGAGGCTGCGCTTGCGCGCCCGGACGTTGCGCCGCGAGCCCTTGGGCCGCGAAAGGCGCCCGTCGTTCGGGTCGAACATCGCCGGGCCCGGCACCGGCCGGCCGCCGCGGGGCGGGCCGTCCATGGGGCGGCGAGGCCGCTCGTCGGCGGAGTTGGCCTTCAAGGCCCGGCCGCCGAGCTCCTTGCCGTCGAGCATCGCGATCGCCCGCTTGGCCTCATCCTCGGAGGAGAACTCGACGAAGGCGAAACCGCGCGGCTTGTTGGTCGCCCGGTCGAGCGGCAGGAACACGTCGACGGGTTGGCCGACGGTCGAAACCAGCTCGGTGAGCTCTTCCTTGGTCGTCTTGAAGCTCAGGTTCCCGACGAAAATCTTTGCAGAAATGGCTGCCTCCCTTTGCCGCCGTAGCGGCCAACGCACAAACCCAGCGGGTGCGCGGCGCGCGTCCTACCCACGCCGCGTCGACTTGTCGCCAGAGGACTTTAGCGCAACACGGGGCCTTTGTCCTCCCCCACCGCCACTACCGGAGCGACCGCCCGACGACGACGGCCTGCGGGACGGTGCGGACTGGCCACGCCCGGCCCCGGGCCCAGTGCGGACCGCGCCTTCCCGTCGCGACCGGTTCGCCCGTTCCTGGGCGCGCTGGGCGCGCAAGGCGGCGAGACGCTCCGCCACCGGAATCTCCAGCCTCTCGGCGGCCCGGCGGTCGTAGTCGAAGCCCGCCACCTTCCGCCGCGGCACGCGTCGCCCGATCGCCTTCTCGATGGCGTTGAACTCGTTCTCCTCGTGCTCGCCGACGAACGTCCAGGCGTCGCCCGTGGCGGCGGCCCGCCCGGTCCGGCCGATCCGGTGGATGTAGTCGTCCGGGACCACCGGCACGTCGAAGTTGACGACGTGCGAGAGCGCCTCGACGTCGATGCCGCGCGCCGCGATGTCGGTGGCGACCAACACGCGGGTGTGCCCACGCTTGAACGCGGCGAGGGCGGCGGTGCGCTGCGCCTGGCTGCGGTTGCCGTGGATGCGGTCGCAGGCCACGCCGTGTCGGCCGAGGAACTCGGCCAGGCGGTTGGCCCGGTGCTTGGTGCGGGTGAAGACCAGTACGTTGCCGATCTCGTCGGTGCGCAGGAGCTCCAGGAGCAGCGACGACTTGAGGTCGGAGCGCACCGGGAAGACCGACTGGGTGACGCCGGTCGCCGGCGCCGACGGCCGGCCGACGTCGATGACCGTCGGCTCGTGGAGCATTTCACGGGCGAGCTGGGCGATCGGCGCGGGTATGGTCGCCGAGAAGAGCAGCGTCTGGCGGCGCGTCGGGAGCACCTTGAGGATGCGCCGGATGTCGGGCAGGAAGCCCATGTCGAGCATGCGGTCCGCCTCGTCGATGACGAGCACCTCGAGGCCCTCGAGCCGGGCGTAGGAGTTGCTGAAGTGGTCGAGCAGGCGGCCCGGGGTCGCCACCAGCACGTCGACGCCGCGACGGAACGCCTGCACCTGGGGCGACATCGGGACACCGCCGAAGATGGCGGCGCTCGACAGCGGGGTCAGCGCGGCGAGCTCTCCGCAGTGCTCGCTAATCTGGGCCGCGAGCTCGCGGGTGGGCGCGAGCACCAGCACGCGGGTGGTGCCGCGCCGCGTGCCCATGAGTCGGTGGAGGATCGGCAGCAGGAACGCGGCACTCTTGCCGCTGCCCGTCATCGCGCAGGCGAGCACGTCGCGGCCTGCGAGGACGGGCGGAATGGCCTGGAGCTGGATCGGGGTCGGCTCGGTGAAGCCGAGGCGGTCGACGGCACGGAGAAGTTCTGGGTTGAGGTTCAACGTCGAGAAACTCACAGGTAAGACCTGGTTCTTTCTGCGGGATGACCCGCATGCGGGCGCTCTGGTCGCGCCTCGCGTCGATTCCGGCTTGTCTCGAGGGGAACGGAGGAAGTGCCGGCCTGGCCGCCGCTCGTGCTCACGGAAGCCCAACACGTGGCGCCCATGGCCGCATCGATCGGCCTGTCCAGATGGCTACGACGCGATGCCCGCGTATTCTCTCACACCTCGACCCGGAACGCGAATGCCGTTCCCGCACCGACGTGGCCGGGTGGGTGGCCTTCCCCTTGTTTCTCAGGCGCTCAGGCTGCCGAGGAAAGCCACCAGCCTGTCGTGATCCCTGTCCTCGAAGATCGCGAAGGTGGCGCCGATCCCGTCGACGTGCTCGAGTTCCGCGTCGGTGTGCCGCACGACCTCCGCCTCGCCGCGGATCACCGGCTCCAGGTCCGGCAGGACCAGCTCGAAGGCGAGGCGGGAGCCGACCGGGAACTCCCTCCCACCGCGGACCAGCATGCCGGTGGACGAGATGTTCTCGGTGAGGGTCAGCAGTCGCGTGGCGCCGTGCCGGACCCACAGCTCGAGCTGCACCATCGCACGCACGTTGACTCGCGCGGACACGGCCACCAGGTCGGCGACCGCGTGAAGCAGGCGGTCGGATGGTCCATCGATGTTCACGACCCGGTTCACCCCGCGTCCGAGCAGCGCTCCGACCGGACCGACCGAGGTCGCGTCGGCCAGCACCAGCAGGCCGGCGGTGTGGCTGGCGGAGCCGCGATCCCGCACCGCCGCGACCAACCCCTCCAGCGAGCAGCCCGCGAGGGGATGCCGGGCGATGATGAGGTCGAAGCGCCGATCCCGGACCAGCGACTCGACCTCGTCAGGCCTATCCGTGCGGTGCACCTCAAAGTCCGCCCGCAGGAGCAGCGGTACCACGCGCTGGAGCGCCGGCGTCTCGGCACCGAGGAGGAGGAGTCGCTTCACCATCGAGGTCTCTCCAAGATGATAACGCCGGACGCGGCCGCAGCTCCGCGTCCTCTCGAGCTCAACCCTCGGCGCGGAGCATGCCATGCCGCAGGATCGTCGCGATCTCCTTGACCACCGCCTCGGTGTCCTTGCCGAAGTGGTTGGGGACCCCGAAGAGGATCTCGACGGCGAAGAAGTTGATGAAGAAGCGGCTGGCCAGCATGACTGCGGAGACCGGCGAGATCTCCGGCCGCAGGCGCGTGCCGATCTCCTTGGCCGTGCCGCTGTGCTCCATGAACGACTCGAACCGGCGCGACATCTCCGAGTAGAACTTGCGGATGTGGCTGCCCTCGAACTCCACGACGTCGACGTAAATGAGCGCCACGTAGCGGCGGTACACCTCGACCAGCTCCCGGGACGTCCGTCCCATCTCCTCGAGGTTGTCGGGGAACCGTCCGGACGCCAGGGACCGGTTGAACGGCAGGGTCGGGTCGTCGATCGCGGACCAGTACTGGTCGAGCAGGGTCCGGAAGATCGTCTCCTTGTCCGAGAAGTGGTGGTAGACGTTCCCGGTCGACACCCCGGCCGCGCCGGCGATGTCGCGCACGCTGGTGGCGCCGTACCCCTTGCTGGAGAACAACTGGAGCGCTGACTCGAGAATCAGCTCGCGGCTTCGTTGGGACTTCTCGGCCTGGTTCATCCGCACCTACCGATCGTTCGGTTTTTAATCTAACTCTCGCCTCACTTCACGTCAAGCCCGAGCCGACGGCCCCTCGTGGCACTGGTCGGAGGCCCGAACACGCGAACCCGGGACAGTCTTCTCTACCTCGCGTACTCGACCGCGCGGGTCTCGCGGATCACCGTGACCCTGATCTGGCCGGGATACGTCAGCTCCGCTTCGATCTTCTTCGCGACATCGCGCGACAACCAGACCGCCTCGTCGTCGGAGATCTTCTCGGACTCCACGATGATACGCAGCTCCCGCCCGGCCTGGATGGCGAACGCCTTCTGCACGCCCTTGAATTCGCCGGCGATCCCCTCGAGCTTCTCCAGGCGCTTGAGGTAGCTCTCGAGGATCTCCCGGCGGGCTCCGGGCCGCGCCGCCGACACCGCGTCGGCCGCCGTCACGAGGACGGCCTCGACGGTGCGCGGGTCGACGTCGCCGTGGTGACACTCCATGGCGTGGATGACCTCTTCCGGCTCGCCGAACTTGCGCAACAGGTCACGACCGATGGTGAGGTGGGTGCCCTCCATCTCGCGGTCCACGGCCTTGCCAATGTCGTGCAGCAGCCCGGCCCGCTTGGCCACGCGCACGTTGACGCCGAGCTCGGTGGCCATGTGGCCGGAGATCCACGCGACCTCCTTGGAGTGCGAAAGCACGTTCTGCCCGTAGGACGTGCGGTACTGCAGCCGGCCGAGGAGCCTGAGCAGCTCGTGGTTGACGTCGGGGAAGCCCAGCTCGAGGGCGGCGGTCTCGCCGTCGCGGAAGACCTTGTCGTCGAGCTCCTGCTGGACCTTGCCGACCACCTCCTCGATCCGCCCGGGGTGGATGCGGCCGTCCTGCATGAGTCGCTCGAGGGCCAGGCGGGCCACCTCGCGGCGCACCGGGTCGAAGCACGACAGCAGCACCGCACCCGGGGTGTCGTCGACGATCAGGTCGACTCCGGTCGCGGTCTCGAGGGCGCGGATGTTGCGACCCTCGCGACCGATGATCCGCCCCTTCATGTCGTCGTTGGGAAGGTCCACGACCGACACGGTGCTCTCCACGACGTGGTCGGCGGCGACCCGCTGAATGGCCATCGAGATGATCCGCTTGGCGCGGGCGTTGGCTTCCTGGCCGGCCTCGTCCTCAATGCGCCGGATGATCTTCGCCGCGTCCATGCGCGCTTCCTGCTCCATCGCGCGCATCAGCTCCGCCTTGGCCTGCTCCGAGGTCAACCTGGCGATCCGCTCGAGATGCAGGCGCTGCTCGGCGGTGGCGGCCGCCAGCGAGTCCTCCTGGAGTGCGATCGCCATCTCGCGATCTTCGAGCTGCTTCTTGCGGTTATCCAGCTCCGCGAGCGAGGCTTCGAGCTGGCGCAGCCGCTCGTCCAACGTCGTCTCGCGCTGGTCGAGACGGAGCTCGACGGCGAGCAACTCCTGGCGGTACTGCTGGGTATCCCGGTCGAACTCGGAGCGCGCCAGCATGAGCTTCTCGCGCGCCTCGATGGCGGCGTCCTTGATCCTCTGCTCGGCCTCCTGCTCGGCGAGCGCCAGCGTCCGGCGCGCGCCCTGCTCGGCATCGGCTTGCAGCTTCTCTGCCTGTGCCTTGGCTCGCTGGCCGAAGTACCACAGGCCGAACGCCAAGGCTATGGCGGCAACGATCTCCGCCACGAGTGCAATCGTGCTCAGCATGAATTCCCCCTTTCAAGGAACGTGGGGCACGTCCCGGAAAGGCGGGTGGGGAGAGGGTGAAGAAAAGGCCCCCGCAATCGGCCGTGTGAGCAACCCTATTTGAACCTGTTCCACACAGGTGGGTGCCTACCCGCCGTGCTTCGCTCGCCGCTGGGCTCGCTCCGCCCGGCGCGGACCCGGCACCACTCAAATAGGTGTTGGTTCACCAATAGTTTCGCTCATCACCAACCGCGCAGGGGCCTCCCTCTTGGTCCGATTCCGCGCCCTCATGGCGAGGGTCCAAGCACTTCGTCCAACCGCGTAATCAACCCTTCCACCTTGTGCCGTATCCGTTCGGTTCTCGTACCCGGTTCCGTTTCCTGTTCCCGAAACAACTCGTCAGCGATGTTCAGAGCCGTCAGTACCGCGAGCTTCGCGGTGTCGACGTGCGGCGAGACATCGGCGAGTTCGCGCATCCGCCGGTCCACGTAGCCGGCGAGCTCCTGCAGGCGCTCGCCCGACTCGGTGGCGCGCAGCTCGAAGCGCCGTCCGAAAATCTCGACCGTCGTGCGGGTCAGATTGTCCATCCGCACCTCTCGCGATTCAGTATACATCCCCCGTCAACGCGACCCGAGGTGGCGGAAGATCAGCGATTTAGCTGTTCTTTTCGAGCTCGGAAGCGGTTGGCCCCGGCGCGACGGACGCGGCGTCGGGCACCATGTGAACACGGCCCTCGAGCTTCGCGCCCTCGACCACGTGGAGCGCCGGCGTGCTTACGTCGCCCTTGACGCGGGCGGTCGCGAGCAGCTCGACACGCTGGGTGGCCGTGACGTTCCCGGTCACGGCGCCGGCGATGCGCACCGCGCTGGCGTGGACCTCGGCCTCCACCGTGGCGCCCTCGGCGATCTCGAGCGTGGCACGGAGCTCGACCTTGCCCTGCACCCCGCCCTCGACGCGGACCGCGCGGCTGCCGGAGATCTCGCCGATCAGGCGGGTGTCCCGGGCGATCACCGTGACTGCCGCGGTGCTCTTCAGGTCGGGGGGTTGGCTGGGCTGTTCCTTGCCGAAGGCCATTCGAACTCCGTGGAGTGGAGCGGGCAACGGGATTCGAACCCGCGACTTTCAGCTTGGGAAGCTGACACTCTACCAGCTGAGTTATGCCCGCTCACGCCTGTTGTCAGGCAGGAGGAACTTAGTCGGCGCGCTCCCCGCTGTCAAGCGGAGGGTGACCTGGATCGCAGTCCCAGGCTTGCCGCCCGCCCCGGCCCGCACTACGATGCAGCGACTACACCATGGAGGATCGATGAAATCGCGTGCCCTCTGCCTGATCTTCGCGGTCGTGACCCTGCCGCTGCTGGCTGCCGAGTCGAACGAGACGATCTCGAAGACGTTCCCCGCGCGCCAGGGCAAGGTCGTGCTGGTCGATGCCGGCCCGCTGGACCTCTACGTCCGCTCCTCGGAAATCGAGGAGATCCGTGTGACGATCGAGCTCACCGCCGGCGGGTTCGGGCAGAAGCAGGCCGCGGCGTGGGTCGAGGCGCATCGGCCGGTCGTCGAGGACTCGGAACAGACGCTGCGGATCACCGCGCCGGATCCGAGGGGCTACAAGCTGCTCAAAGGGGTGATCGTCTCGCGCGCCCGCGTCGAACTGGTCCTGCCGCCAAACGTCCATCCCGACCTCTCCACCTCGTCCGGCGCGATGAAGGTCGAAGGGGAGTTCCCGGCCGGCAATCCGCTGCGCCTGCGCACCGCCTCCGGTCTCGTCGAGTTCACCGGCTGGGCGCCGAAGATCGAGGCGCGCTCGACCTCCGGCGACATGCGCCTGCTGGCCAGCCGCGCCATCGAGCACCTCCTCGCGCGCAGCGCCTCGGGCGAGGTCTGGCTCACCGGCGGCGCCCGTGTCGTCCGCTGCGACAGCTCAAGCGGCGACGTCTATCTCGAGGGGCTGCTCGGCCCGATCGGCATCACGACCACCTCGGGCAACGTGACTGCCGGCTTCGACACCCTCGCCGCGACCGACGAGGTGAAGGTTTCCTCGACCTCGGGCAAGGTCCGCCTCACGCTGCCGCCCGCCAGCCAGCCCGGCGGCGAGGTGACCTCGGCCAAGGCCGAGATCCGCTCGGTCTACCCCGGCCACGCCGACCCCAAGGGCGGGCGGCTGGAGCTCTCCGGGACCGGGGCGAGGCTGCAGATCACGACCTCGTCTGGACGGATCGAGCTGCTCTGAGAGACCGGGTCCGGGGTCACGGGTCCGGCCCCCAATCGCCCGAGCATCAAGACGAAGATGGGCCGGGGGGGTCGGTGGCGGAGACGGCCACCGGCCGCGGCTTGAGCTTGCGTGCGAAGTACGGCCTGGCCACCGTGCGCAGCGCCGCCATCTTCGCCCGGTAGAGGCGGAAGCGCAGGTCGCGCCGGCCGAGGTACGCCGCGTCGCCGGGGTTGACGATCAGCGAAACCTGGATGTTCGGGATCACGTCCGACGGGATGCCGTGGCGGAGGATCGCCTCCCACAGGTGCCCGAACACCCGCTTCATGTCCTCAGCCTGCGGCGACGGGAAGCCTTCCATGAGCGAGCCGACCAGCGGGCGGAAGATGCAGATCGTCGGGAACGCCCCGACCGACGTGATGTAGTCGATCGCGTCGAGGGTCGCCTCGATCGGCTCGATGCCGGCGATGATCTCGCCCGAGACCGCGCCCTTGCCGAGGTTCCCGGCCGTGTACTCGAGGGCGGAGAAGAACGTCTGCTGCCCGAGCGAACCGCACTTGCCCGGGCAGTACTTCGCGAAGTACTGCGGGTCGTGAAACTCGTAGCAGAACGAGAGGTGGTCGGTCCCGAGGTCGACGAGCCAGTCGTACTTCCAGAAGTCGTGGGCGAGCACCGGCGCCACCTGGACGCCGATGAACCCGCCGAGGCGCTCGCGGATCGCCTTGACGTAGGGCGCGGCGAGGTTCAACCCGTGCGAGCGGGTCGCCTCGGGCTGGTCCTCGCGCTGGTAGCCGGCGTTGAAGTGGACGAACGTCGCGCCCGACTCGAGGCGCGCCGCCCGCGCGACCTCGACGACATCCTCGACCTTCTTGCGCGCCACCTCGACCTTGCCGACGTTCAGGCCGGAGGTGCAGAACTGGCAGTGCCGATCGTTCCCGGGGTCCCAGAAGCGGCACGTCTCGGAGATGTATACCCCGAGGTAGGTCCCCTGGAGGACGCCGATTGCCGACATCGGCGTGCCGCTCGACGTCTGCCGGCCGTACCACGCCGGCTCGCCGGGCAGCCACACCGGGTACGCCGTGTCGTCCCGGCCGTCGACGACGGCGTACGACTCGTGCTCCTTGCGCAGGAGGAACGGCGACGCGGCGGCGAACGCCTCCTCGACCGGGACGTTGCACCACACGTCCTTGAGGTCGCCGGGGACCACCAACTCGAGCCCGGACCCGAGACCCGCGCGGATGCGGTGGAAGCCGCGGGCGTCCTTCTCCAGCGTGCAGGACGGGTCGATCCGCAGGCCGCGGCAGAACAGCTCGATTTCCAGCTCGCACGGGTTGAACCGCCCCACGATGCCCCTCCCACCTGCATCCTAGCACCGCGGCCCCGAGCCCCCCGGCGCTTGTCGGCGGCCGAGGCCCCGTGGTAGAATCCGCCTCCCAGCGGGTGGGGCCGTAGCTCAGTTGGGAGAGCGCTAGAATCGCACTCTAGAGGCCGGGAGTTCGACCCTCCTCGGCTCCACCAATTCAATTCAACGACTTATGGAGAGCCGCCGACGCGGCTCTCGCCGTTTCTGGATCTCGTGCGCCCCTGGCTGGTGTCGGGCTCGCAGCCGCTCAGGCACGCTTCCCGCGGGCGACCGGTAAGGTGTAGCCGCCGCCGGCGACGACCCACATGAACGACTGGACGTCGATGAAGTCGCGCGGGCCGAAGTCGTTCAGCTCGTCCATGAGCATGCCCGCGAAGGCGAGCAGGCGACGGTACGTCAACCAGTTTGGGTGGGCGTCGTAGCGAAGGTCGAAACGGATCATCTCGGCGGCGCGCCTCGTGGCGTCCGGTTTGAGGAACATGAACGTTTCGGGACGAGCGAGGAACGGGAGGAGCGTCACGAGCGTCCACTTGTCGGGGCTCGTCTTGCCCTCCGCCGCGGGCAGGTTCTGTGTTGCGGTCACCAGCGCTTCGAACCGGGGCCGGTCCGGCGCCGGCGCGGCGAGCAGCTCGAACAGCGCCCGGAAGAACCGGCGCGCTGCCTTGGTGTCCTTGAGCCCGTCGCGCAGCGCCGCCACCTCGAAGACGGCCAGCAGGTTGACGCGCGCGACCACGGCTTCGGCCCGCTTCGTCACCTCGCCGACGTCTCCCGCCGCGATGAGCCGCTCACCCTCACCGTTGCCGAGCGTCGCCTCCCACAGCTCGTGCGCCGCCCACTTGTAGGAACGCTCGCCTCCGGCCTCGTCGCCGAGGTACTTCGGATCGGCGAAGCCGAGCGGAAACAGCTCGCGGAAGCCGCGCTTCGCCTGGTCGAGCGTGATGTAGCCGCGCTTGGAAACGGGTCGGCCGCCGATGTCCTTCGGCAAGTTGTCGAGCAGGCGATCGGACTGGGACGGCGCCAGCGCGAGCGGAACTGCCGCCGTCGACAGGGTGATCACCGGGCTCGCACCGGGCACGAATTCGCGCTCGCGAAAACAGACATCGACATGCGGGCCCTTCACCGCGAGGATCTTGCCGGGGCCCCACTCTGGGCGGTTCGGGTGCGTCACGAGCGACCCGACCGTGATCTTCTCTGTTGCTGCCATAGTCACCTCTTCGTGCTCGAATCCCAACGGGCTGGCTGGAGCTCCAGGACACAGACCCGGACATCGACTGACGCGTCGGGGACAACCGCAAAGCACCTCACGGTCCGCGCTCGGCAGAGAGAGCTTCCCCGTGGCATGTACGCCTCCTGCCACGCGATCGAAGCCGCCTGTCGAGTGAGGACCGACCGGCGTGTCTTCGGCCGCGCCCCCCGTCGGTCATCTCACAGAGTACGCCTTTGCGGTCCCCCCGGCAACGACCGGCGCACCCTCCCCGGCCCGGCGTGCCCGGAGTCGCCTATCCTCTAAGGAGGAGGGTGGGACGATGGCACGGATCGTCGGGATCGCCGGCAGCACGCGGCTGGCGTCGTACAACGGGGCACTCGTGCAGGCGGCCGCGCAGCTCGCGCCGCCGGGAACGACGGTGGAGATCGCCACCATCGCGGGGATTCCCCTTTACGACGCCGACGTCGAGAAGGAGCACGGGGTGCCTGCGATCGTCACCGGGCTGAAGGACACGATCGCGGCCGCCGCGGGCCTGCTCCTGGTCACCCCCGAGTACAACGCCTCCGTCCCGGGGGTGCTCAAGAACGCCATCGACTGGTTGTCGCGGCCGCCGAAGGACATCCCGCGGGTGTTCGGCGACAAGCCCGTGGCTCTGCTGGGGGCGACCCCCGGAGTGGGCGGCACCCGGTTGGCGCAGGCGGCGTGGCTACCGGTGTTGCGGGCGCTCGGCGCGCGGCTGTGGTCCGGCCGCCAGCTCTACGTCGCCGGTGCGGCCGATGTCTTCGGTCCCGACGGCGCCATCGTCGACGAAAAAGTGCGCCGCCTGCTCGCCGAGTTCATCGCCGGCTTCGCGCAGTTCGCGGGTGAGCCGGGATAGCGCGGCGCCGCCGCGCGTTCGGCGCGTTCGGCACGCGAGCCCCCAGACCCCCAGCGCCGGCCCGACCTACGGGCGCTCCTCGTCGGTCGGCTTCTTGGTGCCGAGGAGGTCGCGGATCATCTCCTGGATGTAGGGCTTCTCCTTGAGGCTCGCGTACGACCCCGGGAAGTCCACGACCGCCAGGCGCGCGCTCGACTTGCCGAAGTTCCTGACCACGATCGCGCAACGCTGGTCGCGCGACAGGCGGGTGTGGTCGATCATCGGAAAGTCGAAGACCGACACGGAGAACTCGGCCTCGTCGGTGTCGAAGTCCTCCGAGCCGGCCCGGGGGGTCCGTACCTCGAGCCGGAGCAGCAACTGCTTCCCCTCGAGGTCGACCTTCTTGACGATGACCGCGAACGTGCGTTCGATCCGATCGAGGGTGAGCCGCGCCGGCTCGAGCGCGAGCCCGCCGGGGCTCTTGGCGACGTCCTCGAAGTCGACGGTCCGTTCGAACGACGCGCCGACGCCCTCGAGGACGACCATCTCCTTGCGGGAGACCTCCCGCGCCACTGTCTCGAGCCGGTTCAACTGCTCGCGCTTCGTCGGCGCCGCCGATCGCTTGATGTCGGACTCGAGCTGCGTGAAGAGCGGCTTGAGGTTCAGCGACTCGTGGAAGTTGTAGGCGAGCAGCTCGAGCTTGACGATGCGGTCCTCGACCGAGGTGGACTCCGGGTTGAGGAACGACTGGATGATCGACATGAACATGTCTTTGCGCAGGGCGGAGTCGGCCTCCTCGCGCTTGCTGATCAGCTCCGAGAAGAACCGGGCACGCGTCTCCTCCGCCTGCCGCTTCTCGAGGAACTGCGACCCGAAGAACCCCAGGCCGGCGACCGCCATCGCCGCCAGCAGCCCGCCGATCGGGTGGAGGATGACCGCCGCCTTGTCCCACCGGTCCTTCTCCGGCGCGGCCATCGTCACTCACTCCTCAGCGTGAGCTTCCCGTCCTTCTTCTCGAGGATCAGGTTGTAACGCGCCGAGTCCTCGAAGGAGTGAACGGCGATCGAGGGTTTCTCGTCGCCGACCGTGACGGTGAGGGTGCACTTCCCCTCCTCCTGCACGAACAGGCGGTACGCCCCGTACGTGTCCGTCTCGACGGCGACCGGCGCCTCGGCGCAGACGACCTCCACCTTCAGGCCTTCCTTGACCGGCTTGCCGGCTTCCTTGATCGACCCGTAAATCTCGCCCGCACCGACGACGGCGGGGGCCGCCGCCAGCAGCAATACCGATAGCGCCAGGATTCTCATATCGCCCTCCGATGTCTCAGAACAATTCATTCTAGGCGTTTGTTGCGGCTTCCCGCCGCGTCGGCTAAGGTGCAGGCGATATGGGCGAGGACGGGCATCCGGGAACGCCTGCAGCCGACGGGCCGGAAGCGACCCTGGAGGAGCTGCGGGTCCGCATCGACGCGCTCAACGCGGAGATTCTCGCGCTGCTCCAGGCGCGCGCCCAGGTGGTGGTCGACATCGGCCGCTTCAAGCAGGGGCACGGCCTCGACCCGTACGACCCGCGGCGCGAGGAGGAGGAGCTCCACACCGTCATCGACACCATGGGGGGCCCGTTCGCGCCGGCCGACGTCCGCGAGATTTTCCGCTCGATCTTCCGCGCCTCGCTCGACCTCATGGACCGGCGGCGGCGCCAGGCGCTCCACGTCCGCCGTACCGACCTCGTCCCCGCCGGAGGGATCCTCGTCGGCGACGTGGCGATCGGCGCCGGGACGCCGGTCCTGTTTGCCGGGCCGTGCTCGGTCGAGACGCCCGAGCAGATGGAGCGGATCGCCGCACATCTCGCCCGCTACCCCGGGCCGAAGATCCTGCGCGCCGGCGCCTACAAGCCGCGCACCAACCCGTACGCCTTCCAGGGGCTGCGCGAGGAGGGGCTGGTCATCCTCCGCGACATCGCCCGGCGCTTCGGCCTCGTGACCGTCACCGAGGTCCTCGACGTCTCGACCCTCGACGTCGTGGCAGCCCACACCGACATGCTCCAGGTCGGCGCGCGCAACATGTACAACACCGAGCTGCTCAAGGCGCTGGGCAGGATCGGCAAGCCGGTGTTGCTGAAGCGCGGGTTCATGGCCACCGTCGAGGAGCTGCTGCTCTCCGCCGAGTACATCCTCGCCCACGGCAACGAGGCCGTGGTGCTGTGCGAGCGCGGCATCCGCACCTTCGAGCCGTGGACCCGCAACACCCTGGACGTGGCCTCCGTCCCGCTGCTCAAGGGCGAGACGGCGCTGCCGGTCATCGTCGACCTGTCGCACGCCCTCGGGCGCAAGGACATCATGCTGCCGTGCGGCCGGGCGGTGCTCGCCGCCGGCGCCGACGGGCTGATGGTCGAGGTCCACGACCACCCCGACCAGGCTCTTTCCGACGGCTTCCAGCAGCTCGACCTGGCGGGGTTCGACGAGCTGGTGGCCGGGCTCGGCCTCGACCGGCCCGCGCCGGGCCGTTGAGCCCGAGCGCCTGCGGCTACTGCGCGAACCGCACGCCCACCCGCACGCGGAGCTCACCCACCTCCAGCGCCGGCCAGTAGACCTGCTCGCCCGCGAGCACGACGTGGAGTGTGTCGCGCACCCTCACGTCGCCCTCGAGCATGGCGAACACCCCGCCCTCGATCCCGCCGTTCACCGTGTTTCCGCCCCGGTCGACCATGAGCGGAAATTGATCCCCCCACGCTCCGACCTTGAGCCCCGCGCCGCCCCACAGCTCGACCACCCCCCGGCGGGCGAGGCGGCGGTCCCAACCGCAGAGGATCTCGTAGATCTCCTTGCCCCGCTCGTTGTCGGGCACGCTGCCGTAGTCGCTGCGCACGCCCGACTCGTGCGCCGTCGCCGCCACCCCCACCCCGATGCGGTCGTGGGTGCCGAGGCCCCAGTGCGCGGTCACCTGGACGAGCGGCGCCGTCGACAGCGACCGGTGTTTCCCGTGCAGCGCGCCGGGTAGCGAGAGGCCGCCCGACCAGGCGAACTCCACCGGGGGAGCCTCGGCGCCGGACTTGCCGGCGACGAACGCGAACGCGAAGTCCTTGGTCGCCGGGCCCGCGTGGCTACCGACCCGGGCGGTCAGGCGCAGTCCCAGCGCCTCGTGCAGTGGGAACTCGGCGCCGCCCTCGAGAAACCGCGCCACGCCGCCGCGCTCGCCGTGGGCGTAGGTGCCGCCGATGCCGCCGCGCAGGATCAGGTCCACGGGGCCGACCGCGGCCGTCGCGCCGCCGACCAGCAGCGCCTCGGAGATGTGGAAGTCCCGCTGCGACTGGTTGTACTCGGTGAACAGCATGCCGACCTCGAGGCCACCCGAGATCGCCAGTCTCCCGAGCCGCCACGCATCGCGTTCGAGCCCCAGCCGGTAGGCGAACGAGTTGTCGAGGTTGCCCGTCGAGAAGTCGTGGGCCTCGCACAGCCGGTCCCGGCACGCCAGGTGATGGCCGTGCACCCCGTCGGTGTTCCAACGGATGGGAACGGCGGCGATCACCACGCGCCAGTGCTCGAGCTCCTCGCTCAAGCCTGGACGGGCCGGCACGACCAGCGCGACCGCCGACACGAGTCCCGACAGTGCGACCCACCCGACGCGCCGGACCTGATCCCCAACCATCCGTCCGTGACAATGGTTGGTGGTTTGTCACATGTCAACCGTAGTGCCCTAAGTGATCACACAATGTACAGTCGCGAGTTCCGGAGTCACCGTGGCCAGCAGGCATCCAGGACGGCGAGGTACGGCGCGATCGACGGGATGAAGTGGCGCTCGTTGCGGCTGTGCGGGCCGAGGCCGCTCTGCCCCCAGACCACGGCGTTCCCGCCGGGTGCGAAGCGCGCCGAGGTGCCGGCGAGCTTGCGGCCGATCCGCGCCGGCTCGCCGCCGACGCGCCCGACGGCGGCGATGAGGCGGGCCAGGTGTGGGTTGTCGGCCGGGCAGGTGACGCCGCCCTCGACCACCTCGCGGACCAGCTCGAGCTCGCAGTCCTGGCACACCTGCTCGACGGCGGCGAGCAACGCGTCGAGGTCGTCCTCCGGGACCGGCCGGATCTCGAGGCCGAGGGCGCCCTCGGGAGCGCTCATGTTGTACACGCCGGTCTCGCCGACGTTCAGGAACGGGAACGTCGCCGTGCTCTTCCAGGGTCCGTCGGCGACGAGGGTCAGGTGGCGGGGCAGCAGCTCCCGGAGTGCGAGTCGTGCCTCGATGAGGCGGCCGACGAGGTCCTGGGCGTTCCCGCCCATCCCGGTGTGGGCGCGCTCGCCGCGAGCCACCAGGCGAAGCCGCACCACCCCGCGGTTGGCGACGCACACCTCGCCGAGGAGCTCGTCGCCGCGCTCGCCGGTCCGCTCGCCGAGGACCATGAGCTCGGGGCGCCAGCGGTTCTCCCGGGCCAGCTCGCGGAGCACGTGCGGGGTGCCGTGCGCCTCGCCCTCGCCGTTCTCCTCGTTGCCGACGAGCAAGAGGTTGACCGGCGGGTACGGCGGCCCTGACGCGAGCCGTCGCCGCATCCACACCACGTCCGAGGCGACCACGGTCTTCATGTCGGCGGCGCCGCGTCCCCACAGGTAGTCGCCGTCGATGTACGGCGAGAACTGGCTGTCGTTGGGATCCGGCTCGACGACGTCGAAGTGGCCGCCGAGGGTGACCGGGGCGAGCAGTCCCCCGGGGAAGCCGGCCACCAGCGCAGGGTACTTCGCGGTGTCGTACAGCCGCACCTCGGCGCCCGCCTCGACGAGCGTCCGGGCCAGGAACCGGGCGCAGCGGACCACCTCGCCGAGCCGCTCGCGGGCGCAGTTGGTCACGGACGGGATACGGACCAGGGCCGCGGCGAGCTGCAACACCTCGCCGACGACGCCATCGACGACCGCGGCGCGCTCCTCGGCGCCCGGCGTGACGACGCGGATCGGCAGCCGCGGGTCGACCCGGCTCGCCTCGACGAACGGCTGGAGCAGCTCGGCGAGCTTGCCGTGCTCGTCGCCGAGCTCGTGGGCGCGTGCCGCGATCGCGGCGACGTCGGCAGCGATGGCGCCCTCGCGCTGCTCGAGCCAGGCGTGCAGGAGCTCCCGGGGGACCACCCGGTCGCCGGTCGGGAGGGCGGGGGCGCCGCCGAGACGCGCCGCGAACCAGTCGCGCATCCGTCCCGCCGGGTTCGGCGCCCCGTCGGCCATGGCCGCGATCGGGGCCAACAGGTCGGTGCGGTCGAGCGCCTCGCCGAGCGGCGCGAGCTCCGCAAGGACCGCGGCGAGCCAGTCGCGCGCGACGACGCGCTCGCCGGTGAACGGGTGCTCCAGCTCGGCCTCGAGGCCGTGCCGGGCGGCGGCCTGCTCGTTGCGCCGGGCGCGGGCGACGTCCTGGGCCGAGTAGGAGTAGTCGGCCCCGAAGGCGCGGTCGGCGTAGACGCGGAGCAGCAGCAGCTCCTTGAACGCCACCTTGGCGACGGCGAGGTCGAGGTCGTCGCCGCCCTCGTCGGTGCGCACCTCGACCCGCGTCATCGGCAGGTCGACGAGGGCGCAGAGGTTCTCGACGATCAGGGCGCGCTCGGCCTCGTCGAGGCTGAGGTGCTCGTCGGTGGAGTAGATGCCGCGCCGGTACAGCTCGCGCAGTTGCCCCGAGGTCGTCGAGATGATGCGGTTCACCGGGTCGACGTCGGAGCGGGCGCGCACCGGGGTCCAGTTGTTGCCGCCGAAGCGCACCCCGGAGCGGACCAGGGAGGTCGAGATGCGCAGGTAGTCGCGGTGGCTGGCGTAGAGACCCGCGACGTCGAGCGCCTCGGGGTTGGGGAAGGTGAGCAGGCGGTTCGAGTCACTGCCGTTGAGGACGATCTCCGGCCGGCCCTCGACCTCTGCCCAGGCCAGCGGGGTCGAGGCGGTGACCGCGATGAACAGCGGGCAGAACGGCCGGAGCAGCCGGGTGGCGCGGATCATCGCCTCGCTGCGGTACTCGACCAGCGAGTGCCCCTCTCGGACGTGGCGCGGCAGGTGGAAGAAGTCCCAGGCCAGGAGCGGCTCGGGCAGCGAGTGGTTGGTGTGAATCCCGGCAGTGGCGAGTTGGGCGCCGAACAGGCGGACGCAGGTCGCGAGGTAGCGCTTCTTGGCCAGGCTCCAGCCGTCCGGGATGCTGCCCTCGTCGACCCGGAGGGGGAACGGGATGTTGCCGTGCATCAGGTAGTACCGGCCGCCGAGCGAGAGCGAGGCCTCGGCGAGCGCGTCGGCGATGACGCCCTCGAGCAGCCGTGCCTCGAACGCCGCACCGAGCGGCGCGTAGTACGGCCTGGTCGCGACCTCGGTCATCCAGTGGAACACCTCGAGTTGGGCGCGGCGGCGCGCCCACGCCGGCAGCGCCTCCTCGTGGAGCATGTCGGCGAAGGACCGACTTTCCGGCCCGAAGCCGACCCGCTGCACCGGCGCGAGGTCGGCGTCGAGCACGTTGAGCTCCACCTCGAGGCCCGAGGTACCGCGCTCGAAGTCGTCGCCGAGGGCGGTCTCGACCGCGAGCTGGACCTTCTCGGCGAAGCGGTGCCACTCCGACGCGTTCATTCCCACCACCCGCCCGCCCGGGCTTGGGGCTTGGGACCTGAGGCTTGACTTAGGACCACGCTCGCACCCGTGCCGTTCCGGACCCCCGACCCTGGACTCTGGATCCCAAACCTCACAGCGCCTCGAGCGCGTCCCACAGCCGGGCCGCGGCCCGGGCGGCGGTCGCCGGCGGCAGCGCGTAGGAGAAGCGGATCCAGCGCGCCCCGAAGTCGGAGAAGTACACCCCCGGCACGACCGCCAGACCGAACCGCTCGGCGAGGTGGGAGCCGATCGCCGCCGAGTCGCGCATCCCGGCGCGGTCCATCCACGGTCCGACCTCGATGAAGGCGTAGTAGCCCTGGCCGAGGATCGCGCGCAGCCCCTTCTCGGCGACGAAGGCGCGCAGGACCTTCCGGCTCTCGCCGGTCGGGCCGACGATGCCGGCGCAGGCGCGCGCGAACGGCATGCGGGTGGCGGCAATCGCGACGGCCTGCGAGTGGAACGACGGGATCACGCCGTGCGACGCGCGGTTCTGCATGAACTTGACGACCGGCTTCGCCGCCAGCAGATGGGCGTTCCGCACGTTCGACGCGCCGAGCGACTTGGTGATCCCGTCGAGGACGATGCAGCGCTCACGCTCGGCCGGCGACAGCGCGAGCAGGAACGCGTTGAGGTCCGTCGGCCCTTCGTCGGAGACCCAGTGGTAGATCCAGTCGAGGAGCACGAACGGGACCCCAGCGGCGAGCGCCGCCCTGGTCAGCTCGACCTGCCGCTCGAGCGGCTGGGTGCGACCGGTCGGGTTGTCGGGGTTGGTGATGACCAGCCCGCACACCCGCCGCCACCCGGTGCGGCCGGCGAGCTCGACGCAGGCCGCGATCCCCTCCGGCGTCAGCGCCCAGCCGTCGGCCTCGCGACCGGGGGCGAGCATGACGTTGGCGCCGACGGCGTACGGCCCCCAGTTGTAGGAGATCCACGGGACCCGGCTGGTGACCACGAAGTCGCCGCGCCGGCCGGTACCCAGGAAGCTCATCGCGTCGTACGCCTTGAGCAAGGCATCGCGACCCCCCTGGCAGGCCAGCACGTTCTCCGCTCCCCAACCGGTCCCCGCGTCGAGCTTCCAGTACTCCTCGACCATCGCCCGGCGAAACAAATCGGTGCCGAAGGGCTGGTCGTAGGCACTGCCGTGCGCCTTCTGCAGCTCGTGGGCGGCATCGAGGAGCTCGGCGCCGACCCCCGGCAGGCTGGCTCCGCCGTCCCCCTGGCTGGCGTCGAACATCTCGCCCGACGGGTCGGCCTTGCGGTAGACCGCGAGCGCGTCGCGGATCTCGAACATGCGGCTGCCCGGGATCGTGCACATGGTGGACGGGCTGGGATCGACGCCCGCCAGCTCCGCGTCCCTGACCACCAACGCAGGCCGGTCGTCGTGCGCCAACATGCCGCCGTGCTCGCTCATCGTCGCCTCCCCCACGAGGTGCGTGCTCGAACCTGTCTGGCCCTCGGTGTCGGGGACTTATAGCCGGTTCGACCCCATCCGTCCAGAGGCACGGCGGACACGAAACCGGCCGCCCGGCGGGCGGCCGCTCCTACTAATTGACCTCAGGTCTCGAGCCTCAAGCCCCACACCGGGTGGGCGGGCGGGGATCAGATCTCCAGCGCAGCGAGGTTCTCGAGGACCCTCTCCAGGCGGGTGCGGACCTCGTCGCGCTCCGCCTCGAGGTGGGAAATCCGTTCGCGCAGCTCGTCGACCGTCTCGTCCCCGACCTTGAGCGCGCGGTTGGCCGTCTCGAGCTCGGCGACCCGGCCCTGCAGCGCCTTGTACGCCTCGATCAGGCGTCCGACTCGGGATTCCAGGGTCTCGAACACGTCCATGGTCGACTCCTCTCCCTACGTGAAGCTGACACCGAGGTCGCGCGTGAGCGCGTCCATCAGCGCGAAGTGTGCGGCGTTGACCTCGTCCTGGGTGAGCGAGCGCTCGCCGTGCCGGTAGACCAGCCGCAGCGTGGTCTTCACCTCGTCGGCGCCGACGCCCTCGCCGCGGTACCGCACCACCGGCACGACCTCCTCGAGCCACTCCGGCGCCGCACCCCTGACGGCCGCGTCGAGCCGCTCGTAGGGCAGCGCGACCTTGTGCCGGACGGTGAGGTCGGCGACCACCGCCGGGAAGCGCGGGAGCGGCCGGAAGCTCGGCACCACCTCGCGGGCCGCGCAGGAGAGGTCGATCTCGGCGACCCACAGCGGCGCCGGGACCTCGAAGCTGTCGGCGACGGCGCCGGCGAGCCGTCCGGCGACCGCCACGACCCGGCCTGCGACCGTCACGCGGGCCGCGAATCCCGGCTCGAGCACCGCGTCGTGCCCCGGCGTCCAGGTCGCGCCGGCCACGCCGAGGTGCCCCAGCACGGTCTCGACGACGCCCTTGAGGTCGAGGAAGTCGGTCTCGCGCGAGTCGTCCCACGCCCCGGTCCGGCCGGCCAGCGCCACCGCCAGCCGCTCTTCCTCGCGGGCGGCGGCGCCGTCGGCGAAGTACACCCGGCCGACCTCGGCGAGCGCGACCCGCTCGGCCCCGCGGCGGAGGTTCCCGGCCGCCGCCTCGAGGAGCCCCGCGAGCACCGACCGGCGCATCACGGCGAGACGTGCCGACAGCGGGTTCGACAGGCGCAGGGTGGCGCCGCGATCCGCGAGCGGCGAGGCCGCGGTCGCCGCCTCGGCCGACTCCGCGACGAACGCGTAGGAGCAGGTCTCCGCCAGGCCGGCGGCGGTGATCGCCTCGCGGGCCCTCTCGGTGAGCGGCCACGACCCGAGGCGCCGGCCTGGCGCGGCCGTCGACGCCGGCAGCAGCGACGGGATGTTGTCGTAGCCGAAGTGACGCAGGACCTCCTCGTAGACGTCCTCCGCCAGCTCGAGATCGATGCGGAAGGTGGGGACCGTGCAGGCGATCTCGTCGCCGTCGCCCCGAGGCTCGAGCTCGAGGGCGGCGAGGATCGCGAGCGCCCGCTCGCGCGGGATCGGGCACCCGGCGAAGGCGGACAGGCGCGCCAGCGACAGCGAGATGGTCCGCGGCGCGGCGAGCACCGGCGCGGAGTCGAGCACCCCGGCGGCGATCTCGCCGCCGGCGAGCTGCCGGATCAGCGCGGCGGCGACGTCGGCCGCAGTCCGCGCCATGGCCGGGTCGGCGCCACGCTCGAAGCGGAACGACGCCTCGGTGGACAGGCCGAGCCGGCGCGCGGTGCGGCGGATCGAGAGCGGCTCGAAGCAGGCCGACTCGAGCAGCACGTCGCGGGTCCTCCCTGAGATCTCGCTGTTGGCGCCGCCCATCACCCCGGCCAGCGCGACGGCGCGGTCGCGGTCGGCGATGACCAGGTCGGCGGCGACGAGTACCCGCTCGACGCCGTCCAGGGTCGTGAAGCGCTCGCCGGCGGCGGCCCGCCGCACGACGATCTCCCGGCCCGCCAGCAGGTCGAGGTCGAAGGCGTGGAGCGGCTGGCCGAGGTCGAGGAGGACGTAGTTGGTCGCGTCGACGACGTTGTTGATCGGGCGAATGCCGCACCGCTCGAGCCGCTCGGCGAGCCACGCCGGCGACGGGCCGATCGTCACGCCGCGGATGACCCGGGCGCAGTACCGCGGGCAGCCGGCCGAGTCGACGACCGTGACCTTGCCGAGCTCCGCGACCCCCGCCGGGCCCTCCGGGACGACCGGCGCGAGCGCCTCGAGCGTGCCGCAGCCCGCCGTCGCCGCCTCGCGGGCCAGCCCGCGGTGGTTCATCGCGTCGGGCCGGTTGGTCGTGACGTCGACGTCCCACAGCTCGTCGTCGCCAGCCTTCTCGCGGGTCTCCACGTTGAGGCCAGCGGCGGTGAGGCGCTCCGCGATGACGTCGGCTGCGCGAGCGCCTTCGAGGTGCTCGCACACCCACGACAGCAGCAGTTTCATCGCGCCACCCCCGCCGGGAACTGGCGCAGCATGCGTTCGTCGCCCGAGAACAGGAGTCGCAGGTCGGGGATGCCGTACTTGAGCATCGCCACGCGGTCGAGGCCGCACCCGAAGGCGAACCCGGTGTAGCGCGTCTCGTCGATGCCGCACGCCCGGAACACTCGCGGGTCGACCATGCCGGCGCCGAGGATCTCGATCCAGCCCGACTGCGAGCACACCTGGCACCCCTTGCCGCGGCAGAAGATGCAGGTGATGTCGACCTCGGCCGACGGCTCGGTGAAGGGGAAGTAGCTCGGCCGGAAGCGCACCGCGAGCGCCGGGTCGAAGAGCACGTGGACGAACGCCTCGAGGGTCGCCTTGAGGTTCGCGAAGGTGATCCCCTCGTCGACGACGAGCCCCTCGACCTGGTGGAACATCGGCGAGTGGCGGAGGTCCGAGTCGCGCCGGTAGACGCGGCCCGGGATGATCAGGCGGATCGGCGGCTTCGTCGACTCCATGCTGCGCACCTGCACCGGCGAGGTGTGGGTGCGGAGGAGCAGGCCGCCCTCGAGGTAGAAGGTGTCCTGGGTGTCGCGCGCCGGATGGTCGGGCGGGATGTTGAGCGCCTCGAAGTTGTGCCAGTCGTCCTCGACCTCGGGGCCGTCGGCCACCGAGTAGCCCATGCGCAGGAAGATCTCCTCGACCTCCCGGCGCACCAGGGTCACGGGGTGCAGGCTGCCCGTCTCCGGCCGGCGACCGGGCAGGGTGACGTCGAACGCCTCTGCCACCCGGGCCGCCTCGGCCGCCGCCGACTGCGCCGCGTCGAGGCGCTCACCGACGAACCGCTTGAGCTCGTTGAGCGCCTTGCCGAAGGCTGGCTTCTCCTCCTTCGGCAGGACCTTGAGCCGCTCCTCGAGGTCGCGCAGCAGCCCGGAGCGGCGCCCGGCGAAGCGGACACGTACCGCCTCCACCCCGTCGGGGTCGTTCCCGGCGCTCCTGAGCGCCGCGAGGAACTCCTCCCGGACCCGCTCCAGCTCCGCCGTGCCCATGGCCGTCAGGCGGTCTTGGAGGCGAGGCCCTTCTTGGCCAGCTTGACGATCTCGCCGAACGCCTCGGTGTCGCGCACCGCCATGTCGGCGAGCGCCTTGCGGTCGAGCTCGCTCCCGGCCGCCTTGAGCCCGGCGATGAGCTGGGAGTACGAGATCTCGAACGTCCGGGCCGCCGCGTTGATGCGGATGATCCACAGCGAGCGCATCGTGCGCTTGCGGGTGCGGCGATCGCGGTAGGCGAACTGCAGCGAGCGCTCGACCTGCAGCTTGGCCATCCGGTACGCATTGCGACGCGTCAGGAAGTAGCCCTTGGAGATCTTGAGGACCTTCTTGCGGCGCGAAACGCGGTTGGAACCCCTCTTGATACGCATGACCGCCTCCTACTTCGCGTACGGGAGCATGCGCTCCACGTTCTTCGCATCGGCCGGCTTGACGATGGCCGAGTCGCCCAGGTGACGCTTCCGGGTCGAGGTCTTCTTGGTCAGGATGTGCCGGTGATAGGCGTGGCCCCGCTTGAACTTGCCGGAACCGGTCTTCTTGAAGCGCTTGGCCGCCGCACGCAACGTCTTGAGCTTGGGCATCAATGCCTCCTTGGCAACTGTTCTCCCCCACCCACACCCGGTTGGGGGTCGAGAGTCGAAAGAAAAAGCCGGAGGGTCATGCACCCTCCGGCCACGGATCGAGCGACCGCGACTGCGCGGTCGTGGTCATGACGGTCGTGATCTGCGCCGCGGTGCGCGAGCCGAGGTCGCCGCGGTGCCGGACCCGCACGCTGGCGCCGCCGGCCTCGGCCTCGCGCGCGCCGACGATGAGGAGCACGGGGATCTTCCCCATCTCGCCGTCGCGGATCTTGGCGCCGAGCTTCTCGTTGCGCTCGTCGACCTCGACGCGCAGCCCTGCGGCGACCAGGCTGCCGCGCAGGGCCCGGGCCGCGTCGAGGAACTTGTCCGACACCGGCAGGACCCGCGCCTGCTCCGGCGCCAACCACACCGGCAGGTCGCCGGCGAAGTGCTCGAGCATCACGCCGAAGAAGCGCTCCAGCGAGCCGAGCACCGCGCGGTGGATCATCACCGGACGCTGCTCGGTGCCGTCCTCGGCGACGTAGGTCAGCTCGAAGCGCTGCGGCAGGTTGAAGTCGAGCTGGATGGTGCCGAGCTGCCACTCGCGGCCGATCGCGTCGTGGACCACGAAGTCGATCTTCGGGCCGTAGAAGGCGCCGTCGCCGGCGTTGACGGTGAACGGCACGCCGCGCGCCTCGAGGCACTGCCGCAGGGTCGCCTCGGCCTGATCCCACAACGCCGGGTCACCGATCGCCTTCTCGGGCTTGGTCGACAGGTAGATGCCCGGCTGCGAGAAGCCGAAGGTCTCGTAGACGCGGAACATGAGGTCGAACAGCGAGGCGATCTCGGCGCCGATCTGCGACGGCAGGCAGAAGATGTGCGCGTCGTCCTGGCAGAACGACCGCACCCGCGTCAACCCCTGGACCACGCCGGAACGCTCGTAGCGGTGCAGCCGGCCGAAGTCGGCGATACGCAGCGGCAGCTCCCGGTAGGAGTGCGCGTGGGTCGCGTAGAGGACGCAGTGGGACGGGCAGTTCATCGGCTTCAGGGAGAACTCGCGCTCGTCCACGTCCGAGAAGAACATGTTCTCGCGGTACGCCTCGTAGTGCCCGGAGCGCTTCCACAGCTCGACGTCGAAGAGCTGCGGCGTGACCACTTCCTTGTAGCCGAACTCCTTGTACAGGAAGCGCATGAGGGCGACCAGCTCGTTGTAGACGACGGCGCCGCGCGGGTGGAAGAACGGCGAGGCCGGGGCGAGCGGGGAAAACGAGAAGAGGTCGAGGTCCTTGCCGAGCCGGCGGTGGTCGCGGCGGCGGGCCTCCTCGATCTTCGCGAAGTAGGCGGCGAGCTCGTCCTTGGTGGCGAAGGCCGTGCCGTAGACGCGCTGCAGCATCTCGTTGCGCTCGTCGCCCTTGAAGTAGGCGCCGGAGGTCTCGATCAGCTTGAAGGCGCCGATCTGGTCGGTGCGCTGCACGTGCGGCCCGCGGCACAGGTCGACGAACTCGCCGTGGCGGAAGAGCGTGATCATCTCGCCGTCGGGGATGTCGGCGAGGCGGACGAGCTTGATCTCCTCGCCGCGCGCCTTGAACACCTCGGCGGCCTGCTCGCGGGTCACCGCCGTACGCTCGAAGGGACGACCCTCCTTGACGATGCGGGCCATCTCCTGCTCGATCCGCTCGAGGTCCTCGGGCGTGAACCCGCGGGGGAAGCGAAAGTCGTACTGGAACTTCTCGGCGTGGTCCTGGCGGCCGGCGTCGATGATGGTGCCGGGGAACAGCCGCTCGACGGCGTCGGCCAACACGTGCTCGGCCGAGTGGCGGATGACCACGCCGGCTTCGGCGTCCCGGGCCGTCAGGACGCGGAACGCGCCCGAGCGCTCGAGCGGCGCGCGCAGGTCGACGATCACGCCGTCGAGCATGCCAGCGACCGCCGCCCGGGCCAGACGCTCGCCGATGGCGCCCGCGACCTCCAGCGGCGTGGTGCCCGCCGGGAGCTCGCGCCGGCTCCCGTCCGGCAACGTCAGTGTGATGTGCTGCTCCGTCATCGTCCTCGCCTCCCCGACCGCTCCTGGCCGGAGACAACAAAAAAGCCGCCCCGCAGAGACGGGACGGCAGCCAAGAAAAGGCGCGTGGTAGGCGCGTGCGGGCTCGAACCGCAGACCTCATCCGTGTGAGGGATGCGCTCTACCAATTGAGCTACGCGCCTTCATCGCGAGCGGAGCCGAAATGGTAGGCGCGAGCGGACTCGAACCGCTGACCTCTACCGTGTCAAGGTAGCGCTCTAACCAAGCTGAGCTACGCGCCTGCTCCGCGGGCTGCCGACGGGCGTCCTCCCAAGAGGAGCTTTGAGCCCGTCCTCGTCCCGAAGCTGCCAAAGAACTAACCCCGGCCGAACCGGGGTGGGAACTTTACCGCACGGGCGCAGCCAGCGTCAAGGCCGCCCCGTTCCCGAGTTGCATCGCCGCAGTCCATCTCGGGGCCGTCTGTCATCCCGAACCCTGAGCGGAGCGAAGGGGAGGGCTCCACTGCCTCGAACCAGCCTTCGCTGAGATCTTCCCAGTGCGGATTCAACGAGGCGATGAGCGCGAGCTTCTTCGCGCGGCGCCACCCCTTGATTTCTTTCTCGCGAGCGATGGCTGCAGCAACGTTCGCCGTCGTCTCGTAGTACACGAGCTCGTTCACCTTGTAGCGGGCCGTGAACCCAGGGTGCTTGCCTTCACGGTGCTCGTGGAGACGGCGGACAAGGTCGTTCGTCACTCCGACATAGAGCGTTCCCGAGCGGTTGGTCATGATGTAGACGTAGTAACAGGTCACGGCTCAGTTTACCGGTGGCCACGGCCTTGACCGCTTCCCTTGCTGTCATCCCGAACCCTGAGCGGAGCGAAGGGGAGGGATCTACTGCATTTGGTGGAGAGCAGGAGATCCCTCGTCGCGTTGCTCCTCGGGATGACAGACACGACTGGGATCCGCCGGCGGACGAGAAGAGGGCGGGCCGTGCGGCCCGCCCCCGGGTTCGTTCCACATGGGAAGGTCGCGCTACTGCAGCTCCTGCCACCAGCGGATTCCCTGCGCGCGCTGGCCGACCGCGATGTTGATGTCGGGCACGATCTGGATCTCGGCTCGGCCGTCGCGGCCGACGTGCGACTTGGCCAGGATGACCTGGCCGCCGGCGATCGCGAAGCCGGAGGCCGCACCCTCGCCGGCGTTGTAGCGGTCGATGGCGTAGCTGCAGTCGGAGGGGTCGACGTTGATGCGGACGATGTAGGAGTAGCCGGCGCACGAGGCGTCGGGGTCGTAGAGGAGGAACAGCGCGAACGGGTCGGCCGCGACCGTCGTCGGCACGAAGACGAGCGGCGGCGCCGTGACCTGGGTCCGCCGGCCGACCGTCTCGGTGGTGCTGCCGGGAAGCAGGATGTCGCGGATCTCGATCTCGATCGGGTTCGAGTGGCACGCCCGCTGGTTGTTCCCGATGTTGCGCACCTCGACGTGCAGGGTGGGGATGAAGCTCCCGTCGACGCCGACGTTCTCGCCGGTCACGTTGGGGCTCGTCTCGTAGAACGTCCCGGTCGAGAAGGCAAAGATGTCGTAGGTCGGCGGCGGCGACGTCGTCGGCGGGTAGGCGGCGACCGCCGGCGGGTAGTACATCGGGTTGCCGGCGCCGGCGTCGTACCAGGCGTCGAGCGTCCAACTCGAGCCGTCGTTGGTGAGGAGCCAGAGCTGCCCGTTGAGGTCGACCTGGACGGCCTGGTCGACGATGTTGTCCTCGCGGAAGTACGGCGACTCGGTGCCGAAGATGACCGAGTGGGCGAACGTCTGGTTGCGGACCAGGGCGCCGCTGTCCTGGCCGGGCACGTTGTATGGCGTATCCCGCAGCGCTCCGGTGACCGGGTTGACCCGGAACAGCTTGTTGGTGACGCCGGAGGCCGGCATCCGCTCGTCCCAGCCGGCGCCGAAGACGATCTCCCACTCCGACTGGCTCGAGCCGCCGAGCGCCGGCACCGACCAGGTGCTGCCGAGGTTGGCGTTCACCGTCGTGCCGGCGGCGCCGTCGCGGGTCACGCCCCACAGCGGCTTGACCGGCACCGAGGCGTCGTAGTTGGGATCCATCTCACCCTGGTCGTCCGTATCGCCGTCGGCGTTGAGGTCGCGGGCGTAGGGGTGGGTCACGTCGAAGGCGTAGAGGCCGGTGCCGCCCGGCCCCTCAGAGGCAAGGAGCACCGTCTTGTAGCACCCCGTCCCGCTGGCACACGGCCACCCGGTCGAGGTGGTGGCCCAGACGTCGCCGAAGCGCGGCGAGCTGGCCACGCCGTAGACGTGGTTCGACGCGGTCATGAGCTGACCGGTCACGTAGTCGTCGGTCGCCGCGGTGTAGTCGAAGTGCGTGAGGAAGGTGTCGTGGAGCTGGACCTGCTTGGCGAGCTGGTCGGGCGGGATGAGGGCGAGGATCTCGGCGCCGTCGATGACGTCGATGGCGTGCAGCATGCCGTCCGACGAACCGACCCAGATCACGCTGTGGCGCCCCGAGTAGACGTCCTCGAAGCCGGTCCGCGGCTGCAGGGTGTTCTGCTTCCACACCTCGGTCGGTCCGACGATGGCTGGCGTCGAGTTGACGATCGCGCCGAGCATCCAGCGCCGCGGCCCGGGGTTGGCCGTGTCGCCGGTGTTGCCGAGCATGAAGTCGACCGTGTCGAGGGTGATGCCGCAGCCCGAGCACAGCGAGTTCAGCGTGCTGACGGTCCCGGCCGACGCGGTGATCGGGACGAGGGTGTTCGAGCTGCCCGGGTTCCAGGTGTAGACCTTGCGCGCGAGGCCGGCGTTGTTGTCGGCGGTCGTGGTGTGGTCGCCGTCGGGGCCGAGGCTCATCGTCGCGCCGGCATCCCAGATGCAGTTGCTCTTCAGCCCCCCGGTCGCCGTGTCGTCGGTGCCGCACGGCACCGTGAGGTCGCAGGTCCACTCGTCGGTGGTGCTGTCGCAGTCCACCGCGAGGTTGTAGGCGTAGAAGTGGCCCTTCCAGTCGGGGTAGCCGCCGCTCGCGACCAGGCCCAGGGTGCCGAGCACCTGGGCCGAGCCGACGACCGACGGGGCCGAGGTCGTGTAGTCGCCGACCCCGATCGAGGTGACGATGCTCTCGAGGGCTGTGATGAAGGCCTCGCGGTCCTCGGCGAAGAAGGCGTAGTGGCCGCCGGTCGGCACGTTGTCCGGGCAGGTCGGGGCGAGCGCCGCGTACGTCGCGGTGTCGTCGATGGTCTGCGGTAGGCGCGGCCCGACGTCGCCGAGCGTGCCGGCCCCCTGGTAGTCGCCGAGGCCGCCGCGCCCCTCGGGGTCGTTGGCGTCGGTGCGCCCCATGTAGGCGGTGTAGTCGAGCTCGCAGGGGCCGACGTTCTGCGACAGGCCGATCGCCCAGGTGCGGGCGAACAGCTCGGCGGGCTGCGAGGAGACCGGGTCGGTGAAGACGGCCGAGGTCAGGCCCCACAGCTCCTTGGAGCGGCCGGCAGGGAACAGCTCATAGCTGTCTGGGCAGCGGACCACCGTGACGCCGTCGACGTAGGGTCCGCCGTCGGGGCAGCCCGGACCGCCGCTAATGCCAGTGCACGGTGCCGAACAGTCGAGACAGGGGTCCGCCCACTGGGCCATGAGATGGTTCTCGGGATCGGGCCAGCACGACGAGCCGGGATTGAACCGGTTCGACAGGCCATCGGTGATCAGCACGGTCGCGTTGAGGCGACCGCAGTCGAAGCCGCGCTGGTCGCGCGGCAGGGTCACGGTGGTGCCGCGCGAGTCGGTGACGTCGCCGCCGTCGACGGTTGTGCGCAGTACCCTCTTGGCGAACTCGAGCGCTGACCGCGTGGGCGTGATGCCACCTACGTTGAGACCGGCCGTGGTCGTGTCGAACGCCGGCCGCATGCGGTCGAGGAGCGCCTGGGTGTGGGCGGGGTCGACGGCGTCGCGGCTGTCGATCGGCACCTCGAGCTGCTGCAGGGAGTCGGTCTGGTTGAGCCCGGGAGAGATCTGCAGCCCCCAGTTCACGAGCCCCGCGGTCCGGCCGAGCACGTTGGCGGGCGGCAGGGGGTCGCCGCCGCTGCCGACCAAGCCCCGCGGGGCAGAGGCCGCGTCATAGAGCGGTGCGTCACGCCAACTCATGCTGCTTGGATCGCTTGTCGGCACAATCAGCCCAGTTCTGTCGTAGAGTTCGAACGGTCGTCCCGGGTCAGAGACGAAGCCGCCAAAACTCGCCTCCCAGGTGTAGGTGTGGTACGACTTCACTCGATACAGCCTTGTCGCAAGCTCAGGAGAACCCGGATCGTAGGCCGGGAAGGCGGGCGGGCGAATCTCGTTGAAGTTCACTCGCTCGACCGTCAGGGTGATCGTGTTCGGAATGCTGCTCGTATCGACGCTGGTTACAGTCCCGACGCTCGACTGGTCCTCATGCTCGTAGTCGTATGGGCTGATCACCACACGGTTCCCCGGCGCTGTCGTTGGCCAGTCGCTGGCAATGATGTCCTCGACCTGGAGTGTGACGGTGTCGCCCATCGTCGCGTCGCCGATTACTGTCGTCCGCGCTGGGCTCCGGTGCTGCACAGTCGGTCCGCTAACGGTGGCTCCCAACCAGGTAACGGTAGGCCACGTGGCGGGTGGGTCCCATGTGGAGATAATATCGACCGTACTGCCGAGTGCATTCTTCACCACCGCCATCCGGCTCGGCCGGATCTGGTCGACGATCAGCGTGTAGCGCCAGGTCTGGAAGGTGCCCGCCGAGCAGGGATCGACCTGCGCGAGGTGCGGCATGGCGAGCTGCGGCCCGGCGAGGGCGAGGCGCGGTGCGGCGAACGCCGCGGCGGGCGCCGGCCGGCCGAGCCCCGCCGAGGCGAACAGGCTCGACGACAGGCCGGAGGTGAGCGGCGAGAGGAGCGCCGCCACGGTGCCCCAGGTGGTCGACAGGAAGCCCTCGGCGCGCTTGCCGCCGGGGGGCGTGGCGGGCGCGTCGGGGTCGCCCTCCGGCATCCCGCCAGAAGGTGTCCACGTGGGAACCTTCGTCTTCGTCGCCGTTGCAGGCGGCGTGCTGGTCGCCGGCGCCGTGGAGGTCCTGGTCGGCGTCGAGGGGGCGGTGGCCGTCCGGGTCGAGGTCGCCGCAGCGGTGGCTGTCCGGGTCGAGGTCGCGGGGACCGGCGTCCGGGTCCGGGTCGAGGTCGCGGCCGGCGTCGCCGTGGCGGTCGCCGGGAGCGGGGTGCGCGTCGCGGTCCGCGGGATCGGCGTGCGCGTCGCGGTCCGCGGGATCCCGGTCGCGGTGGCCGTCCCGGTCGGTGCCGGCGTGCGGGTCCGCGTCGCGGTGGCCGGGACTCCAGTCGCCGTGCGGGTCGGCGTTTGAGCCGGTGTCGAGGTCCTGGTCGGCGTCCGCGGTGTGTTGGTCCGGGTCGGAGTCAGCGGCACCCCGGTCGCCGTGCGGGTCGCGGTCGCGGCGGCAGTCGCGGTCGCGACGGCAGTCGCGGTCCCGGTGCGGGTCGCCCGTGCCGTCCGCGTCGCCGTCGGACCGGCGGTGTTCGTCGGCGTGGCGGTCGGCACCTCCGTCTCCGTCGCCGTCACCGTGGCGGTCGGCGGTGCGGTCGCCGTCGGCGGCAGCGTCGCGGTCGCCGTCGGCGTGAGCGTCTCGGTCGGCGTCACCGTCGGCGTCGCGGTCTCCGTCGGGGTGGGCGTCGGGGTCGGCTGGAGCCCCTCGCAGGTGCGCACCCACGTCGCCCGCGGTTGCGTGCCGGTCTCGTCGACGCCGACCACGTTGCCGCTGAAGTCCATCCGCATGGAGTTGCTGACGTCGAGGGCGATGAGCAGGTTCGGGCGCGGGATCTGCGTCGTGATCTGCCGCATGACGTCGTAGCCCTCGGTGGCCGGGTTGACCGTCTGTGGCAGCGCCGGCGTCGCGACTGCCGCCGCCATGAAGGCGGAGAGCACCGCGCGCACGACCGTCGTACGTGGCTTCGTCGTCATACCGACCCCCTGACTGCTTCGCTGCACGATGCTGCCCGGGCGATCACAGGATGCCCTGCCCGGTCCCGCCCTGGTTCACCTGGAGCTGGGAGGAGGGCGCCTGCGACACGCCCGCGTAGTTGAACTCCTCCTCGACGATCTTCACGGCCAGCGCCTGGCCGTCGAGGTTCGAGATCCAGCCGACCGAGATCAGGCGGACGATCTGGTCGTTGTCGCCGCCGCCGCCGGCGCACACCGCGAGGTCCTCTGGGTTGTTGCGGACGTACAGGCTGAAGAACGCCATCTTCCCCGTCGGCACCGACGCGCTGGCCACCGCGATCGGGACCCGGACGTTGGCGACCGGTCCCGGGGTGGCCCCGCCGCGGACGAGGTAGGTCCCGAGGTTGGTCGCGTTCCAGTTCCGCGCATCGCCGCACGGCGGATGGCGCGGCAGCTCGTCGGCCGTGGAGTCGCGCCAGATCTCGCGGATCGTCCCGGTGGCGGTCGGGTTGTAGAGCAGGAGCGCGCTCGCCGAGTTCACCGGGGTGTTGCGCAGGATGTCCTCGCCGTTGCGCAGCCCGACCTCGGCGGCGTACAGCGCGGCCTTGTACATCTCCTGCCGCGCCGAGGTGCGGTCCTCCTGGGTCATGAGCAGGGCGGCGGCGATCCCCATCACCGTCAGCACGAGGAGGATCAGGATCACCGTGATCAGCGCCACACCACGTTCACCGCGTCGCATATTGGCCATCCCTCCCGCTAGCTCTGCGGGGCCCGGTTGCGCAGCATCGACGCAGCCGACACCTGGTGGTAGTAGAAGAGCGTCTCCGCAGTCCCGGCGGCGTGGTCCTCGGCGGCCGGGCGGATGTTCAACCGCTTGCCCTCGCCGATCACCTCGGTCGACGAGCGCGCCGTGACCGTGACCCGGAAGCCGATGATCCGCGTAACGTCGAGGGGGTTCGCCGGCAGCCCCTGGACCGGGATGTTGGCGATCGTGGCGAGCTGCGTCGCGGCGCTCGCGTTGCCGGTCGTACCGCTCTGGAACAGGTAGGCGATCTGCAGGTCCTCGACGTCGGGCAGCAGCGGAGTCCACGCGCCGGTGTTCCAGTCGGCGGCCTGGCAGTTGGCGTCGGCGGTGGCGTCGAACAGCCCCGCCTTCTGCTCGAGCCAGCCCCGGCAGACCCGGAACGAGACGAAGCGCACGCCGGCGAGGAGGCGGAACGGGACCGTCAGGTTGCGCTGGCCGCCCGGCAGGTTCGGGGTCGCGTTGGACGGCGACGACACCGTCCAGAAGCACGGCCCCGGGTTGACGGTGGGGTCGCGCGAGTTGTCGGTGCACTCGGCGTCGAGGGCGGCGATGTTGGCCCGGCAGGTGTCGTCGTTCGCCCCGTCCTTGTAGTCGGTGATCTGGTAGAACGACGCCATCCCGGCGCCGTCGACGAGGACGATCGGCTCGCTGCACCCCGTGCTGCCGGTCGGGCAGTTGGTGGTGTGGTAGCCGGTGTAGCTCTTGAAGAGGTCGCGGTTCGGGATATCTCCGTCGCCCCACCCGGTCGCGGTGGGCGGGCAGCCGAGGTCGAAGCGCCAGTGCATGTTGGCGGCCGTGAAGTTCGAGCCCACCCAGCGCAGGGCGCCGATCCGGTAGATCGAGTCGGTCCGCGCGACGGTGATGATGTCGGTGCCGACGTCGGCCAGGTTGGCGTTGGTGACGTTGTTGAACGACTTCTGCTTGCAGTCGGGATCCGCCGACGCGCCGCAGTCCGGCCAGATGGTCGCCGAGGCCGGGACGTTGCCCTCGAACGTCCAGGCCATCACGGCGAGGGGGTTGCGCCCGTTCAGGCCGCCCATCGCGTCGGTCACGAGGTCGGTGGCGCCGCGCAACTGGAAGGCGAGGTAGTCGGCCGCGCCCCGCGCCACCTGCCGCGCCTCGACGTGGAGCTGCTGCCGCACCGACGCCCGGCGGGTCGCGAAGAGGAGCTGCGCCGACAGGACGAGGATGAGCACGAGCGCGAGCAGCGAGACGGCCACCTCCATCAGCATGTAGCCGCGCTGGGCGCGATCAGAGCTGTGCCACATAGCGCACCGCCTTGTTCGGGATTCCGGCGCCGGGGTACCGCGTCGCGCCGCTGGTCATCGGATAGGCCGTCACCGTCACCTGCCGGAAGCTGCCGGCGTTCGTGATCTGGTACTCGAGGGCGTAGGGCGCGTCGGCCCGCCACGCGCTGACCCCGTTCGGGCCCCAGAAGTTCTCGCACCCGCTCGGCGGCAACGCGACAGTGCCGGCAGTCAGCGGGCAACAGACGGAGTTGCGTCCCGCCAGGGTCTCGCGCTCGAAGAAGCTCTGCATCCGCACCGTCTCGGCGACGAGCTGCGCCTTGTACGACATCTCGGTGCGCGCGGCCGAGCCGAGGTTCACGGTGATCGACAGCGAGAACAGCTCGAGGACGGCCAGCGTGACGACGAAGAGGATGAAGAAGGAGATCAGCACCTCGACCAGCGTCATCCCGCGCTGCCGCCGTCGGGCGGCCGGCCGGTGCGTGCGCCTGCGTCGCCTGAGCATCAGTACAGCCTCCTTTCCGCCAGCACCTGCCAGAGCGGGAAGATCTGCATCTCCCAGCGGACCCGCGGATCCAGCCCGGCGTTGATCATGTCGCGATGGGTGACGACGAGGGTCTGGACCTCGCGCACCTGGGTTCCCTCGGAGTTCGTGGCCCGGCCGATCGCGTCGCAGCGCAGCACCCGCGGCGTGGTGATGGTGGCGCACGCCCCGCCGCTCGCCGCGCACGGCCAGTTGCAGATGAAGCCGGTCACGCTGGTCGTCGACAGGCTGACGAAGTCGGGCATCACGTAGGCGTCGATCTCACCGCTGCCGTCGGCGTTCCGGCACACCGCGAGGCGGGCCGGCACGGTCCCGTTCGGCGGCTCGAGCCGGAGGAAGACCGGCGTGCGCTGCCGGCCCATCTCGACGAACGTCGACTGCATGAAATTGCGCAGCTCGCTCGAGACGTTGTCGAGGCGGTAGCGTTGCCACGTCTTGTTGACCTGGATCGTGCCGATCAGCGCGATCAGGCCGAAGAGGAGCAGCACGGTCAGCATCTCGATGAGCGTGACGCCCCGTTGCCGGCGGTGGTGAGTGGGCAGACGCATGACTCGTCTGTTACGTACAGCAATCTCCGTACCAAGCACCGGATCTCTTGCAGGGGCGTGGGATCCACCGCAGGACACGTCGCTCATGCCCGCCACCTCCCTCTCGATGGGGCGCGAGTGTGACATCCGGGAACACCTCGCTGAGATCTCGTTGGCCCCGTCGCGTGACCAGTTCAGTCTAGCGCGTCCACCCGCCGCGAGCGAGCCGGACCGCCGTTACCGCGCTCGGGGCTCGGGTCCGGCCCCTGTCCCCTGTTGCCTATCTTCTCGCCCGCACCTCGCACAACCAGGCCTTGAGGTGCCGGCTCTCGGGGCAGGCCAGCGCGACCGGGTGGTCCGGGGCGGCCGAGCGCCGCTCGAGGATGCGGACCGTCCGGCCGGCGTCGACGGCGGCGGCCAGCAACGCCCCGCCGAAGGCCTCTTCGTCGACCAACGCCGAGCACGAGCAGGTGAGCAGCAGGCCGCCCAGCGCGACCAGGCGGAGCGCCTGCAGGTTGACGTCCTTGTAGCCCCGCAGCCCGCCCTCGAGCTCCGCCCGTCGCCGGACGAACGCGGGCGGGTCCACGACCACGAGGTCGAAGCGCTCGCCGCGCGACGCCAGCTCGCGGGCGACGGTGAAGGCGTCGCCGGCGAGGAAGTCCTCGTCGCGCGCCTCGAGGTCGTTCAGCCCGTACGCCTGCCGGGCCAGACCGAGTGCGTCGCGCGACGCGTCAACGTTGACGGCCCGCCGGGCGCCGCCGAGCAACGCCGCGATCGCGAAGGCGCCCGAGTAGGAGAACAGGTTGAGCACCGTCGCACCGCGGGCGACCTCGCCGAGGCGCCGGCGATTCTCGCGCTGGTCGAGGAAGAAGCCGGTCTTCTGCCCCCGCACCAGGTCGACCGGCAGACGCGCGCGGCCTTCGCGGATCTCCACCGGTGCGGCCGGAAGGGGCCCGACCACCGGCTCGGGGGTCGAGCGGCGCTCGTAGCCCCGCCGGAGGAGCACGCCCGAGACGTGCAGCGTGTCGGTGAGGAAGGAGACAACGGTGCCGAGCACCGGCTGCCAGGCCGGCTCGTAGACCTCCAGGACGGCGGTGTCGCCGTAGCGGTCCACCACCAGGCCGCCGAGCCCGTCGCCCTCGGCATGGACCAGGCGCATCGCGTCGCTGTCGATGGCGAGCCGGTCGCGTAGGGCCACGGCCTCCGCCAGCCGTTGGCGCAGCAGCTCCGCGCCCCAGCGTTCCTCGCCCCAGGCGACCATGCGGAGCGCCAGCGACCCGCCCGAGGAGCCCGGCAGCGCGACGCCGAGGCCGTGGCCGTTCGCGTCGACGACACGGACCGGGGCGATCCCGGTGGGCCGCGCGTCGGCGAGCCCGCCGGAGTAGATCCAGGGATGCCCCCGCAACACCGAGGCCTCGCGGCCGGGCTGGAGACGCACCGTGTCGGTGACGCGAAACGGGTCGCTCACGCGTTCCCCCCCAGGCGAGCGAGTGCGAGGACGAGCCGCTCGCCGACGGCGACACCGGTGGCCGCCGTGAAGTGGGTCCAGCCTGGGGACGGGTTGACCTCGCCGATCACCCAGTGCTCGCCGTCGGGCAGCAGGTCGACGCCGGCGAACCCCAGCCCGACCTGGGCCGCAGCGGCCACGGCCAGGTCCGCCTGGGCTCCCTCGAGCTCGATGCCGCGGACGGCGCCGCCACGGGCCGCGTTGGCGCGAAACTCGCCGGGCGCCGCCACGTGCTCGGTGGCGCCCAGCACCTCGCCGTCGAGGACGAGCACCCTGCGGCTGATCCCGCCGGGGGGACAGAAGCGCTGCACGACGACTTCGTCGCCGAGTCGCCAGAGCGAGTCGAGGACCGCCTCGAGCTCGGCCCGCGTGGAACAGCGGATGACGCCGACCCCCTGGCGCGAGCGGCGCTGCTTGACCACGCAGGGGAACGAGCAGACGGCGGAAGCGGCGACCGCCAGCGCCTCCGGTTCGGCGCCTGCCACGGTGTCCGGGTGAGGCAGCCCGGCGGCGCCGAGCGCGGCCGCGGTGCGCCAGTGGTCCCGGCCGCGACGGATCGCGGCCGGGCGGTTGAGCGAGGGCACCCCGGCAGCCTGGAACGCCACGAGCACGGCGAGGGTCGAATCCGGACGCCAGTTGCCGACCCGCGGGAGGACGGCGGCGAACGCGCCGGGGTCGAGCCGGGCCCCGCCCCGCAAGACCTCGGGAGGGTGCGCGCGGGCGATGAGGGTCGTGCTGTCGAGGACCTCGAGGACGTGGCCGAGCCGGCGCGCGGTGACACCGAGATCGTGGTAGATGCCCAGGTCGGGCCGAGCCGCGAGGACCGCGAACGTCGCCATGTCGCGAGTCTACCGCCCTTCGCCGGGCAGGACGGGCGGAGGCGGGTGGGCGGTGGCCTTGCTGTGTGGGGCGGGAGGGGGAGAGCTGTGAGCTGTCGGCTGTTGGCTTCTGGCTGTCAGTCGTTGGCTGTCAGCTTCCCGCAGTGAGCCTTCGCAGCAGCGCCAGCAGCTCGTCCTCGTCGAAGGGCTTTGTGATGTAGACGTCGGCACCGGCCGCCACCGCCTTCTCCCGGTCCGTCTTCTGCCCGAGCGCCGTGAGCATCACGATCTTGACCGCGGCGAGCTCCGGGTCGGCCTTCACCTCCCGGCAGACGTCGAACCCGTCCCGGAGCGGCATCATCCCGTCGAGGAGCACGACCGGCGGGCGGAGTCGCCGGATCTCGGCGAGCGCCTGCTCGCCGTCCTCGGCCCCGGCCACCGCGAAGCCCTCCATCTCGAGGATGAATGACACCGTCTCGCGGATGCTGGGCTCGTCGTCGGCGACCAGCACGAGCGGCCTGCTCGGCGCACCCCCTGCCATTACGCCGGGCCCCTGGGCAGGAGGAGGGTCACGGTGGTTCCGGCATCCGGCGCGGACACGATCTCGAGCTCCCCGCCATGGTTCTCCGCCACCCTCCGGGCCACGGCGAGACCCAGGCCCAGTCCGTGCGGCTTGCCGGTCAACATGTTGCCGCCCTGCCAGAACACCTCGGTGACGTGCGGGAGATCCTCGGGCGCGATCCCCACGCCGGCGTCCTGCACGCGCATCTCGACCCACGAGCCCGCGTCTCGTCGCACCGGCCGCACCGTCAGCGTCACCGCGCCGCCCTCGCGGCTGAACTCCACCGCGTTGCGCACCACCGCCCGCAGCGCCGACTCGAGCTGCTCGCCGTCGCCCTCGACCGAGTCGAGCCCGGCGGCCACGCGGACCTGGAGCGCGAGCCGGCGCTCGTTGATCTCGCCCTTGAGCGGCGCCAGCACCCGCCTGAGCAGGTCGGCGACCACGACCGGCGCCGCGGCCGGCCGTCCCTCCGCCAGGCCCAACACCACCGCCTGCAGCGCCGAGGCGATCAGCTCGGCGAGCCGGGTCGCCTCGCGCTCGATGATCCCGACGAACCTGGCCGCCCTCTCCGCCGGCACCTCCTCGTACTTCGCGAGGATGCGCGCCGCCGTCTGGATCGCGGTGACCGGCGTGTTGAGCTCGTGTGCGACCCGGTCCAGGAGGTCGCCCTTGAGACGCTCGAGGTCGCGAAGCTGGAGGTTGGCGGCCTTGAGCTCGGCGTTCCGGTCCTCCACCTCCTCGGCCAGGCCGTGGGCGCGCACCAACGCCTGCTCGAGCTCGCGGGTCCGCGCCGCGACCGCATCCTCCAGCGACCGGTTGAGCTGCTCGAGCGAGCGCCAGGCGCGGGCGTTGGCCATGGCGGTCGCGGCGTTGCCCGCCAGTACCGAGGCGAGCTCGAGGTCCTCGTCCTCAAACGCGCCTCTCGACGCGTCGGCGTAGCAGGTCACCACCCCCACTGCCCTGTCCTGCGCGACCAGCGGCACGGCCAGCGCGGCGACCAGTCCGAGCTCCTGGAGCACCGTCAGCCAGGGGGCGGCGGCGAGCTGGCCGGTCTCGAGGTCGTCCAGGCGTGTGACGGCGGGCTGCCTCGTCTCCAGAACAGCCGCGATCGCCGGTCGGCCGGCACTGTCCGCCTGCAGCATCGGTTCCGCCTCGAGCCCCCGGCGGAGGATCTCGACCAGCTCACCTTCCTCGTTCACCAGGAGCAGCGACCCGCTGGCGACGCGAAGGTCCGCCAGCAGCCGATCGAGGATGCCCGACGTGACCTCTTCGGGCTCCCGGGCCTGCGACATCAGCCGGCCAAACTCGTTGATGGCACGGAGCTGCCCGACGCGGCGGTCGAGGTCCTGGCTCAGCCGGTCGAGCCGCGCGGTGAGGTCCGTCATCGCCATGTTGGCGCGCACCGCCTCGGCGAGCAGCTCGTCCTGGTCCAGGGCCGCGTTGCCGGAGACCGGGCGCAACACCACCGCCGGCTCCGCGGCCGGCGACCCGGTCCCGGGAAGAAGCGGCAGTAGCGCGGCGCGCACGCTGTCCAGGAGCTTCGGGATCGCCTCCGGCCTCTCCGACAGACCGAGCCGGTCGCCCACCGAGACGACGGCCGCCTGGACGATGGCGATGAAGGCTTCCATCACCCCGAACCCGGTCGTGGCGACCGTCTCAAACGCCGGCGACCCGCGCGGGTTCAGCGAGCGTTCCGCCTCGGCGCGTCCCATCGCGTCCGGCAGGTCGCGCTTGTTGTACTGCAGGACGATCGGGATGACATCGGGATCGAGGCCGTTCGAGCGCAGGTTCTCCGCCAGGTTCGCCAGGCTCTCCTCGTTGGCCCTCGCCTGGGCGCGCTGCGAGTCCGCCACGAAGACGATGCCGTCAGCGCCGGCGAGGACGGCGCGCCGGGTCGCGTTGTACTGGACCTGGCCCGGCACGGTGAAAAGCTGGAGTGTGACCCGGTACCCCCGAACCCGCCCAAGGTCGAGGGCCAGCAGGTCGAAGAACAGCGTCCGGTCGGAGGCGGTGTTGAGCGCGTAGAGCTTGGTGCGGCGGGACGGATCGGTGACCCGGTGGACGTGCTGCAGGCTCGTCGTCTTGCCGCCGAGTGCCGGGCCGTAGTAGACGACCTTCAGCTTGACCTGTTTGGACTGGTTGTCAAACTGGACCATCGGTCGCCTCGGGACGGGGCCCACCCGGCAACTCGACTACGAAGAGGGCACCCTTGGCCTGCTGCGCCTCGGCCCAGATCCGTCCGCCGTGGTGCTCGACGATCTGTCGCGAGATCGCCAGGCCCAAACCTGTTCCAGTGCGCTCGTCGCCGCTCTCGAGCTGCTGGAAGCGCTCGAAGATCCGTTCCACGTCGCCCGGGGGGACGCCGTCGCCCTGATCCTCCACCTCGATACGGACCAGGCCTCCCTGACGCTCGCTGCAGCGCACCGAGACCTCTCCACCGGCAGGTGAGTGCTTGACGGCGTTGGAGACCAGGTTGAGGAGTACCTGAGTCAGCTTGTCCCGGTCGACGATCAGCGCCAGCGGCGCGGGCTGTACGTCGACGGATAGGCGGAGACTGCGCTCGCCGAGCGCCGCGGCGAACGACTCGCGGACCCGATCGAGGATCCCGCCCAAGGGCGTCGGCTCGAAGCGCCACTCGACCTCGCCCGACTCGATCTTGGCGAGGTCGAGGAGGTTGTTGATCAGCCGGGTGAGTCGCTGCCCCTCCTGGTGGATGACCCGCGCGAAGCGCTCCACCGACTCGGGGCGCTGCCTGCTGTAACGGAGGAGGATGTTGGCCGACGACTGGATTGCCGATAGCGGCGTGCGGATCTCGTGGGAGACCAGGGAGAGGAACTCGCTCTGGCGGGCGACCAGTCGCTCGAGCTCGGCGGCCCGTTCAGCCAGCCGGACCGGGTCGGCCGCCCGGTGCAGTCCGGCCTGAACCCGCATCACGAGCTCTTCGATGCGGACCGGCTTGAGCAGGAAGTCGTCGGCCGGACGGCCGGACAGGCCGACGAGCTGCCCCCCAGCGCCGGGGTCCGCGAGGACGATGACGAAGGCGCCGCCATAGTCTCCTTCACCATGCCCAGACCGGGCGCCGGCGTCGTCGTTCCCCGGAAACTCGGAAAGGAGGACATCCACCTGCCCCGCGCGCAACGCTTCGCCGGCCGCGGCGTCGTCGGCAGCCGACCGGATCTCGACGCCCGGCAGGGCGGTGCGGAGCGAAGCGACGATCCACTCGCGGGCCTCGTCCTCGCGAACGCCGACGAGCACGTGCGGACACCGCTGGTTCCCTTGATCGGACACGGCGGCATTGTAACAAGGGCTGGCGGTCAGAGTGCCGGTGCCGTCGCGCTCGTTCGGGTCGTCACAGGCCTCAGCGGGCGCGCGTCCGGAGCCTTTCCGGGGAGAACGACGGGACCGGGAGCCGCCCCGGCTTCTGGCGCGGCGCCCGCATCGTCGACGACTGCGCCGAGATCCCGACGGCGGTGAGGTGCGACTCGATGTTCACCGCGTCGCCGGTCTGCCAGTTCACGGTCGAGGCGTAGGGGTAGACGATGGCGTCGTCGGGCGCCTCGACGATGTACGCCGCGACGGTCCCGCCGGTGACGCCCTGCTCGAGTCGCCACTGGACGTGGCCGTACGGAGGGATCATGTGGTCGCGCCGATCGATGATGTTGCCGTCCGGGTCCTGGAGGTCGGTCCTCACCTTCACCCACCCGGGGGTTATCGAGGCCACACCGACGTTGGTCCGGAAGTCGCCGTCGTCGGACACCTGCGGCAGGTAGCCCATGACCGTCCAGTCCATGCCGAGGTTGGCGGGGAACCCGGGCACGGCCTGGCCGAACTCCCCTCCCCCCTGCCTCGGGTTGAGCGTGTAGGTGCGGGCGAAGACCACGAAGTCACACAGGCTCTCCAGGCTCGGGCAGGTGATCCGCTGGTCGTCGGCATAGACGAGCAACGCGCCCGTGCTGCCGCGGGCGGCGAACCCGTCGGGGCCGAGGATGTCCCACAGGTTGAGGGTCTCGTACGGCAGGACCGAGAGCTCGACGGTCGGCACGGCGCCCGTGTTGTTGCGGTTCGAGGGCAGGAGCTGCATCACGATCGGCAGCTCGAAGGCGTGCGGGTTGTAGATGGTGACGTCGGAGTGCCAGTCGGTTCCATCCAGCCCCGGGGTGTTGGCCACCGCCGTGATGACGTAGGACGAGGTCAGCTCGCGTCCGGCGGCCGTGCCGGCGGCTGCGAGGGCCAGGGTGAGTGCCAGGAACCTGCGGATCATCGTGCACCTCCAAGAAGCTGCTTGCAGGCGGCGTGCCAGGACGCGTGACGGCCCACATCGACGGCATGGCGCCGGATGTCCTCGGCGGTGGTCATCCGGGGAGCGGGTGTAACCTGAACGGGGAGAACCGGCCATGCGCTGGGCGTTCGGACTCGTTGCCCTGCTGATCGCGGCGGCGATCGTGCTGACGATGTCGGCGCGGCAGACCGCCCACGACTTCGACCTCGCCCGCCGTGCCCTGCCGAGCCTGCGGGACGACGCCGCGCCGCGGGGCTTCGACGAGCCCGCGGCCCGTCGCCTCGTCACGCGTCTCTCGGCGTTGCTCGACGCCAGCCCGCTCCCCGCCGACGAGCTTCGCGAGGCCGCCGTGACGGCGGCAAGCTGGGCCGCCGCCACGACCCCCGGCACCCCACCCTACGCCGCCGCCGTCGCGCTGCGCGGCGCCGCCGACGAGCTGCTCCAGGCGTCCGACCGCGGCGACCCGCACCGGGCGCGCGCCCGCCAGCTTCTCGACCGGGCCGGCGAGGCCCTCACCGGGACCACCTCGATGCCCGGCGGACCCGCCGGCGGCATCCGGGATCAGTTGCAGAACATGCAGTACTCACAGCAGGAGAAGCTGCGCGAGGTCGAGCGGGACGCGCCCTGACCGCCCGTGGTCCTGCGGCCGGGCCCGGCCCCTCCGAAGCGCTCACGCCAGGTCGGGGAGATTTGTCGTCAGGACCTCGGCCGCGCCGAACGCAGTCAGCTCACGCGACACCTGGGTGAGGAAGCGCTTCACGGCCTCCGTGCGCTCGATGGCCGCCGCCGGCCACAGGTGCACCGCGGTTCCGTCCTCCCGGACGGTCACGAGTGCCACCGGGTGGAGCGGTCGACCGAACTCGACCACGACGCCGGCGACCAGGAGGGCGTCGCCGGAGACCGCGAGGTAGCTGCCCTCGACACGGGCCACGACACCGCCCCACCGCCACGGACCGCGTGGCAGCTCGCGCCACGCCGCCTGGAGATCGGCGCGACCCCGACGGATGACGTGCGGCATGGCTAGAAGGAGAGGGCCAGTGCCGCGTTCAGGCTGAACAGGACCGGGTCGTTCGGAACCGTGCAGCGATCGACCGTGATGTCGAGGGTGATCCGGCTGCGACGGGTGATCGCGAACCACTGGCCGACACTGACGTACCAGCCGAACTTGCCGTCCTCCAGCCCCTCCGGGGGTTGCTGCGCCTGCAGCTCGAGCTGGTAGCGGCCGAACCCGGCCGACAGGACGGCCTCACCCAGGTAGTCCTCGAGGAAGTAGTCCACGCCGAGCGTGATGGCCTGCACCTTGCCGGGCCAGGCCTCGCCGTTGTACAGCGTGTCGACCGGCAGGGTCTGGGCACGCAGTCGCAGCAGGGTATCGTCGTTCAGCGGGACGGCGGCGAAGACCATCGGCGCCGTCGTGCCGCTGTGGAGGAACGTCTCGCCCGGGGCGGTGTCAGGCTCGTACGACCAAGTGGTGCCTGCCCCGGCTCCGATCCAGAGGATCTGGGCCTGGGCGGCCCCCGCGAACAGCAACGCCGCCACCACGAGAGAAATCCGCCGCATGTGTGCCTCCTCCCGGGAGTATACGGGCTCCCCGCCCAGCCCGTCGCGAGGCCCCGGAGGCGAACTTGCGCCGTCCGGCACAAAGCCCGGGAAAACTGGTAGAATCCGCCCGCCATGGCGTCCCTCGCCGAGGCTCTTGCCACCACCTTCCTGCCTGCACGCTGCGCCACCTGCACCGGGGTGTTGCCGTGGCGGGGAAGTCGTGCCGGTGTGTGCCCGGTGTGTTGGTCGCAGGTCGCGCCGCACGCGGGTCGGCTCTGCCCGAGTTGCGGCGAGGCGGAAGTTGCCGACGCCGCACCGTGCCTCGGCTGCCGGGCCGCTCCTCCCGCGTGGCGGGCGGCGACCAGCTACGGCCCCTACGTCGGCGTGCTGCGCGACCTCGTCGTCTCGTTCAAGAACGGCCGCCGCGACGAGCTGGCCGTCCCGCTGGCCGAGCTCCTCCTCGCCGCCTGGCAGCGGGCCGGCTGGCCCCGCCCGAATTGCGTCGCCCCCGTCCCGATGACCGCCTGGCGGCGCTGCAGGCGCGGCTTCAACCAGTCGGAACTGCTCGCCCGACGTCTCGCGGGAGTCCTGGGAACCGAGTTCGTGCACGCGCTTTGCCGGTCCGGGGGGCAGGCGCAGTTCGGCCGCACCCGGGCCCAAAGGTTGAGCCTTTCCGCCTCCAACTTCGCGCCGCGCGGCCCTGTCGCCGGGGAGGTCCTCCTGGTCGACGACGTGTTGACCACCGGGGCCACCGCGACGGCCTGCGTTACCGCCCTGTTGCGCGCCGGCGCCTCCGCCGTGCGCGTCATCACCGTTGCCCGCACGCTACGACCCGGGAGGATTCCATGAACCTGTTCAACGGCCTGATCCGCACCACTCTGCCGATCACACCGAAGCCGATGGTGCACTTCTTCGCCCGTCGGTACGTCGCCGGGGCGCGCCTCGAGGAGGCCGTCGCCACGGTGCAGCGGCTCGCCCGTGACGGTTGCCGGGCGACCGTCGACGTGCTCGGCGAGAGCGTGAGCAGCCGCGACCTGGCGGCGACCGCCGTCAAGTCGTACCTCGAGGTCATCGACGCCATCGTCGCCAACTCCCTGGATGCCAACGTCTCCCTCAAGCCCACCCAGATGGGGCTCACCATCGACGAGGAGTTCTGCTTCTCCAACATCGACGCGATCCTGGCCCGCGCGCACCCCAAGGGGATCTTCGTCCGCATCGACATGGAGGACGCCCCCACGACCGACGCCACGCTGCGGATCTACCGCCGCCTCATCGCCCGCTACCCGAAGGGCACGGGTGTGGTGCTGCAGGCCCGGCTCCGCCGCAACCTCGACGACGCCGCGGCCCTGGCCGCCGAGAAGACCAACGTGCGCCTGTGCAAGGGCATCTACCTGGAACCCAGGCCGATCGGCTACCAGGAACGCGACATCATCCGCAACGCGTACGTGGACGCCCTCCGCGTCCTGCTCGCCGGAGGCTCGTATGTCGGGATCGCGACGCACGACGAGTGGCTGGTCGAGGCCGCGCTCGGGCTCGTGCGCCAGCTCTCGCTCACTCCCGATCAGTACGAGTTCCAGATGCTGCTGGGCGTCGACCCGGAGCTGCGCAAGATCATCACCGGTACCGGCCACAAGCTGCGGGTGTACGTGCCGTTCGGCTCGCACTGGTACCCGTACTCGGTGCGCCGCCTGCGCGAGAACCCGACCATCGCCCGGGCCGGTCTCGAGGCGTTCGTCCGCGGCCGTATGGACGTCTGAGCCCCCACCCACCCGTTCAGCGTCATGCGTCCTGCGTTGAGCGTAAAAGCCCTCGGTCGCTTTCCTTGTGCGTTTTCCGCTGGACGCTTGACGCTCAACCGGGTGGGGGGTGGGGATTAGCGTTTCACGAGGAACTTGACCTCGTCGTTGCCGCTCGGATGCTGGACCGTGACGACGACCAACGCCGTGCCCTTCTCGACCTGCGGGAGGGTGCCGGTCAGCGCGGCCTCGCCGGCTGGTCCCGAATGCGCCTCGGCGAGCTTGACCGCCTTCATCGCCGTCGAGAGGAACTTCGCCACCACGTGGGCATGCTGGACGGGACCGTCGCCGGGACTCGTCTTGACGCTCACGACCAGGCGGAACGGGACACCGAAGCGGAGGTCGTCACCGCCCTCGATCTGCACCCGGATCCGCTCGGCCTTCTGCTGCTCGGCCAACCAGTCGGCGATGACCTCGTCGAGCGTTCGTTGCGACCGCTTGGCCGCTTCCATGGGTCCGACGCCGCCCCTCGCACCCTCGCCGCGAGGTCGCCGGCTCACCGTCGTGTCGGCTTCGCCGCCGATGGAGGGTTCGGTGAGCACGTCGATACGCCCGGTGCGGATGGCGTCGACGATCGCGCGGTGCTGCCGTTCCATCAGGGTGCGGATCGCCGTCATCTCGGCGCCCGCTTCCATGAGGTTCCGGTACTCGGTGCGGCGGGTCGCGAGGATCTCGCCCCGCACGTAGACGAGCGATTCGATCAGTGGGTTGCCACCGCCCCGGTCCTCGGTCTGGACGTGGTAGGTCACACCGTCGAAGTCGATGTCAGTGTTGAATCCTGTCAGCACGAGTCGTTCCTGCTCCGCGCAGCACCGTGATGCTACGCACATGCGAGGGCTCGTGTCAATTTGTGACGTCCCCTTCTTCTTCACGCACGACTCGCGCCGCTTGGCCTCACCGCGTCGTTGCCGCGTCCGCCGCAGACCGGGTTCACCGCCCCGACGGCGCGCCCTTGCTACACTCCTCCTGTGCGTGTCAAGGCCGGTCGCCTCGTGCTCTTCGACGTCGACGGAACACTCGTCTCGACAGGCGGGCGGGCAGGCGCGGCCCTCGCCTCGGCCCTCGAGGAGACGTTCGGGACAGCGGGACCGTGGGAGTCATTCCGCTATTCCGGCAAGACGGACCCGCAGATCGTCTTCGAGCTCATGGGCCTGGCCGGGCTTCCCCGCAGCGCGGTCGAACCGCGCCTGCCGGCGGTGATTGCACACTATCTGGGCAGGCTGCGGGACGCGCTGTCGGGAGACGCGGTGCAGGTACTCCCGGGCGTGAGGGAGCTGCTCGCCGAGCTCGCCGGGACTCCCGGCGTCCACCTGGGTCTTCTGACCGGGAACGTCGCGCCCGGGGCCGCGATCAAGCTCGGCGCGGCCGGCCTCGACGGGGCCTTCGCGATCGGCGCGTACGGGTCGGACGACGAGGACCGCAACAAGCTCGTCGCGGTGGCTCGCGACCGCGCCCGGGAGCATTGGGGCGACGAGTTCGCCGGTTTCCGCACCGTGGTCATCGGAGACGCCGAGGCCGACGTGGCCTGTGCGCGAGCCGGCGGCGCACGGTCCGTCGCGGTGGCGAGCGGCTGGACGAACCGCGGGCAGTTGGCCTCGCTCGGGCCCGATGCGCTCCTCGACACCCTCGAGCCGCCGGCGGCGCTCGCCGCCATCCTCGGCTGAATTAGCGGCCACGCACCGTACGTGAGACACCTGGGACTCCTGCCCCGTGCCTCGTGCCTGGGCGGGCGGGTGGTTACTCCCCCAGCTCGTACTCGCCAGCGCGCTGGGTCTTCAGGTACATCCCCTCGATGAGGTCGCGGTAACGCTCGCCGACGATCCGCCGGCGGACCTTCATGGTCGGCGTGAGCTCACCCTCCTCGAGGGAAAACTCCCGCTTCAGGATGGTGAAACGGCGGATCCGCTCATGCATGGCAACCTCGCCGTTGATCGACTTGACCGCGGCGGCGATCACGGCCTCGGTTTCACCGTGCGTCGCCATCGACTCGCGGTCGAGCCCCTTGATCCCCTTCTCCGCCAGGTGGGCCTCGAGGTTCTCGAAGTTGGGCACGACGAGCGCCGTCAGGTAGGGATACTTGTCGCCGATCAGCACCGCCTGGGCGATGAACGGCGTGGCTCCGAGGCGACCCTCGATCGGCTGCGGGGCGACGTTCTTGCCGCCCGAGGTGACGATGATGTCCTTCTTGCGGTCGGTGATGAACAGGTAGCCGTCGGCGTCGAGATAGCCCACGTCACCGGTGTGCAGCCAGCGGTCCTTGTCGATCGTCTCGGCGGTCGCCTCGGGCTTGTTCCAGTAGCCCAGCATGACGTGCGGTCCGCGGGTGAGGATCTCGCCGTCGGCCGCGATCTGCACCTCGACGCCCGGGACGATCTTGCCCACCGAGCCGAGGCGATTCGCGTCCAGCGTGTTCACGGCGAACACCGGCGAGGTCTCGGTGAGCCCGTACCCCTGGAGGATCTGCACGCCGATGATGTCGAAGAACTCGGCGACCTCCCGGGCCAACGGTGCGCCTCCCGAGATCGTGAAGCGGAGCCGGCCGCCGAGCTTCTCCACCACCTTCGAGAAGATCCGCGCCTTCGCCACCGCGTACTGGCCGCGGACGAAGGCGCCCGGCTTCTCGCCGCGCCAGGCGGCCTCGCGGACCTTGCGGCCAACGCGCACCGCCCAGTCGAACAGGCGCTTCTTGGCGCCGCCTTCGTGCTGGACCCTGGTGATGATCTTGATGTACGACCGCTCGAACAGACGCGGCACCGAGACCATGATGGTCGGCCGGATCTCGGTGAGCTGCGTGGGGACCCGCTCGATCGACTCGACGTAGTTGATCTGGGCGCCGGTCTTGAAGAAGACGTAGTCCACGGTGCGCTCGTAGACGTGCGACAGGGGGAGGAACGACATGCAGATGTCCCGCTCGTTGATCGGGAACATCGGCGCCACGGTGTTGATCTGGAAGAGGAAGTTGCCGTGGGTCAGCATGACGCCCTTGGGATCGCCGGTGGTGCCCGAGGTGTAGATCACGCTCGCGAGGTCGGACGCTGCTAGCGGCGGCGGCGCGGTCCGCTGTCTCTTGGCGGGCAGCGGCAGGTCGTGGAGGCACTCGAGTCCCTCGGCGAGCCCGGGGTCGATGCCGACCACCCGGACCGTGGGCAGGTCGTACATCGCCTCGAGCGCCGTCCGGGCGCGCTCCTTGCCCGACACGAGCAGGAGCTTGCCGCCGCAATCGGAGACGATGTAGCGCACCTGCGCGGCCGGGAGCGTCGCGTACAGCGGCACCGACACCGCCCCCAGGAGGTGACAGGCGAAGTCGATGACGTGCCACTCGGGCCGATTCTCGGAGAACAGCACGACCCGGTCGCCCTTCGAGACCCCGGCTGCGGCCAGCCTGGCGGCCGTGTCGCGGGTCGCCCGCTCGAACTCCTTGACGGTCAGCTCGCGCCAGCTCTTCCCGGCGCGGATGCGTTGGATCACCTTCCGCGAGGGATACGTGTCCACAACGTGCTGGAACAGATCGCGTAGGGTTTCCATCGGCCCCCCCTGGGTGTTGAGGTGATTGTACGACTCGTCTCGTCCGCGCGCGACACCACTTGCGGCGGGCGGCCATAATACCCGCATGACAGCCCCGCCTCGCGTGGTACTGCGTCTCGCCTACCTGGGCGGCGGCTTCGCGGGATGGCAGACGCAGCGCGGGCAGCGAACCGTGCAGGGCGAGCTCGAGCGGGCGCTGGAACGTCTCTACGGCTCACCGGTGCGCACCACCGGGGCCGGCCGCACCGATGCCGGGGTCCACGCTGCCGGTCAGGTCGCGCACTTCGATCCACCGCGGGGCATACCTCCGGCGGGTGTCCAGGCCGCTCTCAACTCGATGCTCGCCGGGGACGCCCGCGTCGTCGCAGCCTGGACGGCGCCACCGGGGTTCGACGCCCGGCGATCCGCCGGCGGCAAGCGCTATCGCTACCGGCTCGCCTGGGGACCACCGCTGGATCCGTGGGAGGGCCAGCGGACGTGGCTGCTGCCGGCTCGCCCGGACGTCGCCGCGCTGTCGGCGGGCGGTGAGGCCCTGGTCGGCGAGCACGACTTCGCGGCATTCGCGTTGAGCGGCCATGCCGGAACCGGGCCGCGAGGCACGGTGCGCTGCGTGAGCTCCCTGCGGGTGGTGGTCCGCGGGAGACGCGCGGCGGTCGTCGTCGTGGGCGACGGGTTCCTCCGCGGGATGGTCCGCCGGTTCGCCGGGGCGCTCGTCGAGGTCGGACGCGGCGGCCAGCCGATTGCCTGGCTCGACGCCCTGCTCCGCGATCCGCACACCCGCGCTCCGGCGCCGACCGCGCCGGCGCACGGGCTCACGTTGGAGCGCGTGCTCTACTGAGCCCGTGGTAGACTCCGCGCGCCAATGAAGGACCTCGATCGGCTCGCTCCCGTTGGCAGCCCCGAGCGCGCGATGCTCGAGCAGCTCCCACCGGAGCGCCTGCCGCGGCACGTCGCGATCATCATGGACGGCAACGGGCGTTGGGCGCGCGGGCGCGGTCTGCCGCGCGTCGAAGGCCATCGCGCCGGCATCCGGGCCGTCCGCGAGAGCGTCGAGGCGGCGGCGCGCCTCGAGCTGGACACCCTCACGCTGTTCGCCTTCTCGACGGAGAACTGGAAGCGCCCGCGCTGGGAAGTCCGCACCCTGATGACGCTCCTGAAGGAGTACCTGAACCGCGAGCTTCGCACCCTGGTCGACAACAACGTCCGGTTCCGTCCGATCGGGCGCATCGCCGAGCTCGAGGTCGAGGTCCAGGAGGGCCTCGACAAGGCCGTCGAGGCCACCCGGGCGAACACCGGTCTGCTCTTCCAGATCGCTCTGAACTACTCCGGTCGCGCCGAGCTGACCGACACCCTCGTCGCCGCGGTCCGGCTCGCCCGCGACGGGGCGCTCGCCCCGGAGTCGATCTCCGAAGACTGGGTCACCGACCACTTGACCACGGCCGGCGTCGCCGATCCCGACCTCTTGATCCGCACCTCGGGCGAGCTGCGCATCTCCAACTTCCTCCTCTGGCAGCTCGCCTACGCCGAGCTCTACTTCACCCCCGTCCTGTGGCCCGACTTCACCACGCGCGATCTGCTCCAGGCGGTGGCGGACTTCGCTCGCCGCGAGCGACGCTTCGGCGGGGTTCTCGAGGGCGGCGGCGAGGCCCCGGAGGGGGAGGAGTGATGCCGGCGCGCGAGGCCACCGCATTCCTTCTCCTGCCCCTCATCGTCGCCGGAATCTGGTTCCTTCCCCCGTGGGTCTACCTGTCGGCCGTCTGGGTCATCACCCTCCTCGCTGCCTGGGAGATGCTCGCGCTGCTGCGGCGGCTCCAGCCCACCGTGCAGAGCCTCCCGGCCCTGGTGGCGATCGGCCTGGCGCTGGTTGCCGTGTGGGTCGGGGGACTCGGCCGCGCCGGGTCGGTACTGGCCGCACTGGTCCTGCTCCTCCCGACCGCCTACCTGCTGTCGCGGGGCCCGACCCAGGGGGCCAGCGGAGCGATCACCGGTGCGACGTTCACCGCGATCTACTTCGCGGTCGCGGCCGGCGCGATGGGCCTGCTCCGCCTCGCCTTTCCCGACCTCATCGGCCCCCGCGTCGTGTTGCTCCACTGCTTCGCGATCTGGGCGGGTGATTCCGGCGCCTACTACCTCGGATCGCGCTTCGGAAGGCACAAGCTGGCTCCCAACGTGAGCCCCAAGAAGTCGTGGGAGGGCATCCTCGGGGGGACGATCGGCACCTTCTTCGGCGTCTGGTTCTGCCGGACGGTGTTCTTCCCGCAGCTCGACTGGAACATCGCCTGGCTCGTCGCCGCGGCGCTCTCGGTCCTCGCACCGGTCGGCGACCTCGTCGAGTCGCTTTTCAAGCGCGATGCCGGCGTCAAGGACTCGTCGGGCCTGATCCCGGGCCACGGCGGCTTCCTCGACCGCACCGACTCGCTCTTCTTCGCCGCCCCGTTCGTGCTCGCGATCCTGCTCGTCGCCGGGACCTGGTAGGCGGTCGCCGGTGAAACGACTGGCGGTCCTGGGCTCGACCGGCTCCATCGGCACGGCGACTCTCGACGTCGCGTCCCGTTTTCCGGAGCGCTTCTCGGTGGTCGCCCTGGCCGCCGGTCGCAACGTCGACCTCCTCCGGGGCCAGATCGTCTCGTGTCGCCCGAGCCTCGTCGCCGTCGCCGACGAGGCGGACGCGCGCAGTCTGGCCGCCGAGTTCCCCGGCCTCGACGTGCGCCACGGCGAGGCCGGCCGGATCGCGGTCGCCCTCCACCCCGAGGCGACGACCGTGGTCGGCGCCCTGGTCGGAGCACTCGGTCTCGTCCCCACGTGGCACGCCGTCCGGCAGGGCCGCGAGCTGCTCCTCGCCAACAAGGAGACCCTGGTCGTCGCCGGCGAGCTGGTCATGGCCGAGGCGACGCGTTCCGGCGCCGTCATCCTCCCGGTCGACTCGGAGCACAACGCCCTCCACCAGGCGCTCCGCGTCGGCCCGCCCGACGCGGTGAGCCGGCTCATCCTGACCGCCTCGGGCGGGCCGTTCCGCACGACGGCGGCCGCCGATCTCGCGAGGGTCACGGCGGCCGAGGCGCTCGCCCACCCGACGTGGCGGATGGGCGCCAAGATCACGGTCGACAGCGCGACGATGATGAACAAGGGGTTGGAGATCATCGAGGCGCACTGGCTCTTCGGGTTGCCCGAGGATCGCATCGCCGTCGTCGTCCACCCTGAGAGCCGCGTCCACTCGCTCGTCGAGTACGTCGACGGGACCCTGATCGCCCAGCTCTCGGTCAACGACATGCGGTTCCCGATCCTCTACGCCCTCGCCTATCCGGAGCGCCTCGCCTCGCCCTTTCCCTCCCTCGACCTCGTGGCCCTGGGGTCCCTGCACTTCGAGGCGGCCGACGAGGTGCGCTTCCCCTGCTTGCGCCTGGCCCGCGAGGCGTTGAGGGGCGGCGGCACGGTACCGGCGGTGATGAACGCGGCGAACGAGGTGGCCGTCGAGGCGTTCCTCGGCGGGGGGCTGGGCTTCCTCGCGATCCCGGAGGTCGTCGAGCGGGCGATGGCGCGCGAGTCCGGAGCGAGCGGCCCACTCGCCTCCCTGGAGGACGCGCTCGACGCGGATGCGAGGGGACGGGCGTGGGCACGCGAACTGGTCGAGAAATACCGCTCCGCCGAGGGGAGTTCCCGATGAGCGTGCAGGAGAGCCGATGCTGATCAACGTCGTCGTCAGTGTTCTGTCCCTGGTGTTCGTGCTGGCGGTCCTGATCCTCGTCCACGAGGGTGGGCACTTCCTCGCGGCCCGCTGGGTCGGCGCGCCGGTGAGCGTGTTCTCCATCGGCTTCGGCAAGCGGCTGTGGGGCTTCAAGCGGGGGCAGACCGACTATCGGGTCAGCGCGATCCCGCTCGGCGGCTACGTGCGCATCCACGGACTCGGACCGGACGAGTCCGACCTCGTCTCCGAGGACCACGTGGCCGAGGAGCTCCTGCCACGGTGGAAGCGCACCATCGTCCTGCTCTTCGGGCCGCTCGCCAACGTCCTCGGAGCGGTGGTCTTCGTGTCGCTGGCGTTCATGCTCGGAGCCGCCGTCGTGCGCTGGGAGAAGCTGCCGCCCCGGGTGGGGACGGTGGAGGCCGGATCTCCCGCCGCCGCGGCCGGGCTGGCGCCCGGCGACCTCATCGTCGCGCTCAACGGCGAGGCGGTCGCGTCGTGGCACCAGGTCGCGCTCGCCGCGACCTCGGTGAGCAGCCGGCCGGCGACGATCCGAGTCCGGCGGGACGGGGGCGAGAAGGACCTCGTGCTCCAGCCCTCCGGGACTGTCGCGACGGGCATCCTCGAAGCAGGGATCGTCCCGGACCTCCCCACCGAGATCCACCGCGTGGTCGCTGGCGGTGCGGCCGAGCGCGCCGGTCTCGTCGCGGGCGACGTCGTTCGCTCGATCGCCGGTGAGAGGCTGGCCAGCCAGCAGGATTTCCTCAAGGCGCTCGCGGCGAGCGCCGGCAAGGAGATCGAGCTGACCGTGGAGCGCGGCGGTGAGCTGGTGACCGTGCGTGCGACCCCCGAGGACCGGGCCGGGCGCGGCGTCCTCGGGGTCGAGGTCGGGCCGCCCCGGGCGTTCGTCAAGGTGTCGCCGTGGCGCGCCCCGGTCGAGGCGGTCCGCGAGTGCGCCAGTATGACCCGCGACACCTTCGTGATCATCGGCCGGATGATCACGGGGCGTGCCTCGATCAAGCAGATGTCGGGCCCCATCGACATCGCGCGGTTCTCCGGTGAGGCCGCCCGCTCAGGTGCGGTCCCGCTGATCTGGCTGCTCGGGGTCATCTCGCTCCAGCTCGCCATCTTCAACCTGCTGCCGATCCCCGTGCTCGACGGCGGCCACCTCGCCGTCATCGCGGTCGAGTCGACGATCCGCCGCGACCTCTCCTGGAAGGTCAAGGAGCGGATCATGAACGTCGGCTTCTGGCTGATCATCGCCCTGGTGGTCGTCGTGCTCTTCAACGACGTGATCAAGGTCCTGCCGCAGGGCATTCTCAAGCTGCTCCCGGGCCACTAGAGGCAGGGGACAGGGAACAGGGGACGGCCGCGGTCGTCCCTAGCCGGGAAGCCAGGCGCGGAGCCGGTCGAGGGCGGCGCCAACGAGCTCGTTGTTCTTGCCGGGCGGGATCTCGAGGACCAGCGGCGTGTCGACGAGGCGCTCGTCGGCGAGGAGGCGCCGGAAGAAGACCTCGCCGAGCGCACCCTCCCCGGGGGGCGCGTGGCGGTCCCGCCTCGACCCGAGCGCTACCGGGCTGTCGTTGGCGTGCACGAGGTCGGGCGCCGCCACGCCCCACGACTCGCCGAGCTCGGCGAGGACCCGGTCCCAGCCGTCCGCCCGGAGGTCGTAGCCGGTACCCCACAGGTGCGCCGAGTCCAGGCACACGCCGACACGAGCGCGCGACGCCGGCTCGACCAACCGGGCAAGCTCGTGCGGCGTCGTGCCGAGCTGCCCCCCCATCCCGGCCGTCCCTTCGAGGAGCAGCCGCGTCCCTGGTCCCTCCGACCGGCCGACGGCCTCCGTCACCGCGGCCTGGCAGCGCGCCTCGGCCTCGGCGCGTGACGTCGTCCCGGCCGAGCCGGGGTGGAGCACGACTCCCGCCAAGTCGAGCTCACGGGCACGTTCCAGCTCCTCGACCAGGGTGTCGACGGAGCGCCTTCGCAAGACGTCGTCCTCGCTCGCGAGGTTGAGAAGGTACGGGGCGTGCGCGAAACAGGCACCCACCAAATCGGCCTGGGCGGCGAGCCGGCTGAACCGCTCGGCCGCACCGTCGGAAAGCGGCGTCGGCGCCCAACGCCCCGGCGGCCGGAGGAACACCTGCAACGCGCCGCATCCGAGCTCGCCGGCCGCCGCGGCGGCTCGCCAGAGTCCTCCTGCGGCGGAAAGGTGCGCACCCAGGCGAGGCATGGTGGGTATGCTACCCTCCGACGGTCATGAGGGCGAGCGTTCTGTTGCGGCTTTTCGCCGCTGGCGTCGGCCTCGTCGTCGGTGTCGCGGCGGCGGTCTGGTTGGTCCTGTGGATCAGCCTGCGGACCTCGGCGGTGCGAGTCCCGGACGTGCGCACGCTCGACCTCGCTCGAGCCATGGCCGTCCTGCAGGACGCCGGTCTCGTGGCCCGGCCCCAGGACGGCGTGTTCGACGCCGATGTCACGGTCGGGCACGTGGCGAGGCAGCGGCCCGGCGCCGGCTTCGAGTCCAAGCGCGGCGGCAGCGTGTTGCTCTTCCCCTCGCTGGGCAAAGCCACACAACGAGTTGCAGACCTCGAACGGCTCCCCTTGTCTCTCGCCGAGGCGGAACTGGAGGCCGCGGGTCTGGTCACCGGCCGGCGCTGCGAAGTGGACGGCGAGGCCGATGCGGCCGTCGTGCTCGCCGCCAACCCGGCGTTCGGGACCCTGACGTCGCCGGGCACCGAGGTCGCGCTCCTGGTCAACCGGGCGACCCGCGACAGGCGCTACGTCATGCCGGACTTCGTGGGCGCGGCGGAGAGCGATGCCGCACGAGTCATCCGCGCCCTGGGGTTCCGCCTCGCCAACGTCCAGCGCGTGGACTACCCGGGAATCGCGCCGGGCATCGTCCTCAGGCAGGATCCGCCGGCCGGCGGGCCGGTGACCGAGACCGCCATCACGGCGCTGTGGGTGAGCCGGTGAGGAAGATCCTCGTCGCGCCGTCGTTGCTTTCCTGCGACCTCGCCAGCGTCGCCACCGAGGTCGCCTCGGTCGAGTCGGGCGGTGCCGATCTCCTGCACTTCGACGTCATGGACGGCGTCTTCGTCCCCAACCTCACGTTCGGCCCCGTGCTGTGCCGAGCGGTCCGCCGGATCACCAGGTTGCCCCTGGATGTTCACCTCATGGTCGCGGACCCGACACCACTCCTGCAGCCCTTCGTGACGGCCGGCGCCGACCGCATCTCCGTGCACGTCGAGGCGACACCTCACCTCCACCGCGTGCTCGACGCCATTCGCAACCTCGGTGCCCGGCCGGGTGTTGCGATCAACCCGCTGACCCCCACCGTCGCGGTCGAGCAGGCCTGGCCTTTCGTAGACTTCATCCTCGTGATGACGGTCGACCCGGGATTCGGCGGCCAGCGGTTCATCCCGGAGATGCTGAGCAAGCTTGCCGTCCTCAGACAGACCCGCGACGGCAGGTGGCCCGCCGTCGAGCTCGCCGTCGACGGCGGGGTCGACGCCGAGGTGGCACCGGCCCTGATCGACAACGGCGCCGATGTCCTGATCGCCGGCACCTCGGTGTTCGCGGCCGCCGACCGGGCCGCGGCAATCCGCGCGCTCAAGGGAGAGTCACCCAGATGAAGAAGCTCATGGTGCTGTTGCTGATCGCCGCCGCGGCCGGGTGCGCGAGCAAGAACTCGGACAAGAAGTTCTTCGACGAGGTCGGACAGCTCTCGAAGGAGGACATCTGGACGCGGGCCGAGGCACTGTTCGCGGACAAGAAGTACGAGGACGCCCGGAGGTACTTCTCGTTCCTGTCCGACTCGTTCCCCAACGACCCGACGGGCCGCCGGTCGGCCCTGAAGGTCGCCGATACGTTCTACGTGCGGAAGGACATCGAGAGCCTGACCGAGGCCCAGTTGCGCTATCGCGACTTCTCCAACCGGTATCCCAACGACCTCAACCGGGGGTACGCCCTGCTCATGCTCGGCAAGTGCAGCTACCAGCAGGCAAAGGGATCTCTGCGCGACCTCAAGCCCCTGCGCGAGGCGGCGGACAGCTTTGCCCAGCTCGTCCAGCTCTTCCCCGACTCGCCGCACACCGCCGAGGCCCGGGAACTGCTCGCCAAGGCGCGTGAGGACCTCGCCAAGCACGAACTGGAGATCGCGGAGTACTACGTCCGCCTGCGGGCCTGGCAGGGCGCGACCCAGCGGCTCGACTACCTCCGGGACACCTATCCGGATACCGAGGCCGCGCGTGAAGGAGCCAAGCTCCGGCAGGAAATCGAGCGGCGGACCGGGGGCGAAAGCGAGGAAACACCTGCCCCGGAGGGCACTCCGACCCCCGTCGGACCGCGTGGCCATTGACGAACGGCTGTGACGTGCTCTATCTTGGAACTGGAGCTACCAAAAGCGTGCGTAGAGGGAGTGCTTCCATGAGCCGCGCAATCCTCGCGATTCTGGCCATCCTGTGCGTCGGTGTGGCGGCAGCGGAGCAAGGGGTGAACCCGCCCCCTCAACCGCTCCACAAGGTAGGCGATCACTGGACGCCCTACGACCCTCCCACCGAGTTCCCGTCCGATTCCCAGGTGTACATCATCCAGCCGGGCGACACCCTGTGGGACCTGGCCAAGAGGTTCCTGGGGAACCCGTATCTCTGGCCCCAGCTCTGGGAGCAGAACAAGTACATCCGGGACGCACATTGGATCTACCCGGGCGATCCGCTCGTCGTCGGGGTGAAGGCCGCCGAGGTCCCCGCGGAGACAGGCGCGGCGCCGGCTCCGGCCGAGGCACCGGCCGGTGAGGGCGGGACGCAACCCGCAGGCGAGGGGGCCGGGGAACCCGGTGACAACGCCGCCGAGCTCGTCGCCGTCGGGAGCGAAGACGACCTCTACTGCTTCGCCTATTTGGACGACAAGGGCGAGACGCCGCAGTTCACTCTGACCTCCGGCGAGCTCATCGGCTTCCAGACCAACTTCTCGGTGGGTGACGTCGTGTTCATCTCCGGCGGCGAGGCCGAAGGCGTCAAGGCCGGCCAGGAGTTCTTCCTCGTCGAGCCACGCCGCTCGTTGAAGCACCCGTCGACCAGGGCCGAGTTCGGCCGCGTCATCCGCTACATCGGTCACCTCCGCGTGCTCTGCACTCAGGACCACTCCGCCACCGCCGAGATCGTCGCCGCCTGCGACCCGATTCCGGTCGGGACCTGGCTCAAGCCGTTCGAGCCGATGCCGATCCCGATGACCGAGCTGACCGATCCGATGACCGTCTGCGACGTGCCGAACGCCAACCCCAAGGGGTACATCGTCTACAGCAAGGACGATGCGATCGCCTTCGGCCAGGACCACATGGTCATCGTCGACCTGGGCGAGGCCGATCAGGTCTCTCCGGGTGCGTTGTGCACGATCTACAGGGACAACCCCGCGCCGGGAATGCCGCGCCTGGTGCTCGGTGAGCTGGCGGTGCTGTCGACCGGGGAACACTGGGCGACGGCCAAGGTCATCCGCTCCACGCAGCAGATGTTCGTCGGCGACCGGGTCGAAGTGAAGTGAAGCCCGCTCCGCCGACCGGGCGTCGCGAGTCCCTTCGCGAGTTGGGTGAGGCTTTCGCCACCGTCGCGAGCGCCCTCCTCGAACGTGGCGTTCGCCTCGAAGAGGCCGTGACTGCCTTCGAGGGAGGCTACGTCCGGACCGCTGTCGAACGCTGCGGCGGGAACCTGTCACAGGCCGCGGTGTCGTTGGGTATCCACCGGAACACCCTCCGTGCCAAGCTGCACCGCAACGGCCAGCGCTCCAACGGGGGCCGATCGGTGGTCAACGGCCAGCACGCCGGCCGCAAGAGTTAGACCGTGCTGGTCGGGCGACAGCGGGCCGCCCTGTGGGGCGCGTTCCTGCTCGGGGCACTCGCGGCTGGCGCCGTGCAACACCGCGATGGCGGGTCCCGCTTCGCCGGCCCTGCCGCCGGAACCGACCCGCGAATGGCGGCGGCGGAGAATCCCATGCTCCCCGAGTCGATCCCACTGGGCCCGGGTGTGGCAGCGGTCGCCGAGCGGTACGGCCTCGACCCGGCGCTCGTTCAGGCGGTGATCGAGGTCGAGTCGGGCGAGGACGCCAGCGCCGTGTCGTCACGAGGAGCCCAGGGGCTCATGCAGGTCCTGCCGGAGACCGCCGCCTGGCTCGGCTTCCCGGAGTCGGCCGACCCGGCCGTCAGTCTGGAGGCAGGCTGCCACTACCTCCGCGCCCTGCTGGAGAGCTTCGGCGGCGACGTCGAGCTTGCCCTGGCGGCCTACAACGCCGGGCCTGGCGCCGTGCGCCGCTGGGGTCGGATCCCACCCTACCGTGAGACTCAGGTTTTCGTGTCCCGGGTGGCGGCAAGCTATCGCCGCCTCACGGGCGTGGAGATGGGGGACGCGTTTCGCGGCGGCGGGGGGACCTAGCGGTCCTTCGGCGACGGGTCGTCTTTGGGCTTGTCGTCGCCCTTGATGGAGTTCTTGAAGTTCTTGATCCCCTCGCCCAGGCCCTTTCCGAGCTGCGGCAGCTTCGACGCGCCGAAGATGATCACCACGATGAGCAGGATCAGCAGGAGCTCGGGAAGCCCAAAGGAACCGAACATCAGGATGTTACCTCCGCGGCCCGATTATACGCCCGCGTCGGACGCCGCGCGCCACAGCGCCTCGACGACCGCCGGGGGTGACGCCAGGGATCGCAGCGCCGCCTCGGCCTGGCCGGCCACGTCCGCCACCCACGCCGCGTACCGGCCGCGACCCTCGGCCTTGAGTCGGAGGAACGTCCCGACCACCTTCAGTCCGCGCTGCGCGGCACACTCGAGGTAGCGCTCGCGCCACCCTTCGGGCCACCCGAGGCGGCTGGCCGCGGTCGCCAGCCACCGCGCCGGATCACGTGCCAGGTCGACCCCGCCACGCTCGCGGAGCAACGACGCGGCGTCGTAGGTGTCAGGCCCGCGGCGCATGTCCTGGAAGTCGACCGCCCACACCGATCCGGCGTGCCAGAACAGGTTATTCACGTGGAAGTCGCGGTGCACGAGCCGGGACGGGTGCGCCGCGAGGCGATGTGCGAGCCCGTCGAGGAACTCACTCACGGTGGGACCGTCCCGGTGGCCGTCCGGCATCGCGAACCGCTCGAACAAGGCGAGCTCCCGGCGCCAGAACGGCCCGTCGAAGGGCGGGGTCGGCAGGCCGTCCGCCGGGCAGAGCTGGAAGCGGGCAAGGGTGTCGAGGACCGCGTCGAGCAAGCCGAAGCGACCGTCGCGCAGCGCGCGCTCCAGATCGAGGTCGCCGAGGTCCTGGCTGACCGTGACGCGGCCCGAGCAGGCGAAGTGCCGCGGGATCGGCAGGCCGCGACCGTTTCCCCAACGCTGGACATCCACGTCCCGCGCCGCCTGTCCGTCGCCACCATCGGGGTAGAGACAGGCGACGACGCTGGCGCCGTCGGCGAGGACAACCCGGAAGAAGCGGCGGTGCGAGGCGTCGCCGGCCAGCGGGACCACGGTGACGGGGCGCAGACCCAGGCCCGCGAGCGTCGGGACCAGCTCGATCACGGGAGGTCGGAGATGAGCTCGTCGAGGAGCTCGCGGCCGAGCCGGCGTTCGCGCTCGCTGCCGTCGAGCAGCCGCTGGATGCGCTGCAGGTCGGCGCGCAACCGTGGTGGACGATGGCCGAGCCGGCGGCTGGCGTCGCGCAGCTCCTCCGACCATCGCTCGTCGGGGAGTGTGACGGTCGCCGCGAGGTAGCGCGCCAGCGTCTGTGCCGTCTCGAAGTGCGGCGAGGCGTGGTCGTCCTCCAGGTGGCCGGTCTCCACCTCGACGGTCAGCTCACTGTCGCCACTGGTCGCCTGCTCGGTGGTCGCTCCCACCTCGACCACGACGGCCGGGCAGACGGCACCGAGTTCGAAGGCGAGACGGTCCCCGCGAGCCAGCCGGCGACGCTCCGTCAAGGAGTTTTCCTCCCGGGACCACGCCGGGCACCGCCAGACCACCGAGGTGACCGTGCACGGGTAGTTCCCGGAGAACAACGAGCGCCGCTTTGCGACCTGCACGACGATCCGTGACGCGTGGGCCGCCTCGACCTCGACGACCTGGGGCTCCCCGCCGTCCACGGCGCGCACCCGGGCCTCCTCACGCACCGCCGGACCACCTCCCACCACCCATGCGGCCCAGCGATACTCGCCCTCGCCGAGCGGACCGCGCAGGTCGTCGAGGGCGGACTCGACCAGCGACCGTGCGACCTCGGCATGATCGCCATCGATCGCCACGAGCACCGCGGCCGCATGGAGACGGTCGGCGGGCGTTGGGAGGGACAGGGCGGCGGCCGTCGCGGTGACGATGAGCGCAAGCACGTCTGCATGGTACGCGAGGCTGAAATGCAGGGAAACCGGCGAGCGTTTCCGCTGACGTGAAGCGGAGCACCGCGCCCCCGGACAGCACCGCCCTGCTGGCGTTCATCGCCGACGCGTTGCAGCGGCATCTCGAGCAGGAACCGTCGCTCCTCGCCGCCTGCGCCGGCCTGCAGCGAACCGGATCGGCCCTGGTGGTGCGTGTGGAGTCCTCGCCTGGCGGTGGGCCCGCGAAGATCATCCTGCAGTCACCCGGCGCAGCCGTGCCAGAATGGTCGCCGGAGGACCGCGAGATTCTCCGGTCGGTAGGTATCGCCTGTGAAGACAACAACCGCACCACCGCCCTCCCGACCGAATCTGGTCGGTGCGACCAGAGCTGAGATTTCGGCCATCCTGGCGGATCTCGATCCGCGCCCGTTCCGCACGACCCAGGTCTACTCCTGGCTCAACCGTCGCCTGGCGAGCGGCCTCGAGGACATGACCGACCTGCCCAAGGCGCTCCGCGCCGTCCTCGCGGAGCGCAGCGAGGTGGCCGACCCCGAGGTCGCCGAGGTCCGTCGGGCGCCCGACGGGACCACCAAGTTCGCCCTCGCGCTCGGTGACGGATCCGTCGTCGAGGCCGTGGTGATCCCCATGGAAGGGCGCACGACGCTGTGCCTGTCGTCCCAGGCCGGCTGTGCCGTGGGCTGCGTGTTCTGCGTCACCGGCGCTCTCGGTGCCGGGCGCAACCTGACGGGCGGCGAGATCTTCGGCCAGTACCGCGTCCTGGTGCGGACTCAGGCACTGCTCGGGGCCCCCCTCAACGTGGTCTTCATGGGCATGGGCGAGCCCCTCCTCAACATCCCGGGCATCGCCCGCGCCATCGAGTTGCTCGCCGAAACGGTCAGCCCGCGCCGCGTCACCGTGTCGACCTCTGGCATCGTGCCGGCGATCGCCCGCCTCGGCGAGCTGCCGCGCCGGCCGAACCTGGCGGTCTCGCTCAACGCGACCACTCAGGAGCAGCGCGCCCGACTGATGCCTCTCGCCGCTCGCTGGGACCTCGCCGACCTCCTCGAGGCGATGCGCCGCTATCCCCTCGAGCGCGGTCGCCGGATCACCATCGAGTACGTGATGCTCGCCGGCATCAACGACTCGGACGAGGACGCCCGTCGGCTGCCGCGGTTGCTGCGCGGGATCCCGGTCAAGGTCAACCTGATCCCGTTCAACCCCGACCCCGAGTTCCTCCCCGGACTCTCGACTCCGGACGACGCACGGATCGATGCCTTCGCGGCCTCGCTCGCTGCCGCCAACCTCAACGTCACGGTCCGGTGGAGCAAGGGGCTCGAGGTGTCCGGCGCCTGCGGCCAACTCAGAGGCAGGGTACCCGCCCGGCCGCCCGCTCGGGCCTGAGGCCTGAGACCTGAGGCTTGAGACCTGGGGCTTGAGGCTTGAGGACAGACAGGGCCCACGAGGCTTCAGGCCCAGGCCTCAAGCCCCAGGCCGTACCACCGCGGTCCACTGGCGGCCGCCGCCCGCGCCGTCGCGGCGATACGAGTGGTGCCGCGGCGAGCACGCCGTGCAGCCGGCCAGGGTCGTCACCGCTCCGGGTCGCAGGCCGAGCGCGAGCAGGCGACTCCGGGCGAACCCGGCGAGGTCGACCCGATCCCCCCGGCGCCACGTACCCGTCACCGTGGCGTGCCTCGAGAGCGCCACGTGGACCTCGTCTCCGACACGGTAATGACACGGTCCGATACCGACCCCGACCACCGCATCGAGCACCGTCGGTTCGATGCCGAACTCGGCCCGCAACCGCCGCGTCGTCGCGCCGAGACTGTCGGCGGCGAGCCCTCGCCAACCCGCGTGCACGACGGCCACGACGCCGTCGCCGGCCAGCACGACCGGCAGGCAGTCCGCCGTTCGGACCAGCAGGGCGACATCCGGCTCGGCCGTGATCAGCGCGTCGCACACTCCCACGGAGTGCGGCCCGCTGGCGAGGCTGCCCTCGGCCCCGAAGGTGAAGGTCAGCGCAGTGTGCTGCTGGTCCCCGTGGAGCAACGCGACCGGACGGCCGACCCGCCCTTGGATGACTGCAAGGGCAGACCCGGCCAGCTCGTCCGACGAGAGCTCCGAGGGGCAGGCGGTCGCGTCGGCGAAGAGCGCCAGCCCGCTCTCCAGCCGGACTGCGGTAACACCGTCAGGACCTGCGTTTTCGCCCACCCGGCTATGCTACACTGCCCGCCCGATGACAGTCCGGCAGCTCCCCTCGCCAGCCCGGCAGGCTTTCGTCGACGGGGCCCCGTGGCGTCGCGGGCGCGCCGCATGATCCTCCTCGAGAACGTCACCAAGAGCTACCGCACCCGGCTGGCGCTGCGCGGCATCTCGGCGTTCATCGAGCGCGGCGAGTTCGTTTTCCTGACCGGCCCGTCGGGGGCCGGCAAGAGCACGCTGCTGCGCCTGCTCTACCGCGCCGAGGTGCCGGACTCCGGGCGGATCGTCGTCAGCGGTCAGGACCTCGCCGCGATGAGGCGGCGCGACGTGCCGTTCTTCAGGCGCCGTCTAGGCGTGGTCTTCCAGGACTTCAAGCTCCTCCGCCGCCGCACGGTCGGGGAGAACATCACCTTCGTGCTGTCGCTCCTCAATCTGCCCGACAAGGAGCAGGAACGCCGTGCCTACCTCGCCCTCCGGCACATGGGTCTTCAGCACCGCCTGAGCGCCTACCCCGAGGAGCTCTCCGGCGGTGAGCAGCAGCGCGTCGCCACGGCCCGTGCCCTGGTTCAGCAGCCCGACCTGATCCTCGCCGACGAGCCGACCGGCAACCTCGACCCAGAGCGCTCCCACGAGCTCCTGGAGCTCTTCAAGACCATCAACTACCAGGGCACCACGGTCCTGGTCGCGACCCACGACCGCTCCTTGATCGAAGCCCATCCCGCCCGCACGCTGGTGCTCGAGAAGGGTCAGATCGTGCAGGACGGCTGGGCGCTGGGGGACTGATGCGGCACGGCGCCCGTGAGGTCAGGCGTCAACTGCGCGAGTCCGGTGCCACCGGGCTCGTCGCCGTGCTGCTGGTCGCCGTCGCGACGACCTGGGGTGGCGCCTTGTGGCTCGTGCGCGGTTGGGTCGCCGACACGCTCCTCGCCCGTGGCCGCCCCGCGAGCGTGGTGGCGGCCGTCCGGAGCGCCGAGGCGGCCGCGATGGTCTGCAACGCCCTGACCGGCTCCTTTCCCGGCGTGCGCTGCTCGGCCTCGCGACCGGAGGACACCAAGGAGGAGCTCGCCCGCTGGTTCCCGGAGCTCTCGGGCGTCCTGCTCGGGCTCGACGCCGCGAGCTTCCCGTCGCTGCTGCACGCCGAGGTTCCCGTGGCGGAAGCTGCCCGGGTGTCGGGATGGCTGCGCGCGAGAGGCGAGGTCACCCTGGTCGAGAACTCCCGCGACTGGCAGGGCCGGCTCGAGAACGCGCTCTCCAGCGCCCTCCTGATCGGCTTCACCCTGACCGTGGCGCTCCTCGCCGGTTGCGGCGTGGTCGTCCTGCTCGTCGTCCGCCTGCTCGTCCTCGAGCACAGCGACGAGATCGCGATCATGCGCCTGATCGGCGCGCGGGAACGGGAGATCAGGTTGCCATACCTGGCCTGCGGGGCTCTTCTCGGGCTCGTCGGCGGGACGCTCGGAGTGGCGCTGCTGTTCGCCATCTCGTTCGTCCTGAAGTCGCACGGGATCGCGATCCGTGGCGTGACGCCGCTCGTGACGGTAGCACCGTTGCTCGGCGCCACCGTAGGCGCGCTGGGCGCGACCCTCGGCCTCGCCTCGCTTCCCGAAGAGCCCTGATCCCCACCCACGCGGAGTTGCGGGCTGGGACCTGGGGCTTGGGCTCCCCCACCCGCCCGCCCGGGCTTGGGACTCGAGGCTTGAGAATGCGGCAAGAAACGGCTGAATGATTGCTTGGAAGAAGCCTCAAGCCTCAAGCCAGCTTCTCAGCCCTGCACGAGGGGCGTGACTCGGCGGAGGAACTCGCCGGCCTTGTCGCCGCCTTCCAGGAGGGAGATGGCGCGCGCGAGGTTGTCGACCATCTTCTGGACGGCCGCCATCCCCTTGCCCGCCTCAACCTCGGCGCGGGCGAAGCGATACTGCTTCTCGACCGTGATCGAACCGGCCAGGCCGACGATGTCGTCGGCCACCTTCCGAACGTTCTCGGCGAGCGCCAGCAAGGTGGTCACCGAGGGACCGGCCGGCTTCCCCTGCGTGGCCGGCTTGTCGTCGGTACCGCGCAGCGCGATCAGCCCGGAGGTCACCAGACCATACAGCACCTTGCACACGTCAAAGGCGGGAAGCCCGGTCGCGTCCTCGAGCTGGCGGATCGACCGCGCCCCGTCGATCTTCGTGACCACCTGCCACTCCTGCGGCGAGAGGGTGATCTGGTCGTGGCCGGGGTCGCGGGGGAGAAAGTAGGCAACGGCGTCGAGGGACGAGATCTTCCGCTGCAGGACGCGCCACTCGTCGAGCCGGCGGGCCGCCTCCATCATCAGACTCGTGTTGGATTTCGTGACGGTGACCTTCTCCGAGTCGACTCCAGGCGTGAAGATGAACTGGCCCTTGCGCCACATCGCCATCTCGTAGACGGCGTACTCGCCGCGCAAGTTGGCCACGAGGGCGTCGACGATTTGCCCTTCCTTCAGGTAAATCTTGCCTTCGATGCCATCACCGGAGAGGTTGAACACCCCGGTCTTCCCCGACACGCTCACGAGCTGGATGACATCCGGGAGCGCGAGGTCCTGCAAGGAACCCTGGAGCGCCATGGGTCACCGCACCCAACGCGTCGAGTTCGTGCCGCGAAGGTCGTTCACCGCCACTTGTTCCCCCACCTGGGCGGCCTTATCTCTTGGGCCTGCAATGACTTGTATCGGAGCCACCCAAGTTGAATCGTAGCATACGCTTTTCTCAAAGGTCAAGGCGAGCCAAGCGCAGGTGGCACAGCGCAACCGCCAGCGCGTCGGCTGCATCGGGCGGCGGTGGCTCGGCCAGGCGCAGCTCGTGCTGGACCATGAATGCGACCTGATGCTTCTCCGCGTTGCCGAACCCGACGATCACCGACTTCACCCTTGCCGGCTCGTACTCCACGACCTCGCCTCCCCATCGACCCAAGGCCGCGAGCATCGCGCCCCGGGTCTCGGCAAGACCGATCACCGCGCGTGGAAACCGGCCGGTGAATGGCGTTTCGATGGCGACCAGGTCCGGGTCCTCGCGGGAGAGCAGCTCCGTCAGCTCCCCGGCCAGCACGGCCAGGGCGCGAGGACGGGTGGCGTTCCGGGGCGGATGGAAACACCCGAAGGATGCCGCCAAGTGGTCGTGGAACTTCTCGACGATTCCCCACCCGGTCGTCCGGGTGCCCGGATCGAGGCCGAGGATTCGAACGCCCTCAGCTTGCCTGGAGGATATTCTCGTCAATGTCGAAGTTGGCCCACACGTTCTGGACGTCGTCGTGATCCTCGAACGCTTCCATCAGGCGCACCATCTGGTCGGCCCGCTTGTCCTCCAGCCGCACCTGGGTGGTGGGTACCATCTCGACCTTGGCCTGCTCGACAGGGAGGCTCTTGGCCTCCAGCGCCGCTTTGACCCGATGCAGATCCTCGGGTGCCGTGTAGATCTCGAAGAGTTCCGGATCCTCGGCGAAGAAGTCTTCGGCGCCGCTGTCCAGAGCCGCCTCCATGACCATGTCCTCGCCGCCTGCGGTCTTGGGCACGATGAGATACCCCTGCTTCTTGAACAGGAAGCCGACGCAGCCGGACTCGCCGAGGTTCCCGCCGTGCTTGCCGAACAGGTGGCGGATCTCCGCGGTCGTGCGGTTGCGGTTGTCCGTAAGCACCTGGAGCATCACCGCAACGCCGCCCGGACCGTAGCCCTCGTAGACGATCTCCTCGTAGGCCACCCCGGGCAGCTCGCCCGTACCACGCTGGATGGCCTTCTGCAAGGTGTCGTTGGGCATGTTCGCGGCCTTGGCGGCGAGGACGGCGGCTCGCAGGCGGGGGTTACCACCCTGGTCACCCCCACCCTCCCGCGCGGCTGTGGTCAGCTCGCGGATGATCTTCGTGAAGAGCTTGCCGCGCTTGGCGTCGAGCTTGCCCTTCTTGTGCTTGATCGTGCTCCACTTGTTGTGACCTGACATACAGACCCCCGTGGCGATGCACGAACACCCGTGCGAGGCATTGTACACCGGGCTGTCGAGCTGCCAACGACGTCGGCCGTCCCTCGCGGCTCCCCCGAACGCGCCGTGAACGGGCGAGGCGGCGGCTCGACGAACGAACCGAGCGGAGCGGGAAAAACGCCGATGGCGGCTAGAAAGCACGCCATTCGGCTATTGACTTGCGGCACCTGCCCACCCAGAATACGGGTGCGTTTCTAGCGTGGGACGCGGCGAGGATATGAGCCAAATCATCCTTCTCGTAGATTACGAGCCGCGCACCGTGGCGCGGGTCACCGAAGCTCTCTCTCCACTTGGCTGTCAGGTCCTCACCGCCAAGGACATCGATGCGGCGGTGGCGTCCTGTGCCAAGAGCGAGCCCCGTGTGGTCCTGATCACGTCGGTGCTTCCTCGTCTCAAGGTCGAGGACGCGATCACCCAACTGCGCGCCCGAGCCGGCCTGCGGACGACCCCGATCCTGGTCCTGATGAGCGGTTACTCGGGGACCGACCCTACCGCTGACGCGGGCCGCCTCGGAGCGCAGGACATCGTTGCGAAGCCTTTCTCGAACGAGCAGTTGGCCAACCGTGTGCGCGACCTGCTGCACGCCGCGCGGGGAGCGCAGACCGTCTCGCCCGACACTCGCGCCGACGTCCTCGAGGCGCTGCGGCGCAGCGCCGGCCTGGCCAGCGAGGTCGGCACCATGACCTCACAGGAACTCTTCGGCGACATCATCGAGTCGGAGCCCGAACCTGCCCCGGCCACGACCCAGCGCGTCCCGGTCGTCGCGGCCCAGCCGCCGGCCCCGGCCCAACCCCAGCAAGCCGGACCGAAGCCGGCGGGGTCCGCGCCCGATATCCAGATCGGCATCCCGGCCGCACCCCGATCGGCGCCTCCCGCGCGCCGCCCGGCCGAGCCCGACACCGCAGTCGAACGCGCCCTCGAGACGACGCTCGCCGCCGGGCGTGAGGCCGGAAGGCCGAAGGTGCGCGAGGAGACCGGGGGCGCCTCGGTCGACGAGTTGCTGTCCCAGACGCTTTCCGGGTTGCAGGTGCAGGTGCCGCGCAAGGTGGCGGCCAAGCCGAGCCCGGCCGCGCCCGCCCCGGCAGTCGAGAGGCCGCCCGCACCGGTCGCGCCCGCCCCGGTCGAGCCCCCGGCCGTGGCGCCACCTCCCGCCGTCGTGCCTCCTCCCCGCCCAACCCTCCCGGAGCCGTCATCCGGACCTCTGCCCGGCGGCACCCCGTTCGGACAGTACGAACTCATGGAAGTGATCGCCACCGGCGGGATGGCCGAGGTCTACCGCGCCCGCATGCGGGGCGTCGAGGGCTTCCAGAAGATCGTCGCAATCAAGCGGATCCTCTCGCACCTGACGGACAACGACGAGTTCGTCACGATGTTCATCGACGAGGCGAAGCTGGCGGCGCAGCTCCAGCATCCCAGCATCATCCATATCTACGACCTCGGCAAGATCGACCGGTCGTATTACATCGCGATGGAGTTCATCGACGGCAAGGATCTGCGCACGATCCTCCGCCAGGTCGAGGAGAAGCAAAAGCGCCTGCCGCTCGGCCTCTCGGTGTTCGTCGCCGCGCGCCTCGCGGCCGCCCTCGATTACGCGCACCGCAAGCGTGACCTGCAGGGGCGCGCGATGGCGCTCGTCCATCGGGACGTCTCGCCGCAGAACGTGCTGATCTCGTTCGAGGGCGAAATCAAGCTGTGCGACTTCGGTATCGCGAAGGCGGCGTCGAAGGCGTCCCACACCCGCGCCGGGGCGCTCAAGGGCAAGCTCCAGTACATGTCCCCCGAGCAGGCCTGGGGCAAGGACATCGATCACCGGTCGGACATCTTCTCGCTCGGCCTGGTCCTCTACGAGATGGTCACCGGCCGCAAGGCGTTCGCCGGTGATTCCGAGCTCTCGATCCTCGAGCAGGTTCGCTCGCCGCGCGTGACGTTGCCCCGCGACATCGATCCGGCGATCCCCCCGCAGGTCGAACGGATCATCGTCAAGGCACTCAAGGAGAACCGCGACGAGCGCTACCAGACCGCTGCGGAGATGGCCGGCGACCTCGACGGCATCATCCAGAGTCTCCGGCCGAGCCCGGGCAGCTCCGAGCTGGGTGCCTTCGTGTCCGAGTTGCTCGGGCGCGAACGACCCGGCGCGGCGGCCCCGAGCGCACCGGCCGCGACCGAGGCGCGCCCCGCTCTTGAGCCGCGTCCCGCGCCGGCGCCGCCGGCTCCGGCTGCACACCCGCCCAAGGTCGTGGTTCCGGCGCCGTCGCTCCGCGAGCCGTCACCGGCCGCCGAGGTCTCGCACGTCGGCGTGCCGCCCCGTCGTGCCCCGTTGGGGTTGCTCATCGGTGCGGCCGTAGTCGTCGTGGCGGTCGTCCTATTCTTCGTCTTCTTCTCCGGCAAACGCGGGCCGGCGACCGAGACGGCCCAGCCGACGCCGGTCGGCGACGCCGTCGAGCAGGCTCGCCAGGCTACGGCCGAAGAGGTCGCCCGGCAGGAGCAGGAGCTGCGCGACCGGCTCCGCGGCGACACCGCCGCCACCGAGCCCGCCCCGCCGGCTGCTGCGCCTGCCCCGGCGCAACAGCCTCCGGCCACCGTGCCGACCCGTGCCGCGGCGGTCCCGACACAACCCGCCGCCGTGCCGACCCAGGCCCCGGCGGCGTTCCCGACCGAGGCGCCCGGCCCGACCCCAGCGCCCGTCGCCACCGAGCCGCCACCGATCCAGCCGCCTCCCGCCGTCGCCGAGCCGGAACCGACCCGGGCTCCGGCGGTCGCTGCGCAACCGACCGTCCGCGAGGGCGACCTCGTCGAAATCACGACCGTCGACAGCCCGCCCCAGGCCCTGTCCACCCCGAGAGCGGTGTACCCACCGCTGGCGGCTCGCCAGCGCGTCGGCGGGATCGTCGTGCTCAACGTGCTCGTCGACGAGCGCGGCGCCGTGCAGGATGTGAGGGTGCTGCGCGGTGTCAAGCCCGACCTCGGGCTCGACGAGGCGGCCCAGAATGCCGTGCGCCAATGGCGGTATAAACCCGCAACCAAGAACGGCGTCCGCGTCAAGGTGTGGACGACGCAGACGGTGCCATTCAGACCCTGAACGGAGGAGATTCCATGACCGTGCTTTCCGACCAGCAGCGGAAATTCTACGAAGAGACCCGCAAGGTCACCAAGCAGGAGATCTCCGACCTGGAGAACCAGATCCAGGAGGAGCTCCAGCGCGTCAAGCAGCGCATCGCCGAGCTGCAGGCGGCACAGAAGGCCGCCCGCCAGATGTACGACGCGGCCTGCCAGCGCCTTGGCATTCCCAACGATATGGAAGAGGCAGCCGGCGAGTAGGTCCGGCAGCGCCCTGGCGCCCCGGCGCCACTCGTCGACCGCCTGGGGGGTGCTCGTCCTGGCGCTCTCCTGGGCGGTCGCGCATTCGGGGACACCACCGCTCCTCGATCAGGTCGGTCATCGCGTCGAGGCCGGGACGGCTCGGCGCATCGTCGCGTTGGCGCCCGACGTCGCGGAGTTGGCGTTCGCCCTCGGGTTGGGACCGGCCGTCGTGGCGGTCGGACCGGCGGTCGATTACCCGGAGAACGCCGCCTCGCTGCCCCACCTCGCTGCCCTGGACGTCGAGAGTGTCCTCGTCTGGCGACCCGACCTCGTCCTCGCCACCACCGCCGGCTCCGACCCCCGCCTCGTCGAACGGCTGCGCGCGCTCGGCCTCAGGACCCTCACCGTCGACGTCACGTCCTGCGCGCGCCTGGTCGAGGCCTGCACCCTCGTCGCGACGGCGACCGCCGCTGGAGACGCGGGAGAGGAGCTGGCCTCGAGTCTGCGCGGCCGGTGCGCCGAGGCGAGCCGGCGCGGGGCGACGCTTCCCCGTCGGGGGGCGCTCTACGTCGTCTGGTGGGATCCTCTCATCGTGGCCGCACCAGGGACGTTCCACGACGATCTCCTCCGCCACGCCAACCTCTCCAACCTCGCGCCGACGAATGCCGGCCGCTACCCCCGAGTCAGCCCGGAGCTGCTCCTCTCCTCGGCCGTCGAGGTGGTCGTGAGCCCTGACGAGCCTGACGCGCGCGCGCTGTTCGCCCGCGTCGTCGCGACCGCCGCCGGCGCCCGGCTGTCACGCGGCGCCGCACGGGTCATCTGGCTTCCCGCCGACCCGGCGAGCCGACCCGGGCCGCGCTTGCCCGAGGCCTACGTCGCGTTGGTCGCCGAACGGGAGCGAGCACCGTGAGCGGCCGGGCCGACGCCGGGCTCGCGGCCGTCCTGGTCGTCGCGCTGGCGGGTGGCCTGCTCCTCGGCGGTCCCGGGGCGAGCCCCGGCCAGGCGCTGTCCGTCCTGGTCGGCCAGGGCGACCCCGACGCGACCGCGGCGGTGCTCGGCGTACGGCTCCCCCGCCTCGTCCTGGCACTCGCCGTCGGCGCCGCCCTCGCACTCGCCGGCGCCGCCCTCCAGTCACTCCTCGCCAACCCTCTGGCCGACCCGTTCCTCCTCGGCATCTCAGGCGGCGGTGCGGCCGCCGCGACGCTGGCGTTCGCCGCCCTGCCGGCTGCCGCCATCGGGCTAGTCCCCGCGGCAGCAATGCTCGGCGCCGCCGCCTCGACCGGGATGGTCTGGTGGATGGCACGCGGCCCGCTGGGCCCGTCGCCGACCCGCATGCTGCTGGCCGGTGTCGCCGTCAACGCCGCGACCTCGGCCGTGATCCTGGCCATCCTCGCCCTCGCGCCGTCGCCGCGCCTCGCCGGCGCCCTCGCGATCACCCTGGGCTCGTTCGCCGCGGCGTCACCGGAGGCCGCGTGGTGGCTGGCGCCCTACGTGGCCGCCCCCCTGCTCGTGCTCCTCTATCACGGCCGCGACCTCGGCCTGCTCGCCCTCGGCGAGGAGTCGGCCGCTGGCCTCGGGGTCGAGGTCGCCATCGTGCGCCGCCGCGTCTTCCTCGCCGCCGCCGCCCTGTGCGGCGGCGCTGTCGCCTTCGCCGGCGTGATCGGGTTCGTCGGCCTGATCACACCCCACCTGTGCCGGCTGGCCTGGGGCTTCAGCCCGCGCCGCCTGTTTCCCCGCACCGCGCTGGCCGGCGCCGCGCTGACCGCGCTCGGTGACCTCGCGGCCCGCTCGCTCCTCGCGCCCGCAGAGCTCCCGGTCGGCGTCGTCACGGCCGTGATCGGCGTGCCGTTCTTCGTCGCGCTGCTGCGGAGGTCCCCGTGACGCTGTTGGTGGCGGCCGGGCTGCGCGGCGGATACGACGGCCGGGATGTCGTCCACGGCGTCGATCTCGAGGTCCGGGAGCGGACCTGCACCGCCATCCTGGGCCCCAACGGAGCCGGAAAGAGCACGCTCCTCAGGCTTCTCGCCGGCGTGTTGCCCGGCACCGGGGGCAGCGTCGAGTTGCTCGGTCGCCCCCTGGCCTCCTGGCGCCGGCGGGAGATCGCCCGGACGCTGGCCCTGGTGCCGCAGCAGGTCCAGCTCGCCTTCCCACTCACGGTCCGCGAGGTGGTCGAGCAGGGACGCGCGCCTCACCTCGGCCCGTGGCGCCCGGCCGGGCCGCACGATCACGAGGCGGTCGTCACCGCCCTGACACGCGTCGGACTCGCCGGGGCCGGAGGTCGGCCGGTCCAGCGCCTGTCCGGCGGCGAACGCCAACGCGTGCTCCTGGCGCGCGCCCTCGCCACCGAGGCGCGGCTGCTCCTCCTCGACGAGCCGGCCGCCGGGCTCGACGTCCGCCATCAGCTCGCCTTCGTGGAGACGTTGCGTGAGCTGCAGGCCGACGGCGTCGCCTCGGTCGTCGTGCTGCACGACTGGAACCTCGCCCTCCAGCTCGCCGACCAGGTGCTCGTGCTGCGCGGCGGCAGCTCCTACGCCTCCGGCACGCCGGCCGCGGTCCTCACCGAGACGCTGTTCCGCCAGGTGTTCGGCGTCGAGGTCGAGATCATCCGGCCGACGGCCGGAACACCCGTCATCGTCGCTCGACGGCAGGCCTGAGAAAGACAGGCCGAGGCGGCGCGCCACCGTCCGTCGGTTGCGTCCGAGCCGGAGCCGATGCTAGATTCAGCATCCCATGGCCTGGTTTCGGCGCACCGACGAGCCCACCCGCAAGAGCCGCGTCCCCGAGGGACTGTGGGTCAAGTGCGAGGGCTGCCGCGAGATCCTCTACAAGAAGGAGCTCGAACGGGGCCTGTTCGTCTGCCCGCGCTGCGGTTTCCACCACCGCGTGTCGGCCCGGACCCGGCTCGCCCAGGTTTTCGACGATGGCAGGTGGAAGGAGCTGTTCGCCCGGATCTTCTCCACCGACCCGCTGGAGTTCGTCGACAGCAAGCCGTACGCCGAGCGGCTGCGCGCCCTGCGCGAGAAGGGTTCCCGGAGCGACGCGTTGGTGGTCGGCGCCGGCCGGATCTCCGGCGTCAAGGCCATCGTCGCCGCGATGGAGTACTCCTTCATGGGCGGGTCGATGGGCTCGGCCGTCGGCGAGAAGATGACACGGGCCATCGAGCAGTGCCTGAAGAGCAGGCTGCCCTTCGTGGTCGTGTCGTGCTCCGGCGGGGCCCGCATGCAGGAGGGGATCCTGTCGCTCATGCAGATGGCGAAGATCTCGGCCGCCCTCGCCCAGCTCCACGCCGCCCGCCTGCCCTACATCTCGGTGTTGACCGATCCGACCACGGGGGGCGTCACCGCGTCGTTCGCGATGCTCGGCGACCTCAACATCGGCGAGCCGGGCGCCCTCATCGGCTTCGCCGGCCCCCGGGTCATCGAGCAGACGATCCGCCAGACACTGCCCGAAGGGTTCCAGCGCTCGGAGTTCCTCCTCGAGCACGGCATGCTCGACATGGTCGTCCCGCGCCAGGAACTCAAGGAGAACCTGGCCCGATGCCTCCAGATGCTGGCGTGATTTCGGAGGGCGCGGTTCTCAAGCCTCCCCATGCGTCCCCGCCCCCAGTAACGCACCGGTCGCATGCCTGAGGACGTCCCGGTCGGCGGGTCGGTCGACGCGCTGCTCGCGCACCGGCTGGAGCAGCGGATTCTGCCGGGGCTCGACCGCATGCGGCGTGCACTCGACGTCCTCGGCCACCCGGAGCGTCGCGTCCCGGCCGTGCTGATCGTCGGCACCAACGGCAAGGGATCGACCGCCGCCCTCCTCGACGCGGTCGTCCGCGCCCATGGCCTCCGCGTCGGCCTCTACACCTCGCCCCACCTCGTGCGGGTCGAGGAGCGCATCCGCATCGCGGGAGAGCCGATCGCGGCCGCCCGGCTGCGGGAGCTGGTGGCCACCTTGGAACGTTTCCCGGCGCTGTCCTACTTCGAGACGCTGACCGTGGCCGCCTTCCTGTGCTTCGCCGAGGCGGCTGTCGACCTCGCGATCCTCGAGGCCGGGCTCGGCGGTCGCTGGGACGCGACCAACGCGACCACTCCGCTCGTCGCGCTGCTCACCAACGTCGGCACCGACCACCAGGCGTGGCTCGGGCCGACCCGCGGCCACATCGCCGCCGAAAAGGCCGTCGCGCTGCGCGGGAAGGAGGCGATCGTCGGACGCTGGGACGACGAGGTCGAAGCCGTGATCCGCCGCGAGGCCGACCCGTCGACGCCGCTCTCGCTCGCGTCCGACTGGGCGACGGTGAAAGAAGGCGAGAGGGGAGAGGGAAGAGGGAAGAGCACGAATCCTGCAACCCTTGCTTCTGCTCTGCCCTCACCACTCACCCCTCTCCCCCGCTTCACGTCCGTCGCCTTCTCGGTGGCGGGCACGACCGGCGACGCGATGCTGCCGCTCTATGGTCGGCACCAGCTCGACAACCTCGTCCTCGCCCTCGCCGGGGCGGCGGCGCTGGCCAGGCACGGCGCGATTCCGGGTCTCCGCGCCGATGCGATCACCGCGGGCATCGAAGGCACCACCTGGCCCGGCCGGCTGCAGTGGGTCGAGTGGCGGGGCCACAGGCTGCTCCTCGACGGCGCCCACAACCGCGAGGCGACCGCGGCGCTCGCCGCCTCGATCCTCGGCATGGGGCTCTCGGGCCGGCTCCACCTGCTCTTCTCCTGCCTCGACGACAAGCCGGCCGAGGCGATGGCTGACCTCCTGCGTCCGCACGTCCGGGACGTCCTCCTCGCCCCGATCGACTCGCCGCGGGCGGTCCCGGTCGACCGGCTCGCCGCCGCCTTCCCCGAGGGCCGCCCGTTCCCCTCGGTCGCGGCGGCTCTCGCGGCGCTCCCGCCGGACCTCCCCACCCTCGTGACCGGCTCGTTGCGCCTCGTCGGCGAGGTGATGGCGCATACTGAAAGGTGACATGGTCGAGCTCCTCCCTCGCGACCGGGCCTCGCTGGAGCGACTCGAAGAGAGTCAACTGGCGTTCTGCGCGACCCGCTCGACGGAGGCGACCCGCCGCCTTCCGCTGCGCGCCGAGGGGCGGCAGTTCGACTACCGCACGGCGTTCCAGCGTGACCGCGACCGGATCCTCCACTCGCGGGCCTTCCGGCGCCTGAAGCACAAGACGCAGGTCTACGTCCCGCACACCGGCGACCACGCGCGCACCCGGCTCACCCACACCCTCGAGGTCGCGCAGCTCGGCCGCACCATCGCCCGTGCCCTCGGCCTCAACGAAGACCTCGTCGAGGCGATCGGCCTCGCCCACGACCTCGGCCACACCCCGTTCGGCCACTCCGGCGAGCGGGTCCTGGCGCGCATCCTCGCCGGCGAGGTGCCGGGCTGCCCGCTCGCCGAGAACGTCGTCCGCACGGCCGGGACCTTCAAGCACAACTACCAGTCGGTCAGGGTCGTCGACCTCCTCGAGCGGCGCTACGTCCACCCCGGGCTCAACCTCACCGACCAGGTCCGCGAGGGCATCCTCAAGCACACCACGTGGAAGGTGCGCTTCCCGTTCCCGCTGTCGCAGCCGGAGGGGCTGCGCATCGGCCTGCCCTGCCACCTCGAGGGCCAGGTGGTCTCCCTCGCCGACGAGATCGCCCAGCAGACGCACGACCTCGAGGATGGGCTGTACACCGAGGCGGTCTCGCTGGAGGAGATCGAGCGGCTGGGCGCGGCGCGCGCGGTCATCGAGCGGGCCGGCGAGCGCTACACCGGCGAGTGCAACCGCCACCGCCGGGCGTCGCTGCTCCAGCGCGGGCTCATCCACCTGTTCGTCACCGACGCGATCCAGACCACGGCCAAGCAGGTCACCCGCGTGGTGCAGAAGTTCGGCGTCCGCGACCACGAGGGGTGGCGGGCCATCGCCGACCGCATCCCGGCGGCGTGCGTGACGTTCTCCCGTCAGGTCGCACCGCTGTTCGTCGACCTCAAGGCGTTCATCTACCGCTTCATCATCAACCACCAGGAGGTCAACCGGCAGGACCACCGGGCGCGCCTCGTGGTCTCCGGGTTGTTCGCCGCCTACCACTCGAACCCGCTGACCCTGCCGACCTACGTGCTGTTGCGCTTCCACGAGGAGACCGGGCGGCCGTACCTGCGCGACGTGCCGATCCCGGAGATCCCCACCGAGGTCGACCGCTACTACCACGACAGCCCCGAGTTCGCCCGCCTCATCGTCGACCACCTGGCGGGGATGAGCGACCGCTTCGCCCTCGAGGAGCACGAGGCGCTGTACCATCCCCACTCGGCCGGGCCGCTGTCGCCCGGGAGGTCCTGAGCATGCGCGTCCTGATCGCCTCCGACCATGCGGGGTACGAGCTCAAGCAGCTCGTCGCCGAGTACACCGGCAACCGCGGCCACGAGGTCGTCGACCTCGGGCCGGCGAGCGGTGAGGCCGTCGACTACCCCGACTTCGCCCACGAGCTCGCCGCCCGCGTCGGCCGCGGCGAGGCCGAGCGCGGCATCCTGGTGTGCGGCACCGGCATCGGCATGGCGATGGCGGCCAACCGCCACACCGGCGTGCGCGCCGCGCTCTGCCACGACGCGTTCACCGCCGAGGCCGCCCGCCGCCACAACGACGCCAACGTCCTGTGCCTCGGCGGCCGCGTCACCGGTAGCGGCGTCGCCCTGCAGATCGTCGATGTCTTCCTCGCCGCGCCGTTCGACGGCGGCCGCCACGACCGTCGCGTCCACAAGATCGACCTCAACTCCTAGGAGAGCCCCGATGAACCAGAGTGAGCGCAGCATGTTCTTCGCCACCCTCGAGAACACCGTCGCCGCCGTCGATCCCGAGCTCGCCACCGCGTTGCGCGCCGAACGGCAGCGGCAGAACGAGGGGCTGGAGCTGATCGCCTCCGAGAACTTCGTGTCGCCGGCGGTGCTGGCGGCGATGGGCTCGGTGATGACCAACAAGTACGCCGAGGGCTACCCGGCGAAGCGCTACTACGGCGGCTGCGAGTACGTGGACGTCGCCGAGGAGCTCGCCCGCACCCGGGCGAAGCAGCTCTTCGGCTGCGACCACGTCAACGTCCAGCCGCACTCCGGCGCCCAGGCCAACATGTCGGTCTACCTGGCGACCTGCCAGCCCGGCGACGTCGTGTTCGGCATGGACCTCTCCCACGGCGGCCACCTCACCCACGGCCACCCGCTCAACTACTCGGGGAAGACGTTCCAGATCCACCCCTACCTGGTGCGCCAGGACACCGAGACGATCGACTACGACGCGCTCCGCGAGATGGCCCGCCTGCACCGGCCCAAGCTCATCGTCTGCGGCGCCTCGGCCTACCCGCGGATCATTGACTTCGAGACGATCGCGGCAATCGCCCACGAGGTCGGCGCCCTGGTCATGGCCGACATCGCGCACATCGCCGGCATGGTCGCGGTCGGCCTGCACCCCTCGCCGGTGCCGAGCTGCGAGTTCGTCACTACCACGACCCACAAGACGCTGCGCGGTCCGCGCGGCGGCATGGTGATGTGCAAGGCGGCCTTCGCCGAGGCGCTCGACAAGGCGGTGTTCCCCGGCGTCCAGGGCGGCCCGCTCATGCACGTCATCGCCGCCAAGGCGGTCGCCTTCGCCGAGGCGCTCACCCCCGACTACCGCGGTTACATCGAGCAGGTTCTGGCCAACGCCTCGACGCTGTGCGGCGAGCTGCAGGCGCTCGGCTGGAAGATGGTCTCGGGCGGCACCGACAACCACCTCATGCTCATCAACCTCGGGGCCGACGGCATCTCCGGCAAGAAGGCCGAGGACCGGCTCGGCAAGGCCGGCATCACCGTCAACAAGAACACCGTGCCGTTCGACACCCGGAAGCCCTACATCGGCTCCGGCGTGCGCATCGGCACCCCGGCGGTGACCTCCCGCGGCATGGGACCGGACGAGATGAGGCGCATCGCCCGCCTCATCGACAAGGTCCTGCGCAGCGAGGACGAGGCGGTGTGGGCGGCCGTCAAGCACGAGGTCGAGGAGTTCGCCAAGGCGTTTCCGCTCTATGGCGCCGCCTGACCGGGCGGAACCCTGACGACCACGGCGACGCGACGGCGCTCCAGCAGAGCCGAGCGATACCGGTCGGCGCCGGTTGTGCGCCGTTGCGGCCGGGGCGTGCGGGGCCCCCGGACGGCGTTGGCGCGCGGTCGCGGCGGCGCAGTGCCGGGTCACGCGCCCGTCGGCACCGCGGCAGCGGCGTGTAGAATCGGGTGACGAGCAGCCGGACGGCGGACAGGAGGCAGCATGGCGGCGATCACCCACACCTGCGTGCAGTGCGGCAAGCAGCTCACGATCCCCGAGCGCTACCAGGGGCGGGCGCTCAAGTGCCCCGAGTGCGGCAACCCGTTCCGGGTGGAGCCGCCGCCCAAGCAGGAACTTGAAGCCGTGCCGCCGCCGGCGAGCCCGGCGCCGGAAGCGCCGGTGGTGCCTCCGGTCGAGTCTCGGCCGGCCCCTGTCGCGGCGCCGCCGCCGCCAGCCCCGGCCCCGTTCGCGGACGCGCCGTTCCACCTTGCCGAACCCGCCGCGGCGCCTCTCGTCGCCGCGCCGCCGCCGGCGCCACCCGTCCCGGCCGGTGAGTCGACCCTCGAGCCGCCGGTCGGCGCCAAGGTCTACTGGAGCCTGACGCGGATCGACGTTTTCTCCGTGGCCAAGGTCGCGGGCGTGGTCTACGCGGCGCTCGGCGTCATCGTCGGGGTCGTGATCGCCCTCGCCACCCTCGCGCCGAAAGTCGCGGCCCTGCCGTTCCCGCTCCTGCGCGGTGGCGTGGCATTCCTGGCGATCATCGGCGCGCCGATCCTGTACGGCCTCATCGGCTTCGTCGTCGGCGCGGTGATGGCGGCGATCTACAACCTCGCGGCGCGCCTCACCGGCGGCATCTCGTTCCTCCTCGAGTAGGTCCCGTCGAGCTTCTGAACGAGGTCCGGGCGGGGGGCCCCGTCCCCCGTCCCCTGTCCCCTCTTCTTCCCTACCGACCCGTCCACAGCCACCAGCGCACGCGCAGGGCGTCGAGCACCATCGCGGAGCCGTGGCGCAGCGCGCGGACCCGGGAGTCCTCGACGTGGGCCCAGCGCACCGGGACCTCGGCGATGGTGGCCCCGGCCCGCTCGGCCCGGGCGAGCAGCTCGATGTCGAAGGCGAAGGAGTCGAGACGCTGGATGGTGGCGAGCTTGCGGGCCAGCCCGCCCTCGATGAGCTTGAACCCGCACTGGGTGTCCGACAGGGTGGTGAGGCCGAGCAGCCGGATCGCGAGGTTGAACACCCTGCCGAGCACGTCGCGGGGCAGCGGCTGGCGCCTGGTGATCAGCTCCCGTCGCAGCCCCCGCGAGCCGACGGCGAGGTCGACACCGCGCGCCGCCAGGGTGGCGAGCTCCTCGATGGGGGTCGCGAGGTCGGCGTCGGAGACGAGCACCTGCTCGCCCTCGCTCGCCAGCACGCCGGCCCGGACGGCGGCCCCCTTGCCGCGGTTGTGCGGCAATCGGACAACTCGCAGCGTCACGCCGGACGGCACCGCGAACGCCTCGGCGACGGCGACGGTGCGGTCGGCCGAGCCGTCGTCGGCGACGACGATCTCCGCCGGCAGCCAGCCGTTCTCCGCGGCGAGAAAGGCGGCGATCCGGGCGAGCGTCCCGGGCAGGCGATCCTCCTCGTTGAAGGCGGGGATCACCACCGACAGCCGCGGTCGCAAGGCCATCGCCTCAGGTCCCCCTGCTATACTTCGAGCAGCCACCGCGCTGAAACGAACAACGGGAGGGCAGGGAGGTCGGCATGGCGCGCATCATCTGGGAGTATAAGATCCTCAATATCCGCTCCGAGAACTACCGGCTCGACCCCACCTACGAACCGCAGCTCAACCGCCTCGGCGACGACGGCTGGGAGCTGGTGAGCATCACCGCGATCAACTTCAAGACCGGCGCGACGGACCACATCGGGATGGTGTTCAAGCGGCAGAAGGACGTCAGCGGGAGCTGAGCGAGGCGCCGAGCAGGCGCTCCGCGCCCCGCGCGCCTCTCCGCCCGACGAGCAGCGGCAGGCCGGCGAGCGGCAGCACCAGCAGCCAGACGAGCCAGAATCCGAGCGACCGACCGAGTGAGAGCTTGCGGTCGGCGCCCGCTCCGAGCAGGTTCAGCCCCGGCGTCTGGCCCCACCCCCACAGGAAGCCGACTGCGATCCACGACGCCGCGATGAGCCCGACAAGCGCGCTGACGGCGAGCTGCACGGGATGCAGCGAGACGCCGCCGAGGGCCGCCGCCGCAGTCGCTACGGCGACGGCGAGGAGGCAGGCGCCGAGGTCGGCGACCGCCGCCCCGACGAGCCGTCCGAGGCCGCTGGTGCGGCGCTCCGGCGACACCGGGAAGGGATCCCCCTCGGCAGTCTCGAGCGGCGGCCGGTCGAGCTCCCAAACCAGCGGGATGTCGAGCTGCTCGGGCGGGCGTGGGCGGGGCACGTCCTCAGTCCACGGGGCGCAGCGGCACGTTGGTCACGAACATCTGGTAGCGCGGGTCGGTGGGGCGTGACACGTAGCTCGTGGCAAAGTCCTTGAGCCGTTTCGCCTCGTCGTCCGGCCCCTGCTTGAGCAGCTCGTCGAGGACGGCGTTGGCCTCGACGACCTTGTACTGCCGCAGCATGACGACTGCCAGGTTGTACGAGGCGGACGCCCAGAGCTGCCGCACCACCGCGTCGCCCGGATGCTCCGCGAGCACCTGACCGCAGAGCTGGCGGATCGACTCCCACTTGCGCGACGCCACCGCCGTCGCCAGCACCGGCAGCAGCGGCGAGTACTCCTGGAGCGCGACCTGCATGCGCAGCAGCTCGGGATCGGTGGGTGCCTTGGCCAGGCCCTCGTTGACCAGCCGCGAAGCCTTCAGTCGCTCGCCGGCGGAGATGGCCTGCCAGATCGGTGCCGTCTCGACCACCGTGGCCGGCGCGGACTTCGCCTTGAGCTGGCGCTGGTACTCGAGGATCCGCTGGTTGAGCTGGTTCGCCGGGTCGCCCTCGGCCTGGCCCTGGAGGCTCTGTAGCAACGTGATCGCCTCCTGCAACCGCCCCTGCTGGGCGAGCTTTTCGCCCTCCCAGAGCCCGTCGGCCACCCCGCTGCCGGCGCCGGAGAAAACCTTGCCGCGGAGCAGGAACCCGGCGAGGCCGAGCACGAGCACGAGGCCGCCGATGATGGCCATGAGCGGCAGCGGGAGCGGCAGGCCCTTCGATCCCCGTGTCCGTTCGGAAGCCGCCCTCTCCCGCCGCACCGGCCTGGCTGTCTCCTCGTCGCGCGCGGCGGGGATGGCGCCCGACGACGAGATTCGCGCCGGCACGAAGTCGTCGCGGAAGAGGTCGTCCTCGTCGGCCGCCCGGCTCTCGGACGGCGGCGGCGGCGGGGGCGGGGCCGTCGGGGTGTCGAGCCGCTGGAGCAGGTCGTGGGCCTCGAGGTGCTGCGGCTGCAGCTCGAGCACCTCCTGGCACAGCCTCCGCGCCTCGTCGACCCGCCCGTTCTCCGCGGCCTCACGCGCCTCGTAGAACCGGTGCTCGGCCGCCCGCTCGCCCTCCTCCTGCCGGCGGCGCGCCTGGTCGATGCGATGCTCCGCCTCCTCGTGGCGGGAGTCGATCAGGAAGATGCGCGACCAGGTGTCGATGGCGACGTGGTAGTCGCCCCGGTCGAACGCCGTCTGGCCCTGGTCGAGAAGCGCCTGCACCCGCACGGCCGGGTCGGTTGGTTCGGCAACCGCCGCGTCGGACTCGCCGCCGTCGAACGCGAACGACGGGGCCCCGGGCATGTCGAACTCGAAGCCGCCGTCGCCGGTCGTCGGGGCCTGGGCCGACGCGCCGAACGCCGGCGACGCCGATGTTGCAGGCGACGCACCGGGCGACGCGGCCGGCGAAGCAAACGACGGTGCAGCGGCGGCAGGCGGCGGACCTGCGGCCCGCGAGGGCGACGGGGCCGGGGCGGGCCGCGGAGGCGCGGCCACCTGACGGACCGGCGGCGCCGCGGGCGGCGTGAAGGTCGGACCCGCCTCCACGGGCTGCGCCTCGGAGCCCGAGACGTGGTCGAAGACCTCGAACTCGAACTCCATGTCCGGCGAGACCGGCTTGGCGGCGATCTCGACCCGCTGGACGAGCTCAGGCAGAACCGGGTTGGCCGGGTCGAGGTTGCGGGCGAGGTTCAGGAAGCTGCGCGCCTCGTCGACCTGGCCGGCGTTGAGCGCCTCTCGGGCCCGGACCAGGTGAGCCTGGACATCGCTGGATGCACGCAGCTTCGACTGTGCCTCATGGGCGAGCTGGCGCGCCTCGGCATGCCCCGGCAGCTCGCGCAACACGGCCTGGGCCAGGGTCAGCGCCCCTTGGTAGTCGCGCTGCGCGACGGCCTGGCGGATCTTCGCCACGGCCGTGGAGGCATCGAACGGAGCGGACGCGGTGACCTCGCCGAGGAGCTCGCCGAGGTCCACCGGCTCGCCCTTGAGGATGGCGGTGTCGAGGCGCTGGCCGGGGACGAACTTGGGGTCCACCTCGAGGATCGACCGCAGGATCGTGCGCGCCTCCTCGGGGTGCCCTTCGCGGTGCAGCCGGGCCGCCTCGCCGAAAGCGGTCATGATGCGCTGCTGGACCTTCTGATCGAGGGTCGGATCACCTGGATATGCCATAACTTGTTGATGCTACCGCGCGGCGGAGCAGGGGTCAATGCGACGCCCGGGCCACCGAGATCGCGGCGCCGGCGGGTCTAGCTTTCGCCTCCCGGGAGCCGGATCACGGCCCGGACGCCGCGCGGCGCGTTCGCCTGGAGGCGGACCGTACCGCCATGGTCGGTGACGATCCTCTGCACCACCGCGAGCCCGACGCCGGAGCCCCGTCCCTTGGTGGAGTAGAACGGCTGGAAGAGCAGCTCCGGGTCGGCGACCTCGAGTCCCTGCCCCTGGTCGGCGACCTCGATCACGACCTCTTCGCCGTCGACGGCGGTCGCGATCACGATCTCGCCACCGTCGACGGACGCCTCGACCGCGTTGTCGACCAGGTTGGTCAGCGCCTGCCGGAGTTGCTCGGGGTCGACGAGGACCTCTCGCCCGCCCAACCCGTCCCTGGCCCGGACGACCAGCCCCGGCCGCACGCCGTGGTAGAGGGTGGCGACCTGGCCGATCAGCTCTCCCAGCCGGACCGGCCGCCGTGCGGTCGGTGGCAGCTTCGCGAAGCGCGAGAAGGCGTCGACCATCTCCTGCATCGACTGGACGTGCTCGACGATGGCGCGGCACCCCTGCGGCACGATCTCCTCGAGGTCCGAGGCGCCACGCTCGACGTGGCGGGCCATCCGCTCCGCGGCCAGGCGGATCGGCGTGAGCGGGTTCTTGATCTGGTGCGCGATGCGGCGGGCCGCCTCGCTCCATGCCGCCTGTCGCTGCGCGCGCACGAGCTGCGTGAGGTCCTCGAGCGCCACCACCCACCCCTCCGGCCGGTCCTCACCGCCGAGCGGGACCACCGCGACCTCGAGCATCCGCGTGACCCCGCCCGGGTGAATCGTGTGCGAGGCGCGGGTCGGTCCCGCGGCCGTCTGGATCGCCTCCACCAGCTTGCCGAGACCGGCGACGGTCAGCTCCTCGAGGGCCACCGTGCGGGTGACGAGCGCGGGAAGTCCGAGCAGCGCCGCCGCGGCGGGGTTGCCGGTCACCGTGGCGCGGTCGGCGTCGAGGGTGAGGACGCCGGTGCGGATCGCACCGAGCACGGCGTCGAGGCGACCGAGAGTCGACCTCATCTCCTGCTCCTGGCTGCGCAACTTGCGCACCATGGCGTTGAACGAACCGACCAGGAGCCCGACCTCGTCCTCCGCCGGCAGCGGAACCTCCTCGAGCGTCTCGCCCGCCGCCACCCGGTTGGTGGTGGCGACCAGGGCGAGCAGCGGCTCGGTGAAGCTGCGGGACAGGTACAGACCGAGCCAGATGGCCGCGAACACCACGACCAGCGCGAGCCCGCCGAAGCCCAGGACCATCGTGGCCGTGACGGTCGGGCGTTCGAGCTTGAGCCGCTCGTACGCCGCGCCGCCCGCCGCCAGCCGTCCCTCGGCGGCGACCAGGTTCTCCGGGAGGGCGTCGCCGATGACCACCCACGAGCCGTCGCCCAGGCGCTCCCAGGCCCGGACGACGACGGTCGGGCCGGCGCGCTCGCTCCGGCTGCCGTCGGCGGGGTCGAGCGGCGCTTCGATGGGCGGGAGGCGGAGCAGCGTGCGCAGCCGAGGGTCGACCAGCTCGACCACGGCGACGGAGTTCCGGTAGTACCCGGTGAAGTCGTTCCCCAACAGGACGTGCAGGCGCTCCAACTCGGCGAGGCGCTCCTGCTCGTCGGCGACGCGGGTCAACGCCGCGGCCACCACGCCGGCGACCCGCCGCGCCCGGCTCTCGGAGTCCAGCCGCACCCCTTCGGCCAGCTCGGTTCCGGTCCGCGCCATCCCCTCGACCGGGGCGGCGAACCACGAGGCGGTGGCCTGGGAGAGCAGCGAGGCACCGAGGATGAAGAGCGCGCCGGTCGGCACCACGATGAGGACCAGGTAGGAGAGCAGCAGCTTAGTGCGGAACCGGGAGCCGAGGATCCCGTGGTGCCGCTCGAGGAGGAGCTTGACCAGGTTGCGCAGCAGGATGAACAGCAGGATGGCGATGAGGGTCAGGTCGAACCACCACAGCAGGAAGGTCAGGAGCCGGTTGGTGAGCTCCTCGGGGGGCAGGGCGCGCATCCGGGAGAACAGCAGGTAGCCGCCACCGGCGAGCCCGAGGAGCAGGAGGTAGAGGGCGACGAGGACGCGGTTCTGCCGGCGGTAGCGTTGCCACCGCCGCCGCCAGCCGATCACTGCGCCTCCTGCACCGCCCGGGTCACCCAATCGGTCCCAACGGTCGAGGGGAACACCAGCAGCTTGTAGCGCGTCAGGAACTCGGCCCGGACCACGAGCCACAGGGGGTCGTGGCGCAGCGGCACGGGAATCTCGGCCGGCGGCGGATGGGTCATCCAGTGAACGGCCTCGTCCACCGAGGCCGCCTGGCCCGAGGCGAGGATCTCCCCGTCCAGCTCGGCGGCGAGCGTAAAGACGCCGGTGAGAGGGTCACGCTCGGCCTTGACAAGGAGCTCGTGTCCGGCGAGGCGCTGGTCCCACAGCCACCGGCGGTTGCGAAAGAGCCTGAGCCGATACGTGATGCTCACCGGGGCACCGGCCTCGAGCGCCTGGCGCCACTCGGCGGGGAGCTCGCGGGAGACCGCGAGCTGAACCGACAGCCGAGCCGGGGCAGAGGACAGGCTCACCTCGAGCTCGGAAGCGGCCGCCGCAGCGAGCAGGAGCGCACAGATGAGCATCGTGCGGCAAGATTACCATTCTGGCAGCAGAGTGGCCGCCCGGCCTGACCCCCCGGTCCCGGACCGCCACGGCGGCGTGTCGGGCCGGCCGTCAGGCCTCGACGTGCGTTGCGGCACCTGCTCAATCAGGGTGATAGACTTTGCCAACGGGGGACATCGTGCTGCAGGGTCTGGATCCTGAGTCGGAGCGTCACGCCAAGGAACTGCTCTATCGCTGCATGGAGGAGCTCGGAGCCGTCAAGGCCGCCCTCTATCTGTCCGGCAGCGGTGGCTCCTTCGAGCTCGCCGCCCACTACGGGTTCGGCCGGCGCGACGCGGTCGAGGCGGAGGTGAAGCCGGGGTCGCCGCTGTACGACTGGGTGCGGCGCCATCGCACGATGCCCTCCTACCTCAACAACCCCAAGGACGACGCCGCACTCGGACCGTTTCTCGAGAACGCCGGAAGCGTCCGACTCCTGACCATCCCGCTCACGGTCGGCGACCGGCTCGTCGGCCTCGTCGACGCCCGCGACAAGGCTCGCAAGCTCGCCTACAGCCCGGAGGACGTCCCCATCGCGCGGGCGATCGGCGCGGGCCTCGAGTCGTTCCTCCGCGAGCTCGGGATGTACGGACCCGCGGTCGCACCCAGCCAGACACCGACGCCGCGCCCCGCCCCCACACTGGCCGATTCCCGGCTCCCGCTGCCTTTCGTCGGGGTCCTCCAGGCGTTGGCCGCCGTGGCCACCGAGTCCGCGCGGCTGCCGACCGTGGCGGCCACGGCCCTCACCGTCACCGACGGGAAGACCGTCCGCGCCCTGGTCCTCCGCGCCTCCCCCCTCGAGAGTCGACAGCGCGAGGCCCTGGCCGCGCACCAGGTTCGCGCGCTCGAGGCGAGCGGTGCCCGAGTGCCGCCGCTCGCTCGCTGGGGATGGGCCGAGGAGGCCAGCGACGGGTCCGAAAAGCGGGCTGAGGAGATCCGCAGCGCCGTCATCCTGGCCGGCCCGCCGGTCTGGGCAGTCTTCTCGGTGCTGACGCCCACGGGCGGCACCGCCGGCGACACCGTGCTCGCCCTCGCGCGCGGCCAGTTCGACCTCGCTCGCCAACTTCGCGACTATCGCCGGGCTGCCCGCAACCTCGCCCGGATCCTGCTCGAGCCCGGCGAAACGACGTTCCCGCATCTCCGCCAGCACTCGCAAGCGGTCTCCGAGCTGGCTCAGCGGCTGGCGGCCGGAGTGGGCGTGCGCGAGGAGGAAGAGGAGCTCATCACGGTGGCGGCCTACCTCCACGATGTCGGCCTGCGCGAGCTCGACTATGCGCGCACCTACCGCATGGAGCGTCCCGGGGAGCTGGAGAAGCGCATGTACCAGCGCCACCCCGTCGTCGGCGCCCGCATCCTCGAGTCCGCCGAGTTCCCCGGTGACCTCGCCGGCATCGTCCGCCACCACCACGAACGGTGGGACGGGAGCGGCTACCCCAACCGGCTGGCCGGGCGGAACATCCCGCTGGGCAGCCGGATCGTCCACCTGGCGGAGGTGTACGACGTCCTGACCTCGCCGTCGTCGTACCGGCGAACCCTGGGCCGCGACGCCGCGCTCGACCTGATCCGCAGCGAGTCGGGGCGCCAGTTCGACCCCGAGCTGGTGCCGCTGTTCGAAGACCTGGTCCGCGCGTGAAGGTCCTCGCCGTCAACCGTCGGGCTCGCTTCGAGTACGAGCTCCTCGAGCGGTTCACCGCCGGCATCGCCCTGACCGGCAGCGAGGTGAAGTCGCTCCGCGCCGGGAGCGTCAACCTGCAGGACGGCCACGTGGTGTTCGAGGGCGGCCAAGGCTACCTGGTCGGCGTCCACATCTCGCCGTACCACAACGCTGGGTACGCCCAGCACGACCCGATCCGCCGCCGCAAGCTGCTTCTCCACGCCCGCGAGCTGCATCGTCTGGTCGGCAAGGTGACGGAGAAGGGCCTGACGGTGGTCCCGCTCGCGATCGGTCTCGAGGGCAACTGGATCAAGGTCGAGCTCGGCCTGGGCCGGGGCAAGAAGCTCCACGACAAGCGCGAGACGATCAGGCAGCGAGAGCTCGACCGCGACGCCGCGGCCGACCTCAAGGACCACCGGTAGAGAAGACGGGGGACGGGGAACAGGGGACAGAGGAGAACCTCTGCCCCGCCCCGTCGTTCGGTCGAGGTGTCCCGCGTGCTCGCTGGTGACGACGGGTCCGAGTGTCAGGTGTGGCCGATCGCCGCGAGCGCCACCTCGAACGCCCGCGTGTCGCGTCTCCACGCCTCGCGCTCCCCGGCGCGCACGAACGGGAGCGCCATCCGGCGGGCCGCGATCCGTAACCGCGTGCCGAGCCGCACGACCCGGGCAGCCCGGCGTTGCCATGTCGGCCCCCGCCCCTTGCCGGCCCAGCGCAGCAGATCGACCCACAGGAACTCGGGATGGAAGCGATGCTGGGTGGACCCGGAGATCTGAGCGACGCTGGCGCCTTGGTGGTGGAGGATCCGGAAACCGGGCACCACCTCGACGCGCCAGCCCCGCTCCTGGAGGCGCAAGCAGAAGTCGAGATCCTGGCAGTAGAACCTGTAGCTCTCGTCGAACGGGCCGACGCTCGTCCAGGCCTCGCGCGAGATCGCCATGGCGGCGCCCCCGACCCACTCGACCCGACCACGGGCGGGCCCGTGCAACGGACGAACCCAGCGGTAACCCGGCACCCGCCGCAGCAGGCGCGGCAACCCGCTCGCCAGGGCGAACAGCCAGGCCAACGTCGGGGCCCGGCCGGCGCTCCACTGCGGGGTCCCGTCCGGGAAGTACAGCTCGGCACCGGCCGCACCGAGGGTCGGATCGCCTTCGAAAGCCGCAGCGAGCGGGCTCAGGCAGGACCCGGCGAGCTCGGTATCGCTGTTGAGCAGGAGCATGACGCGGCCGCGTGCCGCGGCGAGGCCCCGGTTTGCTGCAGCGGTGAAACCGGCCTGCGTCTCGAGACGGATCACCCGCGTGTCCGGGAACGACGCCGCCACGGCCGCCTCGGTTCCGTCGCTGGAGGCGTCGTCGACGACGATGACCTCCAGGCCATCACGGGAGCACGCCCGCAACGACGCGAGACAGGACATCGTCAACTCCCGCGTGTCGCGGGTCGGGATGACCACTGAAAAGCGGGGCTCGGCCGGCTCGCTCATCACTCCTCGTCACAAGGCTGCGCGGGGATTCTACCAGCCGGACCGTGGGCGCTTCCGGGGTTCGCTCCCACTACGACGCCTCAACGCGAGCCTGTCGGGACCGGCGAGGTCGGCGATGCCTCGGAAGGCGTCGGGGTCGGGACCTTGCAGCAGATCTTGGTGATGACCGGGGTGAACTTCTCCCGCTCGCCCCGCGTCGACACCGACTCGACGTAGTAGAAGTAGCTCTTGCCCATTTCCACGGCCGTGTCGTCGTAGGAGTACTTGTGCGGCATCTCGGAGTTGCCGGCCCCGGCGATCGCCTTGGGGTGAAGGGGCTTGAACGGGCCCTCCTCGACGTCCGAGCGCATCACGAAGAAGCCGTAGTTGTCCAGCTCCGAGGCAGTCGTCCAACGCAGGGTGATCCGCAGGGGCGCCGCGACCTCCGTGACGACCGCAGTCGGCTCGGGGACGGGGGTGATCGAAGGAGGTGCATCCACCTGGCCGATCGCCGCCGTCGGAACCACTGCGATGATGGCGAGCGCCAGCACGGCGCCACTGAGTCGGATCGCGTTCATCGTGATCACCTCGTCGCCCCCGGCGTTGCAGGGGCTCCTCCCGCGGCCGCGGCCCGCGAGGCCGGCTCGGGTCCGCGGTAGACCACCGTGGGATCGCCGAGCATGTTGTAGGTCGCGATGGCGGCCTCGTCGGTCTCCACCCGCTTCGCCGACAGGAACACGTCGCCGATGCGGGGCGACGCCTTGTCACCGAAGCCGGTGATCAACCGCCGGCCGAGCTCGAGCGGCGGCACGTTGCGCCAGCTCGACGCGACCACGACGATCGCGCCCCTGTCCTTGATGCGCAGGAGCTTCTCGCCGATCGAGTCCGCCAGCGGGTGGTCGAACGGGGCCGAGTAACAGGTCAGGCTCAGGACGACCGGGAGTCTCGTCGTGGGCTGCAGGTTGTCGAGGTCGTCGAGCGTGAACAGGTCGTGGTTCTTGGTCAGGTCCGGCCAGCCGGTGCGCCAGATGTACCGACCGCCGTGGCCGTTGAACACCACCATCGCCGGGCCGCCGTCGAATGACCCCAGGAGCGTGGCGGTCTGGGTGCTGTTGTCGCGATCCTCGGCGCGGGGGTAGACCTTCTGGACCGCGTAGCCCTTCTCGGCGGCCGTCGCGGCCAGCGTGTCAGTCTGATTCTGCAGCCATTTGTCGTCGCTGGTGATGAACACCGCCGAGGACAGCGCGTTGGCCGGGAGACCCCCGTATGCCAGCGTCTTGTCCACGATGTCGTTGGCCTCGGCCAGGGTGGCCACCGGCCAACGGCCGATCGCGAGGTCCGGCTTGGCGGTGTCCGAACTCACGCACGCGAAGTAGTTGTCGCTGGCGGCGTGGCCGTACGGCGACTGGTACTGGTACGTCGGGACGAACAGCCGGGTGTTGCGGCCGTCGTTGACGGCCCAGCCGTAGGTGCTGTTCTTCGGCACGGTGCGGGAGAACTGCGGCTGCCAGTGCCAGTCCCAGTAGTCCGTGTCGCTGATCTTCTCGCGCTTGAAGTCCCAGCTCGCATCACCGATCAGGAGCACGTAGCGGGGCCGCGGGGAGAACGTCGCCCACGCGTGCTTGAGGAAGTCGCGGATCGCGTCGGGGTGGAGCATGCCGCCGCGGAAGCGGTCGTAGATGTCCCCGACCACCACCACCTGCGTGGCCAGCCCCTCGGCGCGACGGGCCGCGGCGAGCCGCTCGGCCGCAGGCAGGAAGATCTCATGGCTGATGATGACGAACTCGGCGCCCTGGCCCGTCGCACGCAGGTCGGCCGGGTGCGAGACGACCACGCCCCGGGGGACGAGCGCCCCGTCGGCCCGGACCGCCCGCAGCTCGTGCTGCACCGCGAGCCCCGGCCCCGGACTCCCTGGGACCACGAACTCGACGGCCCCGGCACGAGGTTGGACCTCCAGGGCCCGTGTGCCGGCCGCGTCCCAGAGGAGCACCGGCTGCTCGCCCGCGCCCTCGACGCGGACGACCGACTGGGGCTCGGCCTGCACCACCACCTGGCCCTCGGCGGTCAGCGAGTGGCGCCGCTGGTAGCTCACCTCGACCCAGTCGAGGAGGACCACGTCGATGCCGTCGGTCTTTTCGCCGTGCGCGTGGAAGGTCAGCAGGTTTTCGCCCTCGGCCAGGACGCCGGCCGGCAGCTCCGCCACGAACTCGTGGGCCGACTCGCCGTCCCAGACGGCCTGTCCGAGGGGCCGGCCGTTGAGCTTCACGTCGACGTTGTGGTCCGGGTTGGCCGGGAGCTGCGAGTAACCCATCAGCCGGGCCTTGAGCGTGGCCGGCTGGTCGGTCACGTCGCGCACCGCGACCGCGATCTTGGTCGGCTCGGCGTCGGTGGCGCGGATCTCCGCCCAGAACCACGGCTCCGCAGGCATGCTGCGCCCCGAGAAGCGCACCAGCTTCGCGTTGGTCTCGAAGTGCTGATGGTGCGGCGAGCTCACCCGTGGCGCCGCGGGAGCGGCGAGGTATCGCAACCGCTCCACGGCGATCCGTTTCGGCTGGGCGCCCGCCGCAGCCCCGGAGACGACGTAGACGTTGGTCGAGGTGTACTCGTCCTCCCAGGTCTTCTCGCCGCGCGGGAACTGGCCGAGGAAGAGGATCTCGAACCGCCCGCCCGCCGAGCCGCGGGGCAACGAGCGGACGATCGCCGGGACCTCGCGGTCGCGTAACGTCAGCGTCAGCCGCGCGATGTCGCCGTCCGGCACGGTCGTCCCCGCCGCCGCCAGGGCGGCGTCGGTCACCCGCACGACCCCGTCGCGATCGACCAGCACCTTGGTCATCGTCGCCGACGCGGCCGCCACGGTGAATGAAAGGACGGCGGCGGCCACGATCGCAGCAACGCGCGCCGGTAATTGGCCGAGAGGTTCCACGTTCGCCACCGGGGGATTCTACCTGAACGCGCTGCTGCCGCCAGCCGCCGGCTCAGAGGAGGCCCAGCCGACCGTACAGCGCGACACAAGCCCGCGCGGCGTCGCCGGGCGAGGCGAGGCGCCCTCGAACGTCTGCCGGCACCTCCGGTCCACGCGGCGCGCTGGCCAGCGTGGACACGGCGGCTGCGACCCCCCGGGCACCGAGCGCCGGGGAAACGGTCGGACCGAGCCCGAGCTCACGGACCCGGGCACCCTGCGCACCGAGGTCGAAGGCGACGACCGGCACCCCGGCCACCGCGCACTCGTCGAGCACCAGCGCGTGGGTCTCTGGCCAGACCGAGAGGAGCAACGCCAGGTCGATCTCGTCGGCCGCCAGCAGGCCGGGCAGCGAGCCGGCCCGGTACGAGCCGCGGACCTCGACGCCGGGGAGCCGTCCGAGCGGCTCGAGGAGCTCGGGGTCGCCGCCGCCGTACACCCTGAACGTCAGCCTCGGGCCCCCGGTCCCGGACAGCAGTCGCACCACGTCGAGGATCACCGCCCCACCCTTGTGCGGCTTGATGGGGCCGAGGCAGGCGATGCGACGCACCGGGCCGCGCGGTCGTGACGGCAGGCGCTCGACCGCGGGCAAGGCCACGGCGGGCGAGATGACCTCTTGCCGCCCGGGATCGAGGCCGGGGAAGAGCGCCCGGTAGGCGTCACGCGCGAAGCCCGAGGGGTAGACCAGTGCCTCGGCGGCAGCGAGGAGCGCACCGGAGACGGCCCGGCGCCGCTCCTGGAAACCCGGCCCCACCGGCCCGCTGCTCGCCAGGCAGGCGGCGCAGCGCACCGGGTCCGTGCAGTAGCCGCAGAACGAGCCGGTCGCGGCCTCGATGAGGTGCGGGCGCGGGCAGAACGGTGCGAAGTCGTGGAGGCCGAGGACCATCCGGAGCCCTTCCTCGGCCAGGCCGAGCAGCACCTCGGGCGACAGGCCTGCAAGGTTCTCGACGTGGACGGCCCGCGCGCCGACCCGCGCCATCGCGGCGCGCACGGCCGCCGAAACCTCCCCGGCGGACCGCACCCCGGGTCCCGAGGGTCCGGTCGTCACCCGCTCGCCGCGAGCCGGGCCGCCAGGTCGCAGCAGGCGCCATGCCGGACCGGCGAGAAAGAGCAACCCGACCGGCCGTGCCTCCGCCTCCGCCGCCAACCGCGCCTGGAGCTGCACCTGCACGCCCCCCAGGCGGACCGCCGGCCGCGTCGGCAGCAGGTTGAGGACGGCGACCTCGTCGACCCGGCCACCTCCGCGCCTGACGACTGCACGCATCCACGAGGCGTCGCGCCGGCGGTCGACGAGGCGGTCGAGCGCGGCGCGCCAGCCTTCGAGCCGGAGCGTCCGGACCGACGCCGCGAGGGTACGGAGGTCCGCCACTCAGCGCCTCTCGCGCCGGCCCGCGGTCGGCGCCGGCCCGTCAAAGTCAGCGCGGTCCAGGCCGTTCTCGGGCATCGCGGCCAGTCTACGCCCGGGTCAGTCGAGATCCAGGGTGAGCTGCTCGCCCCGCTGCCGCGCCGCGGTCGGCAGCGCTCCCTCGAGCTCGAGGAGCGTCCGCTTCACCTCGAGGCCGCCGCCGTAGCCGACCAGCGAGCCGTCGGCGCCAATCACGCGGTGGCACGGGATGACGATGGCGACCGGGTTGGCGCCGTTGGCCCGGCCCGCCGCTCGCGTGAACGTCGTCCCGCCGAGCCTCCGCCCGAGCTCACCGTAGGAGATCGTGGTCCCGTACGGGATCCGCCGCAGCTCCTCCCACACCCGGCGCTGGAAGCCGGTGCCCTCCGGCGCCACCTCGAGGTCGAAGGCGCGCCGATCCCCGGCGAAGTACTCGCCGAGCTGGCGCACGACCTCGGCGCAGCGCGGAACGTCGTGGACCACCTCGCGGCCGCCGGCCCGCCAGCCGTCGAGCAGCGCCTGGGCACGGTGGGTGTCGACGAACTCGAGCCCGACCAGGCGGCCTCCCTCCTCGACGGCGGCGAGCAGCTCCCCGACCGGCGAGGCGAACGCATGCACGAACAGCGTCACGACGGCACCTCCGCGTCCTCCATCCTCCTCCTAGTATCGCCGACCGAGCCGCAGCGCGCCGCCGTCCCGGGTGACGTGGAACAGCGACGCGAGCACCTCGCGGTAGGCGCCGGTCGCCGCCGGCTCGCCGTTGATCGTCTCGACCCGCACCGCGCGCAGCGGGCGGACCGGCCTCGTCAGCATCGCCTTGAGGAAACCGAGCACATCGGGCAGCCGCGGATGCTCCGGGCCGATCGCGATGGCGAGCGCCTTGCCGCGCCGCTCCGACACCGCGACGACGCGCCCGCCGAGCACGACGAGGTGCGAGGTGGCGACGCGGCGCGGCAGCGGGAGGCCGAGATCGAGCCCGAGACCGCACGGCGACGCCGGGTCGGCGGCGTTCATCCACGCGACTCCCGCGCCGCCTCCGCCGTCCTGCAGGCGGCGCAGCGCCGACGGCAGCGCGAACTGTAGGCCGCCGAGGCCGAGGAAGAACTGGCCGGCCACGACCTCGCCGGACAGCTCCATGAGGCGCAGCGCGCGGAACAGCCGCCCCCAGCCGAGCGCCGCCGGCTCCCGCTCGAGCAGCTCGCGGAACACCACGCCGTAGCGCTCGAGCACCGCCCGTGCGCGGTCGCGGTCGAGCTCGTCGGCGTCGAGGGCGTCGAGGGGAGCTTCGGCCGCGGCGAGGCGGAACCAGTTGCCGGCGAACGGGCGCGACGCCTGCCAGCGCCCGAAGCGCAGGCGCCGGCCGCGGCCCGCAGGCGGCGGCTCGGCGGACCGCTCAGCCTCGGCCGGAGCGAACGAGGTCTCGATGCCGCGCCGCACGGCCGCGAAACCGTCGTTCGACACCTCGCCACGCCACGCCGCCGCCCACAGCCGGCGCGCGAGCTCAGGCGAAGGCACGCCGGTGCGGGCGAGGAGCGTCTCGAAGGGGAAACGCCCAGCGCCGTCGGGCAGCAGGCCCGCGAGCGCCGCCTCGTCGCGCCGCGACGGGCCGACGAAGAGGTCGCGGTCGCCCGCCAGCGCGAACGCCAGCTTCTCGGTGCCGCAGCCGAACCACGCGAGCTCGCCCTCGGCGAGGAGCGCGTCGAGCCACGCCGGGACGTAGGGCTCGAGGCGCGCGGGGAGGATCTCGGCCTCCCACGCCTCGGCGGGCGCCGCGAAGCCGAACAGCTTCTCCAGGGCTCCGCGCAGGCCGTCGACGCCGGCGTGCTGGCCGCCGAGCCCCTGCCAGCCGGCGACGAACGAAGGCCACGCCGCCGCCGGCAGCGCCTCGAACGCCGGCCGCGCCGCCGCCCGCGCCAGGCGCAGCAGCCGCTCGAGGTTCTCGGCGTCGCACACCTCGAGGCCGGGCGCGTCCTCGGTCAGCTCGCCGTCCACCACGCGCTGCGCGTCGGCGAGCCCGGCGAGCGCGTCGGCGAGGCGCGGCTCGTCGAGGGGCAGCAGGCCGGCGAGCGAAGCGCGCGGCACCGGGCCGTGGAAGCGGAGCACCTCGGCGAGCAGCTCGGCGGCCGGGTCGCCCTCGTCCTCGTCGTCGCGCGGCCGCCGGCCGCGCAGCCCGGCGAAGGCGGCGGACGCCGCGTCCGCCGGCGCGCCGTCGAGCGTCGCCGACCACAGGGAGACGTCGCCGCGCGCGAGGCCGAGTGCGCGAAGCACGCGGGGAAGCGCCTCGACGGCCGCGACGAACACCGGCCCGTCCGCGCCGGGAACGACGACGGCGGCGATCTTCCCGGCGATCTCCGCGACCAGCTCGAGCGCCTCGCGCCCGCTGTCGCGCTCCACCGCGGCGAGCAGCTCGCGCCAGGCGGGAACCGGCAGCACCGCCCGCTCCTTGACCCACTCGAGCAGCTCCGGCGAGCTCCGCGGCGCGTAGCCCGGGTAGGTGCGGGCGAGCTTGCGGCCGAGCGACTCGGCGAGCACCCGCGGCACCCGCGGCCGCAGGTGCGCAGAGAGCGCGACCTCGGCGAGCAGGTCGCGGCGCAGCGCCGTCGGCCCGCCGCCGGGCGGCGTGTCGTCCTCGTACATCAGCTCGTTGGTCCGCCGCCAGGTCACTCCGGCGGCGAACGGCGACGGTCGATCGGTGGTCGCGGCGACGACGGCGATCCGGCCCGTCGCGACCTCGTCGAGGACGCGGGCGAGCGCCTCGAGGTCGAAGGCGTCGGCCAGGCAGGCGCGCCACGCCTCGAGCACGAGCGGGAAGTCGTCGAATTCCCGCACCGCCTCGAGCAGCACCTTGGCGCGCTGGCGCGACAGCCACAGCGGGGTCCGGCGGCGGAACCCCTCGCGGGGCAGGAGCAGCGCGATGCCGGCCGCCTCGCGGAAGCGGGCGCCGAAGAACCCCGAGCGCTCGAGCGACGCGCGGAGCAGCTCCTCCACCTCGGCGGCCGGCACCAGGGCGAGCAGCTCGTCGGGCCGGACGTCGACCGGCGGGGCGAGCGACACGCAGTCGTCGTCGTGGTTGACCTCCAGGGTGCCGCCGAAGCGCCGCTCCCAGGCGGCCTGGAGGGCGAGCGCGAACGGCCGGTTGACCCGGCCGCCCCAGCCGGTATGGAGGATGAGCAGGGCGGGTCCACCGGTCCGCTGCGGGTCGACCACCCGCTCGACCACCAGGCGGTGCCGGTGCGGCAGGACGCCCGCGGTGGCGGCCCGCTGGCCGGCGAGCCAGCCGACGAGCGCCCGGGCGGCCGCCGGCTCGAGGTCGTGCTCGGCGGCGAGCGTCGCCGGCAGGCTCGCGTCGTCGAGGCGCGGCTCGACCGCCTCGAGGAAGGCGCCGAGCCGCTCGGCGAGCTCGAAGGAGCGGTCGCGAGCGTCGGCCCGCCAGAACGGCGCCATCGCCCCGCGGCCACGCACCGGTCGGACCAGCACGTCGTTGTGGGTGATCCGCTCGATGCGCCAGGTCTGCACCCCCATCGTGAAGGCGTCGCCGACCTTGCGCTCCCAGACGAACTCCTCGTCGAGCTCGCCGAGCAGCGCGCCCCCCTCGGCGGTCCGGAGGTGGAAGTAGCCGCGGTCAGGGATCGTCCCGCCGGCGCGGTAGACCAACCGCTCGGCGCCGGGCCGGCCGCGCACCGTGCCGTCCACCTCGTCGACCGCGACGAGTGCCTTGAGGTCGCGCACCCGGGCGGCGCGGTAGCGGCCGGCCAGCATGTCGAGGACGAGGTCGAGCTGGCGGTCGGAGAGCGCGTGGTACGGCTCGCTCGCCCGCAGCGTCGCGGCCAGCTCCTCCCGCGGCCAGGTCTCGGTGGCGGTCATCGAGACGATCACCTGGGCGAGCACGTCGAGGGCGCCGGCGACCGGGCGGACGGTCTCGATCACCCCGTCGCGGACGGCGCGGGCGACCACCGCGGCGTCGAGGAGGTCGCGCGGCGCCAAGGGCAGGAAGCGGGCCCGCGAGGTCGCCCCGACCTGGTGCCCGGCCCGCCCCACCCGCTGCGCCGCCGCCGCCATCGTCGGCGGCGTCTGGACCAGCACGACCTCGTCGAGGGCGCCGATGTCGATGCCGAGCTCGAGCGAGTTGGTCGCCACGATGCCGCGGAGCTGGCCGGCCTTGAGGCGCTCCTCGACGACGGTGCGCAGCTCGCGGGAGAGCGCGCCGTGGTGGGCGACCATGATCGGCTCCGGCTCGTCCTCGTTGACGAGCCGAGCGACCTTCTCGACCGTGCGCTTGGAGTTGGCGAACACCAGCGTCGAGCGGTTGACGCGCAGCGGCCGGCGCAGCTCGGCGGCGAGGCGCGCCCACAGCTCGTCGCCCGCGACGGGCTCGTCGTCGGTCGCGCTGCCGGCGGCGACGTAGCGCACCGACAGGTCGTAGCGTTTCGGCGTGCGCGAGCGGACGATCGTGACCGGGCGCCGCCGCCAGCCGTCCTCGCCGCGCCGCTCCCAGCCGCCGACCCAGGCGGCGACGGTCTCGGGCGGCTCGACGGTGGCCGACAGCGCCACGCGCTGGACCTCGCCGGCCAGCCGCACGAGCCGCTCGACCGCGGTGATCTCCTGCACGCCGCGCTTGCCGCCGACCACCGCGTGCACCTCGTCGAGGATCACCGAGCGCACCCCTCCGAGCATCGCCCGCCCGCCCCGCGAGGTGAGCAGGATGTTGAGGCTCTCCGGCGTCGTGATGAGGATCTCCGGCGGCCGCCGCGCCATCCGCGCCCGCTCCTCCGCCGGCGTGTCCCCCGTCCGCACCAGCACCCGCACGTCGGCAACCGGCTCCCCGGCCGCGTCGAACCGCGCCCGGATCTCCTCGAGCGGCACGAGGAGGTTGCGCCGCACGTCGTTGCCGAGCGCCTTGAGCGGCGACACGTAGAGCACCCGCACGCGACCCGGCGACCACGCCCCGGTGAGCAGCCGGTCGAGCGCCCACAGGAACGCAGCCAGCGTCTTGCCCGACCCGGTCGGCGCGACGAGCAGCGCGTGCTCGCCCGCCGCGACCCGCGGCCACGCGAGCGCCTGAATCTCGGTCGGCTCGCCGAGGCGCTCGGCGAACCACGCCCGGATCACCGGGTGGAAGAGGTCGAGGACGTTCGCGGGCTTCGTCATGGTGGCCCCGCCACGGTAGGCAACCGCTCTCCCTCGGTCAAGCGCGCTGGCGGCCACGCGGCTGGCTTGGCGGGCCTGCCCCCAGCCGTGCCGCAAGTCACGGACCCAGGTCCGTCCCCGACTTGCCCACCCTGCGGTTGGGCGGGGGCGCCCTCTCCCGGCGGGAGAGGGTCGGGGTGAGGGCGTGCCCGTCGACTTCGCCTCGTCATCGCGAGGAGCGAAGCGACGAAGCGATCCCGAGGCGCTTGGAGGGCCACCCCCACGGCTCGCCGCCAATCACGGACCCAGGTCCGTCCCCTTGTTGTGCCCCTGGGGTGCGCGGCCCCCTCGATCCGGCCTCGCCCCCGCGAGCCCGCGCCGAGACTACTCCGCGAGCGACCGGACTGCGCCGCTCGCCGCGGGGCCCCTCGCCATTCGCCATGAGAACGGCGCTGGCGTCTCCCCGCGGCGATCGGCGCCT
>JACQZW010000002.1 GCA_016213675.1 Acidobacteriota bacterium | reverse complement strand
GCACCCGGCGCTGATCCTCGCCGACGAGCCGACCGGCAACCTCGACAGCCGGACCTCGGTGGAGGTCATGGCGCTCTTCCAGGAGCTCAACGAGGCGGGGATCACGATCGTCCTGGTCACGCACGAGCGCGACATCGCGCGCTACACCAGCCGGCTCGTCGAGCTGCGGGACGGTCACATCATCCGCGACACCGCGGTCGCCGAGCGCGGCGTCGCAGCCGACGACCTGCGGTCGCCGGCGTTCGCCGAGGAGGCGGTCTAGCCATGCGCGCCATGGTCCTCGTCAAGGTCGCAGGCAAGAGCATCGTGAGGAACAAGATGCGCACGCTGCTGACGATGCTCGGGATCATCATCGGCGTCGGCGCGGTGATCGTCATGGTCGCGGTGGGGCTCGGCGCCAAGGAGCGGATCAACCAGCAGATCCAGAACCTCGGCACCAACATGATCGTGCTCACGGCGGGCTCGTCGACGCAGGGCGGGGTGAGCCAGGGGGCGCAGAGCTTCAACCGTTTGACCGTCGACAACGCCGACGCGCTCCGGCGGGAGAGCACGCTCTTGACCGCGATCTCGCCGGTCATCGTCGCGCCCGGCCACGTCCAGGGCGGGATCGGCAACTGGCGCACCGCGGTCAACGGCGTCGCCGTGGACTACCAGGCGATCCGCGACTGGGCGGTGACCTCGGGGTCGTTCTTCGACGCGACCGACGTGCGCGTCGCCCGCAAGGTCGCGGTCGTCGGCGCCACAGTGGCGAAGAACCTCTTTCCCGACCAGGACCCGATCGGCCAGGAGATCCAGATCCGCAACGTGCCGTTCAAGATCATCGGCGTGCTCGCCGAGAAGGGCCAGACCGCCGGCGGCTCCGACCAGGACGACATCATCCTCGCGCCGTACACCACCGTGCAGACGCGCCTCGCCGGCCGCCAGTTCATCCCCCAGATCCTCGCCGCGACCGCGACCCCCTTGGAGATCGCCGCCGCCATGGAGGAGATCAAGGTCATCATGCGCGAGCAGCACCGGCTCGCCTCCTACGAGGACGACGACTTCACGGTGCGCAACCAGGCGGACCTCGCCGAGGCCGCGGAGAGCACCACCGAGGTGATGACGATGCTGCTCGCGGCCATCGCCTCGATCTCGCTCCTGGTCGGCGGCATCGGGATCATGAACATCATGCTGGTGTCGGTCACCGAGCGGACCCGCGAGATCGGCATCCGCCTCGCCATCGGCGCGCACGGCTCCGACGTCCTGACGCAGTTCCTGGTCGAGAGCACGGTGATGAGCCTGCTCGGCGGCGCCGTCGGCATCGCGGTCGGGTTCGCCGGCGCCAGCCTGCTCGGCCGCTTCACCGGCTGGAACACCGTGGTGTCGCTGCCGACCGTGTTCCTGGCCCTGGCGTTCTCGGCCAGCGTCGGGATCTTCTTCGGCTTCTACCCGGCCCGCAAGGCCGCCTCGCTGAACCCGATCGACGCCCTACGCTACGAGTGATCGCGCGGGCCTCCCTTGTGGCATCGCCCGCGCACCGACTCCGCATACATTTGTCATCCCGAGCGGGGCGAGGGATCTACTGCTCGTGGTGGAAGGCAGGAGATCCCTCGTCGCATTGCTCCTCGGGATGACAGTGTCTGGCCAGGGCACGCGCCTGGGAGTCCTCACGTTGTTGCTGCACCGTAGGAGCGGCCGCCGGCCATCTGAAGCTCGCGACGACGGCGGGCAGGAACGCAGTCGGGCCCCGGCGCGTGGCGCCGGGGCCCGACTGGTGAGTCAGCGCTGGACCGTCAGAAGCGGAACCCGACGGAGAAGCGGAAGGTGCGCGGCGGCTGGTAGTCGTTCTGGGTGAGAGGCTGGCCGAAGTTGGCGCCCTTCTGCCAGTTGTAGCCTGCGCAGTTGGTCTCGCCCTGCGGGCACTCCTGTGGGGTGTCGGTGTAGGGGTTGAACGTCGAGAGGCGGCGCACGGTGGTGTCCGGGTTCCACACGCCGTGCTCGTTGAACAGGTTGACCACCTCGGGCTGGAGCAACACCTCGATCGGCGTGCTGCCGGCGTTGAACTTGAACGAGTAGTTGAGCGACAGGCTCGAGACGTGGATGTCGTCGGTGCGGAAGGCGTCCCGCGCCGTGAAGTAGTAGGTGTTGGTGGTCGGCGGGGTCAGGTAGCCGGGGTTGGTGACGTAGGCGGCCACCCGCGCGTTGGTGATGACGGCGCCGTACGGCGTGCCGGTGTTGTAGGACTCCATCCAGCTCGCCGACAGGCTGTGCCGGGAGTTGCCGAAGACGTTCCACACCGCCCACAAACGGGCCTTGTGGCGCTGGTCGATGCCCAGGTCGCCGTCCGGTGAGTACCACTCCATCTCGAGGTACTCGGGGTAGTTGAGGGCGGCGCTGGTGATCGGCCCGGAGCCGGAGTTCTCGCCTTAGAAGTTCCCGTGGGTCTTACTCATGGTGTAGTTGCCGCCGAAGTTGAACTTGTTGCTCGCGCGGTAGGTGAACTGGGTGTGGAGGCCGTCGTAGCGACGCCACAGCGTGTCGCTGTCGTTGACCACGTAGCCGAGGTCGAAGTCCTGGTTGATGGACACGCCCGGTGCCACCTCGACGTCGGCCTCGACGGTGCCGGTGGTCATGTCACGCTGGACCACGTAGAAATCGCCGTACTCGCGCCGCACGTAGTCGGCGCGGAACGTCCCCTTGGTGCCCAACCTCGTGGTGAAGCCGAGGGTGAACTCGTCGGTGTAGGGCGACTTGAGGTTACTGACCACCTCGTTGACGCCACGGATCGACGGCGAGTCGTACCACAGGCTGGTGTTCGCCAACCCGCCCTGGGCCTCGAACCACTGGAACATGAGGGCGAGCGCCTCAGGGGTGGTGTACTGCGGCACGAACGTGCAGTTCTGGCCGGCGTCGTCGCACTGCGCGTTGATCGGCGGTCCCTCGTAGACGTAGCCGAACCAGGACGGCACACCGCCGCCGGAACGGTCGGCGATGCTGTTGGCGATCGCCGCGACGTAGCGCCCGTAGCCGGCGTGGAGCTGGAAGCCGTCGCTGATCGCCCACTGTGCGGCCAGGCGGGGCGACAGGCGCGTGTCGTCGGCGACCACCTGGCCGACCGAGTTCTGGCCGTCGTTCTTGTCGTAGCGCAGGCCGAGGGAGAGGGTGAAGTTGTTGGACAGCCGCCAGGTGTCGTTGACGAAGGCGGACTGCGTCTTGAAGTGGCTGCCCTGCGAGACGTTGAAGATCGGCCAGTAGTCCATCTCGACGTAGCCGTTGATCTGCGGGTAGAGCACGCCGTCCGGCCCGTAGGTGGGGTCCGCCTCGTAGAGCCAGACGTGCCAGTTCGACGGCGACTGGTAGTTGTTGTTGTAGCGCATGTCGTCGAAGGAGTCGACGCCGAAGACGATGTCGTGGGAGCCGAGCTTCTCGCTGGAGGCGAAGTAGGAGCCCTTGAGGAGGATGTTCTCGTTGTCGCGCTTCTCGTCGCCGCACGAGCCGCAGAACGCCGGGCTCCCGGCGTCGACGTTGGCGCCGGCGTAGGTGATGTTGGTGCCGTTGGCGAGGTCGCCGGGCGCCGCGTCACCGCCCGAGCCGACGAACGCGTACTCCTTCTTCGAGTACTGCGCCTCGACGAAGAAGGCGTCCGAGAACGCGCCGGTGTAGTGGAGCGACCACAACGTGTTGGGCAGCTCGCGCTCGGGGTCGATGGTCGAGGGCTCGGCCGGGTTGGGCCGGAAGGAGCTGTTCGTCTGCACGTTGTTGCGGTCCATGTAGGAGCCGACGAAGCGGTGCGACGGGGTCAGCGCGTAGGTGAGCTTGCCTTCGTAGCGCTTGTCGGTCTGCGACGAGGTGTAGTTCTCGTTGTTGTAGAAGGGGAACTGCTGGTCGGTCTCGAACGAGCGGCCGGCCGCGAAGAACCACAACTGGTCGCGGAGGATGTAGCCGCCGAGGGTGGCCTCGAACGTGTTGTTGATCTGGTCCTCGTGCCCGGTCGTCAGGGGCGTGTCGCCGAGCCAGGAGTCGTTGGTGAGGTTGTCGCGGATCGAGCCGTGGAAGGTGTTGCCGCCCGACTTGGTGATGGCGCTGACGACGCCGCCGGCGAACCGGCCGTACTCCGCCGAGATCGCCGAGATCGACGTCGTGGTCTCCTCGACCGCGTCCTCGATGTAGAGGTCGTGGGCCTGGCCGCGGAGGTTCTCGTTGACGACCACGCCGTTGATGAGGAAGAGGTTCTCGTTGGAGCGGGCGCCGGCCATGGTGATGGCCTGGCGGGGCGCGTTCTGGGTCACGCCGGGCGCGAGGCTGGTGATGTTGGCGAGGGTGCGGTTGATCGCCAGCGCCTCCATCATGTCCTTGTCGTAGGTCACGGCCGACTGCGGAGTCGTCGACACCGTCTCGCGGGTGCCGATGACGACGATCTCCTCGGCGAGTTGCGCGAGCGGCATCTCGGCATCGAGCGGGATCGTCTGTCCGACCGACACCTTGATGTTGGCCTCGACCGGCTGGTAGCCGACGAGCTCGAACTTGACGAGGTACTCGCCCGGCGGCAGGCCGCGGAACAGGTAGTCGCCCGACACCTGGCTGGTAGCGGTGACCGAGCCCTGAAGCGCCGGCGACGTGACCGTCACCGACACGCCGGGGAGCGGGCCCTGGGCGTCCGAGACCTTGCCCGTGATTACGCCGGTGGCCGTCTGTCCGAGGACGGTCCCGGCGGTGAGCAGGAGGAGCAGGAAGAGCACACGGGTTCTCATGAAACCTCCTTCGACCTTTCGTTCGGTCTTTTCCCTTGGTGCGCTGCACGACATCGAACCGACTCCGCTTCTGCTCCCGAGGGTCCCGGACCGCGGCGTTCAGGGCCGCCGGGAGCTGGTGCTGGAGCGGCGGGGAGCAATGCGTGTGCCAGGGGGAAGACCGGCCCCGGGCGCGTTTCGGGGGTGGCGCATCCGTTCGCGTGGATGGACGGTCCGCGCCTCCGGAGCCGGTTCAAAAAGTGTCAAGAACCGCCACTCCGCCATCGCAGGGGCTTCGACGGCGAGCGCGCGCCGCCCGGCTTCGGTCCGTGTGATGCGCATCAGAAGACCTATCGGCAGGCATCACGAACCCGGGACGGACCCAGGTGGGCCGCTACCTCGACAAAACGAGCGTCATTGCGAGCACAGCACAGCCCGGACGGCCGCACCGGGGTCGAGGTCTCGGAGATCGCCGTGGGCGCCCACGGCGACTTCCCGGCCGTGGTCCAGGAGCGGCTCGTCGGCGGCCTGGTCGAGCGGCTTCTCCTGCCCTCTGTCGACCCGTGACACCCGGAACTGAAGAGAGACTCATTGTCAGAATTGCGTCGGTCAGGGTGACAGGGGTCACTCAATCGTCACATAACCATGTGGCAATGTCTCATCGAGGACGGCGCCGGGCATCTCGGGGGATGCCGCGAGGCGCCGGACCTCGGGGGGGAAAGCATGAATCATGGAACTCGCGTCGACCTGCTGTGTATCGTCCTGGTCAGCCTCGCGGCGGTGGCCCAGGCGGACCCGGCCCTGACCATCACGAAGGCGAAGTGGCAATCCGGGGACCGCATCCTCCTCGTCGAGGGGAGTGCACCGCGCGTCCGGTCCCTGACCGTCAAGGACGCCATCACCGGGGCGGTGATCGGGCAGCCTGCCGGGAGTCGCACGGGCCATTGGGTTCTGCGAGTCTCGGACCCGCCCATCGTGCCATGTCGTGTCCTGGCCGAGGCGAATGGAGCCACTGCCGAACGGGACGTCGAGAACGCCCCGAGTGGCTGCAGCACGGGGACCAGCCTCACAGGTCTGGCGATCGCCGGTCCGGACGCGGTCAACGAGAGCTCGTCGGCGGCCTACACGGCTACTGCGACGTTCAGCAACGGCTCAACGCAGACCGTCACCGCGACCGCCGTGTGGAGCGAGGACTCCGCGTTCGCCAGCGTGGCGGGCGGGGTGCTGTCGGCCGGCGCGGTGACCGGCGACCAGACGGTGAACCTGACGGCGAGCTATGCAAGCGGGGGTGTCACCAAGGCGGCCTCCAAGGCGATCACCATCGTCGAGGCGACGACGGTCCAGGGCTCCCACGCGGGCCGATTCACCACCTTCGAGGGAACCCGTACCTGCATGACCTGTCACGAGAACGAGACCCGCGAGGCGCACGCATCGGTCCACTACCAGTGGCAGGGTGACGCCAGCGAGGCCGTCGGCCTGAACTCGCCCATCGCGGGCAAGCTCGGCGGGATCAACGACTTCTGCATCTACCCCGACATCAACTGGATCGGCAAGCTGACCAACCTCGACGGTGCCGTCGTCGACGGCGGCTGCGCCCGCTGCCACGCCGGCCTCGGCGCCAAGCCGGACCCGGAGCCGACCCAGGTACAGCTCGAGAACGTCGACTGCCTGATCTGTCACTCGCGGAACTACAAGCGGACGGTGGCCACGGTGGACGGCCAGCTCCGCTTCGTGCCCGACGCCGCCAACATGACCGTCAGCGTCCTGCAGGCCGCCGTCGACATCACGTTGCCGAGCAAGGACACCTGCCTGAACTGCCACACCAGGGCGGGCGGCGGCAACAACTTCAAGCGCGGCGACCTCGAGGAGGCGCACCGCACGGCGACGGCGGCGTTCGACGTCCACCTCGCCTCCGAGGCCAACGGCGGCGCCGGGCTGGAGTGCCTCGACTGCCACACCACCGTGGCCCACAAGGTCGCCGGCCGCGGCAGCGACATGCGCGAGCGCGACCTGCCCGACCCGCTCAACTGCACCAAGTGCCACCCGAGCGCGCCGCACGACACGGCGCGCCTCAACCAGCACGCGGCGCGCGTCAACTGCACGGTGTGCCACATCCCGGAGTTCGCCAAGGTCGCAGCGACCGACATGTTCCGCGACTACAGCGCCCCCGCCGACGCCTCGCCGGTGACGCGACTGTACGAGCCGCACATGCTGATGCAGGCGCACGTCGCCCCGGAGTACCGCTTCTTCAACGGCACCTCGGCGTTCTACCAGTTCGGCGATCCGGCCGTCCCGGCCGATAACGGGCGGGTGCTGATGTCCGGGCCGCTCGGCGGCATCAACGACCCGGGCGCCAAGATCCACGCGTTCAAGCGCCACCTGGCCAAGCAGCCGGTCGACCCGACGAGCCGTCGCCTGTTGCCGCTGAAGATCGGCATCTTCTTCCAGACCGGTGACCTCGCCGGTGCGGTCGCCGCCGGCGCCGCGGCCGTCGGCTGGCCCTACAGCGGCTACGAGTTCGCCGACACCGAGCGCTACCTGGGGATCTTCCACGAGGTCGCACCTTCGGACCAAGCGCTGCAGTGCACGTCGTGCCACGGCGGCAACCGCCTCGACTTCGACGCCCTCGGCTACACGCCGAAGACGGTGCGGAACGGCAAGCCGCTGTGCTCGAGCTGCCACGGCGCCAAGACCGCCGACTTCACCCGGGTGCACAAGATCCACGTCACCGACAAGAAGTACGACTGCATCAACTGCCACGAGTTCTCGAAGGCGTACTAGGCAACGGCTGTCGGCATCAGGAAGCCCCCGGTCGGCCGTCAGGCCGGCCGGGGGTTCTTTATTGCTGCCGCGGTCCGTCGAGGGGGAGCACGGCCCGGATGATCGTCCCGGCACCCGTCCGGCTGTCGATGTGGATCGTTCCGCCGAGGAGCTCGACCCGCTCGATCATTCCCTCGAGCCCGAGCCGCCCGCACCTCAGCGCTGACCCGACGTCGAACCCGACCCCGTCGTCGCGCACCTCGATCGAGGTCGCCTCCGGCCCGCAGTGAACCGCGAGGGACACCTTGCGAGCTGCGGCATGCCGCCGCACGTTGGTCAGAGACTCCTGCGCGATCCGGTAGAGGCTGGTCTCGATCTCCATCGGCAGGCGCGCGCCGGAGCAGGGGCCGGCGAACTCGAAGGTCAGCTCGATGCCTTGGGCCCGGACGGCCTCGACGAGCTGGGCGAGGGCGCGCTCGAGCCCCAGGCGGTCGAGCGCCACCGGACGGAGCCGCATCGACAGGCCGTGCAGCCGGACCATCACCTCGTCGACGGTGTCCTGCAGCTCGGCGAGCCGGTCGAGGAGCGCCGGGTCGGATCCGTGCTCGCGGCCGATGAGCGCGAGCGAGACCTTGATGGCGGTCAGCGACTGCCCGGCCTCGTCGTGCAGCTCGCGGGCGACCGCGCGCCGTTCCTTCTCCTGCACCTCGATGACCCGGCGCGACAGCTCGAGGAGGTGCGCGCGCGCCAGCTCGAGCTCGGCGGTGCGCTCGCGCACGCGCCGCTCGAGCGTCTCCCTCGCCTCGGCGAGCTGCGCCTGCAGCAGGCGCTCCTCATGGATGTCGGTCGAGGTGCCGAACCACTTGACGACGCACCCCGAGGCGTCCGGGAGCGGGACGGCGCGCGAGAGCAGCCAGCGATGGGAGCCGTCGAGGCACCGGACGCGGTGCGTGATCTCGTACACCTCGCCGGTTGCCAAGGCCTCCCCCCATGCCTCGAGGGTGGGTTGGACGTCGTCCGGATGCAGGGCCCCTTCCCACCGCCAGGAGCCGTTCTCATCCCGACTCAGCCCGACGTACTCCTCGCGCCGCCGGTTGAAGTAGTCCACCATGCCGTCGGGCCCCGCGGTCCAGACGAGCTGGGGCATGGCGTCGGCGAGCTCGTGCCACCAGTGCTCGCTCTGCCGGAGCGCGTGCTCGGCGGCCTTGCGGGCCGTGATGTCCTGGACGGTGCCGAACCCACCGAGGATGCTACCGCGGGAGTCGATCTCGAGCTCGGCGCGCTCCCGGACCCACCGCACCTCCTCGCCGACGACGATCCGGTGCTCGATCTCGTAGGGCTCGCCGCGCAGCGCGGCCTGCCATGAGCGGTCGACGCTCGCCCGGTCGTCCGGGTGGACGGCGGCGAGAAACTCCTCGTAGGTCAGTCGCGTGCCCACCGGGATGCCGAAGATCCGATAGCACTCGTCGGACCAGGACAGCTTGTCGCGCACCAGGTCCAGCCGCCAGCTCCCGGTGTGCGCGACCTGCTGCGCGTGGGCGAGGTCCGAGCGGCTCTCGCGGAGCGCCTGCTCGGCGAGGACGCGCTCGCTGACGTCCTCGATGACCGCCACGGTGCGCTGCGGCCGCCCGCTGGCGTCGCGGAGGATCGCCGCGTTCACCCTCACCCAGACCACCGAGCCGTCCTTCCGCACGTACCGTTTCTCGCTCCGGTAGTCGGGCGTGGCGCCGCGGACCGCGTCCTGGAAGACCTCCCAGTCGCGCTCCCGGTCGTCCGGGTGGGTGATGTCGGAGAAGCGCCGGCCGACCAGCTCGTCGGGCGTGAAGCCGGTGATGGCGCAGAACTTCGTGTTCACCCGCAGGAGGTGCCCGGTGCCGGGGTCCGCCTGCACCATGCCGACGGAGGCCAGCTCGAACGTCGCGCGGAACTGCTGCTCGTTCTCCGTGAGCGCCTTCTCGATGCGCTTCCGTTCCGTGATGTCCTGGAAGAAGACCGACAGCCCGCGTGGCGTGGGGTAGAGGTTGACGCTGATCCAGGTACCGAGAAAGGTGGAGTACGACTCGAAGGCGGCGGGGCGGCGATCGTCCATCGCGGCGTGCATGCGGGCGAACGATTCGGTGCTCCGCGAGGTCGGGAAGACGTCCCAGATCACGTTGCCGAGCAGCTCCTTCGGGGACTTCCTCCAGACCGCCAGCGCGCGGGCGTTGACGTAGGTGAAACGCCACTCGCGATCGAGCGAGTAGAACGCGTCGCTGATCGACTCGAGGACCTCTTCCACCTGCATCCTGGCCGCCCCTTCGCGGCCAAGACTACCATCCGGGGTCGCGGGAGCGAGCGGAACCGTCGCGAGGCCCGGCGACGCCGTGGCTAGGGCGCCGCCGTGGCGGCGGCCCGGCACTCGGCACGCACCACGTCGCTCGCGAACGAGAAGTGCATCTGGACGATCAGCCACGAGCCGTCGCGCTTCTCCAGGACTCCGGTCCACCGGGTGTCCTTCCAGCACGACGGCTTGCCTGCCCACTCGCCGCAGTCGTCGAGGACTGCCGAGAACCACGCCACGTCGCCGGACCGGGAGAAGCGGATGGCGAGGTCGCGGACGTCAAACCTCGTCGCCTTGAAGCGCGGGTCCATGAACGAGTCGAGCAACGGGACGAACGCCTCCCAGCCGCGGACCGTCGACTTGGAGTCGGGGTGGAAGATGAAGAAGGCGTCGTCGTGGGCCAGGATGCCCTCGAGCCGCGCGCGGTCCCTGGTCAGCGCCCAGCCGATCGAGTCGCGGATCGCCTTCTCGACGACCGGCAGCTCGCCGGCCGGGCCGCCCACGCCGAGGCGCGGCACGGCCCGCAACGTGGCGTCGATCCGGGCGGCGAGGTCGTCGGGGTACCAGTGGCCGAGGTCGGGCGTGACGACGAAGTCGAGCAGCAGCCCGGCGCCCCGCATCGCCTCGGCCATCTCCCGCTGGGCGGCGAGGCGGCCGTCCCGCTCGCTGGTCAGGAGGGTGCCCCTCACGCCGCGCGCGGCGGCCGCGGCGAGGCGGTCGGCGGCGAAGTCGGGGGGCTTCGGCGGGCACAGCGAGACGAAGGCGGCCACCGGGAACGCATCGGTGAGGACCACCTCGAGCGCCGCCGCGCCGCCCGATGAGAAGCCGCCGACCGCGACCCGACCCGGGTCGATCGGGTAGTCGCGCAGCAGGCCGTCGTAGACGAGGCGGAGCTCCCGCAGCGTGCGCGGCACGTCCCGCATCCAGTCGAAGCCGTCGGGTGCGACGAGCTGGGAGGACTGCGGGTAGGCGACGACGAACCCCTGCTCGAGCAGCGGCGAGGTCCAGTGCGGCTTGAAGGCGTCGACGTTCTCGCCGCCGCCGTGGAGCGCGATGAAGAGCGGGAGCCGGGCGCCCGGGGCGGCGCTCGCGGGCACCGCGACCTCGAGCCGCGGCCGGACGAGCCTCTCGGCCTCGGCACGGCGCGCTTCGCTCTGCGCCTCGACCTCGGCGAACCCCGGGTGGGCCTTGAGCGGCGCCCACGCCTCGGCGAAGAAGTCGTCGGTGCCGTACCACGTCCCCTTGAACAGTCCGAGCCTCAAGGCGTCGACGGCCCTGTCCAGGTCGCCGAGCCGCACCCGCATGAGCGCCAGGTTGGCCGTGTTCGCACGGAGGTGGTCGGGGAACGCGTCGACCGCCTTCTCGAGGATCGCCGCGGCGTCGGCGAACTTCCCCTCTTCGAAGAGTCGACCGACCTCCTTGCGCATCTCCGGGTAGGTCGTCCACGGGAGCTGTGGTTCCTGGGCGGTCGCGGTCCCGAGCGCGCCGAGCAGGAGTACGACGATCGGCACGGTCAACGTGGTCTTTCGCATCGAGCCCTCCTCGATCCGGCCTGCGACGTGGGCGACTCGCCCAGGTGTACGCGCCGCCTGCTCGGGGGTTTCTCCGGGCGTCCGAAGAACCTTGGGGGCGTGGTGGTCACGGCTCTGCCGGACTCTGCTAGATTGCCCGGCGGACGCGGGAAGGGTGCCGACACCGATGCGCGAGAACCCCGAGACCAGGACCGGCGGCGCCGTCCGCGCCGCCTTCGCCGAGATCGCCAGCACGGTGCGCGCGTTCGTCCGCTCGCCGCGCGCGCTGTGGGGCGTCAACGTCCCGTACTTCCTCGAGGGGATCGCCTACTTCGGCGTCCTCACCCTGCTCATGAAGTACCTGTCGGAGAACCTCGGGCTCGGCGACGTGCGCGCCGGGATCGTCGTCTCGCTGTTCACCGGCGGCATCACCTTCGCGATGTTCTTCCTGGGCGAGCTCGGCGACCGCTGGGGGCTGCGCCGCACCCTGCTGCTCGCGATCACGCTCATGGCGGTCGGGCGGATCTTCATCACCATCGCCGGGTCGGCGCCCGGCGGTTCGTTCACCTCGCCGGCGTTCCTGCTCACCGGCGTGAGCCTGGCGATCGTCGTGGTCGGGTTCGGCATCCTGCAGCCGGCGCTGTTCTCGGCCGTCAAGCAGTTCTCGACGCCGGAAACGTCGGCCGTCGCCTTCGCGGTTATTTATGCGCTCAATAATCTGGGCGCGTTCGTCGCCGGGTTCATGTCGCCGCAGATCCGCACCGCCGCGGCCACGGCCTTCCCGCCCAACGGCATCAACGGCGTGTTCGCCGTGTACACCGTGATCACCTTCGCGTCGATCGCGATCACCGCGCTCATCCTGACGCCGTCGACGGTCGGTCGCGCCCTCGCGAGCCGGCCGGAGAGCGCCGCCGGCGAGGCGAAGGCGCGCACCGAGAAGGGGCCGCGCCCGTTCTCGCCGCGCTGGTTCGCCGAGCACCCGCTGCGCGACGGCCGCTTCGCGTTCTTCGTCTTCATCCTCATCCCGGTGCAGACGCTGTTCGCCCACACCTGGCTCACGCTGCCGCTCTACATCAACCGCGCCTTCGTGCCGTGGGTGAGCTCGCGCTTCGAGCTGTTCGCCAACCTGAGCCCGCTGCTGGTGTTCGTGCTGGCGCCGCTGGTCGCCGCGCTGACGGCCAAGCGGGACGCGCTCAAGATGGTGCAGTGGGGCACGCTGGTGATGGCGCTGCCGGCGTTCTTCCTCGCCCTCGGTCCGTCGCCGGCGACGCTGTTCGCCTACATCGCGCTGATGACCGTCGGCGAGTCGATGTGGCAGCCGCGCTTCTACGACTACATCACCAAGATCGCACCCCCCGGCAAGGCCGGCGCCTACGTCGGCATCGGCCAGCTCCCGTGGGTCCTCACCAAGCTGATCACCGGGCTGTACGCGGGGTGGTTCCTGCAGCGCTACTGCCCGGCGGACGGCGCCCGCGACACCGGCACGATGTGGCTGATCTACGCGTGCATCGCCATGGTGTCGCCGATCGCCCTGCTCCTGACCAAGAACTGGCTGCGCGGCGGCTCCGGCGCCACCGGGGCGAGGCCTGAGAGCTTGTGAAGAGACACAAGCTCTCAGGCGCGCGATGCCGCGGGCACGGCGGCGGGTGTGGTGAGGAGATGACCACCGGCGACCTGGCAGGGTCGCCGGCGCGGTGGGGTGAAGGCGCCGAATT
>JACQZW010000038.1 GCA_016213675.1 Acidobacteriota bacterium | reverse complement strand
TGACGCTCCTCGGGCCCCCGATACCCCACCGCGGCTCGCGCGTCCGGTGACCCGCTCGCTCCGCAGAGATGGGCCGCGCACCCCAGGGGCGGTCTTTCTTCCCCCTCCCGCCCGTGCGCCGCCCGCCCGTCCCCCGCCCGCCCTCGCTACCGGATGGGTGTCCGGCGCGGGGATCCATCGGTCGTGATTGACCGCGCCACAAACATTTCCAGGTCAAGAGGATGATCGAAATGTGATGCCTGGTACCCGTCCGTCGGGCCTCTCGCGTGGAGGCGACTAGCCGCCGCAGCCGCCCACCATTTGGAGGATGAGCCCAAAGGCTAACAACACAAACCCCCTTAGTTCCGTTATCGCTTGACTGGCTATCATATCCCTGAGTTCTTCCGTCAGGTTCGCGTCCCAAGTGTCTCCGAGATCCTTGATCGCGTTTCGGCTCTTGAACGCGGCGACCACTAGCAAGGCCGCTCCAACGATCTCCAAGATGATGCCGAGCTCGTTCATCCACCAGTAGCAGCTTCTCGCTGACAGGAATCTCAATGCGGTATCCATACCCTGCACTGTATCTCTCCTGGGCGACTCGACGCGAATCCGGTTGCCAAGACTGTGCGTGAAGTGGCTGTGCTGGAGGCGTCTCCTTGCGTTAGGTGGCGGGTCGCCCCGACGCTGCAGTCCCTTCTCGTCCTCTGGGGCAGAGGTCCTTGGCGAATTTCGCCTCCGGCCGACGCTGGGTGGTGCGCAGCGCAGTGGGACATTTCTGGGGGATGCTGCGTGGATGCCACGGCGAGGGGCGTTCAAGGCGAGACGAGTGGGCCGCGATTCCCGTGTGTCTCGCTGATTGAAGTCGACGATGAATTTAGGCGATGGGTCGCGGGCGGCTGGCGGTGGGTGGGGGCCGGGTGGGCGGCGCCTGGGTGGGTGGGGGAAGAAGACCCGCCCCTGGGGTGCGCGGCCCATCTCTTCGGAGCGAGCGGGTCACCGGACGCGCGAGCCGCGATGGGGTATCGGGGGCCCGAGGAGCGTTAGCGACGAGGGAACCCCGAGGGGCCCCGGCGCGGATCGCGCTGTCCGGTCGCGAGCGGAGCAGTCTCGGCGCGGGCTCGCGGGGGCGAGCCCGTGCCGAGGGGGCCGCGCACCCCAGGGGCCAGATGAGGGGACGGACCTTGGTCCGTGACCGACGGCAAGCCGTGGGGGTGGCCCTCCAAGCGCGACGAAATCCTTCACTCGCTTCGCTCGTTCAGGATGACAGCAAGGTCGGAGGGCAGGCTCTCCAAGCGCGACGAGATTGCTTCGTCGCCGCTGGGCGGCTCCTCGCAATGACGACGAGAGGCAGGAGATCCCTCGCTGCGCTCGGGATGACAGTGATGGAAAAAGGAAGGGCGGGGACAAGCCCCGCCCCTACGAAGACCGTGTGGCAGAACGTCATTTCGTCTTGACGGGGTCCGGAGGACGGGTGGGCAAGACCATCGGTTTGGCGGCGATGGCCTTCATGACCTCGGCGACGCCGCGCTCGAGCTGCGGGTCGCCGCCGGCGATCACGGCCTTGGGGTCGTTCTCGACGACGATGTCGGGGTCGACGCCGTGGCCCTCGATGACCCACTCGCCGGTCGGCGCGTTGGTGCCGCGTAGCGGGACCATGACCTGCCCGCCGTCGATGAGCGGGCCGCGCCCGGAGATGCCGACGACGCCGCCCCACGAGCGCTTGCCGATGAGCGGTCCGAGCCCGGCCTGGCGGAACATGTGCGGGAAGATGTCGCCGTCGGAGGCCGAGGTCTCGTTGAGCAGGCAGACCTTGTGGCCGTGGAAGACGACGTTGGGGTAGGTACCGGGGTCCGGGTTGCGGCCGAAGCGGGTGCCGAGCAGCGTGCGGCCGAGGCGCTCGATGATCCACTGCGAGATGTTGCCGCCGCCGTTGGAGCGCACGTCGACGACCAGCCCCTCCTTGCGGATCTGCGGGTAGTACCACTTGATGAACTCGTAGGCACCCGAGGCGCCCATGTCGGGGATGTGGATGTAGCCGACCTTGCCGCCGGTCATCTTCGCGACCTTCTCGCGGTTGGAATTGACCATCTCGAGGTAGAGCAGGTCGGCCTCGGAGGTGATCGGCACGTAGGTCGCCTTGCGGGCGCCGTCGAACGTCGGCTTGGAGTTGACGGTCAAGGTGATCTGGTCGGTCTTGAAGCGGAGAAGCCGGTACGGGCTGTCGGACGCCTTCAGCTCCTCGCCGTTGACCGCGAGGACGTAGTCGCCGGCCTTGACGCCGACGCCGACCTCGGTGAGCGGTGAGCGGTAGGTCTCCTCCTCGTTCTGCCCGGGGAGGATCCGCGAGATCCGGTAGCGTCCGGCCGCCTGGTCGAGCTCGAAGCGGGCGCCCGGGAGACCGACCTTCGGCCGCTCGGGGAGCTGGAAGTCGCCGCCCTGGATGTAGCAGTGGCCGGCGTTGAGCTCGGCGGCCATCTCGCCGAGGAGGTCGTTGAGGTCGGAGCGGTGCCCGACCCACGTGACCCACGGCCGGTAGCGCTCGCGGATCGCCTGCCAGTCGACGCCGTGCATGTTGGCGGCGTAGAAGAAGTCGCGGTAGCGCCGCCACGTCTCGTCGAAGATCTGCGCCCACTCTTCGGCGGGGACCCGGTTCACGGCCAGCCCCTTGGTCGACACGGCCTTGGCGTCCTTGGCCTTGGGCTTGGCGTCGTAGAGCTTGTACGAGCTGTTCTGCTTGACCAGCAACTTGCTGCCGTCGTCGGACAGGGCATAGCCGCCGATGTCGTCGACGAGCGCCGACTCCTCGCGCTCCTTGAGGTCGTAGATCATGAGCTGCGGTTTGGCGTAGGAGTCGCGCCCGTAGAAGGGCGAGCCGGCCTTGACGTAGAGGATCGCGGTCTTGGTGACCGCGAGGCCGTCGATGTTGTCGGCCTCGACCGGCACCGCGGTGACGCGGGATGCGAGGCCGTCGAAGTCGATCTTCACCGGCTCCTTCTTCGGCTCCTCCTCCTTGGCCTTCTCGTCCTTGGTCTTGGCGCCCTTCGCCTTGTCTGCCTTGTCGTCCTTCTTCTCGTCGGAGGTGACCTCGTCGCTGCGCGGCGGGAACGGGCTCGGGCCGTCCTTCTGCAGGGTGAGGGCGAAGATGCCGGTGGTGCGGGTGATGGCGTAGTTCCACTCGTCGGAGATGAGCGGCGCGAACTGGCGGTCGGAGAGGTAGTAGAGGTGCTTGCCGTCGGGTGACCAGACCGGCGAGGCCTCGTTGAACAGCTCGTCCGTGACGCGGTGGAGCGCGCCGTCGGCGACGCCCCAGATCCACACGGAGCGGGTGTCGTTGGGCTCGGAGAGGGAGAACGCGAGCCACTGGCCGTCGGGTGCCCAGGCATAGTCGTGGATTTCGCCGCGGGCGTCGTCGGCCACCTCGACGAGCCTCTGGTCGGCGACCGTGACGGCGAAGAGCTTGCCGTCCTTGTCGGAGAACGCGAGGCGCGTGCCGTCCGGCGCCCACTCCGCGGCGTACATCATCCCGACGTGACCCTGGGTGAGCTGCTCCGGCTTGCCGAAGCCGTCCTGATCGACGAGCCACACCTGGTCCTCGCCGCTGTGGTCGGAGACGAAGGCGATCCGTTTGCCGTCGGGCGACCACCGCGCCCACTTCTCGTGCGACGACGAGGAGTTGGTCAGGTTGCGGGTCGGGCCGTGCTCGATCGGCGCCGTGAAGACGTCGCCGCGGGCGACGAACAGGGCGCGCTCGCCCTTGGGCGACAGCGCCCAGTCCTCGATGAACTTGTCGACCGCGTAGTGCGATGCCCTGCGGGACACGCCGTCGTCGGGGACGGTGATCGCCACGTGGCGGTCGGTGCCGGCCTTTGTGTCGTAGACGTGCAGCTCGCCGTCGCGCTCGTAGACGATCTGGTGGTCGTTGTCGGAGCTGGCCCAGCGGGCGTCCCAGGTGTCGTCGCGGGTGAGCTGTGCGACGGCCTTCGACGCGAGGTCGTAGCTGAACAGGTTGAGCTTGCCGTCGCGGTCGGAGAGGAAGTAGATCCTGTCGCCGATCCACATCGGGTCGCGCTCGGTGCGCACCGAGGGTGCGATGAGGTCGGCCTGGTTGGTCCGGAGGTCGTAGATGTACAGGTCCTGCGCCCAGCCGCCCTCGTAACGCTTCCAGGTGCGGAAATCGCGGTGGAGGGGGGAGTAGACGAGCGTGGTGCCGTCAGGTGAGAAATCGCCTGCGCCGGAATTCGGCATCGGGAGCATCGTCGCGCCGCCGCCCGCGGCCGGGACGGTGTAGAGGTTGCCCTCGCTCCGGATGCCGTCGGCGTCGCGCAGCGAGCGGAACAGAACGTTCTTCCCGTCCGAGCTCCAGCCGTATACCAGGTTGTCGTAGCCGCCGCGCGGCGGGAACGGCCCGCGGGCCGGGTAGTAGGTGAGCTGGCGCGGCACCCCGCCGGAGGCCGGCATGACGTAGACCTGCTCGTCGCCGTCGAACTGGCCGGTGAAGGCGATCTCCGTCCCGTCGGGCGAGAAGCGGGCGAACATTTCGAGCCCCGGGTGAGCTGTCAGGCGCATCGCGGTCCCGCCGCCGGCCGGTGCGGTCCAGAGGTCGCCGGCATAGGAGAAGACCACGGTGTTGCCGTGGATATCGGGGAATCGGAGCATCTTGGTCTGGGCGAAAACGGTCGCGGCCGCCAGCAGGGCGGCCACGGTGAGGACGATCGACGACGTGCGCACTCCTCGGCCAGGCATGGTTCCTCCCTCAGCACGACTGTACGCCGCTCCGCCTCGCTGGTTTCACCGGCCCCGGTTTCGACTTCGCCCGCGACCGTGTCCAACCCAGCAGGAGAGAACACCGAGGGGAGGTGCCGGCATGGTCACCAGCACTCGCACGAGCGGACCGAGGGGCACGGAGGTCAGGGCGGAGATCAACGTCACGCCGTTGGTCGACGTCTGCCTGGTGCTCCTCATCATCTTCATGGTGGTCACCCCGCTGATCAACGATGCCGTCCGCCTGCCGGAGACGCCGACCCCGGGGGCGATGGCCGAGCGACCGGACCAACTCGTGGTCGTCGTCGGAGGCGACGGGGCAGTGGCGGTCGCGGGCCAGCCGGTGACCGCCGACGGCCTGGCCGAGGCGCTGCGAGCCGAGGCGAGACCCGGTCGCGAGGTGGTCATCAAGGCGGATCGGGCGATCCCGTACGGCCGGGTTCGCGAGGTGATGCTAGCCCTCTCGCGGGCGGGGATCGGCCGGGTCGGCCTGGTCACCCGGCGGATCGACGGGGTGGGCTCCGAGAGCTGACATCTCGGCAGGGGAGGCGACGATGTCGATGACGATCCACGAAGCAGGGAGCGGCCGCAGCGACATCAACGTCGCGCCGCTGGTCGATGTCGTGCTGGTGCTCTTGATCATCTTCATGGTGATCACCCCGCTCGTACAGACCGGCCACGAGGTGCGCGTGCCTCCGAGTACGAGTGGACCGGGTGGGTTGGACGGTCGGCTCATCGTTCGCCTGACCTGCGATGGGAGCGTCTTCCTCAATGCCGAGCGGGTGACCCGGAGCGAGTTCCCGGCCCGACTGCACGATGTCCTGGCCACGCGCCGGAGAGACGTGACGCTCGTGGCCGCGAGCGGCGAGCTGGCCTACGAGCAGGTGGCGCGGTTCCTCGAGGAGTGCAGGTCGGCCGGCGCCGGCGAGATCGGACTCGTCCTCGAGGAGCTGACCGGGGGATGAGCGGCGTCGGCGCCCGGTCGGCCCCGACGCGCTTCCCGGCCCGCTGACGTGTCGCCGTCGCTGCGCTGCCTGTGGAATGTGCCGCACCGCACAGCGGTTCTAGCCCCTGTGCACGTCGTACCGCTCAAGGGTTCCGGACGCAGGCGCCAAGTCGATGCGCCTGCTCCGTGGCGAATCGATATCCGTAGTTTCTACGGATTCCGGAGACCCAAACCGGCACTTCTTTCCCCGTACAAAACACGGGTGACACGAGCTAGTTGCGATGCGAACATCCTCTCCAACGTAGTTGCGGATTGAGACCCAGTCGTGCGGTTGGTGACGCGAATCGAGAAGGAGGCGAACGTGAGCAAGAGAGTCCTGGCAATCGTGGCCGTGATCTTCCTGGTGGGTGCTCTGGCGGAGAGCGCAGATCAGATCCTGACGCGGAGCGATCCGCGGTTCAAGCCGGCGCGCGTACCGCTCGCCCTTCCGGACGTCGGCTCCGACAGTTGCGTGGGTGTCCCGGTCATCGCCGGCCTCCCGTATGCCGACTCCGGCAGCACCTGCGGGTTCGCCAACGACATCGGGAGCTACACGGGGACCTGCACGCTGGCGTCGATTCCATATCCGGGCCCCGACGTCGTCTACCAGATGAACCTCGGCGGGGTGAACGACGTCGCGTTCTCGATGGACGTCACCGCGTCCACGGGTGATCTCGCGCTCTTCGTGCTCTCGGCGTGCGGCAACGGCACGACCTGCATCACCAACTCCCAGGACAGCATCGGCGCCGGGGTCGGGCCCGAGTTGATCGCGTCCACGACGTACGGTACCGGGTCCGGCGGAACGTTCTACGTTTACGTGGACTCGTACTACGCCGTCGGTCAGGCGGGCAGTTGCGGGACGTACACCCTCAACGCCACCGGGACGCTCCCCGTCGAGCTCGTCGAGTTCACGGTAGAATAAGTACATGAGCCTGGTGCGACTTCGACCCCGCCCCCTCGGGCGGGGTCGTAGCACGTCGGTCCCGGCGGCCCGGTCGCGGCGGGTCGCCGCGATTGGCGTTTGCGCGCTCGCAGTGCTCCTGGGGGCAGGCCCGGCTGCGGCGCAGCAGGCGGACCCGCGACCGGAGAAGCGGCCCGGCGTGGTCAGCGAGGTGACCGGGGCGCTCGTCATCGATGGGCCGCGTGCGCGCTTCGACGACGCCTACGAGTCGACGACGGTCACGCACCGTTTCCCGTTCCGCAACCGGGGCGCGAAGCCCGTCGTCATCGAACAGGCACTGGCGCTGGCGCCCGGGGGCACCGTCGAGGCCAGCCCGCGCGTGGTGCCTCCAGGCGGCGAGGGAGCGATCGTCGTCCGGCAGTCGTTGGCCGAGACTCTCGGCTTCGTGACGTTTCGCTACGCGCTGGTGACCGACGAGCCCGGCGTTTCGCGCTACCGGGTGCTGCTCTCCGGCTTCGTCCAGTCCGCCTACGAGCCCGAGCGCGCGTTCCTCGACCTCGGCGGGCTCGACTGCGGCGCGGGCGGCGCCGGCAGCTTCGAGCTCTTCAGTCGGGAGGTCGAGCGGCTCGAGGTCGTCGACATCTCGGGGGTCCCCGACGGCGTGCGGGTGCGGATCACCGAGCGGGCCGGGGACGCCGAAGAGGGTGTCCGCATCCGCGTCGAGCTGGCCGTCGGGGGCATGCTCGGGACGCGGACCGGACGTTTCCAGATCCGCACCAACGTGCCGCAGCAGCCGACGTTCGACGTCGGCTTCCGCGCCAACGTCTTCTGCGACCTCGTCCCCACCGAGAGTCCTGTCGTGCTCGGCCTGGCGAACGAGGGACAGGAGGTGACGCGCACGGTGGAGCTCGTCAGCCGCACCGGTCGCCCTGTGAAGATCGACCGCGCCGAGGATCCGACGGAGGTCGTCCGCGCGACGCTCGTCCCCTGCGGCGAGGAGCGTGACTCGTGCATCGGGCTCCGCCTGCAGATCGACAGCGCGCGGAGGGGCGGACTGAACGGGACCGTGCTGGTCTTCGAGGCAGGCGCGGCCGAGCCGATCCCGCTCGCCTACACCGGCCTCGTCGTCGGCGCCGAGAAGGTGGTCAAGAGGGTCGAGCTCGCCGACCTCTCGGAGGGCGTCGCCGAGTCCCTGCCCCCGTTGGAGTCGAGGCCCGGGCCCGCAACTGCGGCCGACACGACTCCCCGGACGGTTCTCCCACAGGTCCCGGCCGCCGCCGCACCACCCGTCGCCGGATCCGCGCCCCGCCAGGCGGTCCTCAGGTGGGTGGCCCGGGACGAGACCGACGTCTACGGCTACCTGGTCTACCGGTCGCCGCGGCGCGAAGGCCCGTACACGCGGGTCAAAGCCCGAGTCGTTCCCGTCGTGGCGGACGGGGCGACGGAGCACGCCTACGAGCTCGTCGACCGGAACGTCGAAGCCGGGGCAACCTACTTCTACTACCTCGACGTGGTGACGCGGAGCGGCTCGAAGAAGCGTTTCTCCGGAGTCGTGGAGAAACGCATTCCGCCGGGAACGAGCGATGGGGCGGCAAACAAGCCGACCGCGCCGTAGCGGCGTTGCCCCGGCGTGCCGGGCCCTGGCTGTCGCCCTCCTGGGATCGGGAGTCGCCCTCGCGGCTCCCGGACCGGAAGCGCGCCCGAGCGTGCTGCTGATCACCGTCGACACGCTCCGACCCGACGCGCTCGGCTGGGTGAGCGGCCGGAACTCGACCCCGAACCTCGACCGCCTGGCCACCGAGGGACGCGCGTTTCCCGGCGCCGTGTCGCCGGCTCCGCTGACCCTGCCGACCCACGCGTCGATCCTCACCGGGCTGCTGCCGCGGAACCACGGCCTACGGGACAACGGGCAGGTGTTCGCGTCGTCGGCCCGGACGCTGGCCGAGCGCTTTCGGGAGCAGGGTTATGCGACGGCGGCGTTCGTCAGCGGCTTCCCCCTCGCCCGCCAGTTCGGCCTCGACCGCGGCTTCGACCTCTACGACGACGAGATGACCCACGGCGTCGAGGGGTACGTCGAGCGCCGGGCGGCCGACACCTCGAAGGCCGTGGCGGCGTGGCTCGGCCTGGCGAAGCGGCCGTGGTTCGTCTGGGTGCACTACTACGACCCGCACGACCCCTACGAGCCGCCGCGCACCTTCTGGCAGCCCGGCCCGCGGGGCGCCTACGACGGCGAGGTCGCCTACACCGACCACGCCATCGGAGCGCTCCTGGCGGCCGCCGACCGCGCCGCCGGTCCGAACCTGCTGACCGTGGCCGCCTCCGACCATGGCGAGGCGCTCGGCGAGCACTCCGAGAAGACGCACGGCTACTTCGTCTACGACAGCACGATGCTGGTGCCGCTGATTTTCCACTGGCCGGGCCACGTCGGCCCCGGGCGCAGCGACCTGCCCGTTCGACTGGTCGACATCGCCGCCACGATCGCCGAGCTGGCGAGCCTGCCCGGCGGGAGCGCCACCGACGGTGTGAGCCTGGTCCCGACGCTGAGCGGGAAGCCGCAATCGATTCCGCCGGCCTACCTGGAGACGCGCCTGCCGTACCTCTACTTCGGCTGGTCGCCGCTGCGTGCGCTGCGGACGTCGGAGTGGAAGCTGGTCGCGGCGCCGCGCCCCGAGCTCTACGGGCTGACCGCGGACCCGGGCGAGACCCGCAACCGGTACGACCAGGAGCGGCAGGTGGTCAACCGGCTGGCCGGGGAGCTGCGGGCGGTCGAGGCGCGTCCTGCGGCGGCGGCCGGCGCGGCGGCAGACTCCGAGAGCCTGGCGCGGCTGCGGTCGCTCGGGTACCTCGCGGCCGGCGAGTCCGGCGGCGAGGCCACGCCGGCCGGCCTCGCCGACCCGAAGGACCGGATCGAGCTACGCGACCTGCTCACGGACGCCGAGGGCGCAATGCGCGGGGGCGACGCCGCGCGGGCGAGGCAGCTCTTCGAGAAGGCGCTCGCCCAGGAGCCCGACAACCGGAGCGCCGTGCTGCGGCTCGGCACGCTGTGCCTGCGGACCGGCGACATGCCGGGGGCGCTCTCCCACCTGGACAAGGCGGTGCGGCTCGACCCCGGTCGGGCGGAGGCCCGCTTCGCCTACGGCGACGCGCTGATGCGGGCGGGGCAGTTCGATCGCGCCGCCGAGCAGTGGGCCGGGCTGGCCCGGCTGCAGCCCCGGCGGTTCGAGGCGTGGGCCAACCTCGGCACCGCGCTCCGACAGGCCGGGAAGCCCGGCGACGCGATTCACGCCTACGAGGCGGCGCTGCGGATCCGCCCCAGCGAGGCCGAGATCCTCGTCGAGCTGGGCCTCGCCGAGCGCGAGCGCGGCGACCGCGAGGCAGCGGCGAAGCACCTCGGGCAGGCGTTGGCGGCCGGTGGGGTGACCCGCTTTCGGGCGCCGGGGACGCTCGGCCTGGCACTGCTGGACACCGGACGCCCCGCGGACGCGATGCCTTGGCTGGAGCGGGCCGAGGCACGGGAGCGCGACTTCGTCCCGGCCCGGGTCGCCCTCGCGCGGCTCAAGGCCTCCGCGGGCGAACTCGCCGGCGCCCGCCGGGCGCTGGACGAGGCCCTCGCGCGCCGGCCGGCGCTCGCCGACGAGCTGCGCCGCGATGCGCAGCTCGCGCCGCTCCTGCCCTGAGTGCAGCACCACCCGCCCGGGCCGTGCCGTGCTCGCAATGACGTAGGGGACGGAATCTCCCGAGCCGGGTGGCGGTTGTCACGAACTGTGAGCGCGAACGACACGTCCCGGACCACGGCCGTTCTCGAGGAAGCGCGGCGCACCTGGAAGCAGGCCGTTGCGGCCTACCAGAGCCCCGACCTGCGACGCAGCCTCTGGCAGGTCGTCAACAGCATGGTCCCGTTCCTCGGGCTGTGGTACCTGGCCTACCGCTTTCTCGACGTTTCGTACTGGCTGACGCTGGCCACCGGGGTGCTGGCGGCGGGGTTCCTGGTCCGCATCTTCATCATCTTCCACGACTGCGGCCACGGCTCGTTCTTCAGAGCCAGGTGGGCCAACGACGTGGTCGGCTACGTCACGGGCATCCTGACGCTCACGCCGTACCACGACTGGCGTCACGAGCACGCGCTGCACCACGCGACGGCCGGCGACCTCGACCGGCGCGGGCGGGGCGACGTCTGGACCCTGACGGTACGGGAGTACCGGGAAGCCTCGCGATGGAAGCGGTTCGGGTACCGGCTGTACCGCAACCCGCTCGTGCTGTTCGGGGTCGGGCCGCTCTTCGTGTTCCTCTTCCGGCAGCGGGTGCCGAGGCCGGGGAGCGGGCTGCGCGAGCGGCTCTCGGTCCACCTCACCAACCTGGCGCTGGCGCTGATCCTCCTGCTGGCGGCCGTAACGGTCGGGCTTAAGGCGGTACTGCTCGTCCACCTGCCGATCATGGCCGTCGCGGGCGCAGCCGGCGTCTGGCTGTTCTACGTGCAGCACCAGTACGAGAACGTCTACTGGGAGCGGGGCGGGCAACGCGACTACGTCGCCGCGGCGCTGCAGGGCAGCTCGCTTTACCAGCTCCCGCGGGTGCTGCAGTGGTTCACCGGCAACATCGGCTTCCATCACATCCACCACCTCTCCCCGCGCATCCCGAACTACCGGCTCGAGCGCTGCCACAAGGAGCAACCGGTCTTCCAGCAGGTGAACCGGATCACGCTCCTCTCGAGCCTGCGCTCACTCGGACTCCGGCTCTACGACGAGCAGGCGCGACGCCTGGTGTCGTTCCGTTGGGCGGCTAGACCTTCCCGACCGTGATTTGCGGCTCCTCGCGGCGGAGCAGCCGGCCGATGTTAGACCGGTGCGTCCACACCACCAGGAAGGCCAGCGCGACGGCGGCCGGCGCCAGACCGGGGGGCAAGCCGTCGTCGAGGAGGAAGACGGCGAGGGGAAGCGCGAGTGCGGCGAGGATCGAGGCGAGGGAGACGAGCCGGGTCAGCGCGACGGTCACGCCCCAGATGACCGCGCACGCGAGCGCCGCCCAGGGCGCCAGGACGGCCACGGCGCCGCCGCCGGTCGCGACGCCCTTGCCTCCACGGAACGACGCGAGCACCGGGTAGCAGTGGCCGAGCACCGCGAGCACGGCGCACGCGGCGGGCAGCCAGGGAGGCTCGCTCACTCCGGCCAGTCGGGGCAGCAGGGCGGCGAGGACTCCCTTGCCGACGTCGACGGCCATCACCGGCAGCGCCGCTCGCCAGCCCAGGGTGCGCAGCGTGTTGGTTCCGCCGGCGTTGCCGGAACCCAGGCGGCGGACGTCGACCCCGAAAAAGCATCGCCCCACCCAGACGCTGGTGGGGATGGAACCGATGACGTACGACGCCGCTGCCAGCAGGAGTGCACTCGGCTGCAGGGCTACTCCTCTTCTTCCTCGTCCTCGAAGTCGTCGTAGTCCTCGACGTACTCCGCTTCTTCCTCGTCCTCGTCGACGTCCTGGTCGAACTCCTCAGGCAGCGAGAACGCATCGGCATCACTGTTGCCGCAGACCTCGCACACGGCGCGCCGGACCTCGCCGTCGCGCCAGGTGAAGTCCCCTACCTCTGACTCACATTCGAGGCAGATGATGTAGTCGGGCTTCGCCATTTCGTCCTCCGTCGTCGGGCCACACACCGGCCCCGCAGGGCCTGGCGAAAACTCTAGCGGGCACATCGCTGCGGCGCAAGGACCCCACCGCGACTAGTCAAGTCTGCGGACACCGAGCCCCACCGCCCCCGGTCCGGTATGTGCCGCCAGCACGGCGGCCAGGTTGACGAGCGGGATGTCGCTGGTACCGAACGTCCGGCACAGCCGCTCGGCGAGGTACTCGGCGGCGCCGACGGCGTTCGCGTGGGCGATGAGGAGCCGCACCGGCCGGCCGGCCGCGTAACGCCGAGCGCGACGTGCGATGTCGCGCAGGGCGGCCGCGAAGCCGAAGCGTGCCCCGGCCTTTGCGGCCTTGCCGTCGTCGTCGAGGCTGAGGAGCGGCTTGAGGCCGGTCAGGCGCGCAACCCGCGCCAGGCCGTGGCTGACGCGGCCTCCGCGCGCGGCGTTGTCGAGCGACGGGAACGTCGCGAACAGCTTGGTGTTCCGGGCCGCCGACCGGGCGACGGCGACCGCCTCGTCGAGTCCGGCGCCCGCCGCGATCGCCTCGCCGACCGCCTCGACGACGAGTCCGAGGGTGATCGAGATCTGCCGGGTGTCGACGACGCGGACCCTGGCGCCGTCGACCAGGCGCGCCGCCGCGGTCGCGGCCTGGTAGGTCCCGGAGAGTCCGCCCGACAGGCTGAGACAGAGCACGCCGTCGTGCGTCTCGAGCAGGCGCTCGAAGGCGGCCTTGAATTCGCCGATCGCCGGCTGCGAGGTGCGCGCCGGATTCGGCGAGGAGGCCAGGAGCTGGTAGAACTGCGGCGGCGTGATGTCGACACCGTCGGTGTAGACTTCGTCGCCGAACGCGAGCTGCAGCGGGACCTTCACCAGCCCGAGGGCGTGGGACAGCGCCTCGGGCAGGTCGCACCCCGAGTCGGTGACCAGTGCGATGGCCGCCTCGCGGGAGGCGAGCTGCTGCAGGACCATGTCGTCGGTCTTGGTCCGCTCGAGCACGCCGTGGCTGGCGAGGAGCGCGAAGAGCCGCTGCGGCTCGTTGGTGTGGAGGTGGACGCGCAGGCGGGAGCCCCCCCCGGCGACCACCAGCGAGCCGCCGAGCGGCGCGACCGCGGCGGCGATTGCCTTGCGGTCGAGTCGTTCGCCCGAGAGGAGTCCCTCGGAGCAGAAGCGGTAGGTGAGGTCGACGTCGGCGTGGGCCGCCGCGAACGGCGTCTCCGGCGCGATCGACAGGCCGGAGAGCCTCCAGTTGGCGGCGGTGCGATCGCGGAAGAACGACGAGATTCCCTCGAGGAAGTAGACGAACCCCTGGGCGCCGGCGTCGACCACGTTGTGCCTGGCCAGGACGGCGAGCTGGCGCGGGGTGTCGGCGAGGGCGATGCGGGCGCGCTCGAGGGAGCGGCCGAGCAGCTCGCCGAAGTCGGGAATGCTCCGGGCGTACTCCTCGACAGCCGAACCCCACTCGCGGAGCACCGAGAGAATGGTGCCGTCGACCGGCTGGGCGAGTGCCTGGTGGGCGGCGTCGACGCCGCGGCGCACGGCGGCCGCGAAGTCGCGCGTGGAGACGTGGACCCGGGTGCCGATCTCCTCGGCCAGGCCGTGGAGGAACTGCGCCAGGATGGCCCCGGAGTTGCCGCGGGCGCCGTCGAGCGCGGCGTCGGCGGCGACGCGAGCGGTCTGGCCGACGGTGATGCCCTTCGGCACCGACAGCGCGGCGGCCGCGGCGCGCAGGGTCGAGGCGAGGTTGGAGCCGGTGTCGGCGTCGGGGACGGGGAAGACGTTGATCCGGTTCAGCGACTCCTGCTCACGGACGACCGCCAAGGCGCCGGCTCGCAGCGCCCGTGCCAGACGCGGCCCGGTGAGCATCTGCACCATTGGAGCGTTCCAGTCCCCGAGTATAGCTGCGCCGCTGTGACCGCTGCCGGATCACCCCTCGTCCTCGTCGCCGCGCAACGAGCTCATCGCCTCGAGCTCGTCCTCGGTGACGAAGTTGACCGGGTCGTCGTTGCCGCACACCGGACAGACGATCTCGGTGATCCGGCCCCCCTCCCACTCGAAGACGTAGACCGGAGACTCGCACTCCATGCAGACGAGGTAGTCCGGCTGGGCCATGAATTAAGGCTACCACCACCCGCCCGCCCAGGGTCGCCCGGCCAGCCCTCCGCCCGGCTTTGCCCGCCCGCCCACCCGCCCAGGCTTGAAGCAAAGACAGCAAAGACAGCAGAGACAGCAAAGACAGCAAAGGCAACAACTAAGGCTCCGCCTCTCTTCTGCTTCATGGCTTCAAAGCTGGTCGGGCGGGCGGGAGGGCAAGGCTGGTTGGGCGGGCGGGAGGGCACGGCTGGTTGGGCGGGTGGGCGTGCAGGCCTGGAGGGGTGGGTGGGCGGGTTAAGATGCGCCATGCTCCTGGTGGAACGGCTGTACGACCTGACGTGGCGGCGGGTGCGCCACCTGGGCGGGGTCGTGCTGCTCACCCGGTCGGCGCTGGCGCGGATGGTCACGCCGCCGTTCGCCGTCGGCGAGGTGATCCGGCAGATCGAGTCGATGGGCGTCCGCTCGACCAGCCTCGCGGCGACGATCGCGCTGTTCTCCGGCGCGGTCCTCGCCCTGCAGACCGCTTTCACGCTCGAGCGCTTCGGCGCCGAGCTGTTCATCGCCGAGATGGTCGGCCTGGCGTTGGTGCGCGAGCTCGGCCCGGTGCTGACGGCGCTGATGGTCGGCGGCCGGGTCGGCGCCGGGATCACCGCCGAGCTCGGGACGATGAACGTGTCGGAGCAGATCGACGCGATGCGCTCGCTGGGCGCCGACCCGGTGCGGAAGCTGGTGTCGCCGCGGGTGTGGGCGCTGGTGATCGGGCTGCCGCTGCTGACGATGCTGGCCGACACGACCGGGGTTCTCGGCGGGATGATGGTGGCGATGTGGGAGCTCGACCTCGAGCCCGGGTTCTTCATGCACCGGCTCCTCCGCCGGCTGGAGTACGGCGACCTGTTCTCGGGCCTGGCCAAGTCGGTGTTCTTCGCCGTGGCGATCGCCGTCATCGCCGCCTACAACGGCCTGCGCGCGCGGGGCGGCGCGGACGGGGTCGGGCGGGCCACCACCGACACCGTGGTCGCCATCGCCATCACCGTCCTGGTCATCGACTTCTTCCTCACCAAGGCGTTCCTCCTGCTATGAGCGAGCGCGTCGCGACGGTCGTTTCGGTGCGAGGGGTGCACAAGGCGTTCGACGGGAAACCGGTCCTGCGCGGCGTCGACCTCGAGGTCCGGCGCGGCGAGACGATGGTCGTGCTGGGCGGATCGGGCAGCGGCAAGTCCGTGCTCCTGAAGCACCTCAACGGCCTCCTCCGCCCCGACCGCGGCGAGGTCGCGGTCCTCGGCTGCGACGTCGCGCGGCTCGGGGAGGACGCCCTGGTCCCGCTCCGCCGCCGGGTGAGCTACGTCTTCCAGAACAGCGCGCTGTTCGACTCGCTGTCGGTGGGCGAGAACGTGGCGTTCGCGCTCCGCGAGCACGAGCGGCTCGACGAGGCGGCGATCGAGGCGCGTGTCGGGGCACTGCTCGAGAGCGTCGGGCTCGCCGGCACCGAGCGGTTGTTTCCTGCCGCCCTGTCCGGCGGCATGCGCAAGCGAGTGGCGCTGGCGCGGGGCCTCGCCCTCGACCCGGAGGTGGTGCTCTACGACGAGCCGACGGCCGGGCTCGACCCCCTGACCGGCGCGGCGATCACGACGCTGATCAAGGGGATCGCGGACGGCAGGGGCGCGACCTCGCTGGTCGTCACACACGACCTCGCGGTGGCCAGGGAGCTGGACGGCCGCGTCGCGCTGCTGCGCGACGGGGTCTTCGCCTTCCTCGGCACCCTGGCCGAGGCGGCGGAACAGGACGGGCCGGTCGGCGAGTTCGTCCGGGCAGGAGGCGTGCATGCTCGAAACTGATCCGCGGCGGCGGCTGAAGGTCGGCCTGTTCACCGGGGCGCTGGTCGTTCTCCTCGGCGCCTCGGTGCTCGTGCTCGGCAAGAAGGAGCGGCTGTTCACCCGCCACGTCCACTACGCCACCCGCTTCGTCCACGTCGGCGGCCTGGTCCCGGGCGCGCCGGTCCAGCTCAACGGGGTGGTCGTGGGCGACGTCGACAAGGTCAGGCTCTCCGGCGACCCCGCCCAGCGCGAGATCGTGGTCGGCTTCCGGGTCGACGCGCGGGTGTCCTCGCGGGTGCGGGCCGACTCGAAGGTCCGGATCCGCTCGCTCGGCCTGCTCGGCGACCGCTACCTCGAGGTGTCGTCCGGCTCCCCGGCGGAGCCGCCCGTCCCACCCGGCGCCGAGGTCGCCAGCCTCGAGCCCACCGACGTCTCGGCCGTCATCTCGCAGGGCGGCGACGTGGTCACCAACGTGCTCGCCATCTCGACCTCGCTGCGCCGGGTGCTCGAGCGCGTCGAGCGCGGCGAGGGCGTGCTCGGGGAGCTGACGCAGCATCCCGAGCGGGGTCGCAAAGTGGTCGAGAACCTCACCGCGGTGCTCGAGCAGACCAACGGCCTGCTCCACGACGTGCGGCGCGGCGAGGGGGCGATCGGCCGCCTGCTCAAGGACCCGCGGCTCGGCAACCAGCTTGTCGATGATCTGGCCGGCTTCGCGCGGGCCGGCCGGCAGGTCACGGAGTCGCTCGCCCGCGACCTTGGGCGGGACGACTCGATGGTCGCCGGCCTGCTCCGCGACCCGCAGGGGCGCGAGCGCCTCCAGCGCACCCTCGACGAGGTCGCCAACGCCGCGGCCGCCGCCGCAACCGCCGGCAGGAGCCTGACCGAGGGGCGCGGCACGCTCGCCCAGCTCCTCAACGACGAGGCGTACGCCCGGGAGTTCCTCGCCGACCTCGCCGCGCTCACCCAGTCGCTGCGCCGCGTCGCCGACAAGCTCGACCACGGCGCCGGCTCGGCCGGCAGGTTCCTCAACGACCCGCAGCTCTACGACGACCTGGAGAACGTCGTCCGGGGCGTGCAACAATCGAAGCTCATGCGCTGGTACGTGCAGAACCGCCGCAAGGCGGGGGAGCAGGCCGGCGCGGCGGCGACACCGCCGCCGGAGAGGTGAGCATGCGGACGGTCCTCGTCACCGGCGGCGCCGGCTTCATCGGGTCGCACCTCACCGCGCGGCTGCTCGAGCGCGGCCTGCAGGTGGTCTGCCTCGACGACTTCAACGACTACTACGACCCGGCGTTCAAGCGTGCCAACGTGGCGCCGTTCGCGGCCAACCGCGCGTGGTCGCTGGTCGAGGGCGACATCCGCGACGCCGCACTCGTCGACGAGACCTACCGGCGGCACGGCGTGTCGGCCACCGTGCACCTGGCGGCGCGCGCGGGCGTCCGGCCGTCGATCCGCGAGCCGAGGCTCTACGAGGAGGTCAACGGCATGGGTACGCTGAACCTGCTCGAGGCCGCGCGCCGGCACGGGGCGTACACCTTCGTCTTCGGCTCGTCCTCGTCGGTGTACGGGATCAACTCGAAGGTGCCGTTCTCCGAGGACGACCCGATCACCTGCCCGGTGTCGCCGTACGCCGCGACCAAGCGGGCCAACGAGCTGACCTGCTACACCTACCACCACCTCTACGGCCTGAAGATCACCTGCCTGCGGTTCTTCACCGTCTACGGGCCGCGGCAGCGCCCCGAGATGGCGATCTACCACTTCACCGAGCGCCTGTCCCGGGGCTTGGCGGTGCCGCGCTTCGGCGACGGCTCGACGGCCCGCGACTACACCTACGTCGACGACATCGTCGACGGGATCGTGGCCGCCGTCGACGCCGACGCCCCGTTCGACATCGTCAACCTGGGCGGCTCGCGGACCACCACGCTGCAGCGCCTCATCGAGCTGATCGCCGGCTCGCTCGGCGTCGCCCCGAGCTTCGAGGAGCTGCCGATGCAGCCCGGCGACGTCCCCATCACCTACGCCGACGTCGCCAAGGCCGGCCGCCTATGGGGCTGGGCCCCGAAGGTGGGCATCGAGGAGGGGATCGGACGCTTCGTGGAGTGGTACCGGCGGGAACGGCAGAGGTGACGGGTGCAGCGTGACCGGACGCGCCCTGGGCACGCCGCGTAGGGGCCGCGGGCTGGTCGCGGCCGTGCTGTTGGCGGCGGCGATCGCGGCGGCGGCGCTGCTGCCGGTCCTCCCGGCAGGGCCCGACCTCTACGTCCACGTGCTGTGGACCTGGCAGGTGATGCGTTGCGTCGCCGCCGGCGACCTGCCGGTCTGGCTGCCCGACCTCAACGCGGGGTTCGGCTCGCCGGGGATCCGCCTGTACAGCCCGCTCGGCCCCGTCCTCGAAGGCGTCCTCGGCCTGGCGCTGGGCGGCGCCGGGGCGGCGTTGCGGGTGGCGCCGGTGCTGGCCTGGGCGGCGTTCCTGCTCGTGGTGCTGCGCCGGCGCGGGACGCGGGCGGGATCGATGGAGTGGACGTTCCTCCTCGTCGCGCCGCTCGCGCTCCACTCGCTGCTCGGGCGCGGCGCCTGGTCGGAGTACCTCGCCGTGCCGCTCCTCTGGTGGCTGCTCGACGCGGCCGTCGAGGGCGACCTGCGCGGCGGGCGCGACGGCGCGCTGCTCGCCGTCCTCTGGCTCCTCCACGCCCCGACGACGCTGATGGCGGTGTGCCTGATGGGCGCCGCGGCGGCCGCGCGGCGCGACCTCCGGCTCGTCGGGCGGCTCGCCGCAGCGGGCGCTCTGGCGGCTGCCTTGACCGCCTGGCACTGGCTGCCGCTCGCCGCCGAGATGCGCCTCGTCGACCGCGCGGCCCTGACCGGCGGGATCTTCGCGACCACCCGCAACGTCCTCGGCTCGCCGGCCGCCCACGCCCTCGACGAGAACATCTGGCTCGGCTGGTGCGCGGTTGCGCTGCTCGTCGCGGCGCTGGCCGGGCGGTGGTGGCGGACGGACCCCACGCGTACGGCGCTCCTCGCCGCCTGCGTCGCCCTCGCCTCGCCGCTGGGGACCTGGCTCTACCGGCTGCCGCTGCCGCTCGACATGCTGCAGTTCCCGTGGCGCTGGCTGCTGCCGGCGGCGGTCGTCGCGGCCGCCGTCGCGGCGCGCGCCGCGTTCGACACCCGAGGCCGGCTCGCCCTGGTCGTCGCGGTCCTGCCGCTGGTCACGTTCGCCTGGCCGGCCGTGGTCGACGATCCGGGGCTGACCGCGCGGACGGAGTGGCGGGAGGCGGGCGAGCGGGTGTCGCGCGCCTTCGACGGCAACCCGCTGCTCGTCGACGCGGTGCAGAACCGTCCGGCCTCGTGGGGGCAGCTCGGCGCCAACCTGCAGCGCTTCGGGCCGCGCGCGCCGGCGGTCGGGCCGGAGGGCGCGAGGTGGCAGGTCGAGCGCTGGGAGCCGCTCGAGCGGCGCCTCGTTGTGGAGTGCGAGTCCCCCGCGCGGGTGGCGCTGCGCGTCCTCGACTACCCGTTCTGGGCGGTGACCGTCGACGGCGCGCCAGCCTCGGCACGCTCGGCCGGCACCCTGGCCGCCACGGTCCCCGCCGGCCGCCACGTGGTCCGCGCCCGCTGGGCCGGCAACCCGCTCGCCGCGGTCGGCCGGGCGGCCGCCGCGGTGGCGCTCGGCATCGTCGCCCGGGGCGCCCTGCGCGCCCGGCGACGGCGACCCGGGGGCGACGGTGCCGGGCGCTGACGAGCGTCGCCAGGTGCGGCTCGCCGCGTTGGCAGTCGTCGCGCTCGGCGTCGTCCTTGGCGCTGCGCCGCTGCTCGTTGGGCCGCCCGGCGGCGACGACGCCTACTACCACGCGATGTACGCGCAGCAGCACGCGGCGTGCTGGCGGGACGGGGTGCTCCACCCGCGCTGGTACCCGGGCCTCAACGACGGCCTGGGCGGGCCCGAGCCGCGCACCCGGCCGCTCGCGCCGCTCGTGCTCCACGCCGCCTTCGCCCTCGCCCTCGACGACGCCGTCGCCGCGACCTCGCTCGCCACCGCGCTGATCCCGCCGGTGGCCGGGCTCCTCATGCTGGCGGCCCTCCGCCGGCGGGGCGCCGGCCCTGCGATGGCCGGGCTGGTCGGTGCGGCGTGGGCCGCCTCGCCGTACCTGCTGGTCAGCCTGCACGAGCGGGCCGCGCTGCAGGAGGCGTGGGCGCTCGCGCTGCTGCCGCTCGTCCTCGCGCCGCTGCTGCCGCCCGGGCCGGCGGGCCGCAGCGAGGCCCTGCTCGGAGCTGCCGCCTTCGCGATCCTGGCGGCGACGCAGCTCCTCGTCGCCTTCATGGCCGGGGTGATCCTCGCCGCGGCCCATCTCGCCGCCCCCCGGCGACGAGCGCTGGGCGCCGGCGCCGCACTGCTCCTCGGGCTCGGCCTGGGCGCGGTGTCGTGGCTGCCCAACGTCGTCTCGCTCGGCCGGATCCAGGGCGAGGTGTTCGCCTCGGGCTGGTTCGACTGGCGCAACCGGTTCGTCCTCGGCGGCGCCGACCCCGACCCGGTCCTGGCCCGCAGCATGCTGCTCGTCCTCGCCGGTCTGGCTGCCAGCGCACTCGTGACGGTCGCGGCAGAGCGGGGACCGGCGCGCTGGCTCGGCGCCGGCGCGCTGCTCGCGGCCGCCCTGGCCACGCCGCTGTCGCGCCCACTCTGGGAGGTGGTCCCGGGGTTCGCCCTCGTCCAGTTCCCGTGGCGCTGGCTGGGACCGGCCTCGTGCCTGGCCGCACTCGCGTTGGCCGCCGCCGGGCGGGCCCGCGTCCGGCTCGCCGGCGGGGTCCTGCTCGTCGCGCCGCTGCTCGTCGTGCCGTTGTGGGAGTGGCGCCTCGCCGGCGGTGCGGCGCTCCGCCCGTCCGATCCCGCGGCGCGGGTCGCCCAGGCCGCGACGCGCTACGGCGTGCCGCCGATCCTGCCGTCGTTCCCGGCCACGCTGCCGCAGGGCGTCGACCTGCTGCAGGCGGTGAGGCGGGGCGCCGAGGCGCGCCGGGCGGTGTCCGCGCCGTCGCCCGCCGGCCCGCGCGAGTGGCGGTTCCTGGTCCGGCGCGACGCCCCCGGGACCGCGACGCTGCCGCTGCTCACCGACGCCGCGTGGCGGGCCGAGGTGGACGGCGTCGCCGCGCGGCTGCGGGAGGACGCCGGGCTCGTCGCGGTCGAGGTGCCGCGCGGCTACTCCGAGGTCCGGCTCGTGCAAGTGAGGCTCCCGGAGGAGGTCGTCGGCGGCGCCCTGACCGTGCTCTCGCTGCTGGCGCTGACGCTCGCGCGCCGGCAATCGCGCTAGCGGTACGGCCAGCCGTCGGGCGCGAGCTGCCGGGTCCCGTCGCTGAGCGCCGCGAGCTCCTCGAGTTGGGCGCGGAGCTGCGGATCGTTCGTCTCCGCGGCGAGCCGCTCCAGTCGCGCCGCCGGGACGAAGTGGGTGTCGAGCAGCAGCGCCCGGAACGCCTGCGTGGTGAAGGTGTCATGCACCGGCGCGAGTACGACGCCGGCTGCGAGCAGAGCGCCTCCCGCAGCGCCGGCGAGTGCGCGGCGGCCGCCGCCGGCGAGGGCAAGGAAGAGCGCCGTTGCCACGGCCGCGACGATCGGGAGCAACGAGAGGACGCCGGGAGTGATCCACGAGCCGAGGTTCGGGGTGGCAAAGCCGGCGACGAGGAACGGCCAGGTGAGGCTCGCGTGCACGGTGGCGATGGCTGGCGGGGGGAACGGGAATGTCAACACCGGCAGCACGCTCAGGACGACCGAGGAAACCAACAGCAGGCCGAAGACGAAGCCGGGCCTGCGAAGGCGCTCCTGGGCTGCTTCGACAAGGAACGGCACGATGGGTAACAGGTAACGGGCCCCGACGCACCAGCCGCCATGACTCTCGGGGTACCCCAGCATGGGCAGTACGACCAGGGCGACGACGCTGAGCCGACACCACATTCGGGCCGCCTCCGGGCCCCGACGCGGCGCCAGCGCGAAGGCGCCCAGCGCGAGAACAGGCGAGTAGAAGAAGAGCCCGCGGGCAGGCGAGAGGAGCAGTGTCCAGGCGCTGTCGGCGCGCGGCGCGCCGATCCCGAACAGGCCCTGGGAGCGAACCGCTGTCGTGTCCGCCCACACCTCGTTGGCGGCCGAGAGCGAGAACGGCGAACCGAACAGAACCAGGTCGTACGCGCCGAGCGCGAGCGCGAAGGGCAGGCCTCCGGCGACGAACGACCCCAGCCGCCTCCAGCGGGTCGTGTCACGGAGCAGGAAGGCACCGAGCAGCACGGCGATCGGGCCGGCCTGGTAGTCGGTGATCGTGGCCAACCCGCACAGCGCTCCGGCCAGGGCATCCCGGCGGCAGGTCGAGGCCGCGGAGGGCCGCGGGAACAGGAGCGCGTAGGCGCCGTACAGGCACGCCGCCACCGTCACGTGGGAGAAGAGCAGCGCACCGTAGACGAAGACGGGCGTGGCGAAGAGCAGGGTGGCCGCGGCCATCGCGTCGCCGCCGGTCCGGCGCAACACGAGCAGGCCCAACAACACGCCCGGGAGGGTGACCGCTGCGAGGCGCATCGCGTACATCGACCAGCGTAGGTTCGCAGCGTCCGGCGCGCCGAGGAACGGTCGCACCACGAGGTAGCCTGGTAGGGCCAGCAGAGCCAGCCCCGGCGCCTTGTTTGAGTAGATGTCGTCACCGAGCCGCGAGGCGTCCACCAGGGGTCCGACCAGCGGCTCGGTCCAGGAGGTCTCGAAGGTGCCGCGTTCGACCAGGCTCGCCACCGTGACCCAGCGCGACACGTCGTTCGCGGACGGGTAGTGCGGGTAGACCGGGACCAGGTAGATCATGCAGAAGGCATAGAGCACCACGATGATCCCGGCACGCCGCGAAGGAGTCATCATGGCGCCTTCCTGACGGGCAGGAACAGCTCGCCGCCGGGGACCTCCGCGACGCGCGCGAGGCCGAGGCTGTCGGCGAGGGCGTGCAGCGCCGGCGCGGTGCCGATGCCGGGCGTCACGACGATGGCGACCGGCCGCCGGTCGCGCGCGAGGCCGGCGGCGAGCGCGTCGACCTCGGACCGGCGCGGCGGCTCGACGTCCTCGTCGTACCAGCCCGGGTGGTGCGCGGCCCCGGCGGGGACGTTGACGACGGCGAAGCGGGCGGCGTCGGCGCCAAGGTGGTGGACGAGGCCGAGGCGCCAGTACCCGCCGACGACCACCGTTCCGCCCTCCGGCATCGCGGTCCGGACGGCGGCGGCGAGCCGCTCCTCGCCGCGCGGCGGCTGCCGGTGCCAGGCCAGCAGGGCGACGAGGGTCATGGCCGCCGCGCCCGCGATCAGGACGCCCGCCGCCACCGCCCAGAGCCGGTGGCGCGGGACACCCGCGGCGAGGAGGGCGAGGAACGGGACGAGGAACAGCGCCTCGCCTCGCCCGGGGTAGAACGCCGGGAGCCCGGCGATGGCCAGGGTGGTGAGCCCGAGCGCCGGGAGGGCGAACAGGGCGAGCGGCCGCAGCGCCCGCGACGCACCGGCGAGGAGCAGCCCGCACAGCAGGCCGCCGACGATCTGGACGCCGAGGGGCGCCGACGGGAGGTCGACCTGGTGTCCGAACGGCGCCAGCGGCGACAGGAACCGCACCGGCGCGAGCGCCCGATCCAGCGGCGGCATCGCCTCCCACGCCCTGGTCATCCAGGCGACGGCGGCGGCCGGCTGGACCGCCGCGACGCTCACCCAGGGCACGCTGGTCGCCACGCCGACGGCGATGCCGACGAGGGCGCGGACGCGGGCCTCGCCGACGATCATCAGCGCCGCGGCGGCCACGGCGGCGGCCAGGACCAGCCCGAACGCGTGGCTCCAGCAGGCCAGCGCCAGCGCCGCCGCGAGACCGAGCCCGCCGCGGCCGCCGGCCGCCAGCGACTCGAGCCGCTCCCAGGCCCAGGCCACGGCGAGGAGCAGCAGCGCGTAGGCGCGGCCCTCGCACGACCACGCCACGGCCAGCGGGTGGAGCGCGACGAGCAGTCCGGTGACGACGGCGGCGGTGTCGCCCAACGACCGCCGTGCAGCGCGCATCGCGAGGAGGACCGCGAGCGTGCCGGCGACGACCGCGACGGCGCGGGCCGCACCCACGGCGGGAAGGCCGGTCAGCGCGACGAGCTTGGCCGCCACGTAGGGGAGCGGCGGCCCGGAGTCGAGGCGCAGCGCCGGCACGATGTCGCGCCACGGCAGGCCGGCCACCCACGCGGTGAAGTACTCGTCGTGCCACGGCCGGCGGAGGAACGCGCCGGCGATGCGCACCGCGGCAGCCAGGCCGACGACGAGCCATTCGAGGAGGGTCTGCCGCCGTTCGGGGTCCACGCCGGCAGTCTCCCCGTCCCCCCCGAAACCGTCAAGGTGTAGCGGCCGCCCGCTGGGCGGCCGTTCTCCAAGCCTGAGAAGCAGGGGACAGGGGAGAGGGGAGAGCGCCCGCGCCGTCACGAACGTGACGAGCTGCGACCGCGACAGCCTCCCTCTCCCCTCATCCCTCTCCCCTGCCTTTTGCCGTATGCTTCGCGGCCGGAGGTGACCATGCGCCGTCTCGCCGCGCTCCTCGTCCTGCTCGCCGTCCCCGCCCTCGCCGGAGAGGAGACGCTCACCGTCGAGCGGCTCTTCGCCGAGCCCCCGCTGGGCGGGAGGCTGCCGACCGAGTACACCTGGCTGCCGGGCGGCGCGTCGTTCTCCTACCTCGAGCGGACCGGTCCCGGACGCGACGCGAAGGCCACGCTGTGGATCGAGGACGCCGCGACCGGGACGCGCGAGGCGTTCCTCACCGACGACGACATCAAGCCGTTCGCCGACAAGGACGGCGGCGTCAAGCCGCGCCTCGCCGGCTCGACGTGGTCGCCTGACGGCACCGCGCTGCTGCTCGACGGCGGCGCGGACCTCTTCCTCGTCGAGCGGGCCGGCAAGAAGGTCCGCCGGCTCACGACCTCGCCGGCCGGCGAGGAGGTCCCGGCGTTCTCGCCCGACGGCGCGCGCCTCGCCTTCGTCCGCGACAACGACCTCGTCGTCCTGGAGCTCGCCTCGGGCAAGGAGTCGCGGCTCACCGCCGACGGCTCCGCCGACCGCTTCAACGGCAGGCTCGACTGGGTCTACCAGGAGGAGATCGCCGGGCGGGACGCCCGCGCGTTCGAGTGGTCGCCGAGCTCGGACCGCATCGCCTTCCTGACCCTCGACGAGTCGCGGGTGCCGCGCTTCCCGCACGTCGACCTGGCGTCCAACCACCCGACCGTCGACGAGCAGCGCTACCCCCGGGCGGGCGACCCCAACCCGGCCTGGACGCTCAGCGTGGTCGCGGTGCAGCCGGCGGCGGCCGGCGACCACCCGCGCTGGTCGTATGCGCGGGGCGGCGAGGGTGCCGAGTACCTCGTGCGTTTCGGCTGGCTCCCGACCGGCGGCGCGGCGTGGTTCCAGGTCCTCGACCGCGACCAGACGCGCCTCGAGCTGGTGCGCTGGGACGTCGCGGCCGGCACGACGACGACGCTCCTCGTCGAGCACGACGCGGCGTGGCTCAACCTCCACGACGACCTCCGCTTCTTCGCGGACGGCTCGTTCCTGTGGAGCTCCGAGCGCTCCGGCTTCCGCCACCTCGCCCTGCACGGCGCCGACGGGACGCTCGTCCGCCCAGTCACCTCGGGCGACTGGGAGCTGACCCAGGTCGACGAGGTCGCCGAGCAGGGCGCCGCGGTGGTGTTCACGTCGCCCGGCAAGGACGTCCTCGAGCGCCACCTCTTCCGGGTCGGGCTCGACGGCACCGGCCTGAAACGGCTCACCCGCGAGCCCGGCTCGCACCGCGCCGTCGTCGCTCCCGGCGGCCGCTGGGTCATCGACACCTGGTCGCGGGCGACCCAGCCCCCGCGTGTCCGGCTGCTCGACGGCGAGGGCAGGGTCGTGCGCGTCCTGGTCGCCAACGAGCACCCGGAGATCGAGAAGTACCGCACCTCGCCGCCCGAGTTCCTCACCGTCACCGGGCCCACCGGCGTGGCCCTCAACGCGTACGTGATCAAGCCGGTCCCCTTCGACCCGACGAAGCGCTACCCGGTCATCGTCCCGATCTACGGCGGCCCGCACTCGCAGGCGGTCACCGACGCGTGGGGGAGGTCGCAGTTCAACCAACTGCTGGCCAGCCGCGGCTTCGTCGTCTTCGCCATCGACAACCGCGGCACCGCCGGGCGCGGCCGCGACTTCGAGCGCGCCCTGCTGCGCCGCTTCGGCAAGGTCGAGCTCGAGGACCACCTCGCCGGCGTCGCCTGGCTCAAGCGGCAGCCGTGGGTCGACGGCGCGCGCATCGGCATCTGGGGCGGCTCCTACGGCGGCTTCATGGCCTGCTACGCGCTGTTCAACGCGCCGGAGGCGTTCGCGGCCGGGGCGGCCATCGCGTCGGTCACCGACTGGCAGCTCTATGACTCGGTCTACACCGAGCGCTACCTCAAGCAGCCCAAGGACAACCCCGACGGCTACCGCGACTCCTCGCCGGTCAACCAGGCCGACAAGCTCGCCGGCAAGCTGCTCCTCGTCCACGGCACCGCCGACGACAACGTCCACTGGCACAACACGCTGATGCTGACCGACAAGCTGGTCAAGGCGGGCAAGCCGTACGAGCTGCTGCTCTACTCCGGGGCGACGCACCGGCAGTACCGGCCCGACCAGCGCAGCGACGAGTACCTCCGCGTCCTCGAGTTCTTCGAACGAGCACTGTAGCGGCCGCCCGCCGGGCGGCCGGCCTCTTCTCCAAGCTCGGCCCGAGTGCCGGTCTCACTGGACTTCTGCCAACATGATCCGTGTTGTTGAGATCAGGAGGTGTCTGATGGGCGCCATCGAAGACCTCGCCGCGTGCGTCGGGACGTGGCAGGGGACCAACCGCCTGCACGATCCCAACACCGGCCGCCCCGAGGACTCGGAATGCACCGCCTCGATGCACGCCGTGCTCGGCGGCCTGTTCCTGCGCTTCGATTACGGTTGGGCATACCAGGGGAAGCCGCAGGAGGGGTCGCTCCTGATCGGCCGGCAGACCCTGGTCGGCAACGTGCGGGCGTGTTGGATCGACACCTGGCACATGGGCGACCAGTTCATGCTGCTCGGCGGCGGCGAGGTCGGCGGAAAGCTGAGCGTCGTCGGCACCTACCCGGCCCCGCCGGGACCCGACTGGGGGTGGCGCATCGAGCTGCAGCCCGAGGGCGACCGGCGCCTGCACCTGACGATGATGAACATCACGCCGGACGGCGAGGAGCAGCCCGCCGTCGCCACGACGCTCGACCGCCGCTGACCGCGGCTCGTCCGACGGCCCGCGGCGGCGCGCGGGCCCTGCTACCCTGGGCGCCGCATGGGGACGGCATCACCCCGGGGGCCGGCGTGAATTCGACCGCGTACGTGCACCGACTCAGGCGGGTGGCGACGTGGTCGTGGCTGGCCGCGCTGGCGGCCGTCCTCGTGCTCGCGCGGCTCCGACTGCTTCCATCCAGTCCGTTCCTGCCGTTCCTCGCCCTGCTGATCGGCGCGGTGCCGATCGCGATCTTCATGCTCCGGGCGAGACCGTCGTGCGCCGCGTGCGGCGGTCGGATGCGCGTGTCGGTGGGCTTTCCCCGCATCGTCTCCCGGTGCCGGGGGTGCGGGTCGGAGGAGCACACGGGGATCCACGCCGACTTCTGACGCCCGAGGCCCGGGGCCGGTGGGCGGCGAGCCGTGCGCAGCGACGTGAGGGGAGGCCAGACATGGCGTTGAGCGCGTTCGACGACAAGGGCCATCGACCCGAGGCTGCAGAGCTGACGGGCGTCCTGGCCGACTCCGCGCCGCTGTGGTCCCGGCTCGTGACGCACCTCGGCAAGAGCTACCCGCCGATCACCGAGGAATGGGGCTTCACCGGTGCAAAGTACGGCTGGTCGCTGCGGCTCAAGCGGAAGGACCGCGTCGTGCTCTACCTGACGCCCCAGACCGGCGGCTTTATCGCGGGCGTGGTGCTCGGCGAGAAGGCGGTCGCCGCGGCGCTCGGGCGCGGGCTGTCGGCGCGCGCTGCGGCGCTCGTCGAGGCGGCGCCCCGCTACGCCGAGGGCCGCGGCATCCGCGTCGAGGTCGCCGCCGAGGACGACGCGGCGGTCGTCGAGGAGCTCGTCGCCGCGAAGATGGCCTGAGAAGAACGTGGCCCGCGGCCCGTGGTCCGTGGCCCGTGGCCCGGCCCCCGCCCACCCGAACGACACTGGAAGGCGATGTAGCGGCCGGCCGTGGCCGGCCGTTCTCCAAGCCTGGATGGCCGTGACCCGCGGGTCAGCGCGGGGCGAGGGCGCCGCGGGCGGGGGCGCAGTCGGGGTTGAGGGCGAGGGCGGCGCGCCAGTCGGACTCGGCGGCGGCGCCGTCGCCGAGGGCGGCGCGGGCGTGGGCGCGGAGCAGCAGGGCTGGCTCCAGCTTGGCGTCGAGGGCGAGCGCCTGGTCGAGGAGCGCGATGCCGGCGGCGAGGTCGCGGCCGTGCTCGGGCGGGGCGAAGATGAACGGCTTGGCGGCGGTGACAAGGGCGCGGGCGTTCTTCGGGTCGAGCTCGCGGGCACGGGCGATGGCGGCCTTGAGGCGCGCCTCGTGCTTCTTGGCGCGGAAGTCCGAGCGGATCAGCGTCGCGACCAGGTCCGCCTCGATCCGGTAGCGCTCCGAGGTCGGCTTCCCGGCCTCGACGAGGACGAGCGCCTCGCCGGCGATGGCGTCGATCTGCGCGCCGAGCGTCTCGCGGGCGACCGACTCCCGCGGCGGGGTCTGCTCGTAGCGGACGCGGAGCAGCTCGGCGGCGAGGAGGCCGGCGCGCAGGTGGAGCGCCGCGGCGGCCGGCGACGGCGCCGAGCGGGCGAGCGAGCGGGCCTGGTTGAGGGCGACGACGGCGGCGTCGGCGTCCCAGCGGCGCTCGGCGGCGGCGACGGCGCGTTCCACCGCGGCGTGGTCGGCCGCCGGCGGCGCGGAGGCGAGCAGGGCGAAGGCGAGCAGGGCCGATGGGATCACGATGACGCCTCCGCGGGTGCCCCGGCGCGCCGGACGCCGAGCGCGAGGATCGCCGGGGTGACGAGCAGGTGCGAGGCGAGGCCGACCGCCATCATCACGGCGGCGAGCAGGCCGAAGTAGCGGATCGGCAAGAACGCCGACAGGGTGAGCGCGGCGAACCCGGTGCCGGCGGCGGCGGTGGCCGCCGCGATGGCCGGGGCGACCAGGTGCAGCGCCTCGCCGGCGGCGGCCGCGCCGCCGAGGCCGCGCGCCTGCGCCCGCCGGGCCTCGACGAGGAGGTGGATCGTGTTGTCGACCGCGATGCCGAGCGAGACGCTCGCCACCATGACCGTCCCGGCGTCGAGGGGGATCGCGAGCCACGCCATCGCGGCGAACATGACGGCGACCGGCACGACGTTCGGCGGGATCGCGACGAGCGTGAGGCGCCACGAGCGCAGGCCGACGAAGATCGCCGCGAAGATCACCGCGAAGGCGAGGCCGAGGCTGCGGAGCTGCGTGGCGATCAGCCCCTGCTGCGCGCCGACGAGACGGAGCACCTGGCCGGTGACGTAGCCGTCGGTGCCGGCGGGTAGCCGGCCGAGGGCGGCGCGGGCGTCGCGGACGAGGTCGAGGAACTGCCCCTCGTCCATCTCCCGGACGATCGCCGACAGCCGCACCTCGCGCCCCGACGGCGCGACCAGGCCGGCGAGGACGGCCCGGCCGCGCGGGTCGAGCTGGGCGACGAGCCGCTCGGCGGCGGCGCGGTCGGCCGGCAGGCGGTAGGCGGCCGGGTCGAAGCCCGAGTCCCACTGCTCGAGCTTGCGCAGCAGGTCGAGCGGGGTGACGACCCGGGAGACGATCGGCGACTCGCCGAGGGTGCTGGCCACGCCGTCGAGCATGGGCCACACGGCGGGGTCGGTCCACGGCGCCGGCAGCGTGACGACGGCCTCGGCGGTGTAGAAGCCGGCCACCCGCTCGCCGACCCAGGCGTAGTCGCGCGCCACCTCGTGGTCGGCCGGCAGGAACGCCAGCGGGTTGGACTCCAGGCGGATCCACGGGACGCTCGCGAGCGCCAGCGCGGCCAGCGTCCCGCCGGCGACCAGGACGGCCCGGGGGTGGCGCAGCGGGAAGGGCTGCCGGCGTCGCGCATGTGCTGCAGCCGGCAGCTTCGCCGGCGGCACGCGCAGCACCTCGGCGAGCAGCGGCGCGACGGTCAGGCTGACGGCGAGGGCGATGGCGATGCCGGCCGCGCCGAACACGCCGAGCTCGCGCACCGGCGGCATCGCCGCGACCAGCAGGGAGAGGAACCCGAGCATCGTCGTGACGGCGGAGAACGTCACGCCGGTACGCGTCTCGGCGAGCGCCTGCCGGAGCGCCTCGGGACGCGGAAGGGAGGCCTGCAGTCGTCGGACCCGGCTGACGACGTGGACGCCGTACGACAGCGAGAGCACCCAGAGCAGGGCGGGCAGGGCGGCAGTGAGCATGTTGAGCGAGCCGCCGACCGCCGCGACCAGCCCGATGGCGAGCACCACCGCGACCGCGGACGAGCCGGCGACCGCCGCCATCGCGCGCGGCGAGCGGAGCAGGACGGCGAGGACGATCAGCGAGCCGAGCACGGCGAGGGGGAAGGTCAGCCTCGCCTCGCGGGCGGAGAGCTCGTCGATGGCGGTGATGAGGACCGTCGAGCCGACGAGTGCGACGCGGAACCCCGCCTCGGACAGCGGCGCGGTGCCGGCGCGGATGCCGTCGACGAGCCGTCGACGCGCCGCCGGCCCGTCGCCGGGTGTCACCTCGAGGAGGAGCGCGGTCGTGGCGCGGTCCTCCGACAGCAGGAGCCCGGTGTAGAACGGCGTCGAGGTCATCTCGCGCTCGAGCTCCGCGAGGTCCTCGCCGCCGAACAGGTCGCGGTAGACCTGGGGCAGCCCCTGGACGCGGACGACGCCCTCGACCGCCTCGAGCCGTGCCAGGCAGTCGCCGAGCAGGCGGACCGCCTCCGGCTCGAACAGCGGTCGGCCGGAGACGGCGACGACGACGAACTCGTCGCTGCCGAAGGTGTCGCGGAAGGTGGCGTAGCGGCGCTCGTCGGCGGTGCCGGGGGCGATCCACCGCTCGAGCCGGTTGTCGATGACGACGCCGCGCGCGAGGTACGCCGCCACCGGCACGAGCGCCAGGAGCACGAGCGCCGCCGCGCGCCGCAGCGCCGCCGACTCACGCCGCACTCGGAGCCTCCGTGCCCGCCGGGGCGCCGGCGAGCGAGCGGGCGACAAGCCGCGCCGTCGCGCCGAGGCCGAGCCGCCACGGCGCCAGCTCGCCGGTGTGGAACGCGAGCAGGCGGGAGAACAGCGCGGGATCGGCCGCCAGCGCGGCCACCGCGCCGCGGCGCAACCGCGCGCTCCGCTCGAGCAGGAGCAGGGTGGCGGCGAGGAACCGCGGGGCGCGGACGAAGCGCCGGCTGGCCCGCTCGTAGCGTTCGAGGTCGCCGGCCACCACGGCCGCGACGAGCGCGTCGGCGCCCCGGAACGCGAGGCTGACGCCCTCGCCGGAGATCGGGTCGATTCCGCCAGCGGCGTCCCCGACCAGGGCGACCCGCCCGGTGTGCAGCGCGCGGGGACGGGCGCCGAGCCGCGAGGCGCCGCGGTCGCGGGACTCGATCGGGGCGCCAGCGAGCCGCGCGGCCAGGCGCGGGAATCGCCGCAGCAAGGTGTCGAAGCCCGAGGGGCCGCCGTTCCAGATCAGGGCCACACTGACCTGCCGGTCGCCGACCGGCGTGACGTACGCCTCGGCCTGCTCGGCCCAGGTCACCTCGACGAGGTCGGTCCACGGCCTGACGCCGAGGTGGCGGCGCACCGCGTGGCGGTCGCGCCGCGCCGGGGTGCCCTCGAGCCCGGCCCACCGCCGGACCGCCGAGTGACGGCCGTCGGCGCCGACGACGAGGCGCGCGGCCAGCGTCCCGCCGCCGAGGGCGATGCCGTCCGGGGCGAGGCCGCGGGCGGTCGTGCCCCAGCGCAGCTCGGCGCCGAGCGCTGTGGCGCGCCGGGCGAGCGCGTCGTGCAGCGTGGTGCGCCGGATGCCCCACGCCGGCGGTCCGGCAAAGCGGCCCTCGGCGGTGAGCTCGCCGCACACGTAGCGGATGCCGAAGAAGGGGACTCCGCCGGTCGCGCCGGGATCGATCCCGAGCGCCGCGAGCCGGCCGACGGTGTCGGGGAGCAGGCCCTCGCCGCAAGCGTGGTCGAGGGGCGGCCGGCCGCGGTCGACGACGGTGACCGACAGGCCGGCCAGCCGGGCGCGGATGGCCACGGCGAGGCCGGCGGGACCGCCGCCCACCACCACGAGGTCGCGCTCAGGCATCGTCGGAGCCGCTCCCGGCGATCCGGGCGCGCAGGTAGGCGAGCGAGGAGCGCGCCAGCGCGCCGGCGAGGTAGGCCGGGGTGACGCGGCGCGGGGGACGCAGCGAGCCGTCGAGGAACTGCCGGAGGGCGGCCTGCCGGCGCAGCTTGCCCGACGAGGTGCGGGGCAGCGTTCCCGCCGCGAGCACGGCGACCTGCGACGGCCGCACCCCGGTCGCCGCCACCACCCGTTCGGCGCACCGCTCGGGCAGCGCCGCGCGGTCCGCGGCCGACGCCTCGCGGGCCGCCTCGACGAGGAGGAGCACGCCCTCGGTGCCGTCCTCGCCGGCCGGCAGCGCGACCGCCACGGCGCAGCCCGGACGGGCGCCTGGCGCCGCCTCGGCGGCCCGCTCGAGCTCCTCGGGGGCGTGGTTCGCGCCGTTGACGATGAGGATGTCCTTGTCGCGCCCGGTCAGGTAGAGCTCGCCGTCGATGAGGAAGCCGCGGTCGCCGGTGTCGAGCCAGCCGCCGGAGACGGCGCGGGCGGTCGCGGCGGGGCGGCCGAGGTACCCGGTCATGAGCGATGGCCCGCGCACCAGCACGCGCCCGACCTCGCCGGCCGCGGCCGGCCGGCCGAAACGGGTGACGGCCACCTCGAAGCCGGCCACGGGACCACCGAGTGCGGCCAGCTCGAGCCCGTCGCCGGCAGGCACCGCGCGTCCGCGGGCCAGCTCGGCGCGGTCGAAGCTCTTCGTCCCGAACGGCCGCCACGGGTCGGAGAACGTCACCGCCAGGGCCGCCTCGGACAGGCCGTAGACCGGCGTCACCGCCTCCGGGCGCAGGCCCCAGCGGGCGAAGCGCCGGGTGAAGCCGCGCACCACCTCGGGGACGACCGTCTCGGCGCCGTTGATCGCCACCTGCCAGCACGACAGGTCGACGCCGTCCATCTCCTCGTCGCGGATCTTGCGGGTGCACAGGGCGTAGGCGAAGTTGGGCGCCGCCGACAGCGTGGCGCGATGGCGCGAGATCGCCCGCAGCCACAGCGCCGGCCGGGTGATGAAGTCCTCGGGCGGGATCAGGGTGAGCGGGCCGGGGCGCTCGATGGCGGGCAGGATGCAGCCGATCAGGCCCATGTCGTGGTAGAGCGGCAGCCAGCTCACGCCGCTGTGCCGGGTGTCGCTGCGGTCGGGCCAGAACGAGTTGATTGCCCGCGCCTGGGCGACCAGCGCCCGGTGGGCGAGCGCGACCGGCTTGGGGTCCACCGTGGTGCCGGAGGAGAACTGCACCAGGGCGAGGTCGTCGGGGCCGACTGCGACTGGGGTCGGCGGCGTCACAGGGAGGTCGTCGAGCTCGCGGCAGCCGAGCGGCGGGCGGGCGGCGAGCACCGTCGAGCCGAGGATCCGGCGCACTCTGGTGTCCGCGAGGACGATCCGGGCGCGGGCGGCGACGAGCATCGCCGCGGTGCGCGCGTGGTACTCGTCGAGGCGGCCGAGGCGGGCCGGCGGGTAGAGCGGGACCGGGACGGCGCCGGCCAGCATCGCGCCGAAGAACGCCTCGAGGAAGGCGACGCCGGTCGGGAAGACGAGGGCGACGGTCTGGCCGGGCTCGATCCCGATCGCCTGGAGGCCGCCGCACACCGCGAGGGCGCGCTCCCGGACCGCGGCCCACGACTGCCACGTCTCGCGCTCGGCGCGGTCGACGAAGCGGACGCCAACCTCGGGGTGCCCCGACGCCCGCTCGAGCAGCCCGACCACCGTCCCAGGTTCGTTCTCGCGCACCGGGTGCCGCGCGCTCTCGCCGGTGCTCGACGTCACCGGCTCCCCTCCGGATCGAGGCCCTCCGGGCCACGGTCCGCGGTCCACGGTCCACGGTCCACCAGCCTCCTCCTGATCGCCGCCACCAGATCGCCGACCGTCACGATCGCGCTCTCGTCCTCCTCGTCGAGGCGGATTCGGAAGCGGTTCTCGAGCTCGATGGCGAGGGTGAGCAGCTTGATCGAGTCGAGGCGGAGCTCCTCGACCAGCCGCATCTCGGGCCGCACCGGCCCCGGCCATTCCAGGTGCTCGCGTGCCACGTCGGCGATCCCGGCGAGGATTGCGGCATCGGTCATGGCAACAGCCTGCCGCGTCCGGCCATGGCCGTCGACCAGTCGGTGTGCCGGGCCAGCGCCGCCTCCTCGTGACGGATGCGGCGCGCGAGCAGCGGGACGAGGCCGGTCAGGCCGAGCGCCGCCGTCAACCACGCGGTGTGGACGAGCGGCAGCGCGACGGTCTCGACGACGAGGGCCAGGTAGTTGGGGTGGCGGACGAGGCGATACGGGCCGGACGTGACCGCCGGCTCGCCGGGGACCACCGCGATGCGCACGTTCCACCGATCTCCGAGGGTGGTCACGGCCCAGTAGCGCAGGGCCATCGCCAGCACCACCACGACGAGCATGGGCACGCCCAGGACGGGCACCCAGGGCCGGTGCAGGAGAACCGTCTCGAGCGGACAGGCGAGCAGGAACGCGGTCTGGAACGTCGCCATCGTCCTCAGCGTGCGCGCATCGGCCAACATGCCGCCGCGGGCGGTGACGCTCGCCAGGTTGCGGCGGGACACGACCAGCTCCACCAGGCGCTCGACGGCGACCAGGCCGATGAGCGCCAGGTAGGCGAGCCGACTCGGCGTCAGCGCGCCGGTCAGCGCCTCGATGGCGGCGGCCGGGTAGGAGTCGCTCACCAGCGCACCAGCACGAGCTCGGAGCAGAAGCCCGGTCCCATCGCCACGATGACCCCGTATCCGCCGGCGGCGGGACGGCGGCGCAGGGTGTCCTGGAGGATCAGCAGCACCGAGGTGGAGGACATGTTGCCCACCTCGCGGAGCGAGCGCCAGGCCGGCTCGAGCGCGTCCTCCTGCAGCTCGAGCGCCTCGGTCATCGCGAGCAGGACCTTGGGACCGCCGGGGTGGGCGACCCAGGTGGAGATCCGGTCGCGGGTGAGCCCGTGGTCGGCGAGGAACGCGTCGACGTCGTGCCTCAGGAAGCGACGGGCCATGTCAGGGACCTCGGCCGACAACACGATCTTGAAACCGCCGTCGGTGACCTCCCAGCCCATCACGCCCTCGGTGTCGGGGTAGAAGATCGACCGGGTCGCGAGCACGCGCGGGCCGGGAAGGTCCCGCCGCCGGCCGCCGAGCACCACCGCCGCACCGCCGTCGCCGAACAGGCCCGAGGCGATGAGGTTCGGCACCGAGAGGTCGTCGCGTTGCAGGGTCAGCGAGCACAGCTCGACCGAGAGGAGCACCGCCACGTGGTCGGGGAAGGCCTTGAGGTAGTCCGCGGCGCGCGCCAGGCCGGCGGCGCCGCCGACGCAGCCGAGGCCGAAGATCGGCACCCGCTTGACCCGCGCCGGCAAGCCGAGCCGGTTGATCAGCCGTGCATCGATCGACGGGGTGGCCACGCCGGTGACGGTGACGAAGAACAGCGCGTCGACGTCGGCAGGGGTCAGGCCGGCCTCGGCGAGGGCGGCGCGTACCGCGGCCTCGCCGACCTCCTGCGCCACCTCGATCCACGCACCGTTGGCGGCGCCGAAGCCGGTGAGCTTCGCGTAGTCCTCCATCGGCAGCGCCAGGTGGCGGCCGCCGACGAGCACGTTCCGGTGCAGCGCCTCGAGCCGGTCGAGGTTGAAGTGGCGGGTCGCCCAGTGGGTGCGGAAGGCGGCGAGGAGTGTGTCTTGATCGTAGTAGTTGGGCGGGAACGCCCGGCCGACGGCGGCGATCGAGGCCATCGCCGTGCGCGGCGGCGCCTGTAGCCGTGGACGGCCGGCCACAGTCGTCACGGCGCGTCCGCGGGCTCCGCCGTGAGCGTGCCGACCGTGGAGAAGCGCACCTTGATCACCTTGGCGACGCGCAGGACGAACACGCTCGGGTCGTTCATCCCCCAGGCGACGTAGGGGATGTCGAAGGAGCCGGTGGCGCTGACCTTGTCGCCGTTGCGCCGCACCCGGGCCGCGATCGTGAACGGGTGGTCGGCGCCGTGAATTGCCAGCGTTCCCGTGAGCCGCACGTCCCCGTTGCCCATGTCGTCGACCCGCTTGTCGATCTTCGCCGGCGTGAAGACGATCTCCGGGAAGCGCGCGCTCTCCAGGACCTCCTCGTGCATCTTCCGGTCGCGGCCCTCGTGGCCGGTTTGGGTCGAGGTGGCGTCGAACACGAGCCGTCCCGAGGCGGCGCCGGTCGCGAGGTCGAAGCGGACCTCGCCGGACGTGCACCCCAGCGTCCCGTCGGCGGCGTGCAGCGTCGCATCCAGCGTGAAGTCGACCTTCGTCAGCCCCGCGTCGAGGCGAAGCACTTGCTCCTCGGCCCGAACCGAGCCGGCGAGGCTCAACGAGACGAGTACGGCAAGACCCAGGACTCTGCGCATTGACCCCCACCTCCGCGCTCCGTCAAAGTGCAACCGCGTGACGGCGCCGATCATTCTAGCCCCACCCGATCGAAACCCCGTCTCAGCGGACGGCCTCCGTCCGCTGGGACGCGGCCGCGAAGTGTCCCGTCCGGCGACCGCGGGTTGGTGAGCCGAGGCAGCGGACGCTCTTGGACCCTCGACGGGCGCACCGTCTTCGGGCTTCGCGCCGCCTGGGGACGGGTGACCCTGCGTTTGGTGAGCGTCGAGATCGCGGCGTGGAGATGTGTACTATATTACCGGGATAATAGCTTGACAGGTGAGTATTGATGATCTAGCGTACAGGCATGAAGAAGCGGCGGATGGGCGAGCTTGAACGGCGGCTGTTCGCCTACCTGCAACTGCGCGGCAAGACCACGATGCGAACCGGCGAGCTGACCGGGCCGCTGCGCCTGTCGCCGCTCCAGGAGCGAAACCTCCTGAGCCGCTTGGCCAGGGCCGGGTGGATCGCTCGGGTGCAGCGCGGGTTGTACCTGGCGCCGGACAAGCTCCCACTCGGCGGGCTCTGGTCGCCCGACGAGGCGCAAGCGCTCAACGCGCTGATGGCCGAGCGCGGCGGGCGCTACCAGGTCTGCGGTCTCTCCGCGTTCAACCGCTACGGCTTCACCGAGCAAATACCGAATCGCCCGATCGCCTACAACAACCGGATTTCCGGCGAGCGGACGGTCGGTGCGATCTCGCTGATCCTCGTCAAGGTGGCGGACCGGCGGTTGGGCGCGACCGAGCGGGTAAGGATGAGCAGCGGCGAGGTGGCGCTCTACTCCTCGCGAGCCCGCTCGCTGGTCGATGCGGTGTACGACTGGGCCCGCTTCGACACGCTGCCGCAGGCGTTCGACTGGATAAGGGCGGAGCTTCGCGCGGGCCGCGTCGATCCGGAAGAACTCGCTCGCGTGACCCTGCGCTACGGCGACGTGGGCACCATCCGCAGGATCGGAGCGTTGCTTGATCGCCTGAACGTCGGGCAGCACCTGCTCCTGGAGGTCGAGCGCGCACTGAAAGCGTCAACCAGCGTGATCCCTTGGATTCCGGGACGACTCAAGCGAGGTCGCGTGGATCGCCGCTGGGGGATCGTGTGGAACGACCGTGAATGAGCGGCCCGGACCTTGGGTGCACCTCGATCCGGTCGTGTTCGTCGAGGCCGTGCGCTTCACGTCGGCGCAGACGCTTTTCGCTCCACGCCTTGTGGAAAAGGACTACTTCTGCACGCTCGTCCTGAATGGACTCTCGAACGCGGGCGGTCTGGTCTTCAAGGGTGGCACCTGCCTGGCGAAGGTGCATGCCGGGTTCTACCGGCTGAGCGAAGACCTGGACTTCACCATCTCGGTCGCAGGCGTTGCGACGCGCGGCCAGCGCCGCGCCTCCATTGCGCCGGTCAAGGAGGCGCTGGACGAGCTGCCGAACCGGCACCCGTCCCTGCGCGTTGCCGAGTCGCTCGTCGGTGCAAACAACTCCACGCAGTACCTCGCGACGCTCGCCTACACGTCGGTGCTTACCGGGAGAGAGGAGACGGTCAAGGTCGAGGTGGCGCTCCGCGAGCCGCTGCTCGTTGCCGCCACGACGTGCGATGCCGCGACGATCTTGTTGGATCCCATCACCGAGGAGCCGTTGGTCGCTCCGGTCCCAGTGCGCTGTATCGCGCTGATTGAGGCGTTCGCCGAGAAGCTCCGCGCCGCACTGAGTCGCCGCGAGCCGGCGATCCGCGACTTCTTCGACCTCGACTGGGCGGCGAGGCGAGGGCTGCTGGACGCCGGCGATGCCGCCCTCATCGGGCTCGCGCAATCCAAGCTGGCCGTACCCGGCAACGCCGCCGTGGACGTGTCGGAAGGCAGGCTTGCAACACTGCGGCGCCAGGTCGACCTCCGGTTGCGCCCGGTGCTGCGGCCGGCCGACTTCGCCGCCTTCGACCTCGATCGTGCCTTTGGAATCGTGCGGATGGTGGCGAGCGCCTTGAGTCGCACGTGAGGGCTGACCTCGCCAACGGCAGGTCCTGTCTTCAGCAAGGGCCCCAGCGCCCCGTCGTCGATCTCTGGTCGGGGCGGTAGCGATCGACACCGCTTGCTTTGGCGGGCGGCAGGGGCGGAGGCGGTGGCGCTTTCGGGCGCGGTTGCCCAGGGGTGGCGGGCGAGACTAGACTGCGCCGCCGGGCCTCGTCCGGTCCCTGGAGGGTCTGAATGCACATCGCGGTCGTGGGAAGCGGCTACGTCGGGCTGGTCACCGGGGCGTGCCTCGCCGACTTCGGCATGGACGTCACCTGCGTCGACAACGACGCCGGCAAGATCGCCATGCTCAAGGACGGCAAGATCCCGATCTACGAGCCGGGGCTCGACGCCATCGTCGCGAAGAACGCCGCTGCCGGCCGCCTCCACTTCACCACCGAGCTCCGCGAGGCGGTGGAGAACGCGCTCGCCATCTTCATCGCCGTCGGCACGCCGCCGAAGGAGGACGGCTCGGCCGACCTGTCGTACGTCGTCCAGGTCGCCGAGGCGATCGCCGACTCGATGAACGGCTACAAGGTCGTCGTCACCAAGTCCACGGTGCCGATCGGGACGGGCCAGCTCGTCGAGAAGGTGATCCGCGAGCGCAACGGGAAGTACCCGTTCTCGGTGGTGTCGAACCCCGAGTTCCTCCGCGAGGGCTCGGCGATCGAGGACTTCATGCGCCCCGACCGGGTCGTCATCGGCGCCCGCGACGACCAGGCCGTGGCGATCATGAAGGACATCTACCGGCCGCTCTACCTCATCGAGACGCCGTTCGTGATCACCAACGTGGAGTCGTCCGAGCTCATCAAGTACGCCTCGAACGCCTTCCTCGCCACCAAGATCACCTTCATCAACGAGGTCGCCGAGCTGTGCGAGCGGCTCGGCGCCGACGTCCATCACGTCGCCCGGGGGATGGGCCTCGACCGCCGGATCGGGCCGAAGTTCCTCCACCCCGGGCCGGGCTACGGCGGCTCGTGCTTCCCCAAGGACACCAAGGCGCTCACCGACATCGCGCGCCAGGCCGGGCGGCCGTTCGCGATCGTCGAGACGGTCGTCGCGGTCAACGAGCAGGTCAAGCTGCGGATGGTCGACAAGGTCCGCGCGCTGTGCGGCGGCGCCGTCGCCGGGTTGACCGTCGGCGTGCTCGGGCTGTCGTTCAAGCCCGAGACCGACGACATGCGCGAGTCGGCGGCGATCCCCATCCTCGAGGCCCTCGCCGCGGAGGGGGCGACGCTGCGCGCCTTCGACCCGGCGGCGATGGACAACGCCCGCGAGGTGCTGCCCGCCTCGCTCGTCTACTGCTCCGACGCCTACGACGCCGCCAAGGGCGCCGATTGCCTGGTCATCCTCACCGAGTGGAACCAGTTCCGCTCCCTCGACCTCGAGAAGCTCAAGGGCCTGCTGCGCCGGCCCAACCTGGTGGACCTGCGCAACGTCTACGAGCCCGCGCGGATGCGCGAGGCCGGGTTCACCTACGACTCGGTCGGCAGGCCCTGACGACAGGGGACGGGCAACGGCTCACCGGTCCCGAGCAGGGGCGGGCACGGGGAGCACGGCGACCGGGTTGAGTGGACCGCCACCTGGGTCCGCAACGCAGACGAAGAGGCGCCCCGAGACGCCGGTCGGTACGAGGTAGCCGGCCCACCGCCGCGCGCCGGTGTCGCCGCGGCGCAGCCGCACGAACCAGGGCGGTGAGACGTCCCGCAACACGCCGCGCGCCGCGCCTTCGCCGTCGACGAGCAGCAGCTCGGCCGGGCGGGCGAACCCGTGGATCCCCTGTAGCTTCAGGCGCACGACCGGTCCGCCGACCGGCGTGGCGACCACCGTCGCCGGGTCGAGCGCAGGGAGCCTGCTGGGCGCGGGTCCGACCGTCACGGCCTGGCCGTAGGTCGCCAGCGGCGGCCGGTCGAACGGCACGTGCCGGCGGGCAATCATGAAGTGCCGCAGGAGGTCGATCTCCTGGGGAGCGGGCGTCACCGCGTCCAGGGCCAGGCGGTCGGGGACCCCGTGGACGATCGCGAGCTCGGCGAGCGGGTGGAGGGTGGCACGCTCGCGGTAGGTGCGGAGGATGGGCCGGCCGTGGACCCAGGTGGCGGCGACAAGGAGCAACCCGGCCGCCACCGTGAGCCTGGTCCACACGCGGGGCCGCCGGGCGCCGGTCCGGGCGGCGAGCAGGGCTCCGATCACGACCGTCCCGATCCAGAAGAGGATCGCCACCGACGCGTAGCGCGACGAGCGGGCGCCGCCCATGCCGGCGCGGGCGACGGCAGTGCCGAGCGCGTTGCCGACCGCGTAGAGCTGCAGGACGAGCCAGGGGGCGACGGCCCGGATCTCGGCGCGGTCACTGCGGAGGAGCACGGAGGCGACGAACGCGCCCCCGACGAGGAGGCCGGCGATGCCGAGGGGCCCGGCCAGCCGCGGGTCCGTGGCGAGCGGCGCGCCCAGGTAGACGGCGAGGAACTTGCCGACCGCGACGGGGTCGCCGACGACGGGCGCCGCGTGTTGGTCCGGGCGCGTGTACGTCAGGGCGGCGAAGGCGAAGGCCAGCGCGCCGCCGCCGGCCAACAGGGCGAGCCTACGGAGCGGGAGACTGAGGAGGACGGCGCCGACCAGCAGGGCGGGCCACAGCGACAGGTTCGTCGAGTAGGTCACGGCGCCGAGACCGGCGGCCGCCAGCACGCCGGCGAAGGCGACGCCCGATCGCTCGGCGGCGCTGGCCGCGAGGCGGTGGGCGGCGAGAGCGGCGAAGAGGTTGGACAGGAACCAGATCGTCCCGGAGAAGCCGAGGACGATGCTGTGCGCCGCAGCCGGCGTGAAGACCATGCCGGCCAGGACGAGGCCCCAGGCCGGCCCTGCGAGCCTCCCGGCGCGCAGGCCCGCCGGCAGGAGCGACCAGAGGGTGCACCCGAGGGCGAGGAGGAACAGCAGGGAAAGCGCGGAGAGCGCCCGGTTGTCGCCGGCGAAGAGCGCGACGTTGGCGACGTAGATCAGGGTCGGCAGCACGACGGTGTGCTCGTTCGACTTGACGAGGAGCCAGCGCAGCGGGTCGGAGGTGAAGCGGTCGCCGTCGACGACCTGGCCGACGATCCCGTAGTAGTCGTTGGACGGCATCCGCCCCATCGAGGGGACCAGGCTCGCCCACAGCAGCGCCAGGGCGACGAGCGGAGCCAGACCTGCGGCTCGTGCCACTCGGTGCCGCGTCGGTGAATCCTCGACCGGCGAGGTCATGAAGGAAGGCTACCCCATCCGGGCGCGAGCGACGGTTGGAGCCGGCTTCTCGGCGGCTGTTGGGTTCGTGCGCGTGGAATGGGCGGGAGGCGGAGCTAACCCACATAGTACAAGACCTGACCCCGCGGGTGGGCGAACCTTGCGAGGGGATGTATCGTAACGAAGCTGTCACGAGGCGGAGGTGCGGATGCCAGGCGGACGAGGGCGTTCGGGGCGCGGAACGGGCTTCGGGGTTGGGTTCGCGGTGGCCGTCGCGTTGCTTGCCGGCGGCGCGGGGTCCGGCGTGGCGCAGGACACCGCCCCTGCCGGCCCGGGACCCGAGCGGGTCTACACGATCGCGATGAGCGCGACGTACGACCCGGGCGAGCGGTCGATCGCCGGAACCGAGCACCTGCGCTGGCACAACACCTCGTCGGTGCCGGTCACCGAGCTGCAGCTCCACCTCTACCTCAACGCCTTCGCGAGCACGAAGACGACGTTCTTCCGCGAGTCGGGCGGGCAGCTCCGCGGCGTCAAGATCCCCCCGAAGACGTGGGGGTTCATCGAGGTCACCGCAATGCGCACCGCGGCGGGCGACGACCTCAAGGCCGGTGAGCAGTTCATCTCACCCGACGACGGCAACCCCGACGACCGGACCGTCGCCCGCTACCCGCTCCTCGCCCCGCTGCCGCCCGGCGAGTCGATCGAGGTCGAGATCGAGTTCGCCGGCCAGATGCCGGGCGTGTTCGCCCGCAACGGCGCGCACGGCGACTACGTGCTCGGCGGGCAGTGGTTCCCGAAGGTCGCCGTCTTCGAGGACGCCGGCGTGCGCGGCCGCGCCGAGGCGGGGTGGAACTGCCACCAATACCACGCCCACAGCGAGTTCTACGCCGACTTCGGCGACTACGACGTGAGCATCACGCTGCCGCTGCGCTACCGCGGCCACATCGGCGGGACCGGCCGCCTCGTCGAGGAGACCGCGACCGCCGACACGGTCACGGCGCGCTTCGTCCAGGAAGGGGTCAACGACTTCGCCTGGACCGCCGACCCGGCCTTCGTCGTGGTGCCCGACCGCTTCGACCCGCTCACCGACGTGTGCGCCGTCGAGCAGGGGCGCATCGCCGGGTTGCTCGGGCTGACGCCGGAGGAGATCACGCTGCTGCCGGTCGACATCACGCTGCTGGTCCGGCCGGAGAACCGCTCGCAGGCCGCCCGCTATATCTCTTCGCTGAAGGTCGCGCTCGCCGGCTACGGCCTCAGGCTCGGCGCCTACCCCTATCCCCACTTCACCCTCGTCGACCCGCCGCGCGGCGCCATGGGCTCGGCCGGGATGGAGTACGTCACCCTCATCACGCTCGGCACCCACCCGCTCCTCGGCCTGTGGCCGTTCGACGAGGTTCGCGCCGCGGAGATGGTCACCATCCACGAGTTCGGCCACAACTACTGGATGGGGATGATCGCCTCCAACGAGTTCGAGGAGTCGTGGCTCGACGAGGGGATCAACTCGTACTACGACATGATCGTCACCGACGAGGCCTACGGCAGCCAGGTCGAGCTTCTCGGCTTCGAGGCCACCGCCTTCGACAACAACCACGCGAGCCTCGGCGGGGGACGCTACACCGACCCGATCGTCCGGGAGTCGTGGCGGTTCCGGACCGGCGGCTCGTACGGCTTCAACTCCTATGCGCGCCCCGCCGTCACCCTGCGCCATCTCGAGAACCTGGTCGGCACGACGGCGTTCCACAAGGCGATGCGCGCGTTCTTCCAGGAGTGGCAGTTCCGCCACCCGTCGACCGCCGACTTCGAGCGGAGCTTCCAGGCCAGCGTCAGCCGCGACCTGACGTGGTTCTTCGAGCAGGCGTTCCACTCGACGCGCGCCCTCGACTACGGGGTGCGGACCGTGACCAGCTCGAAGCTCAGGAGGGTCCGCGGAGTCGTGTGGCGGGACGGCGTCCGCACCCTCGAAGGGGAGGAGGACGAGGACAAGGGCGAGGGCGCCGAGGACGAGGACTACCGCACGGTCGTCGTCGTCGACCGCCTGGGCGAGTTCGTCCACCCGGTCACGGTCGAGCTGCGCTGGGCCGACGGTCACGTCGAGCGGCGGGAGTGGGACGGGCAGGAGAGGTGGGTGCGCTGGGAGGTCGTGCGGAGCGCCGAGCTCGTCGCCGCCGAGGTCGATCTCGACGACCTCATGGCCCTCGACGTCAACCGCCTGAACAACGGGCGGCTCCTCGAGGAGCGGTCCGCCCCGGCGAACAAGCTGCTCGTCCACATGCTCTTCTGGCTGCAGAACCTGCTCGCCGCGACGGCGTTCGTGGGGTGACGCGATGACCTTCTCCGGACCGCTCGCCGACGGATTCCGCCTCGCCCGCCGCCACCCCCGTCTCGTGCTCGTCGCCTACCTGGTGCCGCTCCTGCCGGCGCTCGCGCTGGTCTGGCTCGCGCGGGCGAGCCTCGCGCCGGCGCTCGACCCGTCGCCGTTCGCCGCTCGCGTCCTCGACGGGCGCTGGATCGCGGTGTGGACCGACTTCGCCGCCTCGCCGGCCAACCACCTGCCCGTCGTGCTCGGCGCCGGGGTGGCACTCGCGCTCCTGCTCACGGGCCTGCTCCGGGTCCCGGTTGCCGCCGGGATCGTCGAGGTGCTGCTCGAGCGCGAGGAGGACCAACCCCGGCCGTTCTCGACCGGAGTCGTGCTCCACACCTGGCCGTTCCTGCGAGCCGCACTGTGGTTTGCGCTGGCGGTCGCCGTTGTCGCGGGCGCCTCCATCGCGACCCTGGTCGCGTTCTTCAAGGTGGCCGAGACGCAGGCCAACGGGCGCTTCGACGCCGCCGGCTTCCTCGCCGCCGGGCTCGTCGCGTTCCTGCTCCTCGCGGTGCTCGTCCCCGCCTACGACCTGGCCCGGCTCGCCGCGGCCAGGCACGGCGACCGGGCGACGCTGCGCGGCTTCCTGCGCGGCATCGGGCTCGTGCTGCGCCGCCCGGCGATCTTCCTGCCGCTGTGCGCCAGCTTCGTCGCGCTTGTCGCGGCGCTCCACCTCGGCTACTACGCGGCGCGCAGCCCGTGGACGCCGGGCTCGGCGCCGGCGATCCTCGCCCTGCTCGTCGCCCAGCAACTCGTCATGGTGATGCGGGCGTTCCTCCACGTCTCGTTCTGGGGTGCCGAGCTCGCCGCGTACCGGCACCTCGGCGAGCCCCGGCTCTGCGAGCGCCGCGTCAAGGCCCCGGCGGTCGTGATCGAGACGATCGCGCCGGAACCGTCCGCGCCGCCCGCCGAATCGGAGCCGGCGCCCGCCGTCCCGCCGCTCGAGCCGCCGCCCCGCGTCACCGACGACGTCTTCCAGACCTCGTAGGAAGCGCCGAACTGCCGGGCTGCTTCCTCGAGGAGACAACGCCCTCAGGCGAGTGGGCGCGGTGCGACACGCTCCGTCATCCTGAGGAGGAGCGCAGCGACGACGAAGGACCCCGAGGCGCCTGAAGTTGACCCAGACGTGCAGGGTGGCGCTCCAGGCGCGCCGAGATCGCGCGGAGAGTTGGGCGGGTGGCGCGACGCGGGCTGCAGGGCCAAGGCCGGAACCTGATGGCGGTCGGGTGGCGGGTCGTAGGCGCGGTCGCAGCAATTGGCGCGGCGCTCCCGCATCCTTCACTCGCTGCGCTCATTCAGGATGACAGCGGGGTCGATGCTCCTTGGGAGGCCTCGCGCGCGCTCGGGGTGACGGGCGCGGCGATGTGACCCGGCGGGCAGTCACTCAAGGCTGACCGGGCTGCGTCGGGTGCACCCGCAGGGTCGCGCTCCACAGCCTGAGGCCGAGGCGGCGGCGGTCGGCACTTCGGTCGCGCTCGGCGGGTACCACGCTCTCAGTGGTCGTGAGGACCAGCTCGTTCGGGGCGTCGGCGCGCAGCCAGGCGGGGTCGAGCGCGAGCCTCTGCCGCAGCCTCGATGTCGTCGCAGTGCGCTCGCCGAGCGGCCGGCCGTTCAGCGAGGCGCTCAGACGTGGAGTGGTCGAGAACGCCGCCAGCGGCACCCCGATGTCGAGCTCGATCTCGAGCGGGATCGACGCCGGGGGCAGGACGAGCACACCGCTCTCCGCCATCCAGCGGAACGACCGCGTCCCGCCCGTGCCGTCAGGCTCCCGCTCGGCCCTGTAGAACCCCGTGCCGAACGTGACGCACGGCTCGACCCGACCGATCGCGACGCCCAGGTAGCGGCCCCGCGACACCCGCCGCAGCACGGGATCGTCCGGCCAGGCCACAGTCCAAGTCCCGGGTGCCTCGGTCCCGTAGCTCCACGTCGGCACGCCGTCGAGCGGCAGGGAGCACAGCGCTTCGGCGGTTCGCGCGGCCACGCGCGGCACCTCGGGGAAAAGGACCGCGGCGTGCATGACCAGCTTCGGGTGGAACGCCAGGCGGAACGGCGCGCTGCCGGCCTCGTCGTGGATCGTCGTTGCGGCTCGCACCGGCGGCGACGGCTGTGAGTGGACGATGCGAATCGCGGGCCACGTCACGACTGCCATCGCCACGACCAGCGCCGCCGTTGCGACCGGCCAACCGTGCGGCACGAAACGACGCTCCGCCGCGCTCAACCCCTCAGCGGCGAGCATGGCCAGGAGGGGGAGGTACGGCAGCGCGTAGCGCCCGGCGGTCGCGGGGTCGAGGAACACCCAGCACAGCACTGCGTAGGGCAGGAACAGCCCGAGCGCCAGGGCCAGTCTCCGCCGACCCTCCCGTCGTGCCAGCACGAAGACCCCATTCAAGACGGCGAGCCCGACGGCGATGGCGATCCCCGGCGAGCCCCAGATATCGAGCCAGTAGTGGCGCGCCACCGTGAGGACCGTCCAGCCGTGAGCGGCCAGCGAGTCGGTCGAGACGACGAACCCGGCCTGGTACCGCGTCCAGTGCCAGACCGGACCAAGGCCGCCGACAGCCACCAACGGAGCGGCATAGAGGACGAGCACCGACCCGACAGCCGCGAGAGCGACGGCGACCCGCCGCGGAGACGGGGCAGGCCAGGCGGCCACGATCAGGCCGATCGCGGCAGGCAGCGCCGCCTGCGGGCGGATCGAGACCGCCGCTCCGAGGACGATCGCCGCAGGCACAAGCAGGTGGGGACGCTCGCGGCCCCGCAGGGCGAGCCAGAGCGCGGCCAGCCCGGCAGCCAGTCCGACCGGGTCGGAGAGCGGTACCCCGGCGTGGAGCCAGACCGCGGGAAAGAATGCGAACAGCACCGTGCTGGCCAGCGCAGTGCGGCGTGAGCCGAGCACTTCCGACGCCACGAGCCTGTGGAAGGTGAGCGCCAGACAACTCGCCGCCACCGAGAGCCAGGTGAGCGCGAGGATCCCGTCCCCGAGCAGCGCGCGTGCGAGCCGCCCCAGCGCCACGTAGCCGGGGTAGAACGGGGGATGCGGCACCTGGTTCTGGGGCGCGAACTGGTCGAGCGCGAGGAGAAAGACGGCGTCGTCCCACTCCCACAGCGAGGCCTGCCGGGCCACGACCCGCGAGGCGACGAGCACGGTCGCCCCGAACAACACGAGGGCAGCCGTCAACCAGCGTGACGGCGCCGCCGGCGTCTTGCCCGGTCCCCGCTCCACTTGCGTACCGTATCACCGGCCGTCGGCGCCGTCTTTTCGGGGCTCCCACAAACGCGAGCCCGGCCTGCGCCTGCGCGCCGACCGGGCTCGTTTCGTCTTTGTGCCGGGAGTTAGTGGCCCGGACCCCGGACCCCGTCTCTACTTCTTCGCCTTGCCGTACAGCTCGGCGACCTTGTTCCAGTTGACCACGTTCCAGAAGTTGCCGACGTACTCGGCGCGGCGGTTCTGGTACTTCAGGTAGTAGGCGTGCTCCCAGACGTCCAGCGTCAGGATCGGGGTGTCGCCCTTGGACACCGGGGAGTCCTGGTTGGGCAGGTTGTAGACGGCGAGCTCGCCGTCGGCCTTGACCACGAGCCACGCCCAGCCGGAGCCGAACTGGCCCATCGCGGCGGCGACGAACTTCTCGCGGAAGGCGTCGAAGGAGCCGAACGCCTTGCTGATCGCTTCGGCGAGGGGACCGGTGGGCGTGCCGCCCGCCTTGGGGCCCATGATCTCCCAGAACAGGATGTGGTTGGCGAAGCCGCCGCCGTGGTTGCGCACGGCGCCGCGGATGTTCTCGGGCACCTTGTCGAGCTGGGCCAACGTGGCGTTGACGTCCTGCGCCTCGAACGGCGTCCCGGTGACCGCCTTGACGAAGTTGTCGCAGTACGTCTGGTGGTGCTTGTCGTGGTGGAGCCGCATGGTCTGTTCGTCGATCCAGGGCTCCAGGGCGTTGTAGTCGTACGGCAGGGGGGGGAGGGTGTGCGTGGCCATGGTCTCGTGTCTCCTGTCTGTCGATGGTGCCGGCCTGATTTCGAGATCAGGCCGTCCGCAAAAGGATAACGCCGCGACGCGGTCCGGCATTCCCTCCCGCGGCGGTTTTTGCGTCTGGACAACCGTGGGTGTCGGGCGTATGTTTGATTGCGGTACAGGACAGTTCGAGGAGCGAGTCGAGACGGTCATGGCGGAGCGTCGTGCAGCAACGCGGGTAGCCCCCGAGCAGCCCCTGTCGGCCAAGGTGAAGACCTCGCTGCCGGCGAGGGTCGTGGACATCTCGTCGCGCGGCGCCCAGCTCGAGCTGATGAACTGCCTGCGGCCGAACGTCACCTGCGAGCTGCGCCTCCAGCTCCCCGCCGGCGAGGTCCTGGTCCGCGCCAACGTGCGGCGCTGCCGGGCCTGGGGGTTCGGCCTCGACGAGCGGGACCAGCGCGTCCTGCTCTACCGCGCCGGTGTCGAGTTCCAGGACGTCAGCCCGGAAACCGTGGCGCGGATCAAGCACGCGTTGACGCTGCCCGAGTCCGGCGAGTTCCACGCCATCACGGTCGCTGAGCCGGCCGTCGAGGAAGGCGCGGCGCCGGTCGTGACTGTCCTTGCGCCCGCCGCTCCCGAGGTGGCTCCTGGAGTGCTGGCGATGCCGGCGCCTGCCCCGGCCGCCCCGGTGGAGCAGCCGCACGCTGCACCTCGGCGCGACGGCCCGGTCAAGGTCCGCATCTCCTCGGACCACGTGCGCCGCATCCTCGAGCGCGGCCACGGCGACCGCTAGCCCGGGCTAACCCTTCAAGCGCTCGACCAGCCCGTTCGTCGCCTGCCGCGCCTCGGCGAGCAGCGCCGCCTCGTCCAGCGTCTCCAGCTCGCCGTCCCGCACCAGCACGCGGCCGTCGACGACGACGTGGCGGACGTCGGCCGCGCGGGCGGCGTAGACGAGGTGGGCGTACGGCTCGAACACTGGCACGGCGTGGGGGCTGTCGACGCCGATGCACACGACGTCGGCGCGCTTGCCCGGCTCGAGCGAGCCGACCTTGTCGGCGAGCCCCAGCACGCGGGCGCCGCCGATGGTGAGCAGCTCCGCGATGGTGCGCGCCGGCATGCAGGTCGGGTCGGCGGCCACGCCCTTGTAGACGAGCGCCGCGAGCTGGACGTCGCGCAGCAGGTCGAGGGTGTTGTTCGAGGCGGCGCCGTCGGTGCCGAAGCCGACCTTGAGGCCCCGCTCGACCATCTGCGGGACCGGCGCGACGCCGCTCCCCAGCTTCAGGTTCGACACCGGGTTCGAGGCGACGCCGACCTCGAACTCGGCGAGGATGTCGAGGTCGTCCGGCGTGACGTGGACGCAGTGGGCGGCGACGGTGCGCTCCGACAGGACGCCGAGGTCGGCGAGGTAGGCGACCGGGGTCATGCCCTTCTCGGCGGTGATCTTCTCGACCTCCCAGCGGGTCTCGGCGAGGTGGGTCACGAACGGCGCGCCGAACTCGTCGGCCAGCTCGGCCTCCTTGACCAGGTTGGCGGCGCACACCGAGTAGGGCGAGTGGGGGGCGACGGCCGGGACGCACAGCGGGTGGTCGGCGTAGCGCTCGAGCAGCTCCCGCTGGCGGGTCAGCGCGACCTCGGGGGTCGGGCACGACGGTGTCGGGTGGTCGATGAGGCTCTCGGCGACCACGCCGCGCAGGCCGATCTCGGTGAGGGTGTCGATGACCCGGGGTGCGTGGAAGTACATGTCGCAGATGCAGGTGACGCCGGCCTTGAGGCTCTCGGCCGCGGCCAGGCGGGTGCCGAGCGCGACGGTGTCGGCGGTCATCAGGGTTCGCTCCGCCGGCCAGATGTGCTTCTCGAGCCAGGTCATCAGCGGCAGGTCGTCGGCGAAACCGCGCATCAGCGACATCGCGAGGTGCATGTGCGTGTTGACGAAGCCCGGCAGGATGAGGCCGCCGCCGGCGTCGATCACGCGGGCGCCGGGCGCGGCGGCGATGAGGTCGCGGGCGGGGCCGACCGCGACGATGTCGGTCCCGCGCACGGCGACGGCTCCGGCCGGAATCGGGGCGGCGCCGGGCACCATCGTCAGCACCGTCCCGTTGGCAATGATCAGGTCACAGTCCACGGTTCCTCCAAACCCTCACGCCGCACCTCGGCCTCACCACGACCCCGAGGCCCCGCCACCGCCGAACGACCCGCCACCGCCCGAGAACCCTCCACCGCCGAACCCGCCGCCGGAGGAGCCTCCGCCCGAGAAGCCGCCGCCGCCCCAGTACATTCCGCCGCCGCCGCGCCGCCGCCGCCCGGCCTGCGGGTGCGACAGCGAGTTCATCAGGGCGATCAGCATGAGCAGACCGACGAGACCGAGGAAGGACACCGGGGCGGAGCGCCGCTGCCGCTGGGCGGCCGGCGGCGGCTCGCCGCGGAAGATCCCCTCGAGCGCACCGGCCATCGCGACGACGCCACCGGCGTAGTCCCCGGCGGCGAAGCGGGGCTTGACGGTCGCCGACAGCACACGGCTCGCGATCGCGTCGGGGATCTTGTCCTCGAGCCCGTAGCCGACCTCGAGGCGCATCTGCCGGTCGTTCAGGAAGGCGAAGAAGATCACGCCGTCGTCGAGCCCCTTGCGCCCGACCTTCCACGCCTCGGCGCAGCGCACCGTGAAGTCCTCGAGCGGCTCGCCCTCGAGTGAGGGCATGAGCACCGCGATCACCTGGTGGCCGGTGCGCTGCTCGATGGCCGACAGGCGGGCATCGGTGTCGGCGAGCGCCCCCGGTGCGACCACGCCGGCGAGGTCGGTGAAGTGGCGGCGCGGCGCCGGCGGCACCTCGAGTGCCGCCGCCGTCGCCGCGATCAGGCCGAGCGCGGCACCGAGCCAGGAGCGCATCGCGCTAGAACTGCACCTTCGGCGCCTGGTCGGAGCCCGGCGCGGCCTGGAAGTACGGCTTCTCCGCGAAGCCGAGGATGCCGGCCACGAGCACCGTGGGGAACGACCGGCGGGCGGTGTTGAACGCCTGGGCCGACTCGTTGAAGCGCCGGCGCTCGACCGCGATCCGGTTCTCGGTTCCCTCGAGCTGCGCCTGCAGCTCCTGGAAGTTCGCCGTCGCCTTCAGGTCGGGGTACTTCTCGACCACCACCAGGAGGCGCGACAGCGCCGAGGACAGGCCGTCCTGGGCGGACTGGAAGCGCTGCAGCTCCTCGCCGGTCGGCACCTTGCCGATGTTGACCTGGCCGACCCGGGCGCGCGCCTCGGTGACGGCGATGAAGGTGTCGCGCTCGAAGGCCGCCGCGCCCTTGACCGTCTCGACCAGGTTCGGCACCAGGTCGGCGCGCCGCTGGTAGACGTTCTCGACCTGGCCCCAGGCGCTCTTGACGCCCTCTTCGAGCTTGACGAGGCGGTTGTAGCTGCCCGCCACGGCCATCGCCACGATCACCAGCACCACGACCAGTGCGATGCCGCAACCGATCAGACCCTTCTTCATGGTTCCTCCGTGCCCTGCACCCCGACCGTGGGTGCGGAGAGTGCCGGTGTTGCAGGGTGCGCCATTGTAGCCCGAGAGGCCGGCATCCGGCGCGTTTTCGGATCAGCCCGTGGGCTGGTCGGCCGCGGTCCAGACCCGGTCGCCGGGGCCAGGCTGGCGGCGCCAGCGTCTGTGCATCCATACCCACTGCTCGGGATGGGCGCGGACCTGGGCTTCGATCCGGGCGGTCAGCAGCGCGGTCAGCCTCGCCGCCTCCGCCGCCAGGTCGTCGCCGCGGCGCGCCTCGATCGGCGGGTCGAAGACGATGCGCATCCGCCCGTCGTCCAGGCGGGTCAGGAAGCCGGTGACGATCGGCACCCGCAGGCGGAGCGCGAGGACCGCGGCGCCGGTGGGCGTCCAGGCGGGACGGCCGAAGTACTCGACGAAGGCGCCCGGGGCGGCGATGTCCTGGTCGATGAGCAAGGCCACGATGCGTCCCTGTCGCAGCGCGGCGGCCAGGCGCTGGCCGGCGCCCTCGCCGCGCACCACGTTGCCGCCGCCGAACCGCGAGCGCAGGTGCTCGGCAATCTCCTCGATCCGCGAGTCGTCGAGCTCGCGGGCCGCGGCGATCATCGGGACCCCGGCGGCGCCGGCCGCGGCGCCGAGCCACTCCCAGTTGCCGATGTGGCCGGTGACGAAGATCGCGCCGCGCCGCGGCGCCAGGCAGCCGGTGAGGTTCTCGAGGCCGACGAGCTCGGTGCGGGCGAGGATGTCTTGCGCGGATGCCGACCACAACCAGGCGACCTCGCCGAGCAGGCGGCCGAGGCTCCTGGCGCAGCCGCTGATGACCTCGTCCCGCCAGGCCTCGCTGCGATCGGGAAAGGCGAGCCACAGGTGCTCGGCGGCCCGGCGCCGCTCGCGCCGGCTCACCGCGAACGCGGCGAGGCCGAGCGCCGCGCCGCCAGCCCGCAGCGCGCCGAGCGGGAACGGCCGCGCCGCGGCCAGGAACCCGCGGAGCGTCCGGTAGCCCAGCTCGTGCTTGATCCGGCGGCCGATGTCACCCACGCCGCGAGTCTACCGAATCGCCGCCGCTGTGGCGCGGCCGCCCCCGGCGCGCACCCCCGCGCCATCGTCATCGCGCGCTAAGCGACTCGGCGGGCATGCAGTCATCCTGAGGGAGCGAAGCGACCGAAGGATCCCGTCTAGCTTGGTGGGCCGACCCCACGGCTTGCCGCCAATCACGGACCGAGGTCCGTCCCCTCGTATGGCCCCTGGGGTGCGCGGCCCCCTCGATCCGGCCTCGCCCCCGCGAGGCCGGAACGAGACTGCTCCGCTCGCGACCGGACAGCGCGAGCCGCGATGGGGCCCCTCGCTGGTCGCTCGTCGCTGACGCTCCTCGCG
>JACQZW010000036.1 GCA_016213675.1 Acidobacteriota bacterium | reverse complement strand
CCCTGAACCTCGGGTTGCTCGGCCTGCGCGACGTGTCGGTCATCGAGACCCCGCCGCGCGACCGCCTCGCCGTCCAGACCCACGTCCTGCCGTTCCGCCCCGAAGTCGTGCGCGAGGCGATCCTCACCGAGATGGCCCGCGGCGGCCAGACGTTCTTCGTCCACAACCGGGTGGCCTCGATGGGCGCGATGGCCAGGTTGGTCCGCGAGCTGGTGCCCGAGGCCCGCGTCGTCGTCGCCCACGGGCAGATGGACGAGCGCGAGCTGGAGAAGGCGATGGACGCCTTCCTCGAGGGGCGCGCCGACGTCCTGCTCGCCACCGCGATCATCGAGAACGGCCTCGACATCCCCAACGCCAACACCCTGATCGTCAACCGCGCGGACCGTTTCGGGCTCGCCCAGCTCTACCAGCTCCGCGGCCGGGTCGGGCGCTCCGACCGCCTCGCGTTCGCCTTCCTGCTGGTGCCGCCCGAGCGCTCCCTGTCGGAGGAGGCGCGGGCGCGCCTGGCCGCGATCATCGAGTTCGCCGACCTCGGTGCCGGCTTCCGGATCGCCGCCCGCGACCTCGAGATCCGCGGCGCCGGCAACCTGCTCGGCGCCGAGCAGCACGGCCACCTCCGGGCGGTCGGCTACGAGACCTACTGCCGCCTGCTCGAGGAGGCGGTCCACGAGCTGGCCGGCGAGGCCGTCGCGCCGCCGCCGGTCACCGTCGAGCTCCGGCTCGGCCTCGACCTCCGCCTGCCCGAGCGCTGGATCGCCGAAGAGACGGTTCGCCTCACCGTCTACCGCCGGATCGCCGCGGCCCGCACCGACGGCGAGATCGCCGACCTCGGCGCCGAGTTCGCCGACCGCTTCGGACCGCCGCCGGAGCAGCTGGGCAACCTGCTGCTCCACCAGCGGCTGCGCCGCCGGGCGGAGGCCGCCGGGATCGTCCGGGTCCGCCGCACCGCGCTCGGCTGGGAGCTCGCCTTCGATCCCCAGCACCCCGGCGCCCACGCCGCCGGCACCGCGCTCGTCGCCGCCGCCCCCGACGCGATGGTCACCCCGACCGGGGTCGTCCGCCTGCCGTCGGCCGAGCCCGACCCGGTCGTCGCCGTGACCCGCCTGGCCGAGCTTCTCCCGATCCCGTAGGAAGCCTTTGCCTGCCCGCGCCGGGTGGTGCGCCCGTCGGCCTCGTGCCGTCTTCCGGAACGTCGGCGATTTCACACTTATTGACGGCAATTCGGTGAGTGGAATCGCCGTTCGGGAATGCGCGCACCGCTCCCCGAAACGTGGTCACGAAGTGCATCCAGGAATGGCATGCAGCTTGCCCTGGGAATCCGGCAGAGGAATGCGGGACACGACGGCACGAATCGTCACGGAAACGTCGAAGCAGCCCGCAAGAAAGGAGATGCAATCATGACCAGACACCTCGCAGCGCTCGTCGTCGCGGTGGTCGCCACCCCCCTTCTCGCCGGCACCACCGGCAAGCTCTCCGGAACCGTCGCCGACGAACAGGGGTTGGCCCTGCCCGGCGTCACGATCACGGTGACGTCGCCGGCTCTCATCGGCGGCCCGCGCATGGCCGTCACGGAGGGCGACGGGACCTTCTCGTTCCCGGCTCTCGACCCCGGTTCGTACGCGGTCAGGGCCGAGCTCACCGGCTTCGTCGGCCAGGAACGGAGCGAGGTCCAGGTCCGGCTCGACCGCACCACCGAGCTCAACGTGATCATGCCGATGGCCAAGTTCGGCGAGGAGGTGACGGTCGTCGCCGAGACGCCGGTGGTCGACCCGACCCAGGTCTCGACCTCGCAGACCTTCACCAACGACTACCTCAAGTACGCCGCCATCGGCTCGGCCAACCGCGGCTACCAGAACGTGCTGACCCAGACGGCCGGGGTCGCCGGCGACGACAACCCGAACGTCTTCGGCTCGACGCTCGGCGAGAACGCCTACTTCGTCGACGGCCTCGACACCACCGACCCGGTCACCGCGACCTGGGGCACGAACTTCAACTTCGACGCCATCCAGGAGATCTCGTTCCAGACCGGCGGCTTCGAGGCCGAGTACGGGCGGGCGACCGGCGGGGTCGTCAACCTGATCACCAAGTCCGGCGGCAACGACTTCTCCGGCACCTTCGACATCCGCTACCGCTCGACCTCCTTCTACCAAAACGGCGACCACTTCGACCGCGACACCAACCCGACCAAGTTCATGAACCCGGCGATGACCCTGGGCGGCCCGCTGCTCCGCGACAGCCTGTGGTTCTTCACCTCGTTCGAGGACATCGCCTCGCAGCAGACCCCCGCCGGCTCGCCGGCGACCCGCGACTACAACGGCCAGAACTACATCGGCAAGCTGACCTGGCAGTTGAACCCGAACTGGCGCATCGTCGGCAAGCTCTCCGGCGACCCCGCCGACATCGACCACGACGAGGCGGACGCCTTCACCACGATCGAGGCCGGCGAGCACCAGAAACAGGGCGGGCAGATCTACCAGGCGGAGCTGTCGGGCGTGCTGTCGCCCAACCTCCTGTGGAGCGTCCAGGCCGGCGTCAACCGCGGCTTCCTCGAGGCCACGCCGCAGAACGGCGACGTGGCGACCGCCTCCCACGTCAACGCCGCGACCGGCGCCCTCTATGGTGCGTACTCGGAGGTCGAGGACTCCGACCGTAACCGCGACGAGCTCAAGACCAACCTCACGTGGTTCGTGGACAAGCTCGCCGGGACGCACGAGGTCAAGGCCGGCGTGGAGTACTCGAAGCTGTCGTTCACCGACCACAGCTACACGACGGCGGACGGCTGGCGCTACACCGACGCGACGATCGGCTGGTGGGAGGGCACCGACGACTCTACCGTCATCCCATACCTGCTCTACCGCGACACCGACCCGGGCTCCGGCGAGTTCGCCGGCAAGCTCGGCACCGCCTACCTCCAGGACGCCTGGAAACCGACGCCGAGCCTGACCGTCAAGATCGGCGCGCGCTACGACCAGGCGCAGATGTACAACGACGTCGACACCGAGATCGCCAGCCTCGACAAGCTGCAGCCCCGGCTCGGCCTGGCCTGGGACGTCACCGGCGACGCCAAGAACCTCGTCAAGGCGTCGTGGGGGCGGTTCATGCACCCGTCGGCGACGACGTTGCCCTACTACGCCCGCCAGGGGCTGTCCACGTCCTACCGGTGGATCTCCTGCTCCACGGTGCGCGGTTTCGCGAGCCCCGAGCAGTGCCAGGCGTACGCCGCCGGGCGCGGCTACGAGTGGAACGCCGGGCCGGACGGCTGGGACCCGAGCGGCTGGTACTTCCGCGGTGCGGCCGACACCTTCGGGTCCGAGCCGACCCGGGTCGAGGACGGCCTGAAGGCGAGCTACGCGGACGAGCTCATCGTCGGGTTCGAGCGCGAGCTCGGCAACAAGACCTCCGTCGAGGTGACCTACGTCGACAAGAAGACCACCGGCCTGTTCGAGGACACCTGTGCCGGCAACCTCTCTGGCCTGACGATCGACGACCCCGACTACTGCAACACCTACGTGATTGCCAACCTCCCGGGCCTCGAGCGGACCTACCGAGGGGCCATCCTCAAGTTCGAGTCGCGCGCCTACGACTGGCTGCACCTCCTCGCCTCCTACACCTGGTCGAAGTCGGAGGGCAACCTCGAGTACAGCCAGGGAGCGTTCTCGGACTACGACTTCTACCCCGACCACTTCGTCAACCGCGACGGCTACCTCGGCGACGACCGCCGGCACCGCGTCAAGGTCAACGGCTACGCGCTCCTGCCCCACCAGCTCGTCGTCGGCTTCGACGCCTTCTGGTCCTCGGCGTTCGCCTACGACCGCACCGAGGGCGCCCCGAACGCCGGCTACGGGGTCGAGTACCTCGACCCGCGCGGCGCGTACCGCGGCAACTCCAACTACCAGCTCGACCTCTCCCTGACCAAGGGGTTCAAGGTCGGGCCGGCCAACCTGCAGCTCATCGGCACCGTCTACAACGTCCTCAACTCCGAGCGGGTCGTCGAGTACTGCGAGAACTTCCCGGCGTGCTCCGCCACCGTGGACTGGGGTCAGCCGAGCGACTGGCAGAACCCCCGCCGCTTCGAGGCAGGCTTCCGCATCGAGTTCTAGACCCGAGCCGCGTGCAGCTCCCGGCCGGCCCGCCGCCCAGGCGGGCCGGCCTCGTCGTCGGCGTCCATGCAGCCGGCGCCGCGTCTCCGCCGCCTCGGACGGACGCCCTCCGCCGAGGAGCGGGTGCACGCAACTTGACACTTCTTGAACCGTGAATTCCGTCCTGGATTCCCGTCCCGATTGTCGTCCCGCCCGGGCCGGGATCACAGTCACGATCCGGGCTCGAACCTGGCACGACCGTTGCTCCCGCCCCTGGCGGCTACGCAAGGAGGACGCATGAGAGTCTCGCGAGTGACAACCCTATCGCTCCTCGCCCTGTTCGCTGCCGGCCTGGCGTTCGCCCAGACCACCGGCAGCATCGAGGGGACCATCGTCGATGAGACCGGGACGGTGCTGCCCGGCGTGACGGTCGAGGCGACCTCGCCCAGCCTGCAGGGGACCAAGGTCGCGGTCGCCGACGACGAGGGCCGGTTCCGCCTGGTCCTGCTACCGCCCGGCACCTACGCCGTCAAGTTCACCCTGGAGGGCTTCGCTGCCACCGATCAGAACGACGTCACGGTCGGCCTCGGCCGCATCGTCACCCTGCACGTCGCGATGCGCAGCGCGTTCAAGGACGAGGTCGTGGTGACCGGCAGCACGCCGACCATCGACGTCAAGTCCACCGAGGTCGGCGTCAACATCGAGCAGGAGTTCTTCCGCAACATCCCGACCGGGCGCAACTACACCTCGGTCGCGCAGGTCGCGCCCGGCGTCGTCTCGACGTCGAGCGACGACTGTCCGGGCTGCGTGTCGGTCTACGGCTCGTCGGGCGGCGAGAACGCCTACTACCTGGACGGCGTCAACACCACCGGCGTCGAGCTCGGCATCCAGGGGAAGGTGCTCAACTTCGAGTTCATCCAGGAAGTCCAGGTCAAGACCGGCGGCTACCTGGCCGAGTTCGGCCGCGCCACCGGCGGGCTGATCAACGTCATCACCAAGTCCGGCGGCAACGACTACCACGGCGACGCGTTCGGCTACTACGACTCGCCCGACACCCAGAGCGCGCTGTCCGGCGATGTCGTGCAGGGGGCGGACGAGGGCGGCGTCGACTCGCTGGTCTCCGGCCACGACCGCCAGGACTTCGGCGCCGACATCGGCGGCTACCTGGTCCGGGACCGCCTGTGGTTCTTCGGCGCCTACAACCACGTGCGCGACACCGAGGACCACGAGATCTTCCAGGACTTCATGGAGTACGGCGGCACCAACTACAACTTCCCGGCGGTCGGCGACGTCTTCGCCCGCGAGCTGACCCGCGACCTGTGGGCCGGCAAGCTGACCTGGCGGCCGGCCCAGAACCACTCGCTCATCGTCTCCGGCTTCGGCGACCCGACCACCCTCGACGGCCCGGGGCCGGGCCAGCCGCTGTCGTCCGAGCCAACGGTCTTCATGCAGAACATCGAGTCCGGCGGCACCGACGTCACCCTCAAGTACGAGGGCGTCATCGGGTCGAGCCTGGTGATCGACGGCCAGGCCGCCAGCCACACCGAGAAGACCATCGTGGACGGTCCCGGGTTCTACATCCCGCGCTTCTACGACCGCACCCACCCGCTCTACCTGGAGGCCGGGACGCTGGTCCAGTCCGGCGGTTTCGGCTATGCCCAGCGCGCCGAGTTCGGGCGCGAGATCGTGCGCGGCAACGCCGCGTACTTCGCCAAGGACCTCCTCGGCGACCACGAGTTCAAGGGCGGGGTGGAGGCCGAGCACCTGACGGTCGACAACCAGAACTACAACTCCGGCGGCCAGCGCATCTACAAGTTCACCCGCGACGGCGTCGACTACTACCGCCACCGCTTCTACACCAACGACGTGCCGGTCGACGCCAACGACCCCACCGAGATCGACAACTCGTGGATCCAGAACCCCAACGTCGTCAAGTCCAAGGCGAACAACCTCGCCGCCTACGTCCAGGACACCTGGCGGATCGCCCCCACCCTGACGCTCAACCTCGGGCTGCGCTGGGAGCAGCAGGAGCTCTACGACAACGCCGGTGCGGTGAGCGCGAAGATCGACGACAACTGGGCGCCGCGGCTCGGCTTCGTCTGGGATTTCGCGGGTGACGGCTCGTCGAAGGTCTATGGCTCCTGGGGCTACTTCCACGAGTCGATCCCGATGGACATCATCATCCGCTCGTTCGGCGGCGAGAACACCGCCTTCATCTACAACTTCCACGGCGCGCTCGACGATCCGGACCGCACCACCGTGCAGTGCGACCCGAACACCCCGCGCGGCTGCGGCAACGTCACGGTCGGGGCCCACACCCCGGTGGATCCCGACCTCAAGGGCCAGTACATCGAGGAGCTCGTCGTCGGCGCCGACGTCGAGGTCGCCAAGGACTTCGCGCTCGGCGCGAAGTACGTCTGGCGCGACCTCGGCCGGGTCATCGAGGACGGCCTCAACGCCGACCTCAACTACCTGATCGGCAACCCCGGCGAGGGTACGTTCCGCACCACCTACGACTACGACTGCTCGTGCTACGCCTTCCCGGTGAACAAGCCGAAGCGCACCTTCGAGGGCGTCGAGCTCACTGCCCGCAAGCGCTTCTCCGACAACTGGCAGATGGTCGCGAGCTACCTGTGGTCGAAGCTCGAGGGGAACTACGACGGGACGTTCCAGGCCTCGACCGGCCAGCTCGACCCGAACATCAACTCCGCCTTCGACTACGCCGAGTTCCAGGTCAACAACTCCGGGTTCCTGACCGCCGACCGCCGCCACCAGTTCAAGGTCGACGGCTACTACGCGTTCCCCTTCGGCCTCTCCGTCGGCGCCTCGGCGTACTACCGCACCGGCCTGCCGGTCACGGCCTACGGCTACACCTTCGGCTACGAGAACTGGGAGCTCTACCTGTCGGAGCGCGGCGCGTTCGGCCGCACGGCCAGCGAGTACGAGGCCGACCTGCACCTCGGCTACCCGGTTCGCCTGGGCAGCGTCGAGGTCAACCTCATGGCCGACGTGTTCAACCTGCTCGACCGCCAGGGCGAAACCAACCGCAACATGTACTACACCCTGGTCGAGGACTACCAGGTCATCGACTACGACACCGGCGAGGCGCTCGGCCCGATCCGCCCCGGCGACACGGATCGCCCGGCGACCAACCCGGCCTTCAACAAGGCGAACGCCTGGCAGGACCCCCGCTCGGTCCGCCTCGGCGTGAGGATCACGTTCTAGGGAGTACCTCAGGGGGGTTCGGAATCGTCCCGACCTCCTTTTCCTCCGCAGGGGGACCGCCGGCTCGCCACGGCCGGCGGTCCCCCACTTTGATGACAGAGGACAGGGACTAGCAGACATCCCCCCACCCGCCCGGTTCCCCGCACGTGCTGTCCCCTGTGCCCGGTCCCCTAGTCCTTCAGGGCGGCGAGAGCGGCGCGGATCTCGGGCTGGTCGGGCGCGAGCGCGAGTGAGCGCTCGAACGCCGCCCGGGCCGTCGCGTCGTCCCCGGCACAGGCGGCGGCGAGGCCGAGGAAGCCGTGGACGTTGGCGTCGACGGGGAACCGGCCGGCCGCTTCCCGCCCGGCGGTCACCGCCTCCGGGCAGCGCCCCGTCGTGACCAGCAGGGCGAGCCGCTGCAGGGCGAGGCGGCTGTCGCCCGGGAAGCGCCGGGTCGCCTCGCCGAGCAAATCGACCGCCCGCGCGGGCTCGCCGGCGGCCTCGTAGTCGGTTGCCGCCCGCGCCACCGCCCCGGCCCCGTCACGCAAGCCCAACTCGACGGCCCGCCACAGCTCGCGGTCGGCCTCGTCGAAGCGGCGCGTCTCGAAGAACAGGCGGCGCAGGTTGTAGTGCGGCGAGGCGTAGCGCGGGTTCGCCGCGACGGCGGCGCGGAACGCCCGCTCGGCGTCGGCGTGGTGCCTCGCCTCGAGGTGGACGAGCCCGAGGTTGTTGAGCTCGCCCTCGGTCGCGCGGCCTGCCGTCTCGCCGGTCGCCACCGCCGGCACGCCCGCCTCGCCGCCCTCGAGGTAGCCCAGCGCCTTGAGCTGGGCGACGTACTCGGGCGACGGCGGCGCGCTGCCGGCCGACGGCCGGACGCTCTCCACCGGCACCAGCGCCGTCCAGTCGACCGGGGCGCGCGACGGTGCCGGTGCGCCGGGGAGCGGCCGCCCCGGCCAGCCCGCGCCGGCAGGCAGGCCGAGCAGCGCCGCCACCGTCGGCGCCACGTCGATCACCGACGGCGGCGGGTCCGCGCGACCGAGGCGCTGCACGCCGTTCCCCGCGAGCACGAACACGCCGCGCGGGCGGTGCCACAGCGCCGCCGTCGCCGCCGCGACGCCGGAGAACTCCCGCGGCCGGGCGTCCTTCAGTGGGGGCCTCCCGCGCTCGCCGGACGTGGAGTCCGGCTCGCGCCAGCCCCACTTGAACCCGTGGTCGGAAACCACCAGGACGGCACACTCGGAGAGCGGGCAGGTGGCGAGGAGGCGGCCGAGCCAGTTGTCGACCACGGCGAAGTAACGCTCGACGGCGATCCTCGCCTGCGCCGACAGCGCGGGATCGGCGCCCGGCAGCGTCGGCGGCAGGAGCGGGGCGAGGAGGTGGCCGGCCTCGTCGGTGCCGATGCAGTAGGCCATGGTGAGGTCGGGACGGCCCTCGGCCGCCAGCAGGGCCGCGGCGAAGTAGGTGCGGGTGCCGACCAGGACCCGACGGAAGCCGTCGATCGGGTCGGCCATGCCCTTCCCCGCCGCCCGCGCCGCACGGTAGGCCTCGGCGGAGACCGGGAAGAGCGCGCGGACGGCCTGCTCGTCGGTCGCGGCCTCGGCCTGCTCGGCCAGGGAACGGAACTCCGCCTCCCGTCCGGGCGGGTACACGACGGTGCCCCCCGGCGCGTCGGCCACCGCGTGGGAGAGCAGGAAGAACAGGCGGTCGGAGACCAGCACGCCGTCGACCGCCTCGGCCGGCCAGCTCGCCCACCACCCGGCCACCGCGACCTCGAGCCCGGCGGCGGTGGCCAGATTCCACAACGCCGGGACCTTGCGCTGGCGCCCGGTGATCGGCACCCTCTGCCCGCTGCCGGGGTCGACCTCGACGAAGTCCAGGATGCCGTGCGCCTCGGGCCCGACGCCGGTGGCCATCGTCGTCCAGATCAACGGCGAGAGCAGCGGCGTGATGGATTCCAGCTCGCCCCAGGTGCCGGCCGACATCAGGCCGGCCAGGTTCGGCATCACGCCCCGCCTTGCGAGCGGCCCGAGCAGCTCCCAGTCGGCGCCGTCCCAGCCGACGACGAGGACCCGCCGCGCCGGGCGCCCGACCACGGCCCGCAGGGCGGCCAGGCGGCTCGCAGCGACCGCCGTGCGGTCCGGCTCGAGGCGCGCCGTCACCGCGGCGGGAGGCAGGCCGAGCCGAGCCGCCGCCGCCCCGGCGACGTCCGCCTCGGGGGCGGCCGGACAACCCCCGCCGCCGAGCCCGCCGAGGCAGGCGAGCGGCATCCCGGCGACCCGCCCGCGGACCACCCCGGACAGCGCGGCGGCCAGCCCGTCGCCCGGCGTCGCGCCGGGTGCGAGGGCGAGGCGCCCTGCCGGAGGCGTGACGCCCAGGTGCACGTCCACCCGGGCGCCCTCGCGGGAGGTGGCGGCGACGTCGCAGCCCAGCGATCCCCCGGCGACCGGCTGCCAGCTCCAGCGCGGCACGAATACGGCTCGACCGCCGCCCATCAGCAGCATCCCGGAGCCCGCGTGCCACACTCCTTCCCCGGGTCCGGCCCGCCGCACGGCCAGGCCGGCGAGGACGACGAGCACGACCGCAGCGAAGGTGACGATCCTGCGCATGGTCTCTGTCACGTCTACGCGCGCGGAACCCTCTGGTTCACGGCCGACGCCAGACGCCCCCGGCCGAACATGATCCATCAGCACCCGGACCACGCGGGCGGAGGAGGCATCGACCCTGAGCTGTCAACCGGGCGGGCGGGTGGGGGGTATCCTTCCCCCATGCTCACGATTGACGAGGCCCGGGCGCGGCTGGCCGAGCGCGCCGCACCCCTCCCCTACGCCGAGACTTCGCTGGCGACGGCCGTCGGGCTGCGACTGGCGGCCGACGCCCACGCCGACGTCGAGATGCCGCCCACCGACGTCTCAGCCATGGACGGCTACGCGGCGCGCGCCTCCGACCTCGCCGCCGGCGCACCCCTGCCGGTCGCTTTCGCGGTCTCGGCCGGCGAGGCGGCGCCGCCGCTGCCCGCCGGCGCGGCGGCGCGCATCTTCACCGGCGCGATGCTGCCCGCAGGCAGCGACACCGTGGTCCAGCAGGAGGTCGCCGAGCTCCGGCCCGACGGCCGGGTCGTCCTCCCGGCGCTGCCCGTCGGCACCAACGTCCGGCCGCGCGGCGAGGTGTTCGTCGTCGGCTCGCGGGTCGCGGCCGTCGGCGAGCTCGTGACGCCCGGCCGCGTCGGCCTGCTCGCCGCCGCCGGCGCCGCCCGCCTCACGGTGATCCCGCGCCCCCGCGTCGCCGTCGTGCTCACCGGCAACGAGCTGGTCGGTGTCGGCTCGCGGCCGGGCCCGGGACAGATCCGCGACTCCAACGGGGCGATGCTGGCCGCCCTCGCCGCCGAGGCGGGGCTCGCCGTCACCGCGACGGACACCGTCGGCGACGAGCTCGAGGCGACCTCGGCGGCGCTCTCCCGCGCCGCCGCCGGCGCCGATCTCGTCGTCACCACGGGGGGGGTGTCGGTCGGCGACCGCGACCTCGTCCCGGCGGCGATCGGCCGGCTCGGCGGCGAGACCGTCCTGCACAAGGTGGCGATGCAGCCCGGCAAGCCGATCCTCGTCGCCCGCCTCGGCGACGCCTGGCTCGTCGGCCTGCCGGGCAACCCGGTGTCCGCCCTGGTCGGTTGGCGGATGTTCGTCCGTCCCCTCGCCGAGGCGCTGGCCGGCGACGGCGCCGCCTTCGCCGAGGTCCCGGTGACCGCCGAGCTGGTCGCCGCGGTCCGCAACGGCGGCGACCGCACCCAGTTGCGTCCCGCCGTGCTCCACCGCGCCGGGACCGGCCTCGCGGTGTCGGTGCGGCGGTGGCACGGCTCTCACGACGTGATGGCCGCGGCGCCGGCCAACGCGCTCGCCCGACTCGAGGTCGGCGCCGACCTCGCCGCCGGCGCCCCGGTCGCCTGCTACCCGCTGCCCTGGCGGTGGACGGCGTGAGGCCCGGATGACCGCCGGCCCCGCCGCGGCGCCGCCCGGCTGCGTCCTGGCGGTGTGCGGCTGGAGCGGCTCGGGCAAGACGACGCTGCTCGAGACGGCGATCGCGCGCCTGACCGCGCAGGGGCTGCGCGTCGCCGCGGTCAAACACGACGCGCACGGCCTCGCGATCGACCGGCCGGGCAAGGACTCGGACCGCCTGTTCCGCGCCGGCGCCGACGTCGCCCTGCGCGGCCCCGGCGAGGCTCTCCGGCGCTTCCACCGGGCCGACACCGACGACCTCGCAGCCACCCTCGACGGCCTCCTCGCCGACCACGACCTCGTCCTCGTCGAGGGCCACAAGGGCACGCCGCTGCCCAAGGTGTGGCTGGCGAGCGACGGGCGCCCAGAGCCGCCGCCCGAGGTCGAGGCGGTGCGCGCCGTCCTCCCGTGGGACACCGACCGGCCGAAGCTGTTCCTGGCGTTCGTCGCGGACTGGCTGGCGGCCGCCTGGCGTGCCGTGCCGCTTCACGGCGGCGTGCTGATCGGCGGCGCGAGCTCGCGCATGGGCGTCCCCAAGCACCTCCTCCGCCTGGGCGGCAAGACCTTCCTGGAGCGCGTCGCTGCATCTCTCTCCCCACACGTGGCCGGGACCGTGCTGCTCGGCGCGGGCGAGGTTCCAGCGAAGCTCGCGTCGCTGCCACGGCTGGCCGATCCGCCCGGACTGGCCGGTCCCCTCGCCGGCATCCTGGCCGCGATGCGCTGGGCACCGGCTCACGCCTGGGTGTTCGTGGCCTGCGACCTGCCCCTCATCGACGACGGCGTGCTCGAGTGGCTCTTCGCCGAGCGCCGGCCCGGGCGGTGGGCGGTGATCCCGACCGTCGGCGAGGGCTTGCCCGAGCCGCTGCTCGCCATCTACGAGCCCCAGGCCCGTTCGGTGCTCGAGACGCTCGCGGCCGGTGGCCGCTTCGGTCCCAGTGCCCTGGTCGGCCACCCCAAGGTCGCGACTGTTCACGTTCCCCCAGGCCTCGCGGCCGGTTTCGCGAACGTCAACACCGCCGGCGACTTGAGCCGCGTGCGCAGGCGGCGCCCCCGCTAGCCCGAATCGCGCCGGGGGGGGCGGTGCCCCCCGTCGGACCTCGGCGACCGGCGTTCTCGGATCCGAGATGGTGATTCCCGGATGTGGCAACCGCGTAACCTGCCCTGAGCGGCCCGACGCTGCGACAGGCTGTGGCACATTCGACTGATTCGACGCCGCTTCAATGAGTTGAGCCCTTCGGGCCGCACCCCACCGAAGCCCTGGCACGCCGCTTGCCCTATCCCTGGGTGCGCGGTGGTGGACGGACGCTGCCGCCGGGAGGACACGATGCGGGGACGACGGACATTCATGGCGGTGCTGCTGGCGGTGACGCTCTCGGGTGGGATGTGCCTGGCCGGCT
>JACQZW010000037.1 GCA_016213675.1 Acidobacteriota bacterium | reverse complement strand
TGGCCGGCCGCGGCACCGACATCATCCTCGGCGGCAATCCCGACGGGCTGGCCCGCGCCGAGGCCGACCCGGCCAAGGACCCCGACGCGTTCGAGCAGGCGTTCGCCAAGTACCGCGCGCAGTGCGAAGGCGAGCGCGACAAGGTGCTCGCCGCCGGCGGGTTGCACATCCTCGGCACCGAGCGGCACGAGGCGCGCCGCATCGACAACCAGCTCCGCGGCCGGTCGGGCCGGCAAGGCGACGCCGGCTCGTCGCGCTTCATCCTCTCGCTCGAAGACGACCTGATGCGCATCTTCGCGTCGGACCGCCTGCGCGAGTGGATGAAGCACCTCGGCATGGAGGAGGACATCCCCATCGAGTCGCGGATGGTGACGCGCTCGATCGAGCGCGCCCAGAAACAGGTCGAAGGGCGCAACTTCGAGATCCGCAAGCACCTGCTGCAGTACGACGACGTCATGAACAAGCAGCGCGAGGCGGTCTACCGCCTGCGCCGCAGCGTTCTCGAGGGTGCCGAGGGGCACGAGTGGGTCAAGCTCACCGTCGCCAACATCGCCGGCTCGATGGTCGACACCTACTGCCCGGCGGACAAGCATCCCGACGAGTGGGACCGCGACGGCCTGGAGCGCGACCTCCGCGAGATCTTCGACCTCTCCCTCGCCGCCGCCGACGTCGCCTGGGAATCCGTCACCCGCGCCACGCTCGAGGAGTCGCTGCTCGCGGCCGTCCAGACCCGCTACGACGAGCGGGAGAAGTCGTTCGGGGAGGAGAACTTCCGCTCCCTCGAACGGTACATCGTGCTGTCCGTTCTCGACGCCCAGTGGAAGGACCACCTGCTCGCACTCGACCACCTCAAGGAGGGGATCGGCATGCGCGCCTACGGGCAGCGCGACCCCCTCGTCGAGTACAAGCGCGAGTCGTTCGGTCTCTACCAGGAGATGATGGAGCGCGTCGAGGACCAGGCCGTGCAGTACGTCTTCCGCATCGAGCTCCGGCAGGCGCAGCCGCAGCAGCGGCGTGCCGCGCCGGTCCGCGAGGTCAAGGCGGAGACCTCGGCGCTGCAGGGCGAGCGCCGAGAAGCCCAGCACTCGCCGACCGCCGGCCCCCCGACCACGGTCCGCCGCCAGACCCCCAAGGTCGGCCGCAACGACCCCTGTCCGTGCGGCTCGGGCAAGAAGTACAAGAAGTGCCACGGGGCCCAGGAATCTGCAGGCGCGTAGTGGCCGTGGCCCGTGGCCCATGGCGCGAGGCAGGGACTCGGGACGCGGGACCCGGGACCCGGGACTAGAGACCCGGGACTCGGTCGACTTGCACGCAGTGCATGGATCGGGGACACTTCGCCATGCCTGACCACAACATCCCGCTTGCGCTCACCTTCGACGACGTGCTCCTGGTGCCGTCACGCGCCGCCGTGCATCCGAACCAGGTCGACGTCTCGTCGCAACTGGCCAGGACCATCCGCCTGAACGTGCCGATCGTCTCGGCGGCCATGGACACCGTCACGGAGGCGCCGCTCGCCATCGCCATGGCGCAGCATGGCGGGATCGGCGTCATCCACCGCAACATGTCGGTCGAGCGCCAGGCCGAAGAGGTCGACATGGTCAAGCGCTCGGAGTCGGGGATGATCGTCGATCCAGTGACGATCCGCCCCGACCGCCTGGTCCGCGAGGCGCTCGAGCAGATGGCCCGCTTCCGAATCTCCGGCCTGCCCGTGGTCGACGAGCACGGCCAGCTCAAGGGCATCCTCACCAACCGCGACCTTCGCTTCTGCACCGAGACCGACCGTCCGATCCGCGACTTCATGACCGCGGAGAACCTGGTCACCGCCGCGGTCGGCACCACGCTCGAAGAGGCCAAGGCGCTGCTCCACAAGCACCGCATCGAGAAGCTCCTGGTGGTCGACGACGAGGGGACGCTCAAGGGGCTCATCACGGTCAAGGACATCAAGAAGGCCCAGGAGTACCCCAACGCCTGCAAGGACTCGCTGGGCCGGCTGCGCGTGGCGGCGGCCATCGGCACCGGGTCCGACCTCGAGGCACGGACAGCGGCGCTCGTGGCCGCCAAGGCCGACGTCCTGTGCCTGGACTCGTCGCACGGCCACTCCGAGAACGTCATGCGCGCGGCGGCCCGGGTCAAGGAGCTGTTCCCCGACGTGCCGCTGATCGCCGGCAACGTCGCGACCTACGAGGGCGCCCGCGATCTCATCGCCCTCGGCGTCGACGCGGTGAAGGTGGGCATCGGCCCCGGCTCGATCTGCACGACCCGGGTCGTGACCGGCGCCGGGGTGCCGCAGATCACCGCCATCTCCGAGTGCGCCCGCGCGTGTCGCGAGGCCGGCGTGCCGCTCGTCGCCGACGGCGGAATCAAGTACTCCGGCGACATCAGCAAGGCCCTCGCCGCCGGCGCCGACACCGTGATGATCGGGTCGCTGTTCGCCGGCGTCGAGGAGTCGCCCGGCGAGCAGATCCTCTACCAGGGGCGGACCTTCAAGTCGTACCGCGGCATGGGGTCGTTGGGGGCGATGAAGGAAGGCGTGGGCGCCCGCGAGCGCTACTTCCAGGCCGACGAGGAGCAGTCCAAGCTGGTCCCCGAGGGCATCGAGGGGATGGTCCCGTTCAAGGGCCCGCTGGCCGTGCAACTGACCCAGCTCGTGGGCGGCCTGCGCGCCGGGATGGGCCTGGCCGGCTGCGCCACGATCGCCGAGTTGCAGACCAGGGCGAAGTTTGTCCGCATCACCTCGGCGGGGCTCAAGGAGTCGCACGCCCACGACGTGGTCATCACCAAGGAAGCCCCCAACTATCGCATCGAGCCCTGACCCCGGCGGTCCGCCAGTCGGGCCGCGACGAACACCGAGACGCCGCACGGGAACGAAACCCGGCGGAGCAGGACGGCCTCCAGCCCGAACAGCCAGGCGAGCACGCCGTCGAGCGGGCCGAGCGAGACGTCGAAGTCGGAGGTCCCGGCGGCCGGCGTGCGTGACGAGATGCCGACCCGGCGCGCGAAGGCCGCCGCCAGCCGGAACATGGCGATCGGCGGGAGGAGGATGGTGTTGAAGTAGGTGGCGTGCACCGGGGCGAATCCGGCCTCGGCGAGTAGGCGCCTGAGTCGCCCCCGAGTGTAGCGGCGGAAATGGCGATTGACCTCGTCCTGCCGCCCCCACATCCAGCCGTAGGCCGGCACCGTGACGAGCACGAGGCCGTCCGGATTGAGCAGCTCGGCGCAGCGCCGGAGCGCCCCGCGGTCGTCCTCGATGTGCTCGAGGACGTCGAACATCGCCACGACGTCGAAGCTCCGGCCGAGGAGCGCGGCCGGCAGGCCTTCCAGGGTGCCGCAGTGAACCTCGTGCCCCTCCGGAAACCTTGCCTGCTCGGCAAGGGCGGGGTCGGCCTCGAGGCCCGCCAACACGACGCCCCGCGGGTAGATGGCACCAAGGTCGTGCCCGGGGCCGGGGCCGACCTCGAGCACCGTCGCGCCTGGCGGCCACGGGAGTCGGCCGAGCAGCGAGCGCAGCACTCTCGACCGGCAGCGAAACCACCAGTGGCGCTCTTGCAGACGACGGTAGCCGGCCGCGAAGTCGCTATCCACGGCGCGTCGCCGAGCCGACCCAGCCGGAGCGGCCGGCCACCAGGTACGGGGGGCGTCCCTTGACCTCGTCGAACACCCGTCCCAGGTACTCGCCGATGATCCCCAGCACCACGAGCTGGATCCCGCCCAGGAAGACGAACACGCCGACCAGCGACGCCCAGCCCGGCGGCGTCTGTGCGAGGAAGACCCGCGCCATCAGGGCCCAGGCCAGGTACGCCGCCGCGATGCAGGCGGAGACCGCGCCGACCAGGCTCGCCAGCCGCAGCGGCAACCAGGAGAACGACACCAGGCCGTCGAGGGCCAGGGCGAGAAGGCGGCCGAACCCGTACTTGGAGCGGCCCGCCGAGCGCGCGCTCCGCTCGTAGGCGAGACCGACCTGGCGGAAGCCGACCCACGACCGCAGCCCGCGCACGAAGCGGCCCCGCTCGGGAAGCGCGTTGAGGGCGTCCACGACCTTTCGGTCCATCAGGGAGAAGTCGCCGGCGTCGAGCGGGATGTCGATGTCGGCCACGCGGCGGAGGAGCCGGTAGAAGAGGGCGTAGGCGGCGCGCGTCAACACGCCTTCCTTGCGGTCCCGGCGCACCCCGTAGACCACGTCGTAGCCGTCACGCCAGCGCTCGACCATCGCCGGGATGACCGACGGCGGGTCCTGCAGGTCGGCGTCGATCACCGCGACGAGTTCGCCGTCGGCGTGGCGCAGCCCGGCGCTCACCGCCGCCTGATGGCCGAAGTTGCGGGACAGGCGCAGCAGCGCGAGCCGGTCGTCACCCGCACACGCCCGCGCGAGCGCCTCGCCCGTCCCGTCCGTGCTGCCGTCGTCGACGAACAGCACCCGCATCGGGAACGTGGCCGCGCCCATCACCGCGGTGAGCTCCGCGAGGAGGGCCGCCACCACCGGGGCCTCGTTGAAGCAAGGCACGACCACGCACACCAGGGGCATCCCGCCGCGCGAGGCGTCGCGTTCGAGCGTCGTCGCTGCGTCCTCCGAGGTCACGGGCTCACTCTACCCGAACCGTGCGGCCGCTGCTGCCATAATGCCCGGGTGTCCGTCTCGGCCCGGTTCGCGGTCGGAGCCCTGCTCGCGACCGCCGTTGTCGTCGTCTACTCCCCGGCCATTTCGTTCGAGCTCATCGGCGACGACTATCAGATGGCCCAGCTCGCCCGCCAGGCGCTCGGCTCGCCCGCCAAGCTCCTCGCCCCGATCGGAGAGTTCTTCAGACCCGTCAGCACCTGGCTGCTCGCCGCCGACCGGCTGGCGTGGGGCACCGACCCCCGGGGCTATCACCTCACGACCCTCGGACTGCACGTCACCGCCACGCTCCTGCTCGTGGCCGTGGCGCGCCGGCTCGGCGTGGGCCGCGCGGCGTCGTGGGTCGCCGGGGTCGTGTGGGCGTGCTCGCCCTTCGCGAGCGAGGTGGCGGTGTGGGCTGCCGTGAGGCACGAGCAGACCCTCCTCATCGCCTGGCTCGTGCTCATCCTCGTCTGGCCGACCCGCGGCGAGCGGTGGAGTCGCGGCAGAATCGCCGCCGCCGGCGTGGTGCTGGCGCTGGCGGCGCTGAGCAAGGAGACGTGGGTCGTGACGCCCGGACTGGTGGCGATCCTCCTGGTGAGCGTCGAGCAGGTGAGCCGCCGCCGCGCCACGGTCATCACCGCGGCCGTGACAGCCGTGGTTGCGGTGTACATCGCAGCGAGGTTCCTCGCCTTCCCATCGTTCCGCGGCTACTACGAGTTCGCCGCCGCGCCCCTCGCCAAGGTGCCGCAGATGATCGCGGCGTTCCTTGCGCTGGGCGGCCTGGAGCCCGCACCGGCGAGCGCCTCGGTGACCTCGCTGGCGGCGACGGCGGCGCTCGTCGGGCTGATCATCGCAGGCCGGCGCCGGCCGGCCGTGGCGGTCGGCGCAGCGCTGCTGTTCCTCCCGATGCTGCCCGTCCTGTTCGTGCCCTTCATGCCGCTGCGCTACGCGCACGTGCCCTTCGCCGGGTTCGTCCTGGTGGCCGC
>JACQZW010000034.1 GCA_016213675.1 Acidobacteriota bacterium | reverse complement strand
GGGGGGCGCTCGAAGCACCGGGTGGGGGCGCGTCAAGGCGCGAAGGCGAATTCACTTCGCCGGAGCGCCCGGGGGGCTCGGGGGGGCAAGAGCGCGGAGGCTGGGTGGGGGGCGCTCGGCCCCCCCGCTAGAAGGTAGTCCCTATGGAGAACTGGAAGTCGCTGGTCTCCTCGTCCGGGAAGGGGTCGAGGTTGACGCCGTAGATGAACCGCAGCGGCGCCTGGAAGATCGGCAGGAAGATGCGGAGCTCCGCCCCGGTGGTGTAGCGGAGCAGCCCGAGGTCCCACCCTTGGCTCTCGTGCCAGGTATTGCCGATGTCGCTGAAGAGGATGAATTTGATCGGCCCGCCCACTTTGATCTGGTACTCCAGGTTGAGTTGCAGATAGCGGTCGCCGCCGAGCTTGGATCCTCCCGAGCTGTAGAAGAAGTCCCCGCTCTTCGTGCGCGGCAGCACGCCGTAGTAGGGCAGGCCGCGGAGCGAGCGCTCGCCACCTAGCCGGTAGCGGTCGTAGATGGGAATCTCCGAGTTGCTGAAAGGCCTGATGATCCCTGCCTCGAAGTTGCCGGCAAGAATGTAGCGGCGCGTGAGCGGGTAGAACGCCGTGGCCCCGAGCTCGGGACGCCAGTAGTTGAAGTCGCCGCCGAGAGGACCGCCGGCGAAGCGAAGCCTGCTGAAGTACGAGAGCCCCTGGTTCGGGTCGAACGGATCGTCGCGGGTGTCGGCCCCGATCGACGGGGTGATCGACGAGGTAACGCCTCTGTAGGTGTCGTAGTAGAGCGGGGGTTGCGGGATGTCCCGGTACGGCGGCGGGAGCGGCCGCTGGTGCGGGGTGGACGGTTCGCCGCCCGCGAGGATCTGGCGGACGACGCTGTACTTGGCGTAGACGTCCTCGTACGAGTAGGCGACGCTGAACTGGCCGAAGTCGCCGGCGCCGACGCCCCACACCACCGACCCGCCTTTGGACTCGCGCTCGTAGTCGGTGATGTCCATGCTCTGGTTGTAGATCGAGGCGCCGATCACCATGCGCCGGTCGAGGAAGTACGGCTCGGAAAACGACAACGAGTAGCTGTCGGCGCGGGATCCGGTCGATACGGCGACGCCGAGCGTCTCGCCGCGACCGAGGAAGTTCCGGGTGTTGAACATGAACTGGAAGAAGAAGTGGTCGAGCTCGGAGTAGCCGGCGCCGAACTGGACGTCGGTCCGCCCGACCTCCTGCCCCTTGACCGTCACGTTGACCAGCTTCTTCTCCTCCTCGAACTTGAACTCGAGCGGATCGTCGGTGAGCTTGAAGTACCCGAGCTGGTTCACCTTGAACACCGACTTCCGGAAAATGTTCATGTCCATGTAGTTGCCTTCGAGAAGACGAAACTCGCGGCGCAGCACCTTGTCCTGGGTCTTGCTGTTGCCGGAGAACTCCAGCCGGCCGAGCCTGTAGCGATCGCCCTCGTAAATCACGATCTTGACGTCGGCCATGTCGGGCTCGTCCGCACGGGCGGTAGCCTGCTGGTTGGTGTAGGCGTAGATGTAACCGCGCGACTGGTAGAGCGAACGGACCGCCTCGCTGCCGGTCTCGATGGACCCGTAGTTGTAGACCTTCCCGGGCTTGACCCCCTCGTAGACCTTGCGCAGGCGCTCCTCGGGGAACACCGTGTTGCCGTCGAGCGTCACGGAGCCGAGGCGGAACTGCTTGCCCTCCTCGACCGGGATGTTGACGAACATCCGGAACTTCTTCTGCTTCTGGGTTTGGCCTTCCGGGTTGCCGGCGACCAGGTCGACCTTGGGCTCGCCGACGAGGACGTCCTTGTACCCTCGGTTCATGTAGAACTTCTTCACGTTCTCGGAGTCCTCGCCCCACGCCTCCTTGCTCCAGATCAGCTTCTTGCCGAACAGCCGCCAGGGCGACTTCTGCTTGAGCTTCTTCATCGACCTGCGGAGCCTGGAGTCGGAGTACAGCTCGTTCCCCTCGAAGGTGACCTTGCCGATGCGGATCTTGGTGCCCTCGTCCACCTTGAAGGTGACCTTGCGGAGGTTGGCACCCGCCTCCTCGACCTCCGTCGTGACCACCGCGCTCGCGTAGCCGTCCTTGGCGTAGGCGTCCATGATCGCGCGCCGGAACCGCTGGAGGTCCGAGTCCTTGAGCGGCACGTTGCGCTTGAGCGAGATGCCTTCGGCGTCCAGCTTCTCCTTGATCGTCGAGGTGGAGAGCTTCTTGTTCCCCTTGAACGCGAAGTCGCTGACCTTGGGACGCTCGACGACCGTCACCACCACCCGGACCTTGCCGCCCTCGACGTCCTCGGTCTCCACCTTGACGTCCTCGACCAGCCCGGAATCCCAGAACCTGTGGAAGTTGGCGGCGACGACTGCCGCGTCGTAGGCGTCGCCCACGGCGACACCGAGGTAGTACTCGACGGTCTCCGCCGAGATGGTCTGCCCGCCGATGACCTTGACCTCCGCAACGACCGGCTTGACGCGCTCCTCGGCCATCGCCGCCCACGCGCCCGACGCCAGCACCAGGACCGAACAAAGCACCCTCACCCGCACACTACCTCCCGTGCCGCCACGACCGTCAAGCGGTCCCCCTCGATTCGGGCGATCAGCGCATCCTCGCCGCCCTGGCGATGCTGGATCAGGTAGTCGGACACCGCATCCTCCAGGAAGCGGGCGACGGCCCGCCGCAGCGGTCGTGCTCCGGCCGCCGGGTCGGTGCCACTCCTGGCGAGCAGCCACCCCACGACCTCGTCGCTCACCTCGAGGGCGAGCCCGCGATGGGCCAGGTGCTCGGCGACGTCGGACACGAGCAGCTTGCCCACCTCGAGGAGCTGTGCCGCCTGCAACGGCTGGAACACCACCACGTCGTCGAGGCGGTTGAGGAACTCCGGCGGGAAGTGGCGGCGCAGCTCGCGCAACACCGTCTCCCGGATCTCCCCGAACGCCGGGGGCGCACTGCCGCCAAAGCCGACGGTGCCGGACCCGGCGAGGAGGTCGCGGGTCCCGAGGTTCGAGGTCATGATGATGAGCACGTTGGTGAAGTCCACCTGATCGCCGTAGGAATCGGTGAGCACGCCGTCGTCGAGGACCTGCAGAAGCAGGTTGGCGATGTCCGGGTGCGCCTTCTCCATCTCGTCGAGGAGGATCACCGAGTACGGCTGCCTCCGCACCTTCTCCGTGAGCTGGCCGCCTTCCTCGAACCCGACGTACCCGGGCGGCGAGCCGATCAGCTTGGACGCCGTGTGCTTCTCCATGTACTCCGACATGTCGAAGCGGACCAGCGCCTTCTCGGACTGGAAGAGGAAGCTCGCGAGCTGACGCGCCACCTCGGTCTTGCCGACACCCGAGGAGCCCAGGAAGAGGAACGAGCCGATCGGCCGCCGGCCTCGCGCCACCCCGAGCCGAGAGCGCCGGATCGCCCGGGCGATCGCGGAGATCGCCTCCTGCTGGCCGACGATCCGCCGGGTGAGGATCTCCTCCATCCGGGCCAGTCGCTCGGCCTCCTCCTCCTGCAGTGTCGTGATCGGGATGCCCGTCCAGTGCGAGATGACCTCCTCGATGTCGGCACGGGTCACGGCGGCGGCCGGCTCGTCTGCCGGCGCCGTGTAGGTCAGCCGCTTGACCTCGGCGCGCAGCTCCAGCTCGCGCTCGCGCAGCCTCACCGCCCCCTCGAAGTCCTTGGCCGACACCGCCCGCTTCATGTCGCGTACGACCCGCACGGCCTCGGCCTGCAGTCCGCGCAGCTCGACGGTCGACGCGGCGCGGCGCAGCTTGACCCGGGCGCCGGCCTCGTCGAGCACGTCGATGGCCTTGTCCGGGAAGAACCGGTCCGTGATGTATCGCCCGGACTGTTCCACGGCGGCGACGATCGCGTCGTCGGCGTAGGCGACGTTGTGGAACTGCTCGTAGCGTTCCTGCAGGCCGCGGATGATCCGCAACGTCGCGGCCTCGTCTGGAGGCTGGACCACGACGGGCTGGAAGCGCCGCGACAACGAGCGGTCCTTCTCGATGTACTTCCGGTACTCCTTGAGCGTGGTGGCGCCGACGCAGGTGATCTCGCCGCGGGAGAGCGCGGGCTTGAGGATGTTCGCGGCATCCAGCGAGCCCTCGGCCGACCCGGCGCCGACGAGCACGTGGAGCTCGTCGATGAAGGTGATGATCTCGGGGTTCTCCTTGAGCTCCTTCAGGACCGCCTTGAGCCGCTCCTCGAACTGGCCGCGGTACTTGGTGCCGGCGACGACCAGCGACAGGTCGAGCGCCAGGATCCGCCGGTCGGCGAGCTGGACCGGGACCCGGCCCGAGGCGATGCGCTGCGCCAGTCCCTCGACGATGGCGGTCTTGCCGACCCCCGGCTCGCCGAGCAGCACCGGGTTGTTCTTGGTCCGGCGCAACAGCACCTGGACGATGCGGTCGACCTCTTCCTCCCGTCCGACCAGCGGGTCGAAGATGCCGCTCGCAGCCGCCTCGGTGAGGTCGCGGGCGAACTCCGAGAGCGCCGACAGCTCGCGCTTCCCCTTGCGCGTCTCGCGCTCGCGGGCGACCTCGCCCAGCTCGTCGCGGGCGGCGAGGAGGGTCACCCCGTGGACCCCGAGGACGACGGCCGCACGGCTCGACTCCAGGCGCAGGATGCCGAGGAGCAGGTGCTCGTTGCCGACGGCCGATTGGCCGAGGACCTCGGCCTCGTGGGCCGCGAGCAGGAGGATCCGCCGGCACTCCTCGGCGAGCGGCAGCTCGTTGGCGCCCGGGGCCTCGCCGGCCGTTCCGGCGGGCGCCAGCTCGGTGCGCAACGCGGCGGTGTCGACCTCGAACCTGGCGAGGAGCTGCTCGACGACGTCGTCGGCCTCGCGCAGCAGCCCGAGCAGCAGGTGCTCCGACTCGATCTGCCCGGACCCCGACCGCGCCGCCTCGTAGCGGGCGAAGAACAGCGCACGCCGGGCGCGTTCGGTCAGGTTCTCGAGCATGCGTCTCCTGACGCGGCCCCGACCAGGCGCAGGATCCGGTCGCAGCGCCCCGCCAGGGCCTCGTTGTGGGTCACGATAACACTCGTCAGGCCGCGGCTCACGTGGAGCCTCCGCAGGACTTCGAAGACACTCTCGGCGTTGGCGGCATCGAGGTTCCCGGTCGGCTCGTCGGCGAGCAGCAGCTCGGGGCCGGCGACCAGGGCGCGGGCGACGGCCCCGCGCTGCTGCTCCCCGCCCGAGAGCTGGTCCGGGAAGTGGTCCCGGCGCGGCTCCAGCCCCACCGCGCCGAGCAGCTCCCGGGCGGCGGCGAGCGCCTCGCGCATCGGGCTGCCGCCGATCAGCATCGGCATCGCGACGTTCTCCTCGAGCGTGAACTCGGGGAGCAGGGCGTGGAACTGGAAGACGAAGCCGGTGCGCCGGTTCCGCCAGCGCGCCCGCCCGGCGGCGGATAGCGAGCCGACGTCAGTCCCGAACAGCTCCAGGGTTCCCGCGTCGGGGCGGTCGAGCAGGCCAAGGAGGTGCAGGAGCGTGCTCTTGCCGACCCCCGAGGGGCCGACCACGGCGAGCATTTCGCCCAGTTGCACCGAGATGTCGAGGCCCGCCAGCACCTGAACGCGGCGATCGCCCTCGCCGTAGCCCTTCGACAGCCCCGCGCCCCTGACGGCCTCGATCGACGCGGGGGGGCCTTGCGACACTCCACCCGACCCTTCCGTCGCAACTGCCCCTCCGAGCCCCCCCCGCTCGCCGGAAGTCAATCCCGGCTCGCGCGCCGTTCGCCACGTCAACTTACTCATATCTCAGCCCTTGCAGCACATCGCGCCGGGCGGCGGCGCGGGCCGGGGCCAGCGAGGCGAGCAGGGCCGCGCCGAGGGAGACGCCGAGCACGACGGCGATCGCGCCCGCGGTGACGCGGAACGGGACGTGGGAGACGACGAAGACGCCGCGCGGGAGCGGCAGCGCCCGGGTGACGTCGAGCACGACCGCGGTCAGCCCGCCGATGACCGTCCCGATCACACCGCCCAGCGCGCCCACCCCGATCCCGAGGATGAGGAACAAACGCCGGACGGAGTGCGGCTCGAGTCCCAGGGCGCCGAGCAGTGCCACATCGGCACGCTTCTCCGCGGCCAGCAGTGCCAGATTGCACAGCAGGTTCAGGGCGGCGACCGCCATCACCAGCGCCACGCCGAAACCGATCATCACCCGTTCGAGCGCCAGCGCGGCAAGGAGCGGACGGTTGAGCTCGCGGAACGAAATCACCTCGACCCCATCGGGCAGCTCGGTTTGCACGTCCGATGCCACGCTGAACGCGCGGCTCGGGTCGGAGGCGCGCAGCTCGACGGTCTCCACGGCGGCGCCGCCGAGCAGCGCCGCGCCGAGCGCCAGGGGCACCCGCACCTCGGCCCGGTCCTCGCCGGGCCGCGCCTCCGCCACTCGGTCGACTGCGACCCGCCGCCGCAGGGGCATCGGCCCGAGCGGCGTCAGGGTCGCCCGCGGGGTGGCCAGGGTCACCTCGGCGCCGACACCGGCGCCGAGGCGCGCCGCCAGCACCCGATTGACCTCGACCCCGGACAGGGTGTCCACCACCGCGAGCACCGCCGGCACCGCTCCACCCTCGGAGACGCACCAGACCGCGCCCGAGGCGATCGAGCGGACATGCAGCTCGCCGTGACGCTCCCGCAGCCGCTCCAGCCAGTCACCGGGGGGCAGCGTGCTCCCGACCTTGGCTCGCAGCACCGCGTGGACCCCGCTGACGGCGAGCTGCTGGCGGATCGTCGACTGGAACCCTGCGAGCAGCGCCAGGGTCACGACGAGCGCCGCCGCGCCCAGCGCCATGGCCGTGAACGACACCGCGCTCACCGCCGCCACGTGCGTCCGCCTGCGCAGGCCCAGGAGGTAGCGCCCCACGAGCAGCCGCAGGACCGTCACGGATGGCCTGCCCATCGAGGCACGCCGACAGCCGACAGCCGACAGTCCCCCCGCCCTTCCAGGCTCGGCTGTGAGATGTCGGCCCGATTCATCAACCCTCCTTCGGGCGCAGGAGGGGGAAGAGAATGACGTCGCGGATCGAGCGCGAGCCGGTGAGGAGCATGACCAGGCGGTCGATGCCGATCCCCTCGCCGGCAGTCGGCGGCATCCCGTGCTCGAGGGCGTGGACGTAGTCCTCGTCGACGACACCGCCACCCAACCGCACCTGCTCCTGGAATCGGGCCCGCTGGTCGTCGGGGTCGTTCAACTCGGTGAAGGCGTTGGCAAGCTCCATGCCTCCGACGTAGAGCTCGAACCGCTCGGTGAGGTCCGGTTGTCCCGGCTTGCGCTTCGCCAGCGGCGAGATGTCGGCCGGGAAGTCGGTGACGAACGTCGGGTCGACCAGCTTCGCCTCGGCCGTGACCTCGAAGACCTCCGCGAGCAGCTTGCCGGAGGAGAGGCGGGAGACGTCCGCCACCCCGAGACGGCGCGCGGTCGCCTCCAACGCAGCGCGCTCGCCGAGATCCTCCGGCCGGAGCGCGCCGAACTGCAGCGCGGCATCGCGCATCGACAGGCGCCGCCACGGGCGCGACCAGTCGACGGTCATCTCGCCGAACGGCAGCGAGATCCCGCCGCCGACGCTCCTGGCGATCCCCTCGAGCATCTCCTCGGTGAGGTCCATGAGGTCCTCGTACGAGGCGTACGCCCAGTAGAACTCGAGCATGGTGAACTCGGGGTTGTGATGGGTCGAGATCCCCTCGTTGCGGAAGTTGCGGTTGATCTCGAAGACCCGCTCGAGCCCGCCGACCACGAGTCGCTTGAGGTAGAGCTCCGGGGCGATGCGGAGGAACAGCTCCATGTCCAGCGTGTTGTGGTGTGTCACGAACGGCCGCGCCGTCGCCCCGCCGGGGATCGGGTGCATCATCGGCGTCTCGACCTCGATGAACGAGCGGCCGGCGAGGAACTCGCGCACCGCGCGGACGATCTCGGCCCGCGCGAGGAACACCTTTCTGGACTCGGGGTTGGTCGCCAGGTCGAGGTAGCGCTGGCGGGCCCGGGACTCGCGGTCGGTCAGCCCGTGCCACTTCTCCGGCCACGGGTGGAGCGCCTTCGCCAGCACGGTCACCGCGTCGGCCTTGACCGACAGCTCGCCCGTCCGGGTGCGGAACAGCTCGCCCTCGACGCCCCAGAAGTCTCCGAGGTCGAGCGTCTCGAGCAGGGCGAACGGGACCTCGCCGACGACATCGCGCTTGACGTAGACCTGCAGGCGGCCGTCGCCGTCGGAGAGGTCGAGGAACGCGGACTTTCCGTGGGTGCGGACCGCGGTGACGCGGCCGCCGAGGCGGACCCTCGGCTTGGACTCCTCGAGGGCGGCGGTGTCGAGGGACGCGAACCGCGCCGCCACCTCGCTCACCCGGCCGTCGACCGGGAACCGCGTCGGGAAGGGGTCGACGCCGCGACGCCGCAGGTCGTCGAGCTTGGCCCGCCGGTTTGCCCGCAAGATCTCGATCGGTTCCACGTCCCGTCCTCCCCGCTGCGCACGCGCAGAACAGCTTCCGGAAGCGCCGGATTCTAGCACTCGCCGGGGCCGTGGCGGCCGATTGGGTCCACGTCGGGCGCGCCCCGGGGGATCCGTGGTCCGGTCACTCGGAACCCGTGCGCACCATCCCTTTCCCCGCCCGGCGCTTGCGGTATGCTTGGCCTCAATGGACACCTTCACATCCGCGATGCTCGAGGAGTCCGCCCGCCGCTTCGCCGCGGGCCACGCGACCGGGACGCTGCGCGCGGCCCTGGTGGCGGGCTCGGGGATCACCCTTGCCGCCAACGGCTGGGAGCGGGCCGCCGACGTGCCCTACCAGGACGTCTTCCCGTTCGCCATCCAGCCGCTGCTGGGGCACACCCCGACCGTCACGCTGTGGCGCAAGGGCGGTGACGGCCTGCTCGTGTTCAACGGCCGCTTCCACCCCTACCAGGGCTACTCGGCCTACCAAGTGGCGGCGATCCCGCGCCTCGCCGGCCTCCTCGGCTCGCCGGTGTACATCGCCACCAACGCGTCGGGCTCGATCGACCCGCACGTCCCGGCGGGCAGCCTGGTCGTCATCCGCGACCACATCAACCTGCAGGGCATCAACCCGCTGATCGGCGAGTGGGGTCGCTGGCGGGAGCCGGTCTTCCCCGACATGACCACGGCGTACGACCCCGCGCTGCGCTCCGCCGCCATGCGGCTGGCCGCCGCCGCCGGGTTCGAGGTCCACGAGGGGATCTACGCCGGCGTCCTCGGGCCGAGCTACGAGACCCCCGCCGAGGTCGAGATGCTGCGCCGGGTGGGCGGCACCGTGGTGGGGATGTCGACGGTCCAGGAGGTGATCGCGGCGCGCCACCTCGGGATGCGGGTGCTGCTGCTCTCCCTGGCCACCAACCTGGCGGCGGGGATCGCCGGCCGGCCGCTCACCCACCAGGAGGTGATCGACGCCGGCCAGGCCGCCAGGGGCCGCCTCGCGACGCTCCTCGAGCGCCTGCTCGGCGAGATCGTGGCGGGGACGGTTTGAGGGTCGTCGCCCTCGAACTGGGGCCGTTCGCGGCGCACTGCGTGCTCCTCGTCGACGACACCGACGGCGCTGCGCTGGTCGTCGACCCCGGCTTCGAAGCCGAGGCGATCCTCGAAGCGATCGACCGCGAGCGGCTCCGCCCGCAGGCGATCGTGCTCACCCACGCCCACCTCGACCACGCCGCCGGCGTCGCCGAGGTCAAGCGGGCGCACCCGAATGCGCGCCTCCTGCTCCACCGCGACGACCTGCCGCTCTACGAGAACCTGCCAATGCAGGCACGGATGTTCGGCTTCCCGCCCCCCGAGTCGGTGCCTCCCGACGGCTTCCTCGCCGACGGCGACCGCGTCCCCCTCGGCGCCGACTCGCTCCTTGTCCGCCACTGCCCCGGTCACTCACCGGGCCACATCGTGCTCATCCACGAGGGCACGACCTCGCCCGTCGCCGTGGTCGGCGACGTGCTGTTCGCCGGGTCGATCGGGCGGACCGACCTGTGGGGCGGATCTCTCGAGGCGCTCGAGCGCTCGATCCGGACCGTGCTCTACGCGCTGCCGCCGGACACCCGCGTGGTCTGCGGTCACGGTCCCGACACCACGATCGGCGCCGAGATGGCGGGCAACCCGTTCGTGCCGGCGTGAGAGGCGAGTTTTCCCCCACCCTCCACCCAGCTCACAGCTCACAGTCTCCCCCAGTCCCCACCCAACAAGGCCGCCCGGCCGGTCGAGGGAGAAGTCGACAGTTCACAGTCTCCCCCGCACCCCACCCAGCAAACCCGCCCGCCCGTCCCCACCCTGGCGGGTCGCACGAGAACCTATTCGCGCGGGATGCGTTTAAACAGGCGGAGGGCTTCACGATGCGACGCAGTGCTCTTGCAGTGCTCGCGCTACTCGTCGCCGGGATCGCGCTCGGCGAGGACAACACCCGCACGCTGACCTTCAGCAAGAACGCCGAGGGGATCCAGGCCGTCGTGCTCGAGGCTGGGGTCGGCGACGTTGAGATCGTGACCAGCCGAGACTCCGGCGTGACCGCCGAGGTGACGTTGAGCGCGAGCAAGAAGTCGTGGGGCGCCTCGCGGGCCCGGCGGGAGCTCGACGCCCTCGAGCTCGACGCCGAGGTCAAGGCCGGCACCCTCCACCTGCGGATCAGCGGCGACCGCGGCGCCGACCACAACTACGGCGAGGACTGGTCGATCCAGGTCCCGGCGACCGTCTCGGTGAGCGTCGAGCTCGGCGTCGGCGAGGTCACGATCCTCGACGTCGGGGGGGATGTCGAGGTCGAGCTCGGCGTCGGCGACGTCCGCATCGAGGGCGACTACGCGGCCGTTGGCAGCATTCGCGGCACGTGCGGCGTGGGCGACGTCGACCTCCGCACGCCCGAAGGACGTCACGAGTCCGAGGGGTTCGTCGGCCACTCGCTGTCGGCCAACGGCCCCGGCCGGAACGAGATCCGCGTCAAGACCGGCGTCGGCGACGTCAACATCCGCCTCCGCTGAGCCGCGCGAGCGACCGCGACCCGACCGTCACGGACGTCGGGGCGTCCCGAACAGGCTCACGAGAACGTTCCCTAGGTGGTTGCGCCAGGTCGCCGGGTTGTGGCCCTCCGGGACCTCGATGTACTCGACCTCGTGGCCGGCGGCGGCGAGCGTCGCACGTGCGTCCCGCGCGGTCGCGATGTTGGCTGCATCGTAGCGGCCAGCAAGGATGGCCACGCGGAGCCGGCGATCCCGGATCCCGGCAACGACCTCGAGGTCGGCGTGACGCAGCCTGCGGCCAGGGATCAGCAGGCCCAGCCGCCCGTACGTTCCGGCAGGGGCGAGCGCGGCGTCGAGCGCGTCCTTCGCGCCGTAGGAGATCGCGAGGATCGCACGCTGGTCGGCGCGCCTCGTAACGCCGAAGCTCGACGCGACCCACGCCGGCACCTCCTCGGCGAGGAACGCCCGCATCGGGGCGCCTTTGCCCGCGTCACCGTCGTCGGGCCCGACCGACTGGAGGAACACCGCCACGATCGGCTCGATCGCTCCGTGGGCGATCAGCCAGTCGAGCACCCGGGGAGCCTCGCCCTCCCGCGCCGCGCCCCAGCCGGAGTGGAACACCGCGACCGGGTACGCGCGACCCTCGCGGTACCCGAACGGCGTGTACACGATCGCGGGGCGCGACCCGCCGAGCGCGCGGCTCTCGATGGCGGTCTCGACGATCGCTCCGGCGGACGCCACGGGAGGGTCCGTGAGCTCACGCGGCGGCACGTAGCCGGGCGTGACGAACTCGGAGGCGGGACCCCCGCCGTGGAGCTCCGCCAGTCGGGGGTTGAGCGGGTCGATCCCGTAGTCGGTCTCGCCGTGCACGACCAGGTACTCGATGCGGGCGCCGGGCGCCACCTGCGCCTCGAGCCGGTACCAGCTCGTCGAGTCGACCCGCGTCATCGTGCCGGCGGTCAGGTCGAAGGTGTCGTCGGCGATGCGCTCGCCCCAGCCCGTGACGTCCGAGACGATGCGCGGCACCTTCCCGTCGGGGCTCTCCACCAGGAACGTCACGAGCGCGTCGCCGCCCCCGGCCGGTTGGACGACCAGCGGCGTGGTCCGCCGGCCGGCCTCGACCTCCGCGATCGCCGCGGCAAGCCCCGCGTCCGCCGCGCCGGGCTCGCGTGCCGTCCGCTCGCACGAGGCCGCGAGGCCGACGGCGACGGCGAGCACGGCGATCCTCGGCATGACCGTTGCTGCACCCGGCGTGGCTGAACCCCCTCCCTGCCCCGGCCCACGGCGCTCAGGTCTGCAGCACGCCCCAGCGGAACGGCGCCTGCTGCCCCTCGTGGGCGGCGGCCTCCAGGCACGCGGCGACCGCCTCGCGGGTGTGGCGCGGGTCGAGGATGCCGTCGACCCAGAGACGGCTGGCGGCGTAGCGCGGGTCGGTGGTCGCCTCGTAGCGGGCCCGGATGTCGGCGAGGATCGCGAGCTTCTCCGCCGCGCTCACCTCGCGCTTGCCGACCTGGAGCTGGAGCAGCGTCTGGGCGGCCTGCTCGCCGCCCATCACCGCGATGCACGCCGACGGCCAGGCGAAGATGAAGCGCGCCCCGTAGGCCTTGCCGCACATCGCGTAGTTCCCGGCGCCGTACGAGTTGCCGACGATGACCGTGATCTTCGGCACCGTCGAGTTGGCCACCACATTGACCATCTTGGCGCCGTCCTTGATGATCCCCTCGCGCTCGGACTTCGACCCGACCATGAAGCCGGTGACGTCCTGGAGGAAGAGCAGCGGGATCCCCTTCTGGTTGCACAGCTCGACGAAGCGGGCGCCCTTGTCGGCGGCGTCGGCGTAGATCACCCCGCCGATCTGCATCTCCCGCTCCTTGTCGCCGAGGCCGCGCCGGCGGTGCACGACGCCGCGCTGGTTGGCGACGACCCCGACCGCCCTGCCGCCGATCCGTCCGGTGCCGCAGACCAGCGTCCGCCCCGAGGTCGCCTTGTACTCGTCGAGCTCGGAGCCGTCGAGCAGGTGGGCGAGCAGCGCGTAGGTGTCGTAGGGGCGGGTGCGGTCCTGCGGGATGCTGCCGAGGATGTCGGCCGGGTCGACCGCCGGCTCGCGCGCCTCGCCGCGGTCGTACGCCGCCAGCGGGGCCCGGGCGAGCTGGCCGAGCCGGGCGCGGATCGCGGCGATGCACGACGCGTCGTCGGGGTAGCGGTCGTCGACGACCATCGAGATGTCGGACTGCACCTCGGCGCCGCCGAGCGCCTCGGTGTCGATCGGCTCGCCGATCGCCGCCCGCACCAGGGCCGGGCCGGCGAGGAAGATCGAGCCGGTCTTCTCGACGATCAGCGCCTCGTCCGACATGATCGGCAGGTACGCCCCGCCGGCCACGCACGGGCCCATGATCGCGGCGAGCTGGTAGATCCCGGCGGCCGACAGCCGCGCGTTGTTGTAGAACACCCGGCCGAAGTGCTCGCGGTCGGGGAAGATCTCGTCTTGCATCGGCAGGAACACCCCCGCCGAGTCGACCAGGTAGATCAGCGGCAGCCGGTTCTCCAGCGCGATCTCCTGCGCCCGGAGGATCTTCTTGCAGGTGATCGGGAACCACGCGCCGGCCTTGACGGTCGCGTCGTTGGCGACCACGACGCAGCGCCGGTTCGACACCGTCCCGACGCCGGTGACGACCCCCGCGGACGGCGCGCCGCCCCACTCCGCGTACATCCCCCATCCGGCCCACACCCCGAGCTCGAGGAACGGCGTCCCGGGGTCGAGCAGCGCCGCCAGGCGCTCGCGGGCGAGCATCTTGCCCTGGCCGCGGAGGCGCTCCGCGGCCTTCGCCCCGCCGCCCAGGTGCAGCGTCGCGACCTCGTTGTCGAGCCGATCGACGACCGTCCGCCAGTGGTCGAGGTTCGCCTCGAACGCCCCGTTCCGCTTCACCGCCCCGGCCAGTGACGCCATGCACCCTCCCGCTGTCGCGTCCGAAAGCCTACGCGGTTCCGCCGCCCGGGGAAAGGCCCGCCACGGGGGGCTTGCCAAATTCGGAAATATAAGTCATGATTTACGCCGTTGCGCGGGATGAGCGACGGGGCCGCGCGTTCCGGCGACTCCACCCCCTGCCGCCAAGGAGTTGAAGGTCATGAAAATAACTGCCACGGAGGAGGTCGGCCTGCGCTGCATGCTGCAGCTCGCGCTGCGCACGGGCAGCACCTCCTCCCTCGCCGACCTCGCGAAGGCCGAGGGGATCGCGGTGCCGTTCGCGGCCAAGGTCCTGCACCGCCTGCGCCAGGCCGGCCTGGTCGCGGCGACCCGGGGCCGCAACGGCGGCTATGTGCTGGCCGCGGCGCCCGAGCGGATCACCGTGATGGAGGTCCTCACCGCGCTCGGCAAGCCGCTGTTCGACTCCAGCTTCTGCCGCGAGCACGGCAGCCCCGACTCCGACTCCTGCTCGCGCCTCACCGACTGCTCGCTGCGCCCGGTGTGGGCACACCTCGACGCGCTGCTCCGCCAGTTCTTCACCCAGACCACCCTCGCTGACCTCGCGTCGGGCGAGCGGTTCACCCGGGATCACCTGACGCAGCGCTGGCCGCTGCTGCTCTCGACGGGCCGCCCAGGCGCGGCCGCGTCGTTGATGAAGGAGACGAGATGACGGACTCGACCAACGCGGTGTTCTCCTGTGCCGACGTGCACATCTGGGTCGGAGAGAAGGAAGTCGTCAAGGGCGTGGACCTTACCGTCATGCCGGGCGAGATCCACGCGATCATGGGCCCCAACGGCTCGGGGAAGTCGACCCTGGCGAACGGGCTCATGGGCCACCCGTTGTACACCGTCGAGGGACGGCTCACTCTGGCCGGCGAGGACGTCTCGGCGCTATCCGCCGACGAGAAGGCGCGCAAGGGGATGTTCCTCGCCTTCCAGTACCCGGTGGCGATCCCCGGCGTGACGGTGGCGTCGTTCCTGCGCGCGGCCGTCTCAGCGCGGCGCGGCGCCGAGGTACCGATCCGCGACTTCCGCAAGGAACTGCTCGCGCGGATGGCCGACCTCGACATGGACACCGCTTTCGCCGGCCGCTACCTCAACGACGGCTTCTCCGGCGGCGAGAAGAAGCGCGTCGAGATCCTCCAGATGCTCATGCTCCAACCCCGCTTCGCGCTGCTCGACGAGACCGACTCGGGCCTCGACATCGACGCCCTCAAGGTCGTGTCCAAGGGGATCAACGCCGCCTCGACGCCGGAGGTCGGCATGGTCCTGGTCACCCACTACCAGCGCCTGCTCAACTACGTGAGGCCCCACGTGGTGCACGTGTTCATGGACGGGCGGATCGTCCGCTCCGGGGGGCCCGAGCTCGCGCTGGAGCTCGAAGAGCGCGGCTACGACTGGCTCGAGCCGGCCGCGGCCGCCGGAGGTGCGTGATGGCTGCCCATCCCACGGTTGCCGACATCGGCACCGACTACCTTTCGAAGTACGGCTTCCACGACCCCGAGGAGTACTTCGCGCGGGCGCCCAAGGGGCTGTCGCACGAGGTCGTCGAAATGATCTCCCTGCTCAAGAAGGAGCCCGATTGGATGCGGGCGTTCCGCCACAAGGCGCTCGACACCTTCTACGCCAAGCCGATGCCGACCTGGGGCGACACCGCGATGCTCGCCGAGATCGACTTCGACCAGATCACCTACTACCTCCGCGCCACCGAGAAGCAGGAGACGAGCTGGGACGAGGTGCCCGAGAACGTCAAGCGGACGTTCGACCGCCTCGGCATCCCCGAGGCCGAGCGCAAGTTCCTCGCCGGGGTGTCGGCACAGTACGAGTCCGAGGTGGTCTACCACTCCGTCAAGGAGGAGCTCACCAAGCAGGGCGTGATCTTCCTCGACATGGACTCGGGGCTGCGCGAGCACGAGGACATCGTCAAGAAGTACTTCGCCACCGTGATCCCGGCCGCCGACAACAAGTTCTCCGCCCTCAACTCGGCGGTGTGGTCGGGCGGCTCGTTCATCTACGTGCCGAAGAACACCGAGGTGGCGATCCCGCTGCAGGCCTACTTCCGGATCAACGCCGAGCGCATGGGCCAGTTCGAGCGGACGCTGATCATCGCCGACGAGGGCTCGAAGGTGCACTACATCGAGGGGTGCACCGCGCCCGTCTACTCGACCCACTCGCTGCACTCGGCGGTGGTCGAGCTGATCGCCATGAAGGGCGCCCACATCCGCTACACCACGATCCAGAACTGGGCCAACAACATCTTCAACCTCGTCACCAAGCGGGCGGTCGCCAACGAGGACGCGGTCGTCGAGTGGGTCGATGGCAACATCGGCTCCAAGCTGACGATGAAGTACCCGGCCATCATCCTCAAGGGCGAGCGCGCCCACGGCGAGGTGCTGTCGATCGCCTTCGCCGGCCCCGGGCAGCACCAGGACGCCGGTGCCAAGGCGATCCACCTGGCGCCCAACACGACGTCGAAGATCACCTCGAAGTCGATCTCCCGCGACACCGGCCGCTCGACCTACCGCGGCCTCGTGAAGATGCGCAAGGGCGCGCACGGCTGCAAGACGTCGGTCCAGTGCGACGCCCTGCTGATCGGCAGCGCGGCCCGCACCGACACGTATCCGACCATGGAGATCGCCGAGGACGACGTGCGGGTCGAGCACGAGGCGCGGGTGTCGAAGCTCGGCGACGAGCAGCTCTTCTACCTGCGCTCGCGCGGCATCCGTGAGGACAAGGCGCGGCTGATGATCGTCAACGGCTTCATCGAGCCGTTCGTCAAGGAGCTCCCCATGGAGTACGCGGTCGAGCTGAACCGGCTCATTGAGCTGGAGATGGAGGGGTCCGTTGGCTGAGAGGCAGGGGAGAGGGAAGAGCGGAGAGGGGAGAGCACGATGAGCGCACAGCCGAATCCGACCCTGTCCGTGGCGCTCGAGCACGTCGAGGAGCTGGCGCGCGGCCTGGGGGAGAGCGGAGACGCCCTCGCGCTGCGTGAGCGGGCCCGCGACCTCGTCACGCCGCTCGTCCTGCCGGACCGCGCCCGCCACCTGTGGCGCTACACCAATCCGGAGCGGTTCGTCCCGGTCGCCGACCCGACGGTGCTCGCCCCGGTTGCGATCGCGCACGAGTGGCCGCGCGAGGACGACCTCGCTGCGGCGGCGCTGATCGCGGGCGGCGCACTGCGGATGGTCGAGATCGACGACACGGCGAGGCGCGCCGGCGTCGTCATCGAGGACCTCCACCGCGCGGCCACCGACGGGCTGCTCGGCAGCCTCGTCCCGCCCGAGCACGGCTTCGCCGAGGCGATCAACACCGCCGCCTGGCACGGTGGCGTCCTCGTTCGCGTGCCGGCCGGCGTCGAGCTCGAGCACCCGATCCGCGTTCGTTGCGTGGCCTCCGCCGAGCCGGTGAGCGTGCCCCGCGTCCTCGTCGTGGCCGGCGCGGGCTCGGCGTTCGAACTCGTCGAGGGGCACGTGGGCGGTGGCGTCCCGGCCCTGGTTCTCGGCGTCACCGAGATCGCCGTCGGGCCCGACGCCCGTGTCCGCTACAGCCTGGTGCAGCGCTGGGACGCCGGCGTCACAGGCCATCTCACCGCGCGCGCCCGTCTCGAGCGCGGCGCCCACTTCCAGATGTCCCTCGCCTCGTTCGGCGGCAGCCTGTACAAGGCCGACGTCGGCGCGGTCCTCGCCGGCGAGGGCGCCCAGGCCGAGATGTTCGGCGTCTCGATGGGCGGCGAGAAGCAGCACATGGACCACCACACCGAGCACCTCCACGAGGCCCGCAAGACCCACTCCAATCTCGACTTCAAGGTTGCGCTCACCGGTGCCGCGCGTTCCGCCTACACCGGCATGATCCGGATCGCCCACGATGCCGGCGGGTCGGAGGCGTACCAGGTCAACCGCAACCTGCTGCTCTCCGAGGATGCCCGGGCCGAGTCGATCCCCGAGCTGGAGATCCTCACCGACGACGTTCGGTGCAGCCACGGCGCCACCGTCGCCCCCCTCGACGAGGAGCAGGTCTTCTACCTGAAGTCCCGCGGCCTGCCGCATTTCCAGGCGATGCGCCTGATCGTCTACGGTTTCCTCGGCCAGACCCTGCAGCGCCTGCCTGCAACGACTCGCGAGCGGATCGAGGCGCTGGTCGCCAGCCGCCTGCACGAGGAGTGACGCGATGAACGTCGCCGCGCCCTCCCTGTCCGTCGACGCGCGTGCCCTCAAGGCGCGCTTTCCCATCCTCGCCCGCCGGGTGCACGGCCGGCCCCTGGTCTACCTCGACAACGCGGCGACCACCCAGAAGCCCGACACTGTGCTGGCCGCGCTCGCGCACTACTACGAGCACTCCAATGCGAACGTCCACCGCGGCGTGCACACCCTCGCCGAGGAGGCCACCGCAGCCTACGAGGCGTGCCGCTCGCGGGTCGCGGCGTTCGTCAACGCGCCGAGCGAGCGCAGCGTGGTGATCCTGCGCAACACCACCGAGGCGATCAACCTGGTCGCGCGCTCGTGGGGCGCGAAGCTCGCGGCGGGGGACGAGGTGCTCCTCACCGAGATGGAGCACCACTCCAACCTGGTGCCGTGGATCATGCTCGCCCGCGAGCGCGGCGTCGTCCTCAGGCACATCCCGTTCGACGATTCCGGCGAGCTGGACCTCACGAGGTTGCCCGACCTGCTCACGAGTCGGACGCGGATCGTCGCCTTCACGGCGATGTCGAACGTGCTGGGGACGATCAACCCGGTCGCCGAGATCGCCGCCGCGGCGCACCGCGTCGGCGCACTCGTCGTCGTCGACGGCGCCCAGTCCGTGCCTCACCTGCCGGTCGACTTCCAGGCGCTCGGCATCGACTTCCTCGCCTTCTCCGCGCACAAGGCGTACGGCCCGACCGGGGTCGGCTTCCTCGTCGGCACCCTCGACGCCCTCGATCGCATGGAGCCGTTGTTCGGCGGCGGCGAGATGATCCGCGAGGTACGCCTCGACTTCGCGTCGTGGAACGACGTGCCGCACAAGTTCGAAGCGGGCACCCCGAACATTGCCGACGCGGCCGCGTTCCCGGCGGCGCTCGATCTCCTCGACGGGATCGGGATGGCGGCGCTGCGCGCCCACGAGGAGGATCTGACCGCCTACGCCCTCGACCGCCTCGGCTCGCTCGGCTGGCTGCAGATCCACGGGCCGATGGTGCCCGCGAAGCGGGGCGGCCTCGTGTCGTTCGTCGACCCCGAGATCCACCCGCACGACCTGGCGACGATCCTCGACACCCGCGGCATCGCGGTGCGCGCCGGCCACCACTGCGCGCAGCCGCTCATGCGACGGCTCGGCGTGGTCGCCACGGCCCGCGCCTCGTTCGGGCTCTACAACGACCGCGACGACGTCGACGCCCTGGTGGACGGCCTCGTCGCCGCGAGGAAGTACTTTGGAGTGATGTAGGGGCGGGGCTTGACCCCGCCCAGGAGATGCAGGCTGTGGTGAGGGAGGGGACAAGCCCCTCCCCTACACGCCTCCGAGGTGGACGGGAATGACCGATCGACCCGATGTCGCACTCGACGACCTGTACCGTGAGGTCGTCATGGACCACCACCGCCACCCGCGCGGGCACGAGCCGCTCGACCGCGTCGACACCGCGGCGCATGGCTTCAACCCGATGTGCGGCGACGAGTTGTTTCTGAACCTCGCCCTCGACGGCGACCGCGTCGCCGCCGTGCAGGTGGTCAACCGCGGCTGTGCGATCTCCACGGCGTCCGGCTCGATCCTCGCCGAGATGCTGCCCGGCAAGACGCTGGCGGAGGCCGAGGCCACCGCCGAGGCGTTCCGCGCCATGATGCACGGCGAGCCGGTGCCTGCCGACGCCGACCTCGGCGACCTCGAGGCGCTCGAGGGGGTGAAGAAGTTCGCGGTGCGGGTCAAGTGCGCGATGCTCGCCTGGGTCACGCTGAACGACGCGGTTGAGACCTGGCGTTCCGGCGGTCACGAGTCGACGAGCACCACGGAGCTCGAGGAGACACGGTCATGAGCGAGGTCACGCCCGAGGCCGTCCGCGCCGCGCTGGAGCCCATCACCGACCCGGAGATCGCCATCTCCATCGTCGAGCTCGGCCTCATCCGCAACATCGAGGTCGATGCCGGCGGCGCCCGCGTCAAGGTCACGATGACGCTGACGACACCGTTCTGCCCCGAGGGGCCGGAGATCGTCGCCGCCGTCGACCACGCCCTGCGCTCGATTCCCGGCGTGCTCGAGGCCTCCGTCGAGCTGCAGTGGACACCGGCCTGGGACCCCCGCACCGAAGCCTCCGACGACGTCAAGGCGATGCTCGGGATCTGGGACTAGCCCCCCGCCCACCCGCCTGGGGACAGGGGGCAGCGGACGACGGCTCAGCGGGCAGGGGGCGTCGGGGGGGCGCAGTCTTCCTTGAGCAGGTAGGTGATCTCGAAGCGGTTGTTGGCCTCGTTGGTCTCGGCGATGGTGCGCTCGGCGTCGAGCGTGAGGCTCAGCGTGTGCGTCGCGGGGCCGCTCGCCAGATATGCCTGCGTGAAGACCCTCCTGACCTCGTCGGGACCCAGGTGGCGGTTGGTCTGCCGGGACACTTCGAGGCCGCCGCGACGCAGGACGTTGACGAACGACGTGCCGGTCGGCAGCGGCTCCCGGTTCACTTCGTCGTAGGCGATGTTGAAGGCGCAGGTGCCGGACCTCGGGGAGACGGCGTCGCGCCTGGTCAGGACGACCGTCCCGCCCCAGGGAACGAGCTTGCCTCCCTGTCCGCCGACCTCGCCGCCGACGACGATGCCCCGGCCGGACGTGATGTCGGGCCCCATCCGAGGCGGGGGCTGGCCCCCGAGATTTCGCGGGAAGGAGCTGCTGCCGGGCCCGGGCGGGGTCGGAGGCTCGGCTGCCGGCGCCGTCACGGCCAGCACGGCGAGCAGCGTACCCGCGGCGAGAACCCCCCTGGTCACTGGTCGCCTCCTTCCCTACCGACCACCCCACCCTCCCGTCCCACCCGAGTCAACGTCGCGCGGACGCAAACCGCACAGCCGCCCGTGTCCGGACTGCGGTTGTCCGCCTCTCCGCCCTGCGCTAGCATGCGAACAGGACACTCGTACACGAGCGTGACCGGGGCCGCGTCGTCCTGCAGGAGTCACGCCCCGGCGAACCCAGGCGGCCCCCGAGTGCGGGGGAAAGGGGACCAGGCCATCACGTGAGCGGAATGCCCGAAGACCTCGAGTCGACTGCGGCACTCCTCTGCCTGGTGCGTGACGGCGACGGTGACGCCCGCGATCGACTGCTCCGCCGCTACCTGCCCGCCCTGCGCCGGTGGGCGCACGGCCGCTTGCCGGATCGCGCCCGCGGCATGGTGGACACCGACGACCTTGTGCAGGTTTCCCTCATCCGGGCGTTGAACCAGGTAGCGAGGTTCGAACCAAGGCATGACGGTGCGTTTCTCGCGTACCTGCGGCGGATCGTGCTCAACGCGATTCGCGACGAGATCCGGCGGTCGTCCCGTCGGCCGGGGGCGAACGAGCTCTCAGAGGAGCTCGCGGACCACACGCCCTCACCGGTCGAGCTGGCCGTCGGCCGCGAGGTCGTGGAGTCCTACGAGAAGGCGCTGGCGAGCCTGCCGGAGCTCCAGCAGGAGGCGGTGATCATGCGGGTGGAGCTGGGGTTCTCGTTCCAGGAGATCGCGACGGCGATGGGCAGCCCATCGCCCAACGCCGCCCGGATGATGGTGTCGCGTGCCCTGCTGCGGCTCGCCGAGGAGATGAATGGCCGACGTTGACGACTCCGGGCTCGCGAAGCTGGCCGAGGCCGTCGCCGACGACACGCCGGTCGACTGGGACGCCGCCACCCGGACGGCCGACACCGCCAGCGGACAGGTCGCGGCGCTGCGGGCCATCGCGTCGGTGGCCGCGGCGTTCCGGACGATTCCGCCTGACCAGCAGGCGGAGGGAGATCTCGCCTCGACGCTGGAGCTCGGGGCGTCTCGGGCTGCCCTCTTCCGCTGGGGTCACCTGGAGGCGGTGGAGCTCCTCGGCAGCGGCGCGTTCGGCGAGGTCTTCAGGGCTCATGACCCGCTCCTCGACCGGGCCGTGGCCCTGAAGCTGCGGCGCACCGACGCGCCTTGGCGCAACGGCGAGCGGAGCGGGTTCATCCGGGAGGCGCGGACCCTGGCCAAGGTGCGCCACCCGAACGTGGTCACGGTGCACGGGGCCGACGTTCACGACGGCAGGGTCGGCCTGTGGACGGACCTCGTCGAAGGCCACACGCTCGAAGAGCGCCTCGCCTTCGAGGGCGCCATGGACGCCCGCGAGGCCGCGCTGGTCGGCATCGACCTGTGCGCAGCCCTGGCCGCGGTGCACGCCGCCGGCCTGGTCCACGGCGACGTCAAGGCGAGCAACGTGATGCGGGAGCGCGGCGGCCGGATCGTCCTCATGGACTTCGGCGCGGGCGGTACGATCGATCCCGGTCGGTCCGACGGGGGTGCGCTGTGGGGCACGCCGCTCGCCCTGGCGCCCGAGGTCCTTCACGGTGGACGGCCGAGCCCGGCGTCGGACGTCTACGCGCTCGGGGTGCTGCTCCATCGCCTGGTCTGCGGCCGCTACCCGTTCCAGGCCGAGAACCTCGGGGAGCTCCTCGAGGTCCAGACTCGTGGCGAGCGAAAGCCGCTCGCCGAGCTGTGCCCGTCCCTCCCCTCGGCGTTCGTGGAGGTGGTCGAACGCGCGCTGGCGCCCACGCCCGCCGCCCGGTGGCCGAGCGCGGTGGCGATGAGGCGGGGGCTCGAGTCGTTCCTCGAGACCGGGTCGGAGGCCCAGGAACGGCGGGAGTACCGGCGTTCCCTGTCGGGTCGGCTGGCGACGCGCTGGGATTCGACGTCGGGGCGCGCCCGTCTGGCCGGGGCGGGTCTCGTCCTCGTGGTGCTGGCCGCCACGGCCGCGCTGGCGATCCGAGCCGCAACCCACAAGCGCGTGGTCGCGGCGCCCCTGGTCCGCACCGTCGCCGTCCTGCCGTTCCAGCTCCTCGGGCCCGGCAACGACGATGCCTACCTCGGGCTCGCGATGGCGGATGCGCTCATCAACCGGCTGAGCCGGCTCGCGGACATCCGGGTCCGGCCGACGGCCGCCGTCGCCAGGCTCAAGGCGCCAGGCGCGGACTACCGCGAGCTGGCCCGCACCCTCGAGGTGGACGCCGTGCTCGACGGCCGGATCCAGCGGCTCGGTGACCGGGTGCGCGTCTCGGTCCAGCTCGTCGGCAGCGACGACGGGCTCCCGATCTGGGCCGAGACGTTCGACCGGGCGGCGACCGACATCTTCGCGCTGCAGGACTCGATCTCCGAGCAGGCGACGCAGGCGCTCCAGCTCCGCCTCAGCGAGTCCGAGCGGGCCTCCATGACCTCCCGCCCGACGGCGAGCGCCGCCGCGTATGCGGCCTATCTCAAGGGCCGCTTCTTCTGGAACAAGCGCGACACCCGCGCCCTCGAACGGGCGATCGGGCAGTTCCAGCAAGCCACCACCCTGGACCCCGGATTCGCGCTGGCGTGGTCGGGGCAGGCCGACGCCTGGCTGGCCTTCACCGAGCTCGAGTCGAGCCCGAGCTCGCCGGAGGAGGCCCGGGCCCGGGCGCGCGCTGCCGTCGCGCGGGCCATCGCCGTCGGGGCAGACCGGGCCGAGGTCGTCGCCAGCGGGGGGAACCTCCGCTTTCGTGCCGACTGGGACTGGGACGGCGCGGAGCGCGAGCTCGAGCGCGCCATTCAGCTCGATCCCCGCTGCGTCACCGCGCACCAGTGGAAGGCCGAGCTGCTGTCGCTGCTGGGCCGCCACGGCGAGGCGATCGCCGAGGCCCAGCTCGCCGAGCAGATCGACCCCCTCTCGCTGCCGGTCAACACTTCCCATGCCGCCGTTCTCCTCGCGGCGGGCCAGGCCGACGCCGCGATCGACAAACTGCTCCGGGCGCTCGAGCTCGACCCGGCGTTTCAACCGGGTCATGTCTGGCTCGGCCGCGCGTACGAAGCGAAGGGCCAGGTCGATCGTGCCCTCCCCCACTGGCGCAGTGCCGCAGAGCTGCCCGGCCTCGCGGCCGGCGAGGTCGACTCCCTCGCGACCGCGTTCGCCCGGGCGGGAGCCGCCGGCGCCTGGCAGTGGCGGCTCGACCGGATGAGCGAGCAGGCGCAACGGGGCTGGGTTTCCCCCTCGATGCGCGCCAGGGCCTACGCCGCGCTCGACGAGCGGGATGCGGCGGTGACCTGGCTCACTCGCGCCGAGGAAGCCCACGATTCGCTCCTCCTCTCCGTCCTCGGCGTGCCACCTTTGCAGGCCTTGCAATCGGATCGGCGGTTCGCCCCGTTCGTGAGACGGATCGGGATCGCCGGGATCGCGAACCTCGAGCACCCGGGGTTCGGCATCGAGGCTGCCCTGTTCCGCGACGGCGACGGCGACTCCCGGCCGCTTGCCTCCGGAGACGCCGTCCGGCCCGGCGATCGCCTCTACCTCACCGTGTCGTGCCGCGAGCCGGTCCACCTCTTCGTGCTCAACGAGGATCGCGCAGGCAGCGCCTTCGTGCTCTTCCCGCTGCCCGGGGTCGAGCCGGCCAACCCGCTGCCCGCCGGCGTCCGCCACCGGTTGCCCGGCCAGGCCGCCGACATCGTCCAGGATTGGGTGGTCACCAGCGCCGGGGGCGAGGAGCGCTTCCTGATCGTCGCCTCGCGCCGCCCGTTGCCGGAGTTCGACCGGGAGCTCGCCGGCCTGCCGACGGCGGCGGCGGGACGGGCCGTCGAGCCGGCCCCTGCCGGTGGCGAGCTGATGGCCGCGTTGCGCGGGATCGGCGGACTGACCCCGGCTCAGCCGGGTGACGGGACCGCCGGCGGCGGGCGACTGCGCCGGCTCGTCGAGACCCTGACGCCGCGCATGAGGGACGGCGACATCTGGATGCACGAGGTCGTCCTCGCGGGAGCAGCGCAGTGACGGCCCGGCCGCTCGGCGGCGTGCCGACGCGTTCGTCCCGCTCGGGCGGCCTGCACGGTGCCGCGGTCGGAACCGTTCGCGTCTCGGCAGTATCGACGTTCATCCGGTTGATTCGGCCGGCGGCAGAACCCCGCCATGCCCGCTTCGGCGGGTCGGGGCGACCGTCGGCTGCGAGGAGGAGACCATGACTGGTGTGGGAAGGTTCCGGGGAACTCCGAGCAAGGTGGGTCGTCCGAATGGGCGGGGATCGCGGGTCGCCAGCGTGGCCTGGCGGATGCTGTTCGCGGCGTTCGGCCTGTTCCTGGCGTTCCCCGCGGGCGCCGCCATCACCGCGGCACCGGCCGCGGTGTCGGTCGCACCTGCCGCGAGGAGCTCGCTGGTCACACTGACGCTGAGCTACCCGACCCCACCCACCGCCGGGACTGGTACGGTCACCTTCTCCACCAGCCTGGCAGTGGTCGCCCTCCCGTCGTGGCTCTCCGTGATTCCGGTGCCGCCGGACGGTGGGCCTGGAGCCGTCACGTTCACCTATGCACCACCTCCCGCCCCCCCCACGTCGACGGCGACCTTTCGCTTCGCCACGACGGCGGCTGCGGTCCCGGGCACCTACACCATCTACTTGGGGACGACTGCGGGGCCGCCGGGGGTCGGCACTGGGACGATGACGTTGACCGTCCTCCCGCCGACCTTCCACCCGACGATCTCGCCCAACCCGGCCACGGTCCAGTGGGGCAGTACCGTCATCGTGAGGGTCGCCACCAATCCGGACCCCGGCCTGACCGGGACCATCAACTACTGGTTCGGCGGCTTCCCGGCCGGGATCACGACCGGCGGGACGCTGAGCGTGTCACCGCCGTACCCGAACGCGAACTTCACCTTCTCGGTCGCCGCCGGGACCAACCCCGGGACCTACAGCGGCTCGATGTTCGCCCAGCTCGGCGCCGTCACGCCGGCGGTCTTCACGATGACGGTGATCGTCCCGCAGCCCAACATCAACGTCTCGTTCACCCAGGCCACGATGACGGTCTGTAACGGCGGCAGCCCCGCGGCGAACGGGATCGTCCTGACGCCGCTGCTCGGCTACACGGGCACGCCCACCGTACAGTTCACCGGCGTACCAGCGGGGCTCACGGTCACGCCGCTGAACCCGGTCGCGAGCCCGATGCCCCCGGGCCAGACGGTGCCCTTCACGGTGTCCGCCTCGGGCCTCACCGCGGGCCCGCGCACGGTGACGCTGTCAGTCACCGACGCGGCCGCCGGGGTCGCCAGAACCGCGTTCCTGACCGTGAACGTGGCGGACCCCGATTTCACCCCTGCCGCCAATCCCTCGCCCCTGTCGCTCACCGCGGGCGGCCCGGCGCGGACCGTGACCGCCTCGCTCACCCCGAACGCCTGCTTCGCCTCGACGGTCACCGTCTCCCCCACCGGTGCGCCGGCAGGCGTGACGTTCACGCCGTCCACCGCCACCATCGCCGGACCCGGGTGGGCGCCGGCGAGCCTCGCGGTGCAGGCGGCGCCGACGACCGTTGCGGGCACCTACCCGATGATGCTCACCTTCACCCCGGCGACCGGCCCCGCGAAGAACGTCCCGTTCACCTTGCTCGTCGCGGCGTTGCCGGACTTCACGCTGGCGGTCAACCCCCCGGCGCTGACCCTGCAGGCCGGCGGCGGCGGTACCGTGGCGGTCACCGCGACCGCACTGAACGGGTTCACCGGTCCGATCACCGTGAACGCGCCGGCAGTTCCCGGGGTGACGTTCACGCCCGCGACCTTCACGCTCCTGCCAGGCGGGTCGCAGACGGTCGCCGTCGGCACCGCCCTATCCACTCCGCCGGGCTCCAGCGCCGTCGACTTCACCAGCACCGCCGCGAGCGTGCCCGGTCCGCGCACCGCCACCCTCAACCTGACGATCACGCCGCCACCCGACTTCGCGCTCGCCGTCACTCCGGCCTCGCTCACGCTGCAGGCGACCACCAGCGCGACGGTGACCGTCTCGGCCACCGCACGCTTCGGCTTCTCCGGCCCGATCAACGTCACCGCACCCGCCGTCGCCGGCGTGACGTTCACGCCGGCGGGCTTCACGCTGATGCCGGGGGCCAGCCAGGTCGTGACGCTCGCGGCGGCCCTGGCCGCACCGCTCGGCCCGGCGGTCGCGGTCTTCAGCGGCACCGCCGCCGGCACCATCGGCACCCGCACCGCCACCCTCAACCTGACCATCACGGCGCCGCCGAACTTCGCGTTGTCGATCCTGCCGCCGGTGCTCTCCGTCGCCCAGGGTCACAGCGGCACCGTCAGCGTCTCGGTGTCGCCGTCGGGCGGCTTCGCCGGCCAGGTCTCGGTGACCGGAACCTCTGCCCCCGGCGTCACGCTGACACCGGCGTCGTTCACCCTCGGCCCCGGGGCCATGCAGACCGTCACGGTCGCTGTGGGCATCAACGCACCGCCGACGACCGCCCTGCTCGGCTTCAGTGGGACGGCCCCCGGGATCGTCGGCCCCCGCACCGCGTCGCTGGCGCTCACCATCACGGTCCCGACCCCGCAGATCGAGGCGATCTCTCCGCCGGCGGTCGCCACCGGGACGGTGTCGACCAGGCTGCGCGTCGTCGGCCGGGACTTCCACTCGGGCGCCGTGGCCAGCTCGCCGACGCCGGGCCTCATCGTCGAGCGGATCACGGTGATCTCGGCGACGCTGGCCGAGGTGCTGGTGTCGATCCCGGCCCAGTCCCGCCCGGGACCCTACGCCCTCCTCCTGACCAATCCCGGCGGTGCACCGTCGAACCAGGGCGCCGTGCTCCTCGTCTACCCGGCGGCGTCGCTCGGGGCGCCGCTCGGAGTGACCGCGGCCGCCGTCGTCTTCCCGCGGCCGTTCACCGTGATCTCCCCGAAGGAACCGATCTTCCCTCGCGGCCTCCTCGCCACCACCGGTCTCGGCGCGATCGTCGGCACCTGGCGCTTCGACGGCGTGCCGTTCGACGCCTTCACGGTCAGCGCCGCGGGCGGCCTGCCCGTCGAGGTCAAGGCGAACGTCCCGATCCCCGTCTCGTTCGCCGGCGAGCATACCCTCGAGCTGGCCATCGAGCAGCCGCAGGCGCTGGTCTCAGAGCCGGTCACGGTCATCCTGGCTCCCGAGAGCCACACCGGTCTCAAGATCCACGCACCGGCCGAGGGGGCGATCGTCGGAGCGCGGGCGCCGACGTTCCGCTGGTCGCTCCTCCCCGGCGCCTCCGGCTACGAGGTCGAGGTCGACCCGGCCAACGCCCCGTTGCCGATCCGCATCCGCCTGTCCGCCTCGCAGTGGCGTCCGTCGTCCGAGGACCTCGCCGGTCTCGGGCCGGGCGAGCACCGGTTTCGCGTCCGCGCCGTGTTCCCCGGCGAGGTCAGGAGCGAGCCGACGGGGTGGCGCACCTTCGTGGTGCTGCCCGACCGCGTCGCCCTCGCCGTCGAGCCGGAGCCGGTCGAGGGGTCGTCCGGCCGCCGGGCGGTGCGCTGGCAGGGCGGCGCGCCCGGCCTGCTTTACCGGGTGGAGTTGCTCGCCGCGGACCGCCCGACCCGGCTCGCCGAGGCGACCACCCTCGAGAGCCGCTACACCATCCCGTCGAGCCTGGACGGCGCGGTCCGCGTGCGGCTCGCCGCGTTCGCTCCCGACGGCAGCCAGCGCGGCGAGTGGCGTGAGGCCGTCGTCGCCTCGACTCACCAGAGCGCCGACGGCCTCGCGGACCAGGAGCCTCCCCCACCCCCTCCGTCACCTGAGGAGACCGTCGCAGCGACGACCGACGAGGACGGGTGGCTGAACTGGCTGGTCGGGGCGCAGGTGATCACCGTGGGAAACGACGAACCGGACGGCGCCGACACAGCGGAGGCGAACCTCCAGCTCTCGACCCAGTCCGACGTCAACGTCGGCAGCGGCGGCGTGAAGGCCACCGCCGACGTCGGCTGGCGGCGCGGCTTCACGCCGGCCGACGGCCCGCTGGCCCAGAGCCGCAACTGGCAGGCCGAGCTGGGTCTCCGCAACGGACCGGTGCGACCGGAAGGCCGCGCCGGTTACTCGCCGCCCGACTTCCTCGACCAGAGCGAGTTCCTCGCCTCCGGCCTGGCGCGCGGAGGTGCCCTCGGCAAGGTCGGGACCGCGGCGGGGACGGTCTCCTACTACCAGACGTTCAACGAGTCGTCGGAGGCGTCGGCCGGAAGCCTCGGCCCGGAGCAGCGGCTCAAGGCCGTCGCCTACGAGGCGCCCTTCGACGGTACGCGCTTCCTCCTCCGCGCGATGGCGATCAGGGCGGAGGAGGAGACCGGCCCCTACACGCTGGGCAGCCGGACCGAGGCGATCGGCCTGCTCGGGCGCTTCGTGCTCTCGCCGGGACTGACCCTGATGCTGGAGAGCGCCCGCGGGGAGTACCAGGGGAACGACGAGCCCGGCGCTGAGAAGCGCGAGGGTTGGGGCCTTCGGCTCGGGGCCTCCGGCGCCGCCGGCACCTTCACCTACGCGGTCAACCTGCGCCAGGTCGACAACGACTTCATCAACCCGCTGAACCCGGGCTTCACCCCCGGCGGCGTGCCCGACCGCATCGGTGGCGACCTCTCCCTGTCGAAGCTCCTCGGCCGGGCCTCGCTGTCGCTCCAGCTTCGTCGCCAGAAGAGCGGGGGCGGCTCGGACAGCGCCTTCCCCAGCGTGGTCGAGGACGGTGCGATGGTCAACCTGGCCGTTCCGCTCGGCCAGAAGGTCCAGCTCGCCGCGAGCGGGACCTTCGGCGGGACCGACGGCGACGCCGACCCGGTGAACTCCCTCCCGGGAACGGACCGGTCCCAGCTCGGCGGCATGCTGTCCCTGACGGAGATGGTGGGGACAGCCAGCTTCACGCAGGCGCTGTCGTGGCAGGAGACGACCGACGAGGTCATGCCCGGGGCGGACCAGACCGTGACGATGGCGACGCTCGGAGCCAACGGGACCCTGGGCGGCATGCTCATGCTCTCCGCCATGCTGTCGGGCACCCGGGGCGAGGGGTCGCCGCTCATGGGCACCACCGACCAGCTCGTGTTGTCCCTGCAGCCAAGCCTCAACCTGTCCTCGCTCGCCCTCGTCCTCACCCCGCGGGCCGGCTACACGCGAATGAAGAACGACGTGTCGCGGATGGATGCCGCCAGCGAGCAGTACCAGCTCGTGGTGCAGTGGTCGCCGGCGTGGGCGAGCTCCCTGGTCAGCGTCCAGGCCGGGGCCGACCTCAGCCGCAGCCTCTCCGGGGCGGACATGCCGGCGCCCCCGTTCCAACGCCGCTACACGGCCACCGTGACGCTGTCCTGGCGGGCCGATGGAGTGTCGGCCGCTGCTGCGGCGCCGCCGCCATCGCCGCCGCCGATGCCGTCGGCCACGGGCTGGCGGTCCGATCCCACGCTCCTGGCGCGCGGCGGCAGATGGCTGTGAGCGTGCTCCCGGGCGGCGCTATGCTGACCCGCGAAGGGAGGCCCCATGCCACGCGCCGACTGGCTCTACTTCCGGCCCGGTTGAACGACGTGCGGGCGAACGCAGGAGTTCCTTGCGCGGGAGGACGTCGAAGTCCACGACCAGGTCAGCACGAAGAAGCAGATCCTCGGCCCCGATGACGCGCTGGCGCTCGCGTCCCGGGTCGATCGGATCATCGCCAGCAAGGGGAAGCGGATCGTCGACATCGACATGAAGAAGGACAGACCCGACCGCGAGGCGCTGCTCAAGGTCCTGCTCGGACCGAGCGGCAACCTGCGAGCGCCCTCGCTCCTCACGGGGAGGACCCTCATCGTCGGTTTCGACGAAGCCTCGTACGCCAGGCTGCTGCGCTGATCCGCCGAGAACGCTAGCTGAAACCGGCCATGACCCGCCACGTGATCAGGTGGTTGATCATCGCGCGGTAGCGTCGCGTGAGGAGCCGGCAGAGCAGGCCGAGGAACGCCGAGGCCGCGCTGTCCAGGCCGAGCAGCTCGTCGAGGTCGTTGCGCGACAGCCTCAGCACGGTGCAGCCCCGGAAGTGCGAGCGGGCGTCGGCGGAGCGTGGCAGCTCGTCGATGAGCGCCATCTCGCCGAACACCTCGCCCCGGCCGAGGATCGCCAGCGTCTCCTCGCCCATCCCGGGCAGGCGGCGGGAGATCCGCACCTCGCCGTCGACGACGATGAAGAGGCTGTCGCCGAGCTCTCCTTCGAAGAAGATCATGGCGTCCGGAGCGAACCGCTCGGCCGGCAGCGTGGTGGCGAGGAGGCGAAGCTCCGCGGTTCCCAGCCCCTGCTCCTGGAAGAGCCCGAGCTTGGCCGAGGGCTGCAGGGCGACCTGCTCACCCCGCTCGGTCGGACCGCGCTGCGGAGCCTCGTGCCCGGTGGCCGCGATCTCGGCCATGAAGGCGTTGGCCTGCCTAACCTTGGCGGCGAGTGCGTGCCAGAACGACCGCAGCACGGCGACGTCGAATCCCTTGAGCGACCCGATGAGCATGCGCGCCTGCGCCCCGTCCACGCGCAGGAGCAACCCCCCCTGGACGCCGACGGCCGTCGCAGACCGGACGTCGCCATCGATGAAGGAGTCCTCGCCAAAGACTTGACCTACCCGCAGCCTGGCCACCGGTTGGCGACCGACCATGGTCTCGCGGTACGCCTCGACGCCTCCCGCGACGATCACGAAGAAGTCGTCGCCGGCCTGGCCTTCGGCGTAGACGACCTCCTTCTCGGCCAACCTCTCGTGACGGGTGGCCTGGTAGAGCACGGCGAGCTGGTTGTCGGTGAAATGCTCGAAGAGGCGGAAGCTCCGCAGCTCCGAAAGGTCCTGGAAGCGATCTTGCACCGGCATGTTCGTCGTGAGTGCCGTGGCCTGACCACGGTCCCTCTGCCGTCCAGGGTAAGGGGTTGGCTCGCGGGTGGCAACCCCGAGCGACCGGGAGAGGTTGCCGGCGGCCCCGGAGGCGCGATAATGAACCCATGGTGGCGGCGGGTCGCAGCGTGCTCGTGGTCGGGGTTCCACACCACGTCTTCGACGAGGTGACACCGGTCCTCAACCGCGCGCATTTCTTCACCGAGTTCATCGCGACCGGTCGGGAGGCGCTCGACCTGATGTCGCTGTTCCCCTACGACGCTGTGGTCGTGGGCTTCCCGCTTCCGGACGTCGAGGCCAGGCCGTTCCTGTCGGCCGTGCGCAAGGCCGACTGCCCGAGCCGAAACGCCGCCGTCGTCCTCCTCGCCGGCTCCGAGGCGCTCGAGGACGCCGGAGTCCTGCTCGGCTACGGCGCGAACCGCGTGCTCGCCGTCGATGCCCCGGCTCACCAGATCGAGAAGACCATCGCGACGCTCACCGGCATAGCGCCGAGGCTGGCGCTGCGCGCGATCAGCAGGGTGAAGGTCGAGGGCTCCCGCGGCACCAAGCTGGTGCTTTGCCAGACCGAGAACATCTCGGCGACCGGGATGCTGCTCCGCACCGACCAGGAGTACCCCGTCGGGACCGAGTTCGCCTTCGAGCTGGCCCTGCCCGGTGTGGACAAGCCGATCCGCGGTCGGGCCCAGGTGGTTCGCAACACCCTCCAGCGTCGCGAACGCATCGCCGGGGTCGGGGTGCGCTTCTCGCACTTCGAGGGGAGTGACGCACAGCGGTTCGCCAGCTACCTCGATCACCTGGCCTCGTGACCCCGCGCAGCCGCGGGACAGGGGCGGTCCTGATGGACGGGAGGCTCGGGCTCAGGCGAGACGCAGGTTCCACCGGTGGTACAGTAGTGTGAGAGTGACCACGAAGGCGTAACCCGCGGTTGTCGTACGGACTTGCACCGGGCGGGCGTTCGAGGGCGAGCAACTGCGGCACTCGATCGACAGGCGCCACCGTGGGCTGTTCGAGCAGATTCGGTCGTAGGGTCGCGGAGGGAAGCCGAGGGCTGCAGTCATGCTCACCGCCAAGCGGGACGTGCTCTTCGTGGGCTTCGAACCCCCGCTCTTCGAGCGCTGGACCGGGGGATTGTCACTCGCCGAGTTCCGCTGTGACTACATCTCCACCGCGGCCGGCGCCCTCGAGCTCACCGCGCTCCTACCCTACGACGCCGTGGTGATCGCGCTCCCGGTTCCCGACATGTCGGCCGAGCGGCTTCTCGACTTCCTCCGCCGGGAGAACTCGTCGTGCAAGCACTCGGCGATCGTCCTGGTGGCTCCCGACGAGTCGATCGCCGAGGCCGAGAGCCATGTCGGCAAGGGCGCCAACCGCGTCCTCGGGACCTCCAGCCCGCCGTCCGTGCTGCAGCACGTCCTCCCTGGGATCATCGAGGTGGCGCCGCGGGTGCCGCTTCGCGCGCTGGCGCGTCTCGAGGTCCCCTCGGAGCTCGGGACCACCCGCGTCCTCTGTCAGACCGTCAATGTCTCGTCGAGCGGTATGCTCGTCCGCATCGACGAAACCTATCCCGTCGGCACCGAGATCGGTTTCGAGCTCACCGTGCCGGGAGAGCCCGGGCCGATCCGCGGGCAGGCCGAGGTGGTCAGGCACGCCACCCAGCGTCGTGAGCGGCTCACGGGCGTCGCCCTGCGCTTCCGGTCGATCCGGGCCGAGGACCAGGACCGCCTGGTCCAGCACCTCTCGCAGCTCGCCGTCTGACCCCGCCCCGCTCCCACCGCCCCACCGGTCCCGGCTCGCCACTCCAGGCGCCTATCTGCCGACACTGAGCGCCAGCAGGATCTGTCCGATGTAGTAGGCCGGCAGTCCCCACGCCCGGTTGACGAAGCCCGACCTCACGAACCGGTCTCGCGCGACCGCCAGGTCCGACAGGTAGAAGAGCACCGCGCCGGCAGCGAAGACGGTCCCGAGCCGGCCCGCTTCCAGGGCGGCCAGTGCCCCCCACAGCATGAGCGTGATCGCGGCGACATAGGCAACCACCGGCGCGCGGAGACGCCCCAGGTGAGGCCACAGCCAGGCGGCCGCGAATGCCGAGGTCGTGGTCACGGGGGCGGCGATCCAAAGCGGCCAGTCGTGCGCCGGCAGCAGGACGTGAAAGGCCGCGAGATAGGCGACGTGGGCGGCCAGGAACACGCCGATCCCCGCCAGGAACGCCCGCCTGAACATGAGCAGGATGTCTCCGACCATCGAGAAGGCCAGCCCGAGCACGATCCACGCACCGTACGGGTCCGAGTCGCGGAGCGACACCCAGCCGACGGCGACGAAGCACGCCGAGGCCAGAGGCTTGGCCGCCAGCACCAACGGCCGGCGTCCCTTCGCCTCCCCGACGAGGAGGACGCCGACGGCACCCACCGCCACGGCGATCAGCGCAACCACGTTACCCGTCATGGCCACCGGTCGCGATCATACGCCGAGCGGGCCCCGGCACCGCCGGGACCCGCCACGGCAACGGGCGTTCACCCCGGGTCACGGGGCGCTGATGCTCAGGCTGCCTCCGCTCAGCGTGAAGGTCGTGGTGGTGAACAGGCTCGGCAGGGCGTCCGGCGTTGCGTAGTACGAGGTCAGCGTCTCGTCGCCGTCGATCAGGCTGTAGGTCGCCAGCAGCGCGTCGGGGGTGACCTCGACGAAGACGTAACCGTTCCTCGCGGTGTCCGAGAACGCGAGCTGCGCCGGTGACACCTCGGGGTCGAGCGAGGAGATCTGGACGATGGTGCCGAGCAGACCGACGATCTGCTCGACGCCGGGGACCTGCGAGAGCAGCGGATCACCGAGGACGAACTTGAGCGCCTCGCCCTGGGCCGTTTCCGACGAGACGGCCGGCCCGGTGAACTCGAAGACCCCGTTCAGGTGATCCGTGACGAACGACGCGTGCCAGTCGCCCGAGAGGATCACCAGGTTCGGCACGGTAGCGTAGAACTGCATCAGGCTGCTGCGCTTGTCGGGGAAGCCGTCCCAGTCGTCGGCCCCGAACAGGAAGGCGCGACGGAGGAGGTCCGGGAAGGTGGGCGGGAGGACGGCGGCGATCGTCGGGTTGGTGAAGTCGAGGATCTTCGGGGCATAGGCGACCGAGCTGCCCAGCAGCTTCCAGGTGGCCGGCGACTCGCTGAGCGTGTCCCGCAACCATGCCTCCTGGGTCGCCCCGTAGGCGTTCTGCGTCTCTCCGCCGGTCGAGAAGAACCCGAAGCTGGAGTACATGTCGAGCGAGTCCTTGACCACGAAGTTTCGCGAGCCCGCCGCCGAGTAGATGCTCCGCTTGCCGAACATGAGCACGGTCAGCCCGCGGTCCATGGCCGCCAACGCGGCGTCGTCGAAGGGCGACGGCAGAGAGGCCGCGGCGAACGCCGCGTTGACGAACGTTGCCGAGACCCGGCCGCCGAGCGCCTCGCCCGCGAGCGCGGCCGCGTCCGCCTGGGACAGCTCGGGGTTTTCCGTGAGGTACATCTGCGTCACGATCGCGAGCATCGGGGCCATCACCGCCGGGAGGCCGTCGAGGTCGACGTAGGGATCGAGCTGGCTGGCGAACAACTGGTAGCCCGCCGGGCCGATGACCAGCTCGATGACCTCGCGGCTGATGGCGAGCTTGCCGGGGAAGGCGTCCTCGGGGACCAGGTGGTCGGGGCGGAAGGAGCGGTAGTCGGTCATCACCAGCTCGACGTTGGTCCCGAACCGGAACGTGCGGTAGATCCGGGTGTTCGGGAAGATCATCGAGTCGTCGACGGTGAGCGTGCCCGCCGCGTCGAGGCCGACCTCGATGGGCATGAACTCGAGGTACGCGCGATCGGCGTTGCGGCGCCTCACCGGGTCGTTCTCGTCCCGCCGGCCGGCGAAGTACGTCCCCTCGGCCCCGTGCGAGTCATTGGTGTACTCGTGGTCGTCCCAGGTGGCGATCATCGGGTAGCGCTCGTGAATCTTCTGCAGCATCTGGTCCGACCGGTACGTCTTGTACAGGTCGCGGTAGTTCGACAGCGAGTTGGCCGCGTAGTAGGGATGCTCGTCGTCACCGAGCCGGATCGCGCCTGCCTGGTCGGCGAACACCAGCTCGCGATCGGCGGGCGGGGCCTGGAAGCTGGGATCGCCGGTCGTCTCGTAGACGTAGTCGCCGAGGTGGACCACGAAGTCGATGTCGGACGAGTGATCGAGCAGGGCCTTCTGCAGCACGTTGTAGTAGCGGCCGACGTAGTCCTGGCAGTTGAGGAAGGCGAACCTGACCGGCACGTCCGAGTCGGGGGCCGGCGCGGTCTTGGTGGACCCCGTGTGCGAGAGGTAGAGCGTCCCGCCATTCTCGTAGACGAAGAAGTAGATGTAGGAGGTCCCGGGCTCCAGCCCGCCGACGCGGACCTTCACACAGTGGTCGTAGTCGCTCTTCGCGGTGACCACCTGGTTGAAGACGACGTGGGAGAAGAAGCGGTCCTTGGTGACGATCAGGCGGACGGGCAGGTCGGTCCCGGCCCGGTCGGCGTCGGACACCCGGGTCCAGATGATCACGCTGTCGGGACGCGGGTCACCGGACGCGATCGACTGCGGGAAGAAGCGCTCCCCCGAGAGGACTCCCGAGATCTGGGTTCCGTGAACGCCCGGGACGAGTGATCCGCGCCTGCCCGCGAGCTCCCTTACCCGAGCCGCCGGTGGATCGCCGGCCTCGATCCTGGCGGGCGGGGCCGCCACGACCGTCGCGGCGAGGGACAACGCGATCACGGACACAGTGCACCGAAGAGATTGCCTTGACATTGCCTTCCCCCCTTCTTGTGGTGGTCCGATGATGCCCCGGGTGGAGGAAAAAGGCAACGATCCGCCTCACTGCGGATCCGGGCAACCGAGCGCGAGGCCGCTACTCGAACTCGATGAGGAGCTGCCCCTTGGCGACCATCGCCCCGACCTCGACATGGATGGCCTTGATCACCCCGTGGCGCGGCGAGGTGAGGTCGTTCTTCATCTTCATGGCCTCGAGGACGAGCAGGCCATCCCCCCAACGCACGGCCTGGCCGGGCGCCACGTGGATCTTCTGGATGACGCCGGGGATGAAGGCGACGACATGCCGCGGATCGCCCGGAACGTACGGCTTGCGCCGTTCGAACTTGGGCGTCGTCGTAGTCACGTAGACGGTGTCGTCCACGACCAGACTCGTGAGGTTCTTGCGCTCGGTCATGCGATCAGGACGGCGGCACGCCGTGCTTCTTGGCCGGCCGCGACTCGGACTTGTGCGCGGAGATCTCGAGGGCGTGGATCAGGAATCCCCGCGTCTCCTGCGGCGAGATCACCGCATCGACGTGGCCGTTGGCGGCCGCGATGAAGGGGTTGGCGAACTTCTCGGTGTACTCGGCGACCTTCTGGCGGCGCATCGCGGCGGGATCCGCGGCCTCGGCGATCTCGGCCCGGAAGATGATGTTCGCGGCGCCTTCCGGCCCCATCACGGCGATCTCGGCGGTCGGCCAGGCGAACAGGAAGTCGGCTCCGAGGTGGCGCGAGCACATCGCGATGTAGCCGCCTCCGTAGGCCTTGCGGAGGATCACCGTGATCTTGGGCACCGTCGCCTCGGAGTAGGCGTAGAGGATCTTGGCGCCGTGACGGATGACCCCGGCGTGCTCCTGGTCGACCCCGGGCAGGTAGCCGGGGAGGTCCACGAGCGTCACCAGCGGGATGTTGAACGCGTCGCAGAAGCGGATGAAGCGGGCCGCCTTGTCCGAAGAGTCCACGTCGAGCACCCCCGCCAGGACCAGCGGCTGGTTGGCGACGATGCCCACCGTCTCGCCCTTGAGACGGGCGAACCCGACGACGATGTTGGCAGCCCAGTGCTCCTGGACCTCGAAGAAATCGCTGCCGTCGAAGATCGCCCGGATGACGTCGCGGACGTCGTAGGGTTGGGTGGGCTCGGCTGGGATGACCCTCTCGAGGCTGTACTCGGGCTTCGGCAGGGCCGCCGGATAGGGGTCGGCCTTCTTCTTGTTGTTCCAGGGGATGAACGTGACCAGGCGGTTGATCTGGTCGAAGCACTCCTGCTCGCTCGCGGCGTAGAAGTGCGCGTTGCCGGAGATCTCCACCTGGACCCGGGCGCCGCCCAACTCCTCCATGGAGATCTCCTCGCCGAGCACGGTCTTGATGACCTCGGGGCCGGTGATGAACATCTTGGAGATCTTGTCGACGACGAAGACGAAGTCCGTGAGCGCGGGCGAGTACACGGCTCCACCGGCGCACGGTCCGAGGACCACCGAGATCTGCGGGATGACGCCTGAGGCCAGGGTGTTGCGGAAGAAGATCTCCCCATAGCCGGCCAGCGAGTTGACCCCCTCCTGAATGCGCGCACCGCCCGAGTCGTTGATCCCGATCAGCGGTACGCCGAGCTTCATGGCCTGATCCATGATCTTGGTGATCTTGCGCGCGTGCATCAGGCCGAGGGAGCCGCCGGCGACGGTGAAGTCCTGCGCGTAGATGCACACCGGATGCCCCTGGATCTTCCCGGTCCCGGTCACCACCCCGTCACCCGGGAAGTGCTTCTTGTCCATCCCGAAATCCTCGCACTTGTGCTCGACGAACATGTCGCACTCGTGAAAGGACTGCGGGTCCAGGAGCGCGGTGATGCGGGCGCGAGCCGTCAGCTTTCCCTGGGCGTGCTGCTTCTCGATCGCCTTGGGCCCTCCGCCCTGAACGGCGTTCTCCTTGCGCTTGAAGAACTCCGCCAGCCTCGTCCTCAGATTCATCGTCTCCGACCTCTCCCCGAGTGACGGTCGCACCCGCTCGGACGACTCGGGCGCCTGCCGCGAGGCGGCCCCGCATGGTCCGGCACGGCTCCCCGCCCGTGCCCCCGCGGGATGATAGTGAAAGGATTCACGAAGATCAACCGACTCGCTCGACGGGTGTGCAGTGCGAAATTGGAGTCGGCCGGTTCAGGTCGCGGTCGCGCCCTTGAGCATCGCTTCGATGATCTGCCGATCGGCCGGACTGATCTCGACGAACTCGACTCCGACCTCGAACTCCGTGTCGCCCTTGGCGATCTCGTAGACGACCCGGACCAGCGCTCGTACCACCCGGAGGTGCACCGAGATGAGCACCTCGACGATGGAACCCACGCCGACCGGCCCGGCGCTGACGAACATGCAGCCGCCGAGGCCGACGACGCGTGTCTTGGCGAACGCCTCGGCCGCGTCGCCGCCCAGCTTCTTCACCAGGACGGTGTGCTCCGACGAGATCCTCGGGAAGCGGCGGCGGTGTGGGTAGTCGTGTGCCATGGTGGTTGCTTGGAGTCTGTACTCCCTCACCTAATCTACCAGCGGGACCGGAGTGGATCAATAGACCCGACGACACGAGCGGCGGAACCGCAGCACGGCGCGTCCGTACAATTGGTTGCGGTCGAGAGGTGAGGGGATGAACGAGAAGCTCAAGAGGTGGTCGATCTGGTTGTGGCGGGAGTGGATCCGCACGCTCCTGGTCGTCGTCATGGTGGTCGGCTCGTTCCGTTCGGCGATCGCCGACTGGAACGACGTCCCGACCGGATCGATGAAGCCGACCATCCTCGAGGGCGACCGGATCGTCATCAACAAGCTGGCCTACGACCTCAAGGTGCCTTTCACCACCTGGAGACTGGCTCGCTGGGCCGAGCCGAGGCGCGGCGAGATCGTCGTGCTCTACTCCCCCGCCGACGGCAAGCGGCTGGTCAAGCGTGTCGTCGGCGCAGCAGGCGACCGCCTCGCCCTGCGCAACGAGCGTCTCTACGTCAACGACGAACCGGCCTCCTACGAACCTTTCGACCCCGCCACGCTGGGTGGTTGGCGCGACGACGGCCGGCGCCGGCTGTTCGCCACCGAGCGCATCGGCGAGCGCGGCCATCCGGTGATGATCACGCCCGATGTCCCGGCGATGAGGTCGTTCGGTCCCATCACCGTGCCGCCGGACCACGTCTTCCTGATGGGCGACAACCGTGACGAGAGCGGCGACTCCCGCTACTTCGGGTTCGTCAGCCACGACAGCATCCTCGGCCGTGCCACCGCGGTCGCGGCGTCAGTCGACCCCGAGCGTCACTACCTGCCGCGCTGGCGGAGGTTCTTCACGACCCTGCCCTAAGTGGCACCAGGCAGAAAGACGGCAGGGCACGGGCCGAGAGAACGGCAGGGGAAGGGCAGGACCACGGTTTGCCGGATGGGTCGGTGACCTGCCCCTCCCCCCGTCTACCTGCTGCCGTTCCTACATCTTCTTGGCCCGCGCGTCGCAGACCGGGCAGGACTTCGCGTCCTTGGCGATGTAATAGCCGCAGCCGCCGCACTTCTTACCCGCCAGCTCGGTCTTGACGTAATCCCTGCCACAGCCGCACTTCCCCGGCTTGTCAGAGGTCGTGTCACAGGCGGGGCACATGTAGGTGCCGGCCTTGATCATCTCCTTGGCGCACAGTGGGCACTTCCCCGGGCTGTCCGCGCCGACCTTGCAGCTCGTACAGACGTACTTGGCACCTGGGGTGGTACCCGTGTACGGGTCGGAGCCAAACGCCACGGCCGCGGTCATCACCCCCACCAGTGCGACCAGAACCACCGCGAAGATACGATCGTGCCTCATCGCTGTTCTCCCTTCCGAGGAGCCGGAAGCCTCCGGCACCCTCTGTTCACGACTATCGAGATGATGTCGCAATATCCTCAATGTCGATCCTGTCCGCCGTCCTGTCAACCACGCCGTCTGGGCCCTTCCGGGGCGTTCCTGACTGCGTGTTATGCTCCCGACTGACGACGGGTTACGGCCCTGGGGGTGGGCGCCGATCATGGACGCACGAGCTTTCTTCACGCCGCAGGACATCCATGAGATCGAGGTCGCCGTCAAGGCGGCCGAGGGGCATACATCGGGCGAGATCGTCCCGTACGTGGTCGGCCGGTCCGACGACTACCCGGAGGCGACCTGGAAGGCCGCGGCCTTCGGAGCGCTGCTCGGCGGGCTGCTCGCCGCCCTGGTCCACGAGGCCGGGCAGTTCTGGGGGTACTCCCTGGTCTGGATTGCCCTGCCCCCGTTCGCCGGCGCCGCGTGCGGGATTCTGACCGCCCTCGTGCCTGCCGTCCGCCGCCGACTCGTGTCGTCGGCGCAGCTCGCCGACCAGGTCGAGCGGCGCGCCCGCGCAGCCTTTCTCGAGCAAGAAGTTTTCAAGACCCGCGAGCGCACCGGGATCCTCATCTTCCTGTCGCTGCTCGAGCACCGGGTGGTGGTCCTGGCCGACTCCGGCATCAACGCCAAGGTCGAGCAGCGCGAGTGGGACGGCATCGTCGCCGCGATCGTCGCCGGCATCCGGGCGGGCACTCCCGGCGCGGCGCTGGCCCAGGCGATCGAGCGCTGCGGCGCCCTGCTGGCCGAGCGCAAGGTCGAGCGGCGCACTGACGACCGGGACGAGCTGGACGACCGCCTGCGCATCCGTCAGGAGTGACGCCGTGCGCGGCCCGCGACCCTTCGCATCGCTCCTGACGGTCGTCACGCTGGCGATCGGAGTGACGGCGTCCGGCAAGGACGTGCCGTACCTCGCCGGGCACGTCAACGACACCGCCGGGATGCTCCAGCAGAGCGACAAGGACCGGCTCGAGGGCAAGCTCGTCGAGCTCGAGAAGGCGACCGGCGCCCAGGTGGCCGTGCTCACCGTCCCGTCGCTCGACGGCGAGGTGCTCGAGGAGTACGCCCTCAGAGTCGCCGAGACGTGGAAGCTCGGCCGCAAGGACGTCGACGACGGCGTGCTCTTCCTCATCGCCCGCGACGACCGCAAGATGCGCCTCGAGGTCGGCTACGGCCTCGAGCCCAAGCTGACCGACGCCTTGACGAAGCGGATCCTCGACAACCTCGTCCGCCCGCACTTCAAGTCGGGCAACTTCGCCGGCGGCATCGAGGCGGGCGTCGACGCCATCGCCGGAACGATCCAGGGGCAGGACGTGGTCCCGGCGGAGGCCCCGCCCGGCACGTCGGTCGGGCCGGAGCTCGACCTGCCGGCGCGGTTCATCGGAATGGGGATCTTCACCCTCGTGATCGGCGTGTTCTCCCTCCTCGCCGTAATCAACAAGGGGTGCCAGAGCTGGTTCCTCTACCTCTTCCTGATGCCGTTCTACGCCGCCTTCCCCTTCGCCCTCCTCGGCCCGACCGTGGGCTGGATCCCGATCGTCGCCTGGCTGTTCGGCTTTCCCCTCCTCAAGTTCTGGCTCGGCAAGACGCTCGGCGGCCAGAGCTTCCTCAAGGCGCATCCGGCGCTGACGACGTTCGCGGCCAGCGCGGGGCGGAGCTCGGGAGGCTGGTCGAGTGGCGGCGGCTCGTTCTCCGGCGGCGGCGGCAGCTTCGGCGGGGGGGGCTCCTCGTCGAGTTGGTAGGCGGACCGAGAGAGGCTAGTCCTCGTCGGCCGGAGCGCGACGCTGCTGCTTGACGCGGGCGCGGAGCTTCTTCTCGCCGACGCGGCGCTCCCTGGCGGCGCGCGAGGGCCGGGTCGGCACCCGCGGCAGCTCCTCGGCCAGCGCCCCACGCACCAGCTCGACGAAGCGCGCGACAGCCGCCTCGCGGTTGGCGCCCTGGGTGCGGTGCTTCTGGCTCGTGACGCGGAGCACGCCGTCGCGGCCGATGCGCGAGGCGAGCTTCTCGCGGATGCGGACTCGTGCCTCCCCCGACAGGCTGGGTGAAGCGGCGACGTCGAAGTGCAGCGTGACCTTGGTCTCCACCTTGTTGACGTTCTGTCCGCCCGGCCCGCCGCTGCGTGCCGTCGTGAAGCTCAGCTCCCAATCGGCAAGGGCGACCCCCGGGGCGATCTCGATCATCGCTTCGACCCGACCGGCGACGGCTCGGCCATCTCCTCGAGCACGGCGTTGAACAGCAGCGGGAACGTCGCCTGGGTCTGACCGCGGAAGTAGGGCGCGAAGGCGTAGAGGACGGCTCGGCTGGCGCCGCGCCGCAGCTCGACCACGGCCGCGCGCCGTCGCAGCTTCTCCTCGCCACGGATGAATCCGGAGAGCAGCAGAGGCCCGTCGGGGAAGCGCGCCGCGACGACCCGCGCCTCGTCCCCGCCGGTCGGCCGGGTCTGGAACGCGAAGCCGTCGTCGACCATCGCTGCGGGCGCCGGCGTCGTCCCCCACCCGAGCGCCGTGTCCGTCTCCACGGCGAGCTGGACCTGCGCCCCGGGGCAGAAGAACTCGTCGCGCTTGACGCCCTTGAGCACGTTGACAACCGGCAGCTCCAGCGCCTCGGCGAGCCACTCGGCGCTCCCGCCGAACGCGAGCACCGTGCCGCCGTCGGCGAAGAACCGCTTCACCTCCTCGACGCCCTCCTTGCCGATCCCCTTACGGTACTCGGGCGGCGGCTGGACGGCCGCGCCGCGCTGGGGGCCGTCGACCAGCCGCTTCCCGTCGATCGGCGGCAGGACCAGGACACGGACGCGTGACGGCAGCCCCCTGGACAGCATCGCGCCGTCGACGACCTCGACCGGGAAGCCGGCCTGCTCGAGGACGAAGCGCAGCCAGCCGGCGTCCTCCGACCCCCAATTCGGATGGTAGACACCGACGGTCACCGGCCTCAGCGCGACCGCGGCGGACGGACGTTCCCCGACCTGTGCGATGTCGACGCCGGCGTCCGCGGCGATCGCCTCGAGCTCGGCGCGCGCGAGACCCTCGAGGACGAAGGAGCCCGCGCCGACCCGGCGCCCGGCGATCTCGGTCCCGGCGCTCAGGCGCCACGCCCTGCCTTTTGCGGCCAGCACCCGGTTGGCGGCCCCGAAGCCGCCGAGCTGCCCGGCCGGGACCACGGCCCACGCCCCGTCAGCCGTGACCCGGCCGCCGGCGAGCTCGCCGGCGCGCAGCGGCACCAGCCTGCCGGCCGGCGGGCCGCCCTCGGCCCGCGACACCTTCACCCCCAGCGCCAGCGGCATCGACCAGGCGGTGACGTCGTAGGGGAGGAGGATGTCGGCGTCGGGCGCCGGCGCCACCTCGGGGTAGCGTTGCCGCTCCAGCACCTCGAGCAGGTACTGGCGGAGCGGCTGCGCGGTGGGGAACACCGCCGTGCCCGGCGGGTAGGTCAGCCCGTCGGCGCTCACCCCCTCGGGGGCGATGAACCCCTCGACGCCCGCCTCGAGCAACAGGTCGACCAAGCGCCGCCTCCGCCCTGGGTCGTCGCCCGGCGGCACCAGGTACGCCCACGGCGCCGCCTGCGTCCCCTGTGCGACCGCCCCGGCGGCCATCGTGCTGACGTCGCGGAGCAGGTCGCGTCGCTGCGTCGCGGCGAACTCGACGAACGCGGACATCACGTCGAGCTGGTACGCGACGGCCTCGACGAGCCCCCACGACCCGCCCGGCCACGGGTTGGGGAAATTGACCTGCTGGCGGTAGTCGACGAGTCCCTTGCCGCCGGCTCGCAGCTCCCCCTCGTCCACCTCGATCGGCGTGGCGAGCGCCGCGCCGGCGGTCTCGGTGAGCACGCCGAAGGTGTTCTTCCACCAGCCGGTGTTGCGGGTGCCGCCGATCCAGTTGCCGTCGAACGTCCAGCCCGACACGACCCCGGTCCGGCCGGCCTCCTCGAGACGCAGCGACATCAGCGTCCCGAGGTGCGAGGTGACGCGCCAGACCAGCGGGTGGACGTTGGGGGCGATCGGGTCGGCGAACGGCGGGACGAACTGGCGCGGCCCGGTCGAGCCCATCTGGTGAAGGTCGAGGAAGAGCTGGGGGTGCCAGTCGCGGTAGACGAAGCGGTTGAGCGCGCGGCTCTCGGGCTGTGTCAGGAAGACGAAGTCGCGGTTGTTGTCGTGGCCGGCGTAGCGGTGGTAGAGCCCCGGCAGGTTCGACCCCTCGTACGGGGTGCCGACCTGTCTGCGGTACCAGCCGACGACGGCGTCCTGGCCGTCCGGGTTGAGCGACGGCACGATCAGCACCACGGTCCGCTCGAGCCAGGACGCCGCGTCGCTGCCGGGCGGTGCGGCGGCCAGCCGGTGGGCGAAGAGCAGCGTCGCCTGCGGGCCCGCCACCTCGTTGCCGTGGATCCCGGCGGTGATCAGGGCACACGCCGGCGTGGCGACGAGGATCGCGTCGCGCTCGACGTCGGTCAGGCCGCGCGGGTCGGCGAGGCGTGCCCACGACCGCTTGAGGTCGTCGACCCGGGCCAGGTTCGCGGGCGAGGAGATCGCCACCGCCCGCATCGCCCGCCCCTCCACGGTCGGTCCGACCTCGAGGAGCCGCACCCGGTCGCTGGCGGCAGCGAGCGCCTCGAGCACCCGGACGCTCTCGCCGTAGGTGGCGAGGATGCGGTCCTGTCCCACCGCGATGCCGAGGACCTCCGTCGGGCTCGGCACCGTCGCCGCGCCGGCCGACACCGCCGCCACCATGCCGACGGCCAGTGGAATCAGCCAGCGTCCTGCGCCGCGCATCGAGCCTCCCCGGGCGGCCGGGCCGCCCGGGCAGAGTGTAGCGTCCTCCGGGGGCGAGGCCGGGGTCAGCGGATCGGCGCGGTGCCGTCGTTCGTCCCGAGGCCGGGCATGACCTGGGTCGGGAAGCACAGCGCGTTGGACATGGTGATGGCGTCGCTCCCGCACGAGTACCCGCCCCACTCCAAGTGGAGCCCCGCCCAGCCCATCGTCGGGTGGTCGAGGTAGCCGTAGGGGTCCGGAGTGCGGTCGGGGAATGGACGGTCGTACGACGGCGGGAAAACCAACAGCATCCAGCCGTAGGCGCCGGGGAGGTCGAAGTAGTTGTTGATCAACGGGACCCGCTGGGTGAAGAACGGGAGTTGGTTCGGGTCGGTCGGGTTGAACGGCTCGGAAATCGGAACGCGCGAGGCGAGCGACCGCTCGTCCATGTCCCAGGCGTAGTAGACGTACGACCCGAGGTCGCAGATCGGCTGGGCCCCGGTGATCGGATCTGGCTCGCCGGCGAACTCGGCGCGGTTCTTCCACACGATCGCCTCGGAGGTGATGCCCGCGGCCGTGTCGTTGGCGTAGGAGAACCCGAATGCCGTGGCGAGGGGCTCGCGGTACGTCTCGACCCCGCCGGTCCGCTCCTCGTAGAACCCGGTCACAGAAGGGCCGCCGCCTGCCCCACCCGCCGCCTCGACGTGCACCGCCGGCATCATCTCCGAGAAGTTGCGCCGCGCGTCGAGGTAGATCACCTCGCCGAACAGCACGTTGTCGTTGCGCGCGACGCCCTCGAAGTAGCCGGCCTCGGACGGGAACAGCTCGGTGCAACCCGCGACCACGTCGACCGTGGCGTAGAACGTCAGCGCAGTTGTCCGAACGACCTCCCACAGTCCCAGTCGGACAGACCGGAGGTATCCCAACTCGGAACAGCCGCCGTGGTCCCGCGCCAGCAGCGAGCCGGACAGCAGCGTGCGGAGAAGAGGCGCGAGGTCGGGTCTGTTTCCGTACGGCGGTGTGGCCGGGCAGTTCGCAGCGGGAACCGTGCTGCGACTTTCAGGAGCAGCGAAGGCGTCAACGCAACCCTGGTCGGCCCAAGGACAACGGTTGTCCGGTCCCCACTCGAACGGGTTGAGCGTGTACGGCGACGGCGCCGTGAAGTCCGTCCGGGCCGTGTCGAACAGGTCGAACCGCCCGTTCAGGAAGTCGCGCCAGTTGATCTGCAGGACGTCGTAGCCCGACAGGATCTCGTTGAAGACCGCGTGCGGGGTTCCCTCGACGTCCCACACCGTGACGTGGACGACGACGGCCTGGCGCGACGCGTTGGTGATCCGCGAGATGGTGGTCTCGCCGGTCGAGTCGGGCACCCCGGCGACGTCCAGGTCGACGGCGATGAACGGGAAGAGCAACGTGGCCGAAGGCACGTTGTCGCGGGCGCAGAAGTTGGCGCCGGCGACGGCGGCCACCATGACCGCCACCGATGTGATCGAAGCGACCCTTGCCATGACGACCTCCTGTCAATGTCAGTGCCCTGATCGTACACCCCCGGGCGAGGGGCTTCCCGCGCTTGCCCCGATCGGGACACGGGGCTCAGGCGGCGATGACGGCGCTCACACCTCTGCCGTCCGTCGGGAACGCGACCCTTCGGAGGGCGAGGCCGGGGTCAGCGGATCGGCGCAGTGCCGTCGTTGGTCCCGAGGTTCGGCATCACCTGGGTCGGGAAGCACAGCGCGTTGGACATGGTGATGGCATCGCTGCCGCACGAGTACCCGCCCCACTCGAAGCGCAGCGCGGCCCAGCCCATCGTCGGGTGGGTGAGGTAGCCGTACGGCTCCGGGGTGCGATCGGCGAACGGCTGGTCGTACGACGGGGGAAAGACCAGGAGCATCCAGCCGTAGGCGCCGGGCAGGTCGAAGTAGTTGCTCACCAACGGGACGCGCTGGGTGATGAACGGGAGCTGGTTCGGGTCGTAGAGGATGCAGGGGCCTGGGTCGCATATGAGGTCCCTCGTTGCCAGAGAGCGTTCATCCATGTCCCAGGCGTAGTAGACGTAAGACCCGAGATCGCAGATCGCCTGGGCCCCGGTCACTGGGTCCGGCTCCCCGGCGAACTCGGAGTGGTTCTTCCACACGATCGCCTCGGAAGTGATGCCGGCAGCGGTGTCGTCGGCGTAGGAGAACGCCAGCGCAGTCGCGAGGGGCTCCCGGTAGGTCTCGGTCCCGGCCGTCCGCTCCTCGTAGAAGCCGGTGACCGAAGCACCGCCGGTCGCCCCGCTGGCCGCCTCGATGTGCACCGCGGGCATCATCTCCGAGTACCCGCTCTGAGCGTCGAGGTAGATGACCTCGCCGAACAGCACGTTGTCGTTCCGCGCGACGCCAGCGAAGTAGGCGGCTTGACTCGGGAACAGGTCGGTACAGCCCGCGACCACATCGACCGTCGCGTAGAACACCAGCGGGGTCGTCCGCGCCGACTCCCACAACCCAAGGCGAGTCGATCGCAGGCTGTAGAGGCCCCCACAACCGCCGTGCTCGCGGGCCGCCAGCGATCCCGCGAACAGGCTGCGCAGGACCGGAGCGAGCTCGGAGCGGTTGCCGTACGGCGGCCCCATCGGACACTGCGACGCCGTGACCGTGCTCCGCGGCTCGCCTGCCCCGTAGGGGTCGGAGCCTGACTGGGAGGTATCGTCTCGGCCGTCCGGGCCCCACTCGAATGGGTCGAGTGTCCAGGGCAGAGTGGCGGTGAAGTCGGTGTGCGCCGTGTCGAAGTAGTCGAAACGGCCGTTCAGAAAGTCGCGCCAGTTGATCTGCAGGACGTCGTAGCCGGACAGGATCTCGTTGAAGACCGCGTGCGGCGTCCCCTCGACGTCCCACACCGTGACGTGGACGACGACGGCCTGGTGCGACGCGTTGGTGACCCGCGAGATGGTGGTCTCGCCGGTCGAGTCGGGCACCCCGGCGACGTCCAGGTCGACGGCGATGAACGGGAAGAGCAAGGTGGCCGAAGGCACGTTGTCGCGGGCGCAGAAGTTGGCGCCCGCCGCCGTGGCCACCATGATCGCGACCAACCAGACCGGTGCCGCTCTCCTCATCGGTGCCTCCGTCGTGAGCTTTCTTCCATGCTACCCCCATCCCGCCGGTCGCGCACCGGGGGCGAGGCTGGTACGCTTCACGGATGACCACGCAATTCCCGTTCGTGAGCTCAGGCCTCGTCGTGGCGGCGCTCTGCTCGCTCGTCCCGGCGGCCATCTTCGCCGGGGTACCCGCGGGTGAACCCGGCACCGAGCCGATCCGGAAGGAGGTCACGGTCCCGGCCACGCCGGCGCAGGTCTTCGAGGCGTGGACGACCCTCGCTGGGGTGCGGTCGTTCTTCGCCCCCGACGCCAACATGGAGCTCCGCATCGGGGGCCCGTACGAGATGCTCTTCGATCCCGAGGCCAACGAGGGGGGGCGCGGCAGCGAGGGGTGCCGCATCGTGTCGTACCTGCCCGGCGAGATGCTGTCGTTCGACTGGAACAACCCGCCGAAGCTGCCGTCGATCCGGCAGGAGAAGACCTGGGTGGTGGTCCGCTTCGACGACGCCGGCGGCGGCAGGACCCGCCTCACCTTGACGCACCTCGGCTGGCGCACCGGCGGCGAGTGGCCGCAGGCGCACGCCTACTTCGAGCGGGCGTGGGACGTCGTCCTGTACCGGCTGGTCCTCCGCTTCGAGAAGGGGCCGATCAACTGGAGCAAGCCTCCCTACCCGCCGGCCGGCACCTGAGGAGACGGGCGATGAAGCGACTCGAAGGCAAGGTCGCCCTCGTCACCGGCGCGTCGTCGGGGATCGGTGAGGCGCTCGCCCGCGAGCTGGCGCGGCAAGGGGCCTCCGTGGCGCTGCTGGCGCGCCGGACCGATCGGCTCGAGACCCTCGCCGTCGAGCTCCGCGCCCTCGGCGTCGAAGCGCTCGCGGTCCAGTGCGACGTCACCCGCGACGGCGACCTCGAGCGCGCCGTCCAGCACGTCGCCGAGCGGCTCGGGCGGATCGACGTCGCGGTCGCCAACGCCGGCTTCGGCATCGCCAAGCGCTTCGACAAGCTCGTGGTCGACGACTATCGCCGCCAGTTCGAGACCAACGTCTTCGGCGTCATCCGCACGGCGCAGGCGGTGGTGCCGTTCTTGAAGGCGACGCGCGGGACGCTGGCGATCGTCGGCAGCGTCACCGGCTTCGTCGCCACGCCGGGCGCCTCGCCGTACGCGATGTCGAAGTTCGCCGTTCGCGCCCTCGCCGAGTCGCTGCGCGCCGAGCTGAAGACCGAGGGCGTGGCCATCGTCCACGTCGCGCCGGGGTTCGTCGACTCGGAGATCCGCAAGATCGACAACCGCGGCGTCCTCCACGAGCACGCCGCCGACCCGATCCCGGGCTGGCTGCGGATGCCCGCCGACGTCGCCGCCCGCAAGATCGCCCGCGCCATCGCCCGGCGTCGCCGCGAGGCCGTGATCACCGGCCACGGCAAGCTCGCGGTCTTCCTGTCCCGGCACTGCGCCCCGCTCGTCGCCTGGATCCTCGGTCGCGGCAAGCCCTACCGGCGGGAGCCGGGGGACAAGGGGTAGAAACGGGGCTTGGGGCTTGAGGCTTGAGGCTTGGGGCCTGAGGGTTGAGGCTCAGGCGGCGTTGTGGGCTACGCCGTGCCGCCGCGGGGCTTCGTGCGCACCTTGCGCGTGCTCCGCTTCGAGCTCAACGCGTCGAGGAGCGCCTCGAAGTCGCCCGTCAGCTTGTGGGTCGGCGCCAGGTGGATGAGCGGCCGGCCCGCCTGGTGCGACTCGCGAACCTTGACCGACGAACGGAGGAACGGCCGCAGCACCGGCAACCCTTCGGCGATCAGCTCGTCGACTAGGCGCTGCGGCAAGAGCGCCCGCGACTGGTACTGGTTGACCACGATGCCCTCGACCTCGAGCTCCCGGTTGTGGTCCTCGCGGACCTCGTGCACCGAGTCGAGCAGTGTGTACAGCGCGCGGCGGGAGAAGTCGTCGCAGTCGAACGGGATCAGGCAGCGCTCGGCGGCGATCAGCGCCGACAGCGTGAAGAAGTTGAGCGCCGGCGGGGTGTCGATCCACACGGCGTCGAAGCCGTCGAGATCGTTCAGCAGGTCGCGGAGCTTGTAGATCTTGTGGTGCGACTCGAGCTTCCCGAGGAGGTCGTGGAGGTCGGGATGGGCCGGAGCGACGGCGAGGTGCGGGAACGGCGTCTCGTGGACGAAGGCTCGACTGCCCTCGCGGAACAACCGGAACGACAGCGTCTGGTCGAAGAAGTCGGCCAGGTTCGGGCGCGCTTCGGCACGGTCGCGACCGAGGAGGTAGTGGGTCGTGTTGGCCTGCGGATCGAGGTCGACGACCAGCGTGCGAATCCCCCGCGCCGCCGAGATCGCAGCCAGGTTGCACACGATCGTGGACTTGCCGACGCCGCCCTTCTGGTTGAAGACCACGCGCCGCATGCGTACCTCCGCCCCCTCAGCCGGCGGTCAGCCGTCGCCTGGCTCGCCGCTGACCGCTGGCAGGCTGGACGAGCGGCTCGGCCTCCGGAAGAAGGTCCGACGCCACCTCGTGCCCCGGGAGGGTCCCGGTGATCAGCTTCACCGGCGCCGGCTCGTGCTCCACGAGGTACGCGAACTCGCGGCGGAACTGGGCCAGCGAGATCCCTGCCGTCGCGGCGAGCTTGGCCACCTGGTGCATGTCCTCGAAGTCCTCGCGGTTGAGCCGGATCATGTAGCGGCGGGCGACCCGGTAGCGCTCGGAGTTGACGTCCACCATGCGGAGCTTGGTCTTGCCGGTCTTGGGATCGATGTTCTCCGAGAACGGCAGCGCCTTGAAGTGGTCGCCCTCGACGGCGATCACCACGCCGCTGCCCCCCTCGGCGAGGTACTGCGCGGCGTAGTAGCCGAGGTCGCGGGTGTACTCCATGTCGAGGGGGATCGGATCGGCGCAGCGCAGCTCGTAGCCGATGTTCTTGGCGACCACGGTGGTGTTGATGTGGTAGCGCTTGAGCTGCTCGAGGACCTTGGCCTTGAGGATTTCGCCGAGGTTCACCTCGGCCATCCGGAGGTTGCCGTGGGCGTCCCGCTCGGCCCCGCCCACCTCCTCCAGCTCCGCCGGGTCGACGGCCTCCACGAGCCCCTCGGCGAGAACGGCCACGCCGTGCGGCATGCCGTAGCTCATCCGCTTGATCATCGCCCCGAGCAGGGTGTCGACGATGGTCTTGAGCGGGACGCGCTCGCCGAACTCCTCGGGGATGAGCGTGAGCGCCGCGCCCGCCGCCTTGCCGATCCCGAGGGCGAGGTGCCCGACCTTGCGACCCATCGTGACCACGAGGTACCAGCGCGACGTCGCCTTGGCGTCGACCATGAGGTCCCGGACGATGCCGACCCCGATGTGGCGGGCGGTCTGGAATCCGAAGGTGTTGCCGCCGGCCGGGAGCTCGAGGTCGTTGTCGATCGTCTTCGGCACGTGGACGACGCGGATGCGGCCCTGGCTGCGCTCGTTGAGCTTGTAGGCGGAGAAGGCGGTGTCGTCGCCGCCGATCGTGATCAGCCGGTCGACGTTGAGGCGAAGCAGGGAGATGACGCTGTTCTCCAAGTGCTGGTCGTGCTTGGTCGGGTTGGCGCGGGAGATGCCGATGTGGGAGCCGCCGCGGAAGTGGATGCGCGACACGCCCTCGATGGTCAGGGGCATGATGTGATCGACGTTGCCTTCCATGATCCACTTGAAGCCGTCGAGGATGCCGATCACCTCGGAGCCGGACAGGGCGGCTCGGATCGCCGCCGCACCGATCACGCTGTTGATTCCCGGCGCCGGGCCGCCTCCGGCCAGGATCGCGAGCTTCTTGACGTTGGGGTTCATCGAGGCCTCCTCGCCGGACGCGCGACGGAAGTGCTTCACTCGGGAAAGGTATCACAATGCCCCGCCCGCTCACCCGGGAACATGGGACAGGTGGAGCGTCTCGCGCGGCGCGCTCTACGGTTCGTCCGGGCGATAGCCGGCGGCGGCGAGGAGGCGGGCGGTCACGGGGACTCCGATGCCGAAGTCGTCGGCGAGACGGAGCACGGCGCCGTTCCGGAACTTCAGGGCCTTCGCCGACGCGGCACGCACCCAGCCGATGGGCGCGACGGCGCGCCGGAACTCGTGCCACCATCCCGGCGCCGGATCGACGCCGAGGGCGCGGGCGCAGACCGTCGTGCTCTCGTCGAACAGTGCGTGGGCCTCGTCGGTCCATTGGTCCAGGTACTCGGCAAGTGACACGCCATGCACCGCCAGCGGCAGGCCGACCACGCAGTTGAAGCCCATCTTTTCGGCTTCGGCGGCGCGGAACTCCGGATCGCCGACGGCGGCGACGTCCAGACCACCCCGGTGCAGCGCAGCGACCAGGGGTCCGGCCAGCGTCCCGCCGAAGAGGCTGGGCCGGAGCTCGCGAAAGAACTCGCCCTTGGAGGTGAACCAGATCAGGGCCCGGCTCGCCGACTCCCACCCGCCCAGCAGGGGTCGGATCCAGCCGTTCTGGACCAGGACGAGGCGATCGGGGTCCACGCCACCGAGCCGATCGAACACGGCTGGCAGCGCCTCCTCGCGGACACACACGAGGATCGGTGCGGCGCCGGAGCCGGCGATCGCCTCCCAGCCGATGTCCCGGGTGACGGGATTCGCCTGGACGCCGGCCGTCGCGAGCGCACGCATCAGGCGCCGTCCCACCTCGCCGGGACCGATCACGACGACGCGTTGGAGGTCGGCGGTCATTGGGCGGTTCGACATGCGGACGCTTCTCCCTTGGTCGCTGCGGGTCCCGAGTCGTCCCGGCGCGCCGGCTCAGACGAACTCGGTGAGCGTGAGCTGGAGGACGCGCGTCCGACCAGGCGGCGCGCTCCACTGGATGAGGATGGGGCTCTGGTAGGTTCCACGGACGATCGTCGGCCCTCCAGAGCCCCTGTCGGCCACCAGTAGGCTGATCCCCCGCTTCAGGCGCAGGAAGCGGGAGGCCGGCAGCGCCATGACCCTGGCGACGAGCCGCTCGACCGCCGACTCGGAGACGCAGAGCGCATCCATCAGCTCGTTGAGCAGGTGCACGAGGTCGTACTTCGCGTAGCCGAGGCTCTTCGCCGCGATCACTCGCGGCTCCTGCAACATCCGCCGGCCCTGCCGGGCCAGGAAGCGCAGCGGATCAGCGAGCACCTCGGCCAGGTCGTGCCGCATCAGCAGCGTCTCGTACTCGTTGACCGTCACGCCCGCGTCGCGCTCTGTCGGGTCCAGGCCGATGTCCAGCCGACCACGGGAGATGCCGTGCGCGGTCATGAGCTCTTCACCGAGCGGCATGACGCCGCACCGCGGGTCGGCGAGGTTCAGCGAGTCGATGGGATGGCCGGACACCGGGAGGGCGATCCGCGCCCGGGCCACCACCCGCTCCCGGTTGAACGCGATCACCCGCGTCTGCCGTCGGCGCACGATGTCGCCGCTCACCCCGTCGAGGTCCATGAAGTAGACGGGCTCGTCCGGGCGCCGCACGTAGGTCACGCAGTTGCGCAGGCCGGACGCGATGAACGCCAGGTGCGAGTCGGCGTTCCTCGGCTCGATCCGGCGCTGCTCCTCCGACAACTCGCGGCGCTCCTCGAGCCGGTCGTGTCGGTAGCCCGCCCCGGCCGGGAAGAGCACCTGGAATGCACGGATGAACGGGTCGAGACGCTCCCGCCGGTGGTCCAATCGCGCCGACAAGCTCTGGTCCAGGTACCCCGCGGTGGTGTGGAGGGAGCAGTACGCCGCGCGCCCGAACGGCGCCAGCACGTCACCGTACCGTTCGCGAATCTGGACGTTGACGTCGATCGCGTCGTACCGCGACCGCGGTTCGAAGTCGAGGGCGAGGTCGATCGACGGGATGGCCGCGCGCGTCGCCATGGCCCTACAACCCGGCGCTACGGCCGGACTCCCATCGTCCGCGACTGAAACTCAAGACCATCAAACGGGAGGTTACTCGCCGGGCGCCTCCGAAGTCAATCGGCGGAAGGGCCCGATCGCACGCGCCGCAACAGGGCCCTGATCTGTCGGGCAACTCGCTCGGCAGCCGGCGGGTCGTAGTTGGAAAGAACCACCAGGGTGAACCCGGCGTCGAGGTCGACGTCGAGCACGGCGTTCATGCCCGGGGCACCACCGGCCACCCCGAGGCCCTGCCCTCCGCCGGAGCGGGCGTCTGCCGTCCCCGCTCCCGGCTCCGGGCCGCCGAGAACCCACGCGGTGTACGGGCGGGACAGCAGCGTCCCTTCGGTGAGCGCCGCGGTGAAGCGGAGCAGGTCGCGCAGGGTCGAGTAGCCTCCGCCCGCGGAGCTGCCCCGCGCCGGCTTGGTGTAGACGTTGCTCCGCCAACCCTCGTCACGACCGCCCTCCCGTGTGTAGCCGGTCGCCAGGTTGGGCACCGGGACATCGACCTCGTACGAGTCGGTGTCGGTCATCCCGGCCGGTGCGAACACCTGCGCCCGCACGACGTCGTAGTAGCTGCGGCCGGTGACCTTTTCGATGACGGCGCCGAGGACCACGTAACCGCCGTTGGAGTAGCGACGCTGGCTGCCCGGCGCGAAGAGCAGCGGATCGGATGCGAAGAGCCGGAGATAGTCGGCCGTCGTGCGCAGCCGGTCCTTCGGCATCGCATCGAACTTCTCGTTGAAGAAGTCGCCGATCCCCGAGGTCATGTCGAGGAGGTGGCGGATCGTGACCCTGGTCGCCGCATCGCGGTTCGGATAGTCCGGCAGGTGCTTGCCCAGCGGGTCGTCGAGCAAGAGCCGGCCCTGCGCCTCGAGCTGCAGGACGACGATCCGGGTGAAGAGCTTGTTGATCGAGCCGAGACAGAACTTGGTGTCGACCCGGTTGGCGACCCCATGGCTCTTGTTCGCCTGACCCCATGCCTTCTCGAGGAGCACCGCCCCGTCTCTGGCGAGCAGGACGGCGCCGGAGAACTCGTCCTTCCCGACCGCCTCAGCGACCAGACGCTCGGCCTGGCCGGCAAGCTCGCCGATCGCCAGCGGCGTGCCTTGCGACGGGGTGTCCCCGCCTGGCTCGGCCTGCTCCACGCGGATGCCGGCAAGCCGGCGCGGTGCGTCGCCGGTCATCACCAAGGTGAGCTCCACCCACAGGTCGTCGCGACCTTCGGCCAGGACGGTCAGCGAGCCATCGGAGCTGGAGACGACACGTCGCGCAGCGAGCTGGCCGAGATCCTGCCGAAGTCGGCCGTAGATCCCGAGCCGCACATCGACCGGGCGCTCGGCCAGCGACTCCGCGGAAGCCCAGTCGAGGAAGAAGCGCCGCATCGCGTCCTCGCCGGCATTGAAGGCGGCGAGGTACGCCGTCGCGCACCGTCCGGCCTCGGTCGACGGCACGGCCGTGTCGCCCGCAGTCACTGTCCCCTGCGCGAGGCTCGGCGGCGCCATGATCTGCGCGGCAGCGAACGCCAACGAGCCGACGATCCCCCAGTGTCCGAGCGAGCCACGATTCATGCCCACCTCCAGGTGAGAACCGTTCCGGTCCCTGCCCTCAAGGATGCGAAGGCGGGCAGAACGGTCGCAGGGTCCGGGCGTACGCCGCAGTCAGCCGTTCGCGGGCACCTTGGACGGCCCCCCTGCGATCCCCCGGATCACGCAGCGTGGGCGTGATCAACAACGGCGTCGGACCGGCCGGGCCACACAGGTCCGGGCGTGGTCCCGGGCCCGGGTGATCACCCAGTCACGGCCCTGAAAGCGGAACGAGTCGCCGACCCGCGGGGACCTGGCGAACTCCACCATCACAACCGCTGCCGCCTCGCCCCAGTCTGCGATGATCGGCACGAGAAGCCCACCGTGCCCGACCTGGGAGCGAACTTGACTGTTGAGCTCGTGCGCCACCGATCCCATGACTGCCTCCGCCACGACGGCCGCCCGTTCTCCCCAACCGAGTCTCCTGCGTCTGTCGGCCGTCACTGTAAAGACGTACGAGGAGGCCTGAAGGTTCCAGCCGACCCGTGACCGGGGTCACCCCGGACCCGAGCTCCGGTCGAGGGTGTGCGGTCGTCGCGGCCGTTGGCGTTCTCCAAGAGTAGGATCGCGTGACTGGAGGTCGTCCATGCGCGGAGCGTGCCGTTTCATCATCGTCCTGGCCTGCGCAATCGGGCTCACACCCACCCCGGCAGGGGCGGGCAACCGGCCGACCCCGCCCTCCTCTGCCGGCGCTCCGGCAGCCCAGCAGGCCGGGCCGGCAGTCGCGGCGCGACGACCGGACCTGAGCGTCGCGAGCGTGTGGCTCGGAAAGGGAACCGCGACCCACACCGATGAGCGGTTCGAGCCGCTCGGGCGGAGCCCCTGGGTCGGCGAGAAGGTCTCCCTCGTCTGCGACGTCCGGATGTCGCCTTCCGCGCCGGGCGGATGGTCGATCGCCTGGTACATCGACGGCCAGATCACCTGCGGCGAGGGGGACTTCATGATCCACACGCCGAGCTGCGAGTTCACCTGGTCGTTCTCCGGGGGGACGACCGCGTTCATCGACTACGTGCCGCACACGCCCGGCTCCCACACGTACCGGTGTACCGTGGACGTCCACAACGCAGTTCAGGAGTCCTCTGAGGCCAACAACGCGAAGCAGGTCTCGTTCACGGTCAACCAGCCGGCGCAGCCCATTCCGAGGCTCATTTCGCCGCAGATCCCCGGCCCCGGGCCGCAATTCCGCCCGCTCCACTGAAGCCTCGGCAGCCCCACGCCGACGCAGTCTCCGCGCTGGACGAGCCTCCCTCGGGTGGGTCAGTCGCGGCGCCAGCGAAACGCCGCGACGCACTCCCGCTCGTCGTACCGGGTGACGACCTCGACGCGGGAGGACACGCCCTTGCTGCCCCCCCGGATCGTCAGCGGGAGGAGCGGCAGGCTCCTGAGCACCCGGCGCTGGGCCGCCTGGAGCAGCCGGAGTCGGGCGTCACGATCGACCTCCGTGTCGGCCGCCGAAAGCAGGGTGTCCAGTTCCCTGTCGACGAAGTACGAATCGCTGTCCTCCCCGACGCCGAGGGTCTCGTTCCTGCTCCGGACCAGGCTGTTCAGGAAGTCGGACCCGTCGCCGGTACTGCACGCCCATGCGAAATACACGAGTCCCAGCCGGTCCTTCCCCGAGATGCCCGCCGCAGGGCTCGTCCCGCTCGGATAGGCCGTGACCCGGACGTTGACGTGCGCGAGGTCCCCGACGATCGCGGCGACGACCTCGGAGTGCGTCGGGCTGTAGCGAAGATCGACGTCGAAACCCTCGGAGAACCCCGCTTCGGCGATCAACCTGCGGGCCTCGGCGCGGTCAGTCGGCTCGGGTACGAGGCCCGGGTCGAACCCCAGCACGGCCGGGTGAACGTACTGCGACGCGACCACGCCACGGCCGCGGAACAACCGATCGACCCAGCGTTGGCGATCGAGCGCCAGCAGGAGGGCGCGCCGGACACGCGGATCCGCCAGCGCCCGTCGCGTCGAGCCCTCCGCGGCCTCGGGGTGGATGGAGAGGAGTTGGACCGCGAGTCTGGGTTGCTCGACGACGCGGAGATTCGGGACGCCGGCGATCTCCCCGACCAGATCGTCGGGCAGGAGATGGCTGACATCGACCTCGCCCGCGACGAGCCGGCGAGCCGCCTCCGCATCGGTCCCACAGAAGACGAAGCGCACCTCGGCGATTTCCGGACGCGGCCTCCAGCCGGCTCGAGCCCGGGCGACCACGGTGCCGTCCCCCAGCCGGCCCAGGAACCGGTACGGGCCCGTCCCGTCCGGCTGCTCGATCTCGTCGTGGCCGGCGGCCCGGCGTGGGATGACGAGCAGAAAGGTCAACCGTTCGAGGAGGTCCGGCGCAGGCCCTGAGGTCTCGACCTCGACGGTCTGCTCCGTGACGGCACGCACCTCGCGGATGCCGGTCACGTAATGTCGCACCGCAGATCGGGGGTGGTTGCGCGCCCGTTCGAAGCTCGCCACGACATCGTCGGCCGTCAGCGTTCCACCGCCGGCGAACGTCACACCGGTCCGGAGCTCGAACCGCCAATGCGTTGCATCCACCTGTTCCCACGACCTCGCTAGAGCGGGCTCCAGCTTGAGCTCCGGGGTGAACGATACGAGGGGGTCGTAGAAGCTCGACAGCACCGACCACGCCGTGTTGCGGTCCTGAAACTGCGGATCCAAGGCCACCGGGTTCTCACCGAACGCGACGACGAGGGGCTTCGACGGTTCCGAGCCCATGCAGCCGACGAGTGCGCCCGTCACCAGGATCGTGGCCAGCCAGCCGCTCGCCCGCCGTCCGACCGATGGGTTACCCATGGCGCCTGCAAACTCCGTCCTGGCGGCTACTTCACGACCTCGGTGATCCTCGCCGCCAGCGACGCTGGAGAGCCCACTGCGGTGTTGACGATCACCACCTTCGTGGCCGCGAAGAGCCGTTCGTGCTGGCCCTGCATCTGGTCACTGCGCGCTGCGTCCAGCCCTGCGAGGTGCGGGTTGAGGAACGGGAGCGCCTTGCCCGCGGCACCCGGGAGCTGGCCACTCGCGACCAGCCGGGCGGCCTCGCGCGGCTCGACCTCCTTGAGGAGCGGCAGAACCGGATCGCGGGCCAGCAGGATGCACAGTTTCGGTGCGGTGCGCCGCGCGTGGCGCGTGCCGCCGCCGAGCCAGTAGGGATCGACGACGATCCGGCCCTTCGTCGACGCCTCGAGGCATGCCGCGGCGCCCCGGTCGAGAGGGCACACGTCGTCGGGGTGGTCGATGTGGCAGGCCGCCCGATCCGTGACGATGTTCTCCAGCTTGGCGCGATCGAGGAGCTTGGCGATCTCGGGGAGCTTCCCGGCCCACTTCGCCTTGAGGTAGAGCTTCCGCTCGACGAGGTCGGCGACCGGCTCGGCCCCATGGCGGACCAGCACGCAGTCGCTGGCGACGAGCTTGACGCCCTCGCGCTCGAGCGCGGCGCCGAGGACCCCGGTGCGGCCCGAACCGGGGCCGCCCCAGATCAGCACGCCGCTGCCGTCCACGTCGAGCGCCGCGCAGTGAGCGAGCAACGCGCCCGACGAGCGCGAGGCGGCCTCGGCCGCGAGTTGCAGCGCCAACGAACGGACCTGCCCGTAGTACGCCGTGTTGAAGACGAAGGCGGTGTTGGTCTCCAGTGAGACGGCACCGGACGCCTCACGACCCGGAACGTCCTTGACGGCGTAGATGACCGCGTGGGGTTCGAGGTCGCTCTCGAGCGGCGCAGGGTAGAAGTTTTCCTGGTAGAAGTCGGCCAGGTGCGGCGACGAGGTGCGCAGTTGCACGACGATGCCGGCGATTGCCGCGTTCCACTCGAAGTAGGAGTCGGCGGGCAGGTGTGACTCTACCTCGGCGAGCAGCTCGTTCCTCGTCGTGAGCCCGGCGATCGAGCGGGTCTCGGCGTAGTCGACGACCTTGGTGAGCACGTTGGCGAGGGCGCGCGGCCGCACCCGGCGCGGCTCCTCGAGGCGGGCGAGCGCCTTCTCGATGCGACGTGTCCCCTCCTCGAGCCGTTCCATCGAGGTCGCGAACGAGATCCGCAGGTGCTCGTCGGTGCCGAACGCCTCGCCCGGGACCAGCGCGACGTGCGCTTCCTTGAGCAGGTAGTACGACAGGCCGTAGGTGTTGCGGATCGGGGCTCCCTGGTACTCCTTGTCGAGGTACGCGGCGACGTTGGGCATGACGTAGAACGCCCCGGCCGGGGAGTTGCACGACACCCTCGGAAGCGCACGCAGCCGGTAGACCACGTAGTTGCGCCGGCGCTCGAACTCCTGCCGCATCCGCTCCACCTCCATCCCGCAGTCGCGCAGGGCCGTCACGCCGGCCTTCTGCACGAACGACGTGGCGTTCGAGGTGTTGTGCGACTGGATCTTCGAGCAGGATGCGACGATCTCGCGTGGACCGGCGGCGTACCCGAGCCTCCAGCCGGTCATCGCGAAGGCCTTGGAGAAGCCGTTGATCACGACGGTGAGCTTCTTGATCCGCTCGTTCAGTGAGGCGATCGAGGTGAAACGCTGCCCGTCGTAGAGCAGCTTCTCGTAGATCTCGTCGGCGATCACCCAGATCTGCTCGCGGACGCACACTTCCGCGATTTCCTCGAGCTCCTCGCGGGAGTAGAAGGCTCCGGTCGGGTTGCCGGGGTAGTTGAGGATGAGCGCCTTGGTGTTCGGGGTGATCGCCGCCGCGAGCTCGCGGGCTCGGAGGCGGAAGCCGTCCTCCTCGCGCGTCGGCACGAAGACCGGGTTGGCGCCGCACAGCTTCACCTGATCGGGATAGGACACCCAGTAGGGCGACGGGATGAGCACGTCGTCGCCGGGCTCGTAGAGCGACATCGCGACGTTGAAGAGCGAGTTCTTGGCACCGCACGAGACGATGACCTCGTCCGGCGAGAACCGCACGCCGTTCTCGCGCTCGAGCTTCTCGCAGATCGCTTTCTTCAACTCCGGGATGCCGTCGTTGGCGACGTACTTGGTGAAGTTGGCGTCGAGCGCCTCCTTGGCGGCCCGCTTCACCGCGTCGGGCGTGGCGAAGTCCGGCTCACCGGCGGAGAAGTCGACGACGTCGATCCCCTGCGCCTTCATGGCGAGTGCCCGTGCGGAGATACGGAGTGTCGGGGAGAGTGCGATGCGGTTCGAGCGTTCGGAGAGCATTCGTACCTTACCTCGGCCTGCAGGGAGCGCGCCGGTTCACTTCGCCTGGCCTTCCACCGCCTCGGCATCGAGCGCGGCGTTGATGCGGTTCACGACGTCCTTGTACTTGGCCTGCGGCTCTTCGCCGAACAGGGGGACCAGTTCCTTCGACGCCGCCTCGCCCGGACCCTTGAGGCCTGCGTCACGGTTCTTCCAGAAAATGTGGCCGGTTCCCTCGGTGCGCAGCACCACCAGCAGGACGTCCTCGGCACCCAGTCGTTCTGGGGTGAGTGCCAACGGCTCCCTGTCGGTGAGGGTGACCTCCGCGAAGACCGTCATGAAGGTCGACCCGTCGTTCGGGTTGATGGGCTTCGCCGGGTCGGTCGGCACCGCGAACACTGGCGTTCTGGTGGAGTAGTTGATGGAATCCCTGGCCGTGTCCTTCTTCATCTGGGGCTGGCGCATGACCCGGCTCACGAGACGCCGGAAGGCATCAGGAGATTCGCCTGCCACTGCCTGGCCGATCAAGGCAGGCATCGCGAAAACGGCTAGGTGCAACCCGATCACGAGACGGCGAACGCACTCGCGGTGGGCGGAGTGCCCGCCTCTAGGCATTCTCCTTCTCCTTCTTGCCACGCCGCAGAAGGTCATCCAGCTTCAGTCCGGTCAGCGACTCGACGATGGTGGGGAGCTGCGCGACCACCGAGGCGACCTGGCCGGTCAGCTTGGGGACACCCTTGTCGTCGCCGACCATGATGATCTTCTCGACCTTGGAGAGCGGTTCGGACACAGCGCGGGCCAGCTCCGGAAGCTGCTTGACGACCATCTCGACCAGCGCCGCGTCGGTGTACTCCTTCCACGCCGCGGCCTTGAGACGCATGGCCTCGGCGTCGGCCTTGCCGCGCGCCGCGGCGGCTTCCGCCTCGGACGCGCCGATCAGCTTGATTCCCGCCGCCTTGCCCTTGGCGTCGAGCTCCTTGCGGTAGGCGTCGGATTCGGCCTCGAGTCGCGCTTGGTAGTTCATCGCCTCGGCCGGCCGCTTGACCGTGGCCTCCAGCTCCTTCTCGCGGCGCGCGATTTCCTGCTCTTCGATCCTGGCCGCCAGCTCCTTCTCGGTGAGTCGGACCTGGCCCTCCTGCCGCTTGAGCGCCTCGGAGAGCGTGGCCTTCTCGAGGTCGTAGGCGACGTCGGCCTGGGCCCGCTTGACGTTGACCGACGCCTGGAACTCGGCCCGCTGCATCTCGAAGTCACGCGTCGCCTTGGCCAGCTCCGCCTCGGCGGCGAGACGGGCGATGTCACCCTCCTTGCGGTACTCGGCAGCGTGAATCGCGGAGTCGCGGTCCGCCTCGGCCTGGGCGAGTGCGGCGTCGCGCTTGACCTCGGCGATCCGGCGCGCGCCGAGCGAGGACAGGTAGCCCTGCGCGTCGGAAATGTCCTTGAGCGAGAACGCGAGAAGCTCGAGGCCCAGGCGCGAGAAGTCCTCGGTCGCGGCCTGTCGGACCTGGTCGGCGAAGCGGTCGCGCTCGGTGTAGATCTCCTCCACCGTCATCCGGCCGAGCGCCGCCCGCATGTGGCCTTCGAGGACCTCCTGGGCGACCGCGGTGATCCCGGCGGAGCCTCGGGACAGGAAGTTCTCCACCGCCCTGTGGATGAGGCGCTCGTCGGAGGCGGCCTTGACCTGGCCGAACGCCTCCGCGGCGATCATCACGCCCTGCGCGGTGAGAACCTCAGGGCAACGGACCGAGATGGAGAACACCTCGAGGGGAAGGGTGTCGACGGTCTCGACGAGAGGCATGACGAAGGTGCCGCCGCCCACCTGTAGCCGATACCCGACCTCCCGCTTTCGCCCATCGGGCTCGATCACCGTCGAGGTGCGACCGGAGATCACCAGCACCTGGTTGGGACCCACCTTGCGGTAGTTGAAGGCCCACAGGCCGACGAACGCCAGCAGCAGGACGACTGTGACCGCACCGATGATCCAGGGGAACAACGCCATGGTTTCCTCCGCCGCCCGACCGGGCGGACGGAGTCACGTTACGACAAGTTCCTGGGAGGTACAAGCCCGCCCTGGGGGCCGACAGCCCACGGCTAACGGCCGACCGTCCTCCTCCCGGCCCGGGACGTGCGCCGGGGTCGCGGGCCTACACTGGGCGCCGATGGTCGAACCGCTCCTCGAGCTCTGGTTGGTGCGTCACGGCGAGACGACCCGCAGCCGTGACGGTCGCCTCGCGGGATGGTCCGACGTACGCCTGACGGAGCGAGGCCGCACCGAGGCTCGCGCGCTCCGCCCTCTTCTCGCGGGCGGGAACTTCACCGGCGTCTGGTGCTCCGATCTGGCTCGTACCCGCATGACGGCCCGGCTCGCCTGGGGCCGCGCCCAGGCCGATCGGCGGCTGCGGGAGCTGTCGTTCGGCGACCTCGAGGGGCTGCGCTGGACCGCGCTGCCTCGACCGCTCAAGGAATCCCTGCTCGGCTGGGACGGCTTCCACCCACCCGGCGGCGAGTCCCTGGACGAGCTCGCCGCACGCGTCCACGCCTTCCTCGCCACACTCGACGCGGGACGTCACCTCGTGTTCACCCACGGCGGGGTCGTCCGGCTCCTCACCCGGCAGCTCGGTGTCGACGAGTTCCAGCCGACCGGCACGCTCCTGGTCGTCGACTGGGCGCGGCGCGTGCTGCTGCGCCGCGAGAAGCCCCTCGTGGGATCCGATTGACGACCCGTCGCTCAGTGCCTGTCGTGGCCCTGGCGGCCGTGCGCCGGATGCCGGCCCCCACGGTCATGTCGCATCCGTTCCTGCCTCCCGTGACTCCCCGGGCGGCCGTCCCGGTGGTGGTTCCGGCGGCCGAACTCGGACCCGTGTGCCCGGGGCGGTACGTGTCGGGAGTGATGCCAGCGGTCGTGCGGGCCACGGGTCGCCTCATGGCTCCACCCCGGCGCCAGCCGGGCCAGCTCGCGAAGGACGAGCTCCGGCGACGGCAGGTGCACATGCCCCGGGAGGGGCGGTAGCGGAGGCACGGGGACGACGACGCCGCGATCGTGCCGCTGGTGTGGGGACCGGTGGCCTCGCTCCCCTGCACCGGCGGGCGCCGCGAGCGCCAGGCTGGCCATCGTGATCGCCGCGGTCGTGGCTACGAGATGGAACTTGCTGTGGTGGAACACTGTCTGCCTCCGTTCCGGCGACGCTCGACGCCGCGCGGATCCTGCGGGAGCAAGAGGCGTGCCCGACTCCCGTCCCCTTCCCTGCAGCCACCTGGCTCTGCCGAGTCCGAACTTGGGGGCAGTCGTCCTCTGCCGTGGACGCAGATCGCGAGGCAGGTCGCCACGCTTGCACGGGCAAGGTACAAGCTCTATGCTCTCGACGGGCGCTCGCGGCGCCCGACGAGGACGCGATGGCCCACCCGTACGACCCTGACGTGTACCGGCGATTCGCCGAGAACCTGCCCGCCGCCCTGGGCGGCCCCAACATCGAGCACCCGTCGATGCGCACGCTGAGGAAGAAGGCCTGGGAGACGGCCGTCAAGACCGCCAACGGTTCGCCGTTGTGGTTCTCGGCGATCTCCTCGCGCCAGGCCGCAAAGACCGTCTACCTCGGCTCGGGACCCGAGATCGTCCTGCCGACCCCGAACCCGCAGCAGCTCGCCATCGTCGAGAAGGCGCCCGACCAGCTCCACAAGGTGCTGCAGCTCATGCGCACCATGCCGTTCGTCCACGTCCGCCGGCAGATGGGCGACAACCGCGAGTTCAACCCGATCTGCAACCTCTACGTGTGCGTTGCCGACAAGAAGAACTACCGCCTGGCGTACGAATGGGCGATGACCATGGGCGAGGTCAAGCGGTCCCGGCCGGGTCCGGAGTTCATCATGATCGACGTGCCGCAGGAACACCAACTGCGGATGCAGATCCTCACGATTCCCGAGCACGACATCAACATCGCCCTCGGCACGGATTACACCGGGGAGTGCAAGAAGGGGTTCCTCCGCCAGGCCATGTTCCGCGCGGATGGGCGCGGCATGCTCGGGCTCCACGCCGGCACCAAGCTCGTGCGCGCCCGCGACGCCAGTTCCGGCAAGCTCAAGACCCATGCCGTGTTCATGTTCGGTTTGACGGCGACCGGCAAGTCGACGTGGAGCTGCCACCAGATCGGGCTCGACAACGACGCCGGCGAGGGCACCTGGGTGAGCCAGGACGACATCGTCTGGCTCCGCCGCGACGGCTCGTCGTACGGTACCGAGCAGAACTACTACGTGAAGACCGACGTCACGCTCCAGATGCAGGAGGCGATGTACCGGGCGCTGGCCCACAAGACGGCACTTCTCGAGAACGTCATGATCAACGGCAAGGGCGAGATCGACTTCACCGACGAGCGGCTGGGCGAGAACGGCCGCGGGGTGCTCGATCGCCGCGAGCTCAAGGTCAAACGCGGGCGGAAGATGGTGTCGATCTGCGCCGACTCGATCAACACCCCGAGTCTCGAGGAGGTCGACGGCATCGCCTTTGCCTTCATCACGAGGCGCAACACCATCATGCCGTTCGCCCAACGCCTCACCCCGGAGCAGGGCGTCATGGCCTACCTCTGGGGCGAGTCGACCCACTCGTTCGCCACCGTCCCGGAGAAGGCCGGCGAGAGCGTGCGCATCGTCGGCATGGACGACTTCATCATCGGCGCGCAGGGCCGCAAGGTGAACGCGTTCCACGACATCGTCATGGACCTCGTGGCCCGCTACCCGGGCAAGGTCCACTTCTTCCAGTACAACACCGGTGGCATGGGTGAGCTCATCGAAGTCGACAAGGGGACCGGCAAGAGGAAGCTGATCCGCAAGGCGCAGCGCGTGCCGATCGACCTGATGGCCGCGCTGCAGCGAGGCGACCTGCGCGGGACCAACGAGTACCAGAAGGGACGCCTCGGCACCGAGTACGTCGTCAAGTGCGAGGGCGCGGACCTCTCTGCGTACGACCCCAAGGGGTTCTACACCGACGCCCAGATCGAGGCCTACGTCGCCGACCTGGTCGACGGGCGCCGCAAGTTCACCGAGGAGATCGCCGCGCAAGGCCTGCGCAAGGACATCCGCGACCTCGCGCACCGCGAGCTCGACGCCATGGACGCCCGGATGAAGAAGGTCGAGCCCTGGGCCCCCGCCGAGAACGCCGGGCAGACCGCCGCCGAGGATCGCGACCCGCGTTCCCGCTTCATCGCCCCGTGGGAGCCGCGCCGCCCGTCGTCGAGCCTGTTCCCCACGCCCGCCGGCCGCAGCCGCAGGTAGCAGAGCGAGCCCTCGCGCTCACCCTGCCCCAGCGAGGCGGAATCCCCCGGACGCTTGGAGCCCTGCCGTGTGGACCACGGTTGCGAGGGTTTCCTGCACTCCGGGCTCATTGAAGAAGAGCGACTCCCGTCTCAGTAGCTCAAGACCAGCGAAACCGACGTCACCGTGTCGGTCTCGCTGAAGCCGGGCACCGGCTGATTGTCGAAGCGGACGCCGTAGCCGAACTTGAGCGCGAGGTGCTTGGCGATGGCGGCCTGGATCGCGAGGTCGGACTCGATCCGGTAGTCGTTGCTGTCCGCGAAGCTCGGGAAGAACGCCAGTCGCTCGGTGAGCTTCGCGGAGTCGCTGATCGTCCAGGCATACCTGAGCGCTGCGAGGCCACTCACGTACGAGTCGCTCGTCCCATCGACCAGCTCGTCGCTGTTCCAGGCCGCACCGAGGTCGAAGGCCAGCTCGTGTGGTACGCCCTTGAGCATTGTGTAGGTCGCCCCTGCCTCCACCACGTATCGCGCATCGAGTCCGGCGAACTTGTCCTGAAGGTAGCTCGCACCCGCGAACGCTTGCCAGTGCTCGCTGATCGAGCGGGTCCCTCGGATCCCGGCGAACAGGCGCTCGGCCGTGAGTTCGCCGTCCTGCTCGGCGCGCAGGTACGCGCCGGTGAGCTCCAACCCCCAGGCGCCGAAGGCGTCCTTGTACTTGACGTCGAGACCGCCGGTGCTGCTGTCCGAGTTGCCCGAAGTCGCGAGGTAGGCCAGACCGAGGGTGAACTTCGGCGGCGGCTCCTCGGCAAATACCGCAGTCGCGATGAGTGCGGCAACGGCAGCGGCGACGAACGTTCTTCTCACCATCACGTCCTCCTGTGGTCGGCCTGTCGCGGCGTGGTCTACCCTCGATGCCGACGGCACACGCGATCTGGGAACAGTACTAGGTGCGCGCCTTGAGCGTGTCGCGGATCTCGCCGAGCAGTTTCTCGGTCGGCGTCGGCTCCGGCGGTGCGGCCGGCGCCGGCTCGCGCCGGAAGCGGTTCACCTGCTTGACGAGCAGGAACACGGCGAAGGCGACGATCACGAACTCGATCACCGTGTTGAGGAACACTCCATAGTTGAGCGTGGCCGCACCGGCCTTCTTGGCCTCGACGAGGGAGGTGAACTCGCCTCCGGTCAGGTTGATGTACAGATTGGTGAAGTCGACCTTCCCGAGCAGTCGCCCGATCGGCGGCATGATGACGTCGTTGACCAGCGAACCGACGATCTTGCCGAAGGCCCCACCGATGATGATGCCCACGGCCATGTCCATGACGTTGCCCTTGACGGCGAACTCCTTGAACTCCTTGAGCACGGGTGCACCTCCTTGATATCGAGCGATTCCAGGATAGCGCACGTTGCCGTTCAATTCCGGCAGGCCGCCGCCCAACGTCGCGGGCTTTCGGTGTTCGATGGGCTTCCAGGACTGCGCGATGGGACCGCGGACCTCAGCGCCCCCAGAAACGCCACCACGGGCGGGAGGCGGCGGCCGATTTCTGCTTCCCGGTGGTGTCGTCCGGCTTGAGCAACCGGAGCAGCACGGCGGGAGGGTTGCCCTTCTCGAAGGCGTACTGCACCGCCCGGCGGCCGAAGTGGTCGCGCAGGCGGGGGTCGGCACCGTTGTCGATCAGCAGCTTCACGACCGTCAGATAGTGCCCCCTGGCAGCCTGCATGAGGGATGTGATCCCTTCGCGGTTGGCCGCATTGACGTCGGCGCGGCCCTCCAACAGGCACTGAACGGCGCCGGCAAGCCCGGCTCTTGCCGCTATCATCAGTGCCGTGAAGCCCTCGTCGTTGGCCGCGTTGACCACGCCACCGCGAGCAAGCAACAGCTTCACCATGTCTTCGTGCCGCATCGCCGAGGCGAAGTGCAGTGCGGTCATCCTGTTCTTGTTCGCGACGTTGACGTCGGCGCCGTTGGTCAACAGGGTCTTGACGGCCGAGAACTGACCCGCTGCCGCGGCGGCCATGAGCGGCGAGTTCCCATCGCTGTCGACCGTGCGCGGGTCGGCGCCACCGTCGATCAGTCGTTGAATCTGGTGAACGTCGCCTTTTTGAACAGCTTCGATGAGTTCCCTGGACACGGTCGCACTCCTGCGCGGTTCCAGCCGTCCGGGGGCCGCTCGCCCAGGCTACCCGAGAGGCTCCCCATCACGCCCGCCATGGTTCCACCCGGGCTACACGCCCTGCCCTCGCCACACCCCGTACCTTCACGCGCGCTCTCGACGATACACGAAAGCCCCTGGACGGGCAATGCCACGCCCGTCTTCGAGCCCGGCACCGAGAATCCCGGCACGTTCTTGCTCCCGACGCTTCCGGCGCAGACCCGGGCCTGGCTGTCAGTCGACGATGAACGGCACCCTCGCCTGAGCACGCCAATCGAGCAGCGCGGCGGGCAGAATGCGTTCACGAGCGACGTCCCCGGGGTCGCCCTGCGGCGGATGCCCGTCGGCTATACTCCGCCGAGATGGACGACGTGTGGATCACCGGGATCGGGCTTCTCACCGCGCTTGGTCCCGACCGGGAGACAACCTGGCGGCGGCTGACTGCGGGCGAGACGGGGATTCGCCCGATCACGCTGTTCGATACGACCGGCTTCCGGACGACGCTGGCCGCTCAGGTCGACGTGGCGAGTCTCCCCGACCCTCAGCCGGGCTTGCTCCCCAGGCACTCGACCCGTGCCACCCACTTCGCGCTGCTCGCCGCCCGGGAAGCGATTGACGACGCCGGTCTGCGGGCAAGCGGGGAGCTCCCGTGGGGACTGGTGTTCGGCGGTGGAACTGCCGGGCTGTTCGAGGCCGAGGACTTCGTGGCCCGCCGCCTGCGCCACGGCCCCCGAGCGCGCGGTTTGGGGACGTTCCTCGAGGTTCCGCAGGATGCTCCCGCCGATCGGGTCGCCGCTGCCTTCTCCCTGATCGGACCCCGCCTCACCGTGACCACGGCGTGCTCGTCCTCGACGATCGCGGTCGGCCGTGCGGCCGAGATGGTCCGCGAGGGCGAGGTCGACGTCGCCCTGGCCGGGGGCTCCGATGCGCTGTGCAGGCTCACGTTCGCCGGCTTCAACTCTCTCCGTGCAGTCGATTCCGAGCCCTGCAAGCCGTTCGACCGTCGCCGCAAAGGGCTCTCGCTCGGTGAGGGAGCGGCCGTGTTGGTGCTCGAGCGCGCCGATCGTGCACGGGCTCGCGGCGCGCGGGCCTACGCTGCGGTCCGGGGCTACGGAGTCACCAACGACGCCTTCCACATGACCCAGCCTGAGCCGACGGGCGCTGCGTGGGAGCGGACCGTCCGCGCCGCTCTCGCCGATGGCGGCGTCACTCCCGAAGCCATCGACTACATCAACGCGCACGGCACCGCGACGGAGCAGACCGACCCGGCCGAGTGTGCCGCCTACGCCAGGGTGTTCGGCGCGCGCCTGGCCCAGATGCCGGTCTCCACGGTGAAGGGCGCGCTCGGCCACTGCCTGTGCGGGGCCGGAGGTATCGAGGCGGCCATCACGGCTCTCGCCATCTCCCGGCAGACTGCGCCGCCCACGGTCGGGTTTGCCGAGGCCGACCCCGCATGCCCGATCGATCCGGTCGCCGCCCGCGGCCGGCAGGTGCGCATCCGGACCGCGTTGTCCTGCTCGTTCGCCTTCGGCGGAAACTCGGCGGCGATCGCGCTGGAGGCCGTGCGGTGAGCGCCGTGTTCGTCCGCTCGATCGGTATCGTCTCCGGAGCCGGCACCGGTGTCGAGCGACTGTGCAGCGCGCTGGCCGATCCGGCCTGGCAGCCGCGGATCGGCCTGGACCGGCCCGATGCTCCGCCGCTCGCAGTCGTCACGTGCCACGACTTCTCCGCCAAGGACCACCTGCCACCGTTGGTCGCACGCCGACTCGACCGGCCCGCACGCCTGCTCGCCGTCGCCGCCCGCGAAGCGCTCGCCGGTGGCGGAACCCTCCCCTCGGATCGCGACCGGATCGGGGTCACGGCAGGCACCTGGACCGCCGGTACAGAGGCGCTCTTCGAAGTGCTCCGCGTGGTCTTCCTGGCGTCGCCGGACGAGGCGCCCCCGATGCAGTTCCCGTCCACCGTGGCCAACGCGCCCGCCTCTCAGCTCGCCCTCCTTGAGAAGCTCGGCGGACCCAACGTCACCTTTGCGGAGAAACAGGTCGGCGGGCTTCGGGCGATCAGCGAGGCGGCTCGCCTACTGACCCACGGTCGCGCGGATGCGGTCCTCGCCGCTGGCGTCGACGAGGCACAGTGGCTCAATGCCGAAGGGTTCGAACGGCTCGGCAGCCTGCGCCGGGCCGGGAGCCCGGGGATGGTCATGGGCGAGGGCGCCGGGGTCCTCCTGCTCGGCATCGAAGGGGGACCCAACCCGTACGCCCGGATCCTCGGCGCCGGGTCCTCGAGCGCCGTTGCTCCCCCTCACCTCTACCCCGGGACCGGTGGGGCACTCCTGCGTGCCTGCCGGCAGGCCCTCGAGTCCGCCGCGATGAAGGCGGACGAGATCGACCTCGTCGTCAGTTGCTCGAACGGCATTCCCGCCCTCGCCCGGATCGAGCGGGATGTCTGGCAGGAGTTGTTCCGTGCGGGCCGACCCGCTGCGGTCGCAGTCACCGAGCGACTGGGCGACGGGGCGTTCGGCGGAGCGGCACGGGCCGTGATCGCGGCGCTCCTGGTCTCCGGCCGGGCGTCACTCGCCTGGGGCGTCCCCGAACACCTTGCTGACCTTGCCTCTCCACTCCCGACGAGCGCGCCGCGCAGCGCGCTCGTGGTCGGTCAGGCCGGTGGCGGGTCCGCCATCGCGCTGGTCCTCACCGCTCCGTGAGCCGCGAGTCGGCGCCGAACAACTCCCACAGCTTCCGCACGATGCGCTCCGTGTGCGTCCCCGGCCAGTAGATCCTGCCGCATCCTCCGCACACCTTGAAGCCGGGCGCGTGCACCGCGACGTACGGCGGAACCGACCCGGCAACCTCCTCCCGAGCCACGACACGCAGCGCCCCGTTGCACCGTGAGCAGCGAGAGAGGAAGCGCGCTGCTTCGACCGAGACCGGAAGCCGGCGACGGAGCTCGAAGACCTGCTCGGCGACCGGTCCCTGGCCGAGGAGAATGGCGCGCGGCCCGGCGCCCGCCGCGAGCCGGCGGTCGCACGTGACGAGCCACCGTCCTTCCTGCCTTGCCAGCGCACTCAGTTCCGGGTCCGACAAACCGGGATCGAAGCGGGTATCGAAACCCGCGAGGCGCAGCCAGCGAGCGAGCGAACCGAGCATCGCGTCGCAGGCGAAGATCACCTCGGTCACCGCCGACCTCCTGTGGTAGCATTCTGCTGGGATGCGCCCTCGCCATGCAAATCCCGGGAGGTGTCAATGAGCTCCACACAGGAACTGCGCGAGCAGTTGGCGCAGCAGAACCCGGAGTTCCGCCGTCTCCTCGAAGAGCACCAAGCCCGTGACAACCGGCTCAAGGAGCTGTCCCAGAAGGGTTGGCTGACCTCCGAGGAAGAGCAGGAGGAGAAACGTTTGAAGAAGGAGAAGCTCCAACTCAAGGACAAGATGGAGAGCATGCTACGCCTCCGTGCCTCCTGATCGCCCTGCGATGCTTCCCCTTGCCCCAGAGGGGTACCCGTTCGTCCTGATCCCGGCCATCGCCGGGATTTTTGCCTGGACCTTCGGCTATCCGACAGTCGCCGTGCTCCTGTGGCTCGTGGCCCTGTTCTGCATCTCGTTCTTCCGGGACCCGGCCCGACACTCCGACGCCCCTCCCGGGGCGGTCCTCGCCCCGGCCGACGGGAAGGTCCTGTCCGTGGGGCCTGCTCCCGCTGCCGTGGCCGGAATGGGCATGCCGATCCAGGTGTCGATCTTCATGTCGCCTGCCAACGTCCACGTCAACCGCGCCCCGATCGCCGGCAAGGTCTGCGAGGCGCGCTACTCGCGTGGCAAGAAGCTGCCGGCGTTCAGGGACAAGGCGTCAGAGCTCAACGAGCACAGCTTCGTCGTCATCGACGGGCCCCTGGGCACGCTGGCCTACAAGCAGATCGCCGGCTCGATCGCTCGCCGCGTCGTCTGTGACCTCTCGGCCGGTGACACGGTCGCGCGCGGCCAACGCGTGGGGATCATCAAGTTCAGCTCGCGCGTCGATCTCTTCCTTCCTGCCTCCGCGGCGGTCGCCGTGGAGCCGGGGATGCGCACCCGGGCGGGGGTCACCGTGGTAGCGACGATGGGTGGGGTGGACGAACCGTGAGCCTCCGTGAGCGCCGGCCTCGCCGACCCCGGCCCCGCCACCCCGGCCCCGAGCAGCTCCGCCGCGGCATCTACGTCATCCCATCCCTGTTCACCGTCGGGAACATGCTGGCGGGATTCGCCGCGGTCCTGCACGCAATCGAGGGCCGCTTGGAGCTGGCGGGGATGCTCATCATCCTGGCCGGCATCCTGGACGGCTTGGACGGCCGCATCGCCCGGCTGACCAACTCCACATCGGAGTTCGGCAAGGAGTACGACTCGCTGGCCGACGTGGTGAGCTTCGGAGTCGCGCCGGCGATCCTGGCCTACCAGTGGGGCTTGCGCGGGATGGGCCGGTGGGGCTGGCTGGTGGCGTTCCTCTTCGTGGTGGCCGGATCGGTGCGGCTCGCCCGTTTCAACGTCAAGTCCGCCCATGGCGACCGTCGCTACTTCACCGGCCTGCCGATCCCAGGTGGTGCCGGAGCCCTGACCCTGATGGTCCTGTGCGACCCCGACCCGGTCCTCGACGCGCGGCTCACGTACGCCGTCTGGGGGTTCGTGCTGCTGATCTCGGTGTTGATGGTCTCGACGGTCCCCTATCGGTCGTTCAAGGACTTCAACTTGCGACGCCGCTGGCCCGCCACCACCTTCTTCTTCATCGCCCTCGTGGTCGGTGGTGTCGCTGTCGCGTGGTTCCCGACCATGGCACTCGCGCTGGGGATTTACCTCGTGGCCGGGCCGGTCGAGTACGCCGTTCGCCGCTTTGCCAAGAAGCCCAACCCACCGCCACTTTCATCTGCCGAGGTGCCCTCTGCCCCCGCTCATCCTGAGAATCCTTGACCCCGCCTCGCTGGTCGGGCGGGACGTCGCCGAGCGCGTCGCCGAGGTGTTCCCGACCGCGCGCCGTTCCTACTCCCACACCACCGGCGACCCGGAGGTATCGATCGCCGAGGTCGCGGGCGAGGCCGCGCTGGTTCCTCCCCTCACCGATTTCGACGAGCTTGCGGGCTCGACCGCGGTCATCGTGACGACGGCTCCGGCACCGGCGGTCGCGGTAGCTTTGGTCGAATGGCTGCGCAGCCACCCCGAGGTCACCGTGGTCGACGCGAGCGTCACCGGCCTCGGCCTCGAAGACCCCGAGCGCCCAGTGGGTGCACGCGGGGCGCACCGCTATCACCTCGCTGATCCGGCACTCGCCGGACCCGCGGCGTTCGTCGCCGCTCTGGCGGAGCTCGAGCCGAGGGAGTGTCAGATCACGCTCATCAACCCCGTCTCGGGTTTCGGCGGCGAGGCACTCGAGGAGCTCGCGGCGCAGGGCGTGGCGCGTCTCTCCGGGGCGCAACCGAAACGGCCCCGACTGCTGCCGGGGATCCTCGCGTTCGACCTGGCTCCGTCCGCGGCCGGACACCGGGACCAATTGGCCGCTCAGTTCAGCCGTCTGTTCCCCGAGCTGTCGGTTCGGATTCAGTCATTGGATGCCGGAGTCTTCCTCGGCCACGCCGCTGTCGTCCAGGTCCGCTGCGGGTCGCGCGTCCGGGTCTCAGCCGTGCGCTCGTTGTTCCGTGAGGGAGGCATCGTCCGGCTGGCGCGCCCGCACGAGCGACTGTGCCCCTCAGAAGCCGTCGATCACGACCACGTCCGCTGTTCCGACCTCTCGTGCAGCGGTGAGTGGGTGTCCGCGTGGGTGGTGGCCGACGGACACCGCATCGGCACCGTCGCTGGAGTGATCGCAGCCATCGACGCGATCACCGCGTCCTGACGTCGCGCGATTCGAGAGGTCCGCTCACCACGCTGCCGTCCCCGAGTCGTAGACCCCAACGTACCGCCAGGGTGCGAGGTCCGGAGAGGAACGCCACGGCCCCGCCGCTGACCCGACTGCGCGGCGCCACGTAGGGGAGGTACAGGCGCACCAGGGTCGCGTCGCGGGCCACGATCTCCTTGAAGACGCCTCCCTCGAGCCGACCGAACTGCACCCCCGAGAACTCGCCGAGCTCAATGTCGCGCACCCCGGTGCCCGAGTAGTGCAGTTCGACCCAGTTCCCCGTCGTGGCGATGGCGCTGGCGTGCGGCGACGGGTTTCGCAGGCCCACGGACACGATGGTGCCGTTGACCGCCAACTCCACGTCCGGAGTCGGGTACGGCATGCCGCCGCGCAGATAGTCGAGGAAGGCCTCACGGCTCATCCCGAGAGCAGGCTCGCCGGAAGGGAGCGAGACGGTGTCCCACCCGACCAGATTCGCCCGCGTCGGCCGCAGCACGAGCCCGAGATCCCGGTGGTAGCGGGCCGTCTCGACGACCTCGACCTCGACCGTCTGCCCCACGTCGAGTCGGCTGCCACCCCAGTCGACGGGAAGCTTGAGGGCGAAAACGTCGCCACGCGCTCCGGGGGTATAGGTCGCCACGTTGCCGCGAGTGATCAACGACAGAGAGACGGGCTGCGGGCCCGGTGCCGGGGTGGCACGCCATCCCACCACGATGGCCGGGCGATACGGCGTTCCCCGTTGGTCGATCTCGTCGAGCGCCGTCACGTCGTCATGGATCGTGGAGGGGGGAAACCCGAACGCCTGCGGGTTGCCGAACGCGACCGGCACCAACTCGATGCCCGGCCAACCGCCGACCGGCAGGTGTGCGGCCAACTCTTGGGCAGACAGGGCCAATCCGACCGACTGACCAGATTCCGCCGCGACGGCGGCGGCAAACCGGGAGAGACCCTCGAAATACTGTCGCGCGACCAGGAGCAGCGACCCCTTGCCCGGCAGCATGCGCAGAGTCGGCGCGAACTGGGTCCAGAACTGCTCCGCGTCTCCGACGTCCTTGCCCTGGCCGTTGACCCACACGAGCGCGGTGACCGACCAGCCGGCCAGCGGCTTGAGGTCGGGCATCGGTCGCATCGTGAATCGCGTCGTGGTCTCCCCGAGCTCTGCGTCACCGACCGGGACGGCCAATTCGTCGATCCCGGCGCTCCGCAGCTCGGCGAGCACGTCGGCCGCGGGAACCCCCGAGGATAGCCAGACCCGGTGCGGGAGCCGTGACGGTTGTTGGGCCCACGCCGCCGACGCCAGGGTCAAGAGAACAGCGGCCACAACTCGTCGGATCATGGCGCTCATGCTACCAGAGCACTCGGTTCGGCAGGAGGCGGACCGTCAGGGCGGAGGCTGGTGCCGGGCCGACACGGTCCGAGGCGCGTCCCGAGCCGCGGTCGGCCTCCGGTAGTCTCCTACCCCCGCGGAAAGACGAGGCGGATCTCAAGACCAGTCTGGGCGTTGCTGGCCTCGACGTGGCCGCCGGCCCTCGCCATGATCCGCTGGACCATCGCCAGCCCGAGGCCACTCCCCCCGCTGGTCGTCGAGAAGTGGGGCTCGAAGAGGCGGGCCAGTTGCGCCTCGGGAACTCCCCCGCCGCTGTCGCGGACCACGACGGTGATCGCACCGCCAACCGACTCGACGCCGAGCACCACACGACCCGCCCGCTCGCCGATCGCACGGACGCTGTTCTCGAGGAGGTGGCGGAGTGCTCGGCGCAGCCAGGTCGGATCCACAAGGACGGGGACGTCCACCGCCGCAGCGATGTCGATCGCCACTCCCCGCTGGGCGAGGACGGCGTACTCGGCCGCCACCTCCTCCAGGACAGCCCCGAGGCGGACCAGCTCGGGCTGCCAGTGCTCCAGTGCTGCCAGGTTCGAGAAGCCCTGGGCGACGTCGCGCAGGTGGGCCACACGCTCGAGGATCTGCTCCGCAGCGGTGCGGGCCACGTCCACCGTGGCCTGCGGCCCGCGCTCGATCGCCGCCAGCAGCTCCTCGGCCCACAGGCGAATCGGCGTGAGCGGGTTCTTGACCTCATGGGCGACGATGCGAGCTGCCTCGGCCAACGAGGCCAGGCGCTGCGCACGCGCGACAACCGAGACGTCCTCCATGACCAGGAGCACCCTGCCGACCGCGCCGGTCAGCGGCTGGGCCGTGGCCTGCCACACCGCATCCGGCTCACTCGCCGGGCGAAGCGAGGTCGTGGCGGTCTGTCCACCGGCGGCGCGGGACGTCAGCGCCGCCATCTCGGCACCGAACGACTCAGCCAACGCCTCGACGTGATTCCTCTCACCCAGGAGGAGGCGGCCTGCGGGGTTGGCAAGCTCGACCGAGCCCCGCTGATCCACCACGATGACCGCCGCCGAAAGCGTGCCGAGGACCCGCTCGAGCAGGTCGCGCTCACGCCTGAGCTCCTCCTCGCGACGCTGAACCGTGCCGGCCATCGCTTCGAACGCCCTCCCCAACGCCGCGACGTCCTCCTCACCCCCGACAGTCAGCTCCGGCACCGGCTCGCCCCTCTGAAGGCGCTGCGCGGCCTGGACGAGCGCGCTCAGGGGTCCGGTGACTCGCTCGCCCAGCCGCTCGGCGCCGCCCAGGGCCAGGAGCAACGCAAGCACGCCCATCACCGCGAACCACTCGCCCGGTGACGGGCCGCTGGCGAGGCCCGCCACGCGCAGGCCCAGAACGCCGACCACCGCCGGCTCGCCGGCCATCCGGGTCGGAACGAAGATGTCGGTTTGCGAGCTCCCGACCAGGACGGGCTCCCGCCACCCGCGCACGGCCCGCACGAAGGCGCCCTCCGGCGGCATCAGTGGCACGTCGCCCGCGCTGGCCAGGTCCGGCCGCGTGCACCACACGAGCACGCCGCCCCGGTAGGTCGCGACGATGGCGCCGCTCTGTCGGACCAGCCAGCCCATGTCGCGGTCGGCACCCGCGTCGCTGATCGGACCCCCGATCGCCCGCGCCACCTCCAGCCGACCGCGCTCCCGCTGCCGCGTCCACTGCTGGGGCAGGAGGTTGGCGAGCACCAGCACGGGAGCCACGGCGGCCAGCACGGTCAGGGCTTGCACGCGACCGGCGACGGTGTGTCGCCTGGACCACCAGGCACCGAATCGGCGGCGGCGCTCCCAGATGACCAGGGGGATCGCGACCCACAACCCGAGTGCACCGACCGCCAGCGCCGACTCGGCCGGCGGACGGCGGATCCACGGTACCGCCAGGACGACGTCGCCCCGCGAGCGCAGGTAGGCACGGTACTCCCGCTCACCGACACCGATCGTGCCCCAGCTTCGCCCGGTCGCCAGCGCCTTGCCCACCCGACCCGGCGAGAGCGGACGGAACGTACCGCCTCGGCCGACCGCCTCTCCCGCCCTGTCGAACACGGCCAGGGGTCCGTCGATGCCGGCGGCGCTGAGTGCCGCGACCAGGTCGTTGGGCGGCGTCGGCGTGCGCAGCACCAATTGCCAACCGCCTGGAAGCAGCCGGGCGGCCAGCTCAGGCTCGGGCAACGGGGAGGCCTCCGTCGTCTCGCCCCACGTCGCGGCGGCGTTTCCTCCCGGATCGAGGAGGATCAGGGAAGTGCCGGGAAGGACCTCTTCCACTTCCAGCCACCGCGAGAGTCGACCGAGGACCACCTGCCGCTCCCCAGCTTGCAGCCTGGTCAGGGCGACGAGGGCCGCCTCGGGCGGACGCGCCAAGACCGCGCGGGCGGGGGCCTCCGCCCTGTCCAGCCGAGCCAGGGTCGCCTCGGTCCTCCCGACCAGCTCGCGCGAACGGGCCGCGTCCTCACTACCGACCAGGACCATCGCAGCCGCCACAGCCGCGAGGAAGGCACTCCGGCCCCGGATCCCTCCCAGGAGCGCAACAGCGAGGCCGATACCGAGGAGACTCGGCTCGCCCCGGATGACTCCGATCCCGAGCGGCAGCCAGCACAGCAGTCGCAACGGTCCGGGCAGGCTGCCGCCAGCAGGAGGGATGGCCCACAGCAGGAGCGTCGCCGCCATCATCACGGCGAAGCGCAACACTCCGGGAGCCAGCAGGTCCTCGGGAACCACGTTGACGCCGAGCTCACCGATGAGACCGGCCGCGACCCACCCCAGGGCTCCGACAGCCACGATGGCCGCGAACCGGAACGGTCGCCGCCCGGGCAGCCAATGCGCGAGGATCGCAAGGCCGAGGAGGGCCGGCGCGGCGAGCCATGCCGGAGTAGGCCACGGCAGCAGGAGGGCCCCGAGGAGTGCGCCCAGGGCGAGCACCTCTCGCCTGCGGCCGACGCCGAGGAGCGCCAGCAAGGCGGCCCCCACGATCGCGGCGAGCCCGCCCGCGCTCCACAGCGCGGGGGAATCCGGCACGACCTCGAGGCCCAGCAACCAGGCCCCGGTCGGATCACGCACCGGCTGCCCGCCCTGCAGGACGGGGCGGGCCTTGGCGGCCCGTCCCGCCCAGGCTCCGAGGATCCGGCGCCCACCTTCCTCCGGGAGACGGCTACCCGCCAACAACGCGCCGACCGGGCGGCCGGTCTCGAAGACCGGCTCCCGCCACCACAGCCAGACCGCACCGATCCCGGGCTCGATGGAGACCGTGCGGTCGCCGAGCGGGCGCAGGCGAAGCGGGAGGCGGCTCCTCTCGCCCACCCAGCCGATCGGCTGCCCGCGCTCGTCGATCATCACGAAGGCGTCGAGTCGGAGCGGCAACCCCGACACCGCCTCGTCGAGGACCCGGAAAGGAGCCTCGGGCTCCGCCTCGCCGCCGCCGCTGGACAGCAGGTGGCGTAGCGACTCCGTGTCGGCGATGGCTCCGAGGCCGCGCTGCATCGCCACGACCTCGAGCGCCAGCCGGTCGGCCAGCACGGTATCGCCGCGCCGGGCCGGCAGGGTCGCGTCCATTCCGATCGCCAGGACCGCCGGGAGCGCCAGGGCGAGCGTGCGCCAGCCGAGTCGCCGCCACGCGAAGCCGAGGCCGGCGAGCACGAGCGGCGCCCGCCACACCAACGAAGCTGTCCCGAGCGCAGGCCACGGGCCGGCTGCCAGCGTCGCGGCCAGACCGGCGACCAGGCCGGACCAGCTCAGCGCCCGAGCATCGGGATAATGATCCCGCGGCTCCTCGCGCAGTCGATCGCCTCCTCGTAGCCGGCGTCCACGTGACGCATGACGCCGGTGCCGGGGTCCGTGGTGAGCACCCGCTCGAGGCGTCGCGCGGCCTCGGGGGTGCCATCCGCTACGACGACCATCCCGGCGTGCAACGCGTAGCCGATCCCGACGCCTCCCCCGTGATGGAACGACACCCAGGTGGCACCGGCCGCCGTGTTGAGCAGCGCGTTGAGAATGGGCCAGTCGCCGATCGCGTCCGAGCCGTCCTTCATGCCCTCCGTCTCCCGGTTCGGTGACGCGACCGACCCGGAGTCGAGGTGATCGCGGCCGATGACGATGGGGGCGGACACCTTCCCCGACGCCACCAGGTCGTTGAACGCCAGCCCCGCCCGGGCGCGCTCCCCGTAGCCCAGCCAGCAGATCCGGGCGGGCAGCCCCTGGAACTGGACCCGTTCTTCGGCCATGCGGATCCACCTGGCCAACCCCTCGTCCTCGGGAAACAGCTCGAGGACCGCCCGGTCGGTCTGCAGGATGTCCTGCGGATCCCCAGAGAGCGCCGCCCAGCGGAACGGGCCCTTGCCCTCGCAGAAGAGCGGACGGATGTAGAGCGGCACGAAGCCGACGACGTCGAAGGCGTCGGCCACTCCGACCTTGACGGCCTGACCCCGGAGGTTGTTGCCGTAGTCGAACGTCACGGCGCCGCGCCGCTGCAGCTCGAGCAGCGCCCGCATGTGCTCGGCCATGGTCCGGAAGGCCTCGGCCTTGTAGCGGTCAGGGTCCTGCCGGCGCAGCTCCAAGGCCGCCGCGTAGCTCATCCGATTGGGAACGTACCCGTTCAGCTCGTCGTGGGCCGAGGTCTGGTCGGTCAGGACGTCGGGAACGATCCCCCGGGTGATCAGCCGGGCGAGGAGGTCGGCGGCGTTGGCGACCACCCCGATCGAGCGGGCCTCGCCGGCCGCCTTCAGATCCAGGGCGCGGTCGATGGCCACGTCGACGTCGAGGAACTTCTCGTCGACGTAGCGGGTCGCGAGGCGCTTGTCGATGCGCGCCTCGTCCACCTCGGCGGCCAGAAAGGTCGCATCGTTCATCGTCGCGGCCAGCGGCTGGGCACCGCCCATGCCCCCGAGTCCCGCGGTCACGACGAGGCGGCCCCGCAGCGACGAGCCGAAGTGCTGGCGCGCGGCAGCGGCAAAACACTCGTAGGTGCCCTGGAGGATCCCCTGCGTGCCGATGTAGATCCACGAGCCCGCGGTCATCTGTCCGAACATCGTCAACCCGAGCGCCTCCAGACGGCGGAACTCGTCGCCGGTCGCCCAGTACGGCACGAGGTTCGCGTTCGCGATCAGGACCCTCGGAGCGTCCGCGTGCGTGTGGAACACCCCGACGGGCTTGCCGGACTGGACGAGGAGCGTCTCGTCGGCCTCGAGCTCCCGCAGCGAGCGGACGATCGCGTCGAAGCACTCCCAGTTGCGGGCAGCCTTCCCGGAGCCGCCGTACACCACGAGGTCCTCGGGGCGCTCGGCCACCTCGGGATCGAGGTTGTTCATGAGCATGCGAAGCGCCGCTTCCTGTGGCCAACCCTTACACGACAACCCGGCGCCTCGAGGCGCCCGTATCACCCGTCGTTCAGTCGTCACATGGACCTCCGCACGCCGTCCTCCGGCGCCACGCAATCGTAGCGCCCTCCCGGCCGCGCCGAAAGGCGCTGCCGAGCCAGCGTCGTTCTTGTCGCGGTCAGGTGTCGAATCGGACCGGGCTTCCCGCCCTGAGGCTCGCCTCTGCCTCGGCCGTGGGCCTGCCCGGTGTGAGGAGCATCGGGAGGACCCGCTCGGCCCAGCGGGCGAACGCGGGGAGCGCCGACGGCGGGAGCGGAGGAGAAGGCTCCTTGCCGACCATGAGCGGGTTGACGTAGCGTCCACCCTGGGTGACGCGGTAGTCCAGGTGAGGGCCTGTCGACAGGCCGGTCGACCCGACATATCCGATGACCCGGCCCTGCTCGACCCGCGTGCCTGGCCTGACTGCGAACCGCGACAGGTGCAGGTACGCGGTCACGTATCCACCTGCGTGCCGGATCTCGACGGTGTTGCCCCCCCCGCCCTTGCGGCCGGTGAAGCTCACCGTCCCGTCGGCGGTGGCCATGACCGGCGTACCTGCCGGGGCACCGTAGTCGACCCCGTAGTGCGGCAACCGTCGGCCCAGGACGGGGTGCATGCGGTTCATGGAGAAACGCGAGGTCACCCGGCTGAACCGCAGGGGCGACCTGAGGAACGCCTTCTTCAAGGGTCGGCCCTTGAGATCGTAGTATCCGGGCGGGCTTACGGCAGACGCATAACGCACCGACACGAAGCGCTTTCCGTTGTTGATGTACTCCGCCCCGACGATCGGACCGTACGCCACGATCCGTCCCTCGCTGCGGACCCGTTCCACCAGCAGAGCGAACGTGTCGCCCGGCTGCACCTCGCGGTGGAAGTCGATGTCCCACTGGAACAGCTCGGCGAGCTGAATCGCGAGCGCCTCGTCCTCGCCCGCGGCGTCCACCGCCCCGAACAGGCTGGACGTCACCGAGCCGCGCACCACGGCCATCTCCCGATCGACGGGGCGCGTCTCGCGACGAGCCTGCACACCCGCGTCACCGGGTTCCAGAACAACTGTCGCCCGCCAATCAGGCGTGAGGCGGACGCTCGTCAGGGTGCCGTGATAGTCGAGGACGGCTTCGGCCACCAGGCCGACCGGGAGCGAGCGGACATCGAGGTGGCGTTGCGTTGCCGCCGCCCATGCCGGAATTTGGTCGGAGGGGACGCCGAGGCGATCGAGGACGTCGCCCAGGGTGTCGCCCCTACCCAGAACCGCGCGACGCAACGATCCTGGGAGCTCCAAGGGACGCACGACGACTCTGGCGCGCGGCGGAAGCTCGCCTTCGACGGGCCGGCCGCCGACCCAGCCGCTCAGCGCCACCACCGCGGCAGCGAGCAGTCCGAAGACCCGATCAGCCTTCTGCACCGGCGTCACCCCTGCGTTCGCGTTTCACCCCTGCCCCCCGGTTCGGGGCCGTCGACCGCCCACCCCCGACCAGCCCTCACGAATCATACGGCCAGACGCACCAGACGCAAGGACCCCGCGCCGGGCGCGGGGTCGGTGGAACTGGCGGCAGCCCGGGACGGCAGCGGATCAGTGCGCCCGAGCCACTCCGCCACCGGGAGCCCGCTCGGCGAACAACCTGTCCATGTCCAGGTTCTCGGAACGCATCCGGTGAGGCCGGCTGTGCAGGTAGTTGTAGCGCACGCCGAAGGAAAGCAGCGCCTTCTCGAGCAGCCGGCGGCCGCGGTACAGGCGGGACATCACGGTGCCGACCGGAATCGCCAGTATGTCGGCGATCTCCTTGTACGCGTAGTCCTCGATGTCGGCGAGCAGCACCACCACCTTGTAGTTGTGGGGGAGATCCTTGAGGGCGCGTCGCACCTCACCGTCGAGCGAGGCTTCCATGAGCACCTCCTCGGGCGAGCGATTCGGGTTGTTCTCGTTGCTGGACAGGACCGACTCGAACGTCTCCTCGAGGTCGGCGAAGTCGACCTGCGGCGGAACCTGCTTCTTTCGGCGGTAGTCGTTGATGAAGGTGTTCTTCAGGATCTTGAACAACCACGCCTTGAGGTTGGTGCCCGGCTGGAAGCTCGCGTAGTGCCGGTACGCCTTCAAGTACGTCTCCTGGACGAGGTCCTCGGCATCCTCGGAGCTCCGCGTCAGACGCAGCGCGGTCTTGTGAAGCTGGTCACGGTAGGGAAGCTCGCCGGTTTCGAAGTCCCAGAATCCATGCTCGCTCATACCCACCTCCACGTCCGGGTGAGCGTACATGATTTGGAGACACAATGTCAAGACACTTGAGAAGACATCTCCCCTGGAACGGTCGGGTTCGTGACGGGTGTCACCTCCGGGGGGCGACCGGGCTACGAAGCTCGGCCGCGTAGGTCCGTCCAACTCCTTGAACACAGAGAGTATAGACACACCGGCTTCGTCAAACCGGCGGCGGCCCCGGCGCCACGACCGGATCTCCGGGACGAGCCACCATGTGCGTGAGGGTGGGCAGCAACGCCGGGACTACGGGGTCAGGTCTGCGTCTCTCCCTCGGGAGTGAAGCGGTAGCCGACGCCCCGCACCGAGTGGATGTACTTGGGCCGCCGCGGATCGGCCTCGAAATACCTGCGCAGCCGGACGATGAAGTTGTCGATGGTCCGCGACGAGGAGCCGTACTTGTAGCCCCAGACACGCTCGAGTATGAGCTCCCGGGAGACGACCTGGCCCTGACGCTCGACCATCAGCTTCATCAGCATGCACTCCTTCTCGGTGAGCTGGACCTCGCCGCCCGGGCCCTTGGCCTTGAAGGTGCGGAAGTTGACCTCGCTGTCGCCGAACTTGAAGATGCCGCGCTCGGCGACCGGCGTCTGGTACCACTCCTGCCGGCGCAGGATCCCCTTGATGCGGAGAACCAGTTCCTCGAGGAGGAACGGCTTGGTCATGTAGTCGTCGCCACCGTGCCGGAGCCCCTGCAGGCGGTCCGCGTCGGTCGTACGGGCCGTCAGGAACAGCACCGGCACCCGGTTGCCCGACTCGCGCAGCCGCTCGCAAACGTCGAATCCGGAGATCCCCGGCAGCATGACGTCGAGCACGAGCAGGTCGTAGTCCTCTGCCGCGACACGGTCGAGGGCGGCCTCCCCATCCCCGGCCACGGTCGCCTCGTACCCTTCGAACTTGAGGTTGTGCGCCAACGCCTCAGCCAGGTGCTTCTCGTCTTCGACGACCAGGATCCGGCTCGCCATGTCTCACCTCGTTTCGTTCTCGACATCGTACTCTGAAAGGTCGTCCACGGGGAGCACGCTCGCTCCCGGCAGAGCGAGCCTGAACATCGCCCCCTGACCGCGGCCTTCGCTCGCCGCCGTCAGATGCCCACCGTGGGCCACCACGATCTCTCGTGCCACGTAGAGCCCGATTCCAGTCCCCGGGGTACGACGCGTCACTTCGTCGGTCGACCTGTAGAAAGGCGCGAAGACCTTGTCCAATTCCTCGGGGGCGATCCCGACGCCGTTGTCGCGCACCGTAATGACCGCGAGGCCGTGCTCCACGCCGAGGGTCACCTTCACCTCGGGCGGCTCTCCCTGGGCGTACTTCAGCGCGTTCTCGACAAGGTTCGAGAGCACGATCCCGAGCGACTCCGCATCGAACGGTGCTCGCACGTCCGCGACGATGTCGGACTCGAGGCGGATTCCGCGGGCGGCAGCCCGGCGCTCGGCGGCCATGACCTCCTCCTCGACCAGTCCCGAGAGGTCGGAGACCTCGATGTGGAGTCGGTGGGCGCCGCCGGCGTAGCGTGTCACCTCGAGGACCTTCTCGACCAGATCGGCGAGTCGCTCCGAGTCCGCCAGCGCGTTGCGGAGAAACCGGTCACGGCCCTCGGTATCCACGCGCCCGGACAGGACGGTTTCAAGTGCCAGCCGGATCCCGGCGATCGGCGTCTTCAGCTCGTGCGTGACCGCGGACACGAAGTTCTGGTGCTGCCTCTCGCGGGCGCCCTCGCGACGCAACACCGTCCACAGCAGGGCGACCGCGCTGACCATCGCCGCGACGAAAAGCACGCCCTCGCCGAGGACCAGGACGACCCGGCGACGGTAGCGCGCGACACCTTCGCGCCACCGTCCCTCGTCCGGGACGACGGCCCAGCGTTCGAGCGGCTCGGCGAGGCTGATCCTCGGTAGATCGGCGCTGCCCGTTCCCGCCTCGACCAGATGGAGCGTGTCGTCGATCTCCGCCAGCCACCGGTGGGGCGCCAGCGGGTCGAGCACCGCCAGCGCGGTGCGACCCCGCGCCACCGGCCACGCAAACGCCGGTCCTCCGTCCCGGGCGCTCCAGCCGGACGTAACCGGTGCGTCGTCGACGACCCGGACTTCGACGAAGGGCGGCAGCGCGGCCGGGATCACCCCGGGCGACGATTGGACGAGTCGCCGTGCGGCACCCTCGGCGGCCAGCTCCAGCTTCAACGCGGCAACCTGAGCGCCCACCAGGATCACCGAGCGCTCCAAGTCCAGCCGTCCCCGGTTCTCGCGGAGGGAGTGAACGACCCACCAGGTGAACTGCGCGTTCAGGACCAGCGCGACGACCACGAAAACGACCAGGTGACCGAGGCCGAACCGCGCAGGATTGCCGCCCACCGGCCGAGTATAGCGGCGCCCGGGTCCGGACCGCCTCGCCTTGACACGCCGCTGCCGTGTTCCGAGAATCGTCCGCATGACGAGTCAGGGGACGGTTGTCGTTCGCGGTGGGACGGTGGTACCGCTCGACGGCACGCGCCGATGGGCCACCGCGGATGTCCGGCTCGCGGACGGCAGGGTGGCCGAGGTCGCGGCGACCATCCCGGCTCCCGCGGGCGCCGAGATCGTCGACGCGACGGATGCGCTGGTCCTTCCCGGCTTCGTTCAGGCCCACGTGCACGTCGTCCAGAGCCTGGTCCGCAACCGGGCGGAGGGGCTGGCCCTACTGCCCTGGCTGCGGGAGCGCATCTGGCCGTACGAGGCCGCTCTCTCGCGCGGCGAGGTCGGCGCAGCCGCACGTCTGGGCATCGCCGAGCTGCTCGCCGGGGGCACCACGACCGCCCTCGACATGGGAACGACTCACGATCAGGATGGGATCTTCGCGGCGGCCGACGAGCTGGGCATCCGGTTCGCGTCCGGAAAGTGCCACATGGACGTCGGCGAAGGCGTGCCGCCGGGGCTTCTCGAGGATACCGACGAGTCCTTGGCCGAGGCAGAACGGCTCGGCGCCCGCTGGCACGGCGCAGCCGCCGGGCGCCTGCGCTACGCCGTCGCGCCCCGTTTCGTCCTGTCCTGCACCCGCGAGCTGATGGCCGGTGCAGTGAGCCTGGCCCGCCGGCACGGCTACCTGCTTCACACCCACGCGAGCGAGAACCCGGTCGAGACCGCGCTCGTGCGCGAGGTCAGCGGGATGGGTAACGTCGAGTTTCTGGCCGATTTGGGTATCGGCGGCAGCGACACGGTGCTTGCCCACTGCGTGCATCTCGAGGACCACGAAATCGGGCTCCTCGCCGCGCATGCCACTGGAGTTGCCCACTGCCCGGGAGCGAACCTCAAGCTTGCGTCCGGGATCGCCGACGTCCCGCGACTGCTGGCCGCAGGTGCCCGGATCGGGCTCGGGGCCGACGGTCCGCCCTGCAACAACCGCCTCTCGGTGTTTCACGAGATGGCGCTGGCCGGAACCCTGCACAACCTCCGCTACGGCGCGTGCGCCCTCGACCCGTGGACAGTGCTCGAGCTCGCGACCTGCCGAGGCGCAGCAGCGATCGGACTGGGCGACGAGATCGGCTCGCTCCAGCCAGGTCGTCGAGCCGACGTCGTGGTGCTCCGCGCCGACACCTGGGCGATGGAACCGGGCGGTGACCCGGCGGCCATGGTGGTGTACGGTGGTGGGGTCGCGAGCGTCCGCCACGTGATCGTCGACGGTCGTGTCGTCGTGCGTGACGGCGAGCTCGTCTCGGCCGATGCGGCTGCAGTCCGTCGCGAGGCGCGCGCGGCCGCTCGGGCCGTCGCGGACCGACTGGGGTGGCAATGATGTTCAAACCGAAACCACGTTTCGACCAGCTCGACCAGTACCTGGTCCGTCGTGAGTACGGGCTCGCCTTAGAAGCGATCACGGACGAGATCAAGCGCCGGCCGGAGAGCTTCAACCTCCTCCTGCGGCAGGCCGAGATCCTCGGGCTCGCCGGCGACCGGGAGCAGGCGATCTACGTCTATCGGCAGCTCGCGCAGCACTACGCCAAAGAGGGCTTCTACGCCCGGGCGATCGCGGTGACCAACAAGATCCTGCGTCTGGACCCGGCGCGCAAGGAAGTCACCGACGAGCTTGCCGACCTGATCACCGCCCAGCAGGAGGTCGAGAAGGCCTCCCGCGAACGACTCGAGCGCGCCGCGGTTCCGGCTGGCGGTGCCGACAAGACGGCACCCGCGCCCGCCGCGCAGTTCGCCCACCCGCCAGTGGCCGAGGATGAGGACGTCGTGGTCGTCGACGAGGACGAGGCGCCGGCGCCGCCGGTCGCAGCCCCGGCCGTCGCCGCGGTGCCCCCGGCGGAGCCGTTCGAGTCCGTGTCGGCCGAGCAGGCGGCGAAGGAGCGCGACGCCGGGAGGTTCTTCGCCGCGTTCCCCCGGCCGGCGCTCGACCAGCTCCTCTCCTCCACGTCGGTCCTGAGCTTCGCGCCCGGCGAGACGATCATGCGCGAGGGGGAGCCCGGCACTGCGATGTTCCTCATCGCCGACGGGGCGGTCGACGTCCACACCCACGACACCGCGGGCAGACCGCTCCAGCTCGCCACCCTCGGCCCCGGCGAGTTCTTCGGGGAGGTCGCAATGCTCACCGGCCGCCCCCGCACGGCGACCATCGTCGCGTCGGACCGCGCCACGGTCGTCGAGATCTCCCACGAGGACCTCGAGAGCATCATGACCAGGTGGCCCGAGGTCCGCGAGGTGCTCCAGAAGTTCTACCAACAGCGCGTTCAGTCCACCGCCGAGGCGATGCTCGCCCGCCTGCGAGGCGGGGGTGCCTGAGACCCGTTGCCCACTCGTCAGGCGCTTCTTCTCCCTGGCTCGCGTCGACGGTGAGTCGGTCGCGCTCCTCGGTCCGGACGGTCGCCCGGCCGCGACCCGCTCGGCCCTCGCCCGGGCCGCTGTCGAGTTCTCCGGCGAGCTTCGGCCGCGCGTGCCCGGGGCGCGCCCGGTCGTGCTGTCGCTGCCGAACGGCGAGCGATTCGTGCGCGCGTTCCTGGCGCTCCGCCGGATCGGCGTGCCGGTGGCGCTGGTCGACGCCTCGGCTCCGGCCGACGAGCTCCGACGTTGTGCGGTGGCCATCGGCGCCGGCGCCGTCCTGGCGACGCCGGAGCGCATCGCCGGCCAGACCGTCTGGGAGGGGGACGGGCTCGCGCTCGGCCTGCAGCGCGACCTGCCGGTGGTCGCCCTGCCTGAGGGCACGGCCGTCCTCAAGTTGACGTCCGGCTCCTCGGGCCTCCCCAAGGCGATCGCCCTGTCGGCCCGCCAACTCGCCGCCGACGGCGTGCAGATCATGCGAACGATGGGCTTCGGGGGTGGGGATGTCACCCTTGCGGCCATTCCTCTCACCCACTCCTACGGTCTCGGGTCGTGCCTGCTGCCGCTCCTGCTGACAGGCACGCCGCAGACGTTCCCGACCTGCGCCCTCCCGGCCGCGCTTGCCGCCACGCTCACCGCCTCGGACGTCGCCCACTTCCCCGCCGTCCCCGCGATGGTCCGGGCGCTGGCGACGCTCCCCGGGTTGCCGGAGTTTCCGCGCCTCCGCGTGGTCCTCGCCGCCGGCGCACCGCTCGCCCCGCGCGACGCGGCCGCGTTCCACGCTGCGACGGGTCGCAAGGTGCACGTGTTCTACGGTTCGAGCGAGTGCGGAGGGATCACCTACGACCGCTCGAGCGCACCGTCTCACGCCTCCGGTGCGGTGGGGACGCCGATGGCGCGCGTCGAAGTCGAGCTCGTCGACGCCGAAGGAAGGGTCCTGCCCGACGGCGCCGAGGGCCGGGTGCGCGTGCGGTCGCGCGCGGTGGCGCTGGCAGCCATCCCCGCGCCGGAGGAGCTCGTGCTCGCCCCGGGCGTCTTCCTGACCGGCGACCTCGGGCGGTTCGATGCCGAGGGTAAGCTGACGCTGACGGGCCGGATCGGCGAGACCCTCAACGTCGCCGGAAAGAAGGTCCATCCCGACGAGGTGCGCCGCGTCCTCGAGGCGATCCCCGGGGTGGCCGGCGCCGTCGTGACCGGACTGCCCGACCGCCACCGCGGAGACCTGGTTGCCGCCGTCGTCGCGGTCGAGCCCGGCGCGAACCTCACCGTGCGTGCCGTCCTGTCGGCCTGCCGGGACCGTCTGGCCCCGCACAAGCTGCCGCGCCGCGTCGTCCTGGTCGACGAGCTGCCGGTCTCCGACCGCGGCAAGCTGCGACGGGACGACCTCCTCGCCCTTCTCGGCACCGCCGACGGCTCCGAGCCCCCTCGCTAGCCGGTCGAGCCCGCCGCGGGAGCCAGGAGGTCCCGCCCTTGCATCCCGTTTCCTGTTTCCTGTTCCACGTCCCCGTGTCCCGGCGTCCCCTGTCCCCTGTCCCCTGGCACCCTGATGCTATTCTCGTATCATGAAAGCCGCGGAAGAGCGTGGCGGCGGCAGTGTTCCCTGCCTGCTGGTCCAAGCCGGTGACGACCTCTGCGCGGTACCGATCGCGGTCGTGCGCCGCGTCGTGAGGGCACTGCCGACCCACCCACTGCCCGGGGCCGGCCCCGAGCTCGTCGGTCTCGCGGAGTTCGGCGGCGAACCGCTCGCGATCCTCGACCTGGCGCGGCTGCTCAACGCCCCGAGCGGCGCAAAAGCCGTCTATCCGGTGACGATCGTCGTGGCGGCCGGTTCGGCGGAGGCTCGTGAACTGATCGGCCTCGCCGCCGATGCCGCCGTCGAGATCGTCGCGGTTCCGACCTCGGGCATCGTGACCGGAGGTGCCGGGCTGGTCCGGGGCGAAACGACGATCGGCGGGCGACTGGTCCGCATCATCGACCTGGAAGCGCTGCGAGCGTCACCGTGAGCGAGGCGACGGTCCTGCTGTTGCGGCGCGGGCTCACGCTGTGGGGCGTACCCCGAGAGCAGGTGGTCGGGCTCGACGCTTCGGCCGCCGGCGTGCGGGTCGGGTTGCGCTCCACGAGCCTGTTGGCCGACGAGGTGGTGGGGTTGGTCCGCGACCTGGAGATCCGGCCGGTCGGCGCGATGATGCGGCGCTACTGGCAGGAACACTGCCGAGGTGTGGCGGTTCATGGCGGGCTGCCGCTGGTGGTCGTCGATTCGGACCATCCTCCGCGCGCCCTGCTGGAGTGAGGAAAGCGAGGGAAGGCATGCCCCGACAAGACTCGACGTGGTTGGACGGCCCGACGGCAGGGCTCCTTCTTGTCACCGCGATCGGCGGTGTCGGCACCGTGACGGTGGCCATCGCCCACGCCCACGGCGCGCCCACCTGGCTGATGAGTACCATCGTCCCGATCGGCCTCGTGCTCTACGGGGCGTACCTCGCGGCCGTGTACCTGCCACAGCGGGCCGCCGCCCGAAGCCTGGCGGCGGAGCGGGCCGACCAGGCCCGCGCGGACGCCGCCTTCGCTCGGGGCCTCGAGCACCTGCAGTCGGGGAACGTGGCCGGCACGCTGGCCAACGCGAAGGAGCTCCCCGAGCGCTTCGCCGCCTCGTTCGCCAATGCCGCCCGCGCGCTGGGTGCGCTGGTCCAGCAGATCCAGAACAGCTCCATCGAGGTGGCGGCGGCCGGCAACACCGTCCACGCCACCGCCTCCGAGCTGGCCTCCGGCTCGTCGCAGCAGGCGGCCGCGGTCGTCGAGATCACCGCGACCATGGAGGAGCTGGCGCGCACCGCCGCGCAGATCGCCGCCAACGCGTCGTCCCAGGCCGAGCTGGCGGCTCGCTCCGAGCAGAGCGGCGATCTCGGCGTGTCCTCGGTCGACGAGGCACTGCGGGGCGTCGAGGAGGTGCAGAAACGCATCACCGGGATCGCCGCCCGTGCCGATCAGCTCGGCACCCGCTCCAAGGAGATCTACCGCGTCCTCGACCTGATCACCGAGATCGCCCAGGAAACCCACATCCTGTCGCTCAACGCCGCCATCGAGGCCGCCGCCGCCGGCGAGCACGGCCGTCGCTTCTCGGTGGTCGCCGAGGAGGTCCGGCGCCTGGCCCAGCGCTCGCACGAGTCGGCCGAGTCGGTGCGCGGCCTGCTCGACGAGTTCGCCGGGTCGATCCGGGCCACGGTCGTCGCCACCGAGGAAGGGAGCAAAGAGGCGTCGCGGGTGCTCGAGCGCGCCCGGGCCTCGGCCGCGGTCATCGAGGAGCTTCGCGGCGCCCTGGCCGACACCGCCCGGGCCGCCCGCGAGATCTCCCTGGCGACCCAGCAGCAGCGCACCGCCTCCGATCAGGTCGTCCTCACGCTGAAGGAGGTCAGCCAGGTGATCCAGCGGATGGCGGAGGGGCTCAAGCACTTCTCCGGCGCGGCCGATCGTCTCAACCACGTCGCCCTGTCGATCCAGCTCCTCACGCAGTCGTTCCACCTCGACTCGCCGCGGTCGCTCAAGCACCTGGCCGAGCGCTGGTCGGAGGAGTGCAGCGCGCGGGTCGCCCACCTCGAGGCAACGACCGGACTGCTCGAGGCGATGATCAAGGAGCACCCGTTCACCGAGATGGCCTACCTCACCGACGTCCAGGGGACGTTGATGACCATGGCCTTCAGCCCCGCGATCCCGGCCGAGCGGGTCACGGCGTCGGGCGTCAAGGCGGGTATCGAGTTCCGTGAGCGCCCGTGGTTCCAGTCGGCGATGCGCGAGCAGCGGACGATCCTCACGCCGATCTACGAATCGATCCTGACGCACGAACCGACGTTCACGGTCGCCACGCCGGTGCGCGACGTGAAGGACCGGATCGCCGCGGTGTTCGCCTTCGACGTGAACGTCCGCGACTGGTCGAAGATCTGATGGAACAGGAGAGGGGGCTGAGGGAAGAGGGGAGAGGTACAGCACCCCTGCTTGCCGTTGGTGGTCATTCTCTCGCCCTCGCTCCGACCACTCTTCGAGCAGCGGCTTCGCGCAGCACGAGCGCCCGAATTCCTTCCCTCTATCCTCTCCCCTCTCCCCGGGCGGGTGGGCGGCGGCATGGATCCTGACTTCGTCGACCTCCTGCCACTGTTCGTCAGCGAGGCGCGGGGGCGTGTCGAGCATCTCGCCGACGTGGCCGGCCGGCTCGGCAGCGACGAGAAGGCGAGCGTCGAGGTCAAGCGGGAGCTCCACACGCTCAAGGGGGCCGCACGGATGCTGCGGCTGGCTCCGCTCGCCGAGCTGTGCCACGCCGCCGAGGGTGCGTTGCTGGCCTCGCCGCCGGGACTCGCGGAGCTGCTCACGAGGGTCGCCGACCGGCTCGCCGCGATGGTCGAGGCGATCGCCGGCGGCGCCGATCCCGAACCCGATGCGGCCCTACTCGACGACCTGCGCTGGGCGCCGGAAGGGACGGCACCCACCGGACAGGCGGCCGTGAGCCCGACTCCCGCAATGGTGAATCCCGCGAGCGGGGAGATTAGGCTCGACTCCGCGGCGGTCGACGCGATGGCCGACCGCGCCACCCGGCTGCGCATCCTCTCCCTCGGGGCTGCTGCCTTCCCGGCGCGGCTCACCGAGCTTGCTCGGCTCGCCGAGCAGGCCGTGCACGAGGACCAGCCCGGTCAGGTGCTCGCGGTCCTGGCCACGTCGATCCGGCGCCAGGCGCTGGAGATCGAGGCCGGTCAGCGCCGCCTGCGCCGGCTGGCGGAGTCGCACCTCGAGACCATCCTCTCGCTGCAGGTCCAACCCCTCAGTGGCTTTTTCCACACCCTGGCGCGGCATGCGCGCGAGCTCGCCCGCACCCTCGGCCGCGAGATCGAGGTCGTCACCCGCGGGGACGGAACCCGGCTCGACCGTCGCATCGCCCGCGAGCTCGAGGAGGCGCTGCTCCACACCGTGCGCAATGCGGTCGACCACGGGATCGAGCCGCCGGAGGTCCGCGTGGCCGCGGGCAAGCCCCGGGACGGGACGGTGCGCATCGAGGCCGCGGCGATGGGTGCACGGGTGCGGATCGTCGTCGCCGACGACGGCGCCGGCATCGACCCGGCGCGAATCGTCGCGGTTGCCGTGGCCCGGGGCGTGATCGACGCCGACGATGCCCGCTCCTTGTCCCGCGACGAGGCGCTGCGGCTGCTCTTCACCCCGGACTTCTCGACGCGCGATGAGGTTTCGGAGGTTTCCGGCCGGGGCGTCGGCCTCGACGCCGTCGCCGCCGCCGCGGGCCGGGTCGGCGGCAGCGTCTCGATCGCCTCGCAACCGGGACAGGGAACCACCGTGACCCTCGAGGTGCCGGCGGCCCGGCGCGGCGAGACGGTAATGCTCCTGCGCGCCGGACGGCTGCGCTTCGCGTTGCCGCGAGGGGTGATCCGGTCGGCGCGGCGACTACCGGCCGCCGCCGTGGTCGAGCGGGACGGGCGGTTCCTCGCCAACCTCGGCGACCGCCTCGTGCCGTTCGTGCCGCTGGCCCAGCTCTTCGGGGAGACCCCGGCTGGCGTGCAGCTCCTGCTCGAGGGCGAGGCGGCCGGCCAGGGCCTGGCCGTGGCCGTCGACGCGGTGACCGGCGAGGAGGAAGTCCTGGTCCGGCCGGTCACGACCAGGGCAACGGTCACGGCGCTCCTCGACGGTGTGGCGCTGCTCTCGGACGGAGAGCCCGTCGGGGTGCTCTCGCCATCGGCCCTGGCCCTGCGAGAGGCGGTGCGACTGACGCCGATCGTTTCCGCCCGGGCTCACCAGCACCGCGTCCGCGTGCTGCTGGTCGACGACTCGCTGGTCACCCGCGAGATGGAGCGCCGGCTCCTCGAGGACGCCGGCATCGACGTCGCGGCCGCCGGCGATGCCGGAGAGGCGTTGGCCCGGCTCTCGGAGGAGCCATTCGACTGCCTGGTCACCGACATCGAGATGCCGGGGATGGATGGATTCGAGCTCACCCGTCACCTCCGGACCATTCCGCACCTGGCGCAGCTCCCCATCGTCGTGGTCTCCACCCGCGAACGCCCGGAAGACCGGCTGAAAGGCCTCGAGGCAGGCGCCGACGCGTATCTCACCAAGCAGGCACTCGACGCGACCGAGCTGGTCGGCCTGGTGCGGCGGCTCGGGGGGCGCTGATGCCCGGCCCGGCCAAGATCCGGGTGGTGCTGGTGGACGACTCGTCCACGGTGCGTGCCGTGATGCGCCGCCTGTTCTCGCGGACCGACGACATCGAGATCGTCGACGAAGCGGCGGACGGCGCCCAGGCGGTCCAGTCCGTCCTCGCGGCCCGCCCCGACGTCGTCCTCATGGACGTCGAGATGCCGGTCCTCGACGGCTACGCGGCGACCGAGCGGATCATGGCGGTGTGCCCGACGCCGATCCTGATCTTCACCTCGAGGGCCAACCGCGACCAGCTCCACACCGCGTTCGAGGCGGTGGCCAGGGGCGCCCTCGACGTGTTGGCCAAACCCGAGGATACGGTCGGCTGGGAGCGGCTCGCGGTCAGTCTCCCGGCGGCCGTGCGGAGCCTCGCGGGCGAGCGGAGCGCCAGGCGCCGCGAGCAGGCGGCTCCAGGCTCGAGCCCCGACCCACGCCTGGTGGCCGGCGCCGCCCCGGGAGCGGCGCCTCCGGGTGGTCGCCGACTCCAGTCCGTACGCTACGTGGCCGTCGGCGCTTCGACGGACGGGCCGGCGGCGATCCGCGACCTGCTCGCAGCGCTGCCGGTACCGGTCCCCGTCCCGGTGCTCGTGGTCCAGCACATTGCCGCCGGCTTCGAGGAGGGACTGGCCGAGTGGCTCGCCGGCGACCTCCACTGCGATGTCCAGGTCGCGCGCGACGGCGAGATCGCGCGGCCCGGCGCGATTCGCCTCGCACCCTCCGGCTCTCACCTGCGCCTGCGTGCGAGCGGCGTGGTCCAGCTCGATGCCGCGTCGCCTCCCCGCAACGGCCACCGTCCTTCGGCCGACGAGCTCTTCCTGTCCTGCGCCGCCGCGTTCCCGACCGTGACCGCAGGCGTCCTACTCACCGGGATGGGGAGCGACGGTGCGGCGGGCCTGGCGGCCCTGCGGCAGGCGGGCGGCCTGACGATGGTGCAGGACGAGGCCACCTCCGCGGTGTTCGGGATGCCCCGGGCGGCCCTCGAGATGGGCGCCGCCGATCTCGCCCTGCCGCCGCGCGAGCTGGGGAAAACCCTGGCCGCCTGCTGGTCGAGGGAGCGGGCGTGAAGACCACGCGGGTGCTCGTCGTCGACGACAGCGCCATCACGCGCGCCCTGCTCATCCGGACCCTGGAGCGCGCCGGGTTCGCGGTCATCGAGGCGCAGGACGGTATCGAGGGCGCGGTGGTCGCCCTGCGCGAGCGCCCCGACGTCGTCGTGACCGACCTCGAGATGCCGACCATGGACGGGACCCAGCTCCTGAGGCTGCTGAAGAGCGACCCGGCCACCGCCCACGCGCCGGTGCTCATCGTCACCAGCCACGGCGAGGCGCCGTCCCGGTACTGGGGCTTGCAGACCGGCGCCGACGCCTACCTCACGAAGGACCATCGACCGGAGGAGCTCGTGGACGCCGTGACGCGGCTCGTCGCGGCGGCGCCGCTGCCCGCCGAGGTCGTCGAGGCACTTCCCGAGGGCCCGCTCGAGGTGCTCGCCCGGGTCGCCCGGCACCTCGACCGGAGCCTGATGCAGGCGACGGTGGTCAACGCCCTCCTCGAGCAGGGCATGGGGGCGGCCAGCTTGCACGAGGCCTGCCGAATCACCCTCAAGGTCGTGGCCGAGGTCGTCGACGCCCGCCTTCTCGGTGTCGGGCTCGCCGAGCCCGACACCGTCACCCTCCACCTCGTGCTCGCCGAGCCGCTCGCGCTGCACTCCGTCGATCGCTGTGCGAGCGCGCTCATCGGCCAGCTCGACATGAGTCCCGGCGCGGACATCAGCTCCGAGATCACCGGCGACAGGGAGGGCGACGTCGAGGTCGACGTGGACTCGCTGGTGACGTTCCCGCTCTCGCTGCGCGACGCCAACGGACGCCTCGTCGTGCTGCCGCGGAGCCCGGGGCAGTTCGCCAGCGTGTCGCACCGCCTCGTCGAGGCGTGCACCGGTCACCTGGCGCTGGTGCTCGACAACGCCCGGCTGGCGCAGCGCCTGCGCGAGCTGTCGATGCGAGACGGGCTCACGAAGATCTACAACCACCGCGCCATCCACGACCGCCTCGGCGAGGAGCTCGCCCGGGCCCGCCGGTACGGCCACCCCCTGGCGGTGATCATCTGCGACCTCGACCACTTCAAACGGGTCAACGACGCCCACGGTCACCTGGCCGGAGACGCCATCCTGCGCGGGGCGGCGAAGGCGATGGAGGGGAGCCTGCGGAACGCCGACCTGTTCGGGCGCTACGGCGGCGAGGAGTTCCTCGCCGTGCTCCCGGAGACCGACCTCGCGGCCGCGCTCCACCTCGCGGAGCGGATGCGCTCCGTGCTCGCCGGCCGATCGCTCCCTCTGCCCGCCGGCGGAACGATCGGCGTGACCGGGTCGTTCGGCGTCGCCGGTCGCGAGGAGCTGGACGGCGAGGTCAACGCGGACCGCATCGTCACGCTCGCCGACGAACGCCTCTACGCCGCCAAGGCGGCGGGTCGCAACTGCGTGCGCCCGTGACGACGAGCGAGGTCGTCCAGCGCCTTGCCCACCTCATCGAGGAGGTCAGCGGCAACGCCATCCCCTCCGGCCACCTGCCCTTCCTCGCCGAAATCGCGGCCCGACGGGCCGCCGCATGTGACCGTCGCGACGTGGCCGGCTACGTCGACGCCCTCGGCGCCGGCCTGCTCGGCGACGAGTGGCGCAGCCTCCTGCCCCTCATCACCGTCAAGGAGTCGTACCTCTTCCGAACCCCGCAGCACTTCGCCGGGATTCGCGATGTGCTCCTGCCCAAGTTACTCGCGGCGCGGGCCGCGACGCGGCGGCTGCGGATCTGGTCGGCAGGCTGCGCTCGCGGGGAGGAGCCCGTCACGCTCGCCATCGTCCTGGCCGAGTACGCGCCCCTCGCCTCCTGGAGCTGGCAGATCGACGCCACCGACGTCGACGAGGAGGCGCTCGCCGCCGGCCGGCGCGGCCTGTTCGGCGAGCGCGCGGTGGCCCTCGTGCCCGCGGAGCTCCGGTCCCGCTACTTCGTCCGGCAGGGCGACCAGCACGAGCTGTCTCCCGAGCTGCAGGCCCACATCGACTATCGCGGGGTCAACCTCATACACGAGCCCTTCCCGGTACCCGCCGAGCCGTACGATCTCATCCTCCTGCGGAACGTCCTGATCTACTTCCGGCCGGAGTCGCAACGCCGCGTCGTCGCCGGCATGGCGCGATCGCTGGCGACCCCCGGCTTTCTCTTTCTCGGGCCGTCGGAGACGCTGTGGCAGCTCTCCGACGCGCTCGTTCCCCTCGACCTCGAAGAGTGCTTCTGCTACCACCACGCTCCGGCTTCTCCCAGGCCCAACCGGGGCGCTCCGCCCTCCTCGGGCGTGACCCTCCAGCCTTCCCGGCCGGGATCCGCCCGGGAAGGCCTGCGGGCGGGCGCGCGCCCGGTGCCGGCGGGCCGCCCCGAATCTGCCCCCGCGCGGGCCGTCAAGCCCGCGGCGGTCGAGCCCGTGTCCACGCGCGAGCGGCTTGCCGCTGCCGGTGCCCACCTGGCCGCCAACCGCCTCGCCGAGGCCGCCGAGCAGATCGAGGCGGCCCTGCGGGGCGAGCCGGCCGATCCGACCGCCCGCGCCATCGAGGGCGTGCTGCACGACGTCTCGGGGCGCACCGAGCTGGCCGTCGCCTCGTACCGGGCGACGTTGTTCCTCGACCCTGCCCTCTTCCAGGTCCGCCTGCTCCTGGCCGACGCCCTCCGCCGGCTGGGCTTCGCCGACCGGGCCCGCCACGAGTACCGGGAAGCGCTGCGCGGCCTGGCCGCGCCGCGCCCTCGCGAGCTGCCGGCCCTCCCCGGCGTGCCGTTACCGACGGCCGAGCAGGCGGCCCAGCGCGCCAGGGCCGCGCTTCGGCAGGAGTGACTGGGCGGCTCCGGGCCGCGTAGAATCCTCCGGACATGTCGGTGCGCCGGATCGGCCGTTACGAGATCGAGTGCTCCCTCGGCAGCGGGGGGATGGGCGAGGTGTACCGCGCCTGGGACCCGCAGCTCCGACGCCACGTCGCCGTCAAGGGGCTGCACCACGACAAGGCGGGGTCGGAGCGGCGCGAGCGGCTGCGCCGGGAGGCGCTCTCGGTGGCGGCGCTGTCGCACCCGGCCGTTGCCCACGTCCACGAGATCGTGACCGAGAGTGAGCAGGACTGGGTCGTCATGGAGTATGTCGACGGCTCCTCGCTCGCCGACCTGGTGACCGCCGGACCCCTCGCGCCCGCCGAGGTGGCGCGCGTCGGCTCGGTCATCGCCGAGGCGCTCGCCGATGCGCACCGCCACGGCATCATCCACCGCGACGTCAAGCCGGAGAACGTCATGGTCACCTCGACCGGCCACGTCAAGGTGCTCGACTTCGGGCTCGCCAAGTGGACCGGGGCGCGGGCCAGCGAAGGCGATCCGATCACCGTCGAAGGGATGGTCGTCGGCACGTCCAAGGCGATGTCGCCCGAGCAGGCGCTCGGCCGGCCGCTCGACGCGCGCAGCGACGTCTTCTCGCTCGGCTCGCTGCTCTACGAGATCGGCTCCGGCCGGCCGGCCTTCCGGGGCACGACCCCGATGGACACGATGTACAAGGTGTCTCGGGGAGAACGGACGCCACTGGCCGAGATCGCTCCCGCGCTGCCCGCCGCGCTCGTCGCGGTGATCGAGAAGTGCCTGGCCATGCGGCCCTCCGAGCGCTACCAGAGCGCCGACGAGCTGTCGCGGGCGCTGCGCGGCCTGGCCGGCCCGGGACCTGACCTGTCGAAAGCGCGCCGCCCGGCCGGCTTGTTCGGGCGCCTCTCGAGGCTCCTTGGTGGCCGCGGGGGCACGCGGTGAAGCTCCCGCGCGCCGCCCACATCGCCGTCGTGCTGCTGATCACGTTCTACCTGTGCGCTGCGGGGTGGTTCTGCGTGCTAGCGCCGTGGACCCGCTACTGGGCGGCGCGCGTCGTACCCGGTGCGCCGATCTGGCTCTCCGCCTGGCTCGACCTCCCGGCCCTGCGCGGCGCGCTGTCCGGCTTCGGAGTGCTCCACTTCGCCGTGGCGGCGAGCTGGCTCAACCGGGGTCTCGGCCGGGAGGACGCGTGATCCTCGGCGTCGGGATCGACCTGGTGGCCGTCGACCGCGTCGAGCGGCTGCTCGCTCGCCACGGGTCACGCTTCCTCGACCGCTGCTTCGTCGACGGCGAGGCGGTCCGCCCAGGAGACGCCGAGCACCTCGCCGGACTGCTCGCGGCCAAGGAGGCGGCGTTCAAGGCGCTGGGCACCGGGTGGGACGCCGGTGTCGGTTGGCGCAGCGTCGCCGTCACCCGCCCCGGGGGAGGGGCGCCGGCCCTCGAGCTCTCCGGCGCGGCCGCGGTCCGGGCGCGAGACCTCGGCGTCCGGCGCTCCCACCTGTCGATCAGTCACGACGCCGGCCTGGCCGTCGCCGTCGTCGTCCTCGAGAGCTGACCTTCAGTACCGCCGCAGCACAGGTGGCTGCACGAGGCGCCGGTGCTTGGCCGCCAGGCGCGTAAACGCGCACGGGAGCGGCGGAACGAGGTCGGGGTCATCGTTGCCCGGCTGCGCGGCGATCGCCATCGGGCACACCCGACACTCGCCGAGCTGGGGGCACGTGCCGCACGCCTGGTCGCCCGACCGCTTCCGCTCTTTCCCGTGGAACAGGCCCGCCGCGCGGAGCGCGTCCCCGCACCCGGCGAGCCGTGAATGGAGGTCGGGGTCGGTGACGTGACCCACCGTCACCGCTTCGGCCGCACGCCGGGCGAGCTTGGTGTCGAGCCTCGCGGTCGAGCGCGCAAACAACCCGCACGCCATCACCGTGCCGTCGACGTCGACGAACAACGCGTGGCCGGCGCCGATGCGGCACATCGGGATGTCTCGCCGCCGGCGAGGGCGGCGACCGGTAGTGCGCCGGAATGGCAGGAACGGCATCGTCGCGGTGCGGCGGCGGTGGTCCCGGCACAGCGACGCCACCTCGCCGAGCTGCCGGTCGAGCTCGGTGGCGCAGCCTTCGGTCCACGCCGGGTCATGGGTCAGCAGCGGGGTCACCGTGAACGACGGAACTCCGCGCGCTAGGAAGTAGGCGACCGACGACGCCAGGTACGGCAGGTTGGCGGCGGAGAGCGTGATCGCCACGGTGACGCGGTCCGCGAGGTAACCGGGGTAGTCGATGCGGAGGCGCTGGATCAGCTCGTCGAGGCAGCCGAAGGCGCCGGGGGCGCGCAGCTCTTGCGCCGCTTCGACGCCGTCGAACGACAAGCCCGTGCGGACTCGCCGCCCGGCGAGGAACTGCAGTGCCTCGTGATCGACGAGCGTCCCGTTGGTCGTCAGGGCCAGCCGGGTGACGATGCCCATCGGCGCCCGTGAGGCCAGGTAGTCGGCTACCCGTCGCACGACCGCCAGCTCGACGAGCGGCTCGCCGCCCATGAAGCCGAGCTCCGGCTCCGCCGCACCTCCGGCGAGGAGCAGGTCACACGCCGCCCTCGCAACCTCCCAGGACACCGCCCGCGTCGTTTCGCGCCGTTGGAAACAGTAGCCGCAGCGTAGGTTGCATCCTGTCGTGACGGCCAGGCCGACGCGGCGCAGCCGGGGCCTGGGAGAAGCCCAGGCCAGGCTGGCCGCGGAGTGCGGATCCGCGCGGGCCCCGCTCAACAGGCGACGTTCGGAAGGCTCGGAGGCTCGGCCGCGGACAGCGCCTTGATCTCCTCCGTCGCCGGGATCTTCGTACCCGGGTCAAGCTGCTGCAGCGCGAGCCGGGCGAGGCGGACCTCCCACTCGATGTGTGCCAGCACCGCCATGACCCTGGCGATCGTGATTTCGCCATCCATGCCCTGTGTACTCCGTTGTGCCATTGCGCTCCTCCCTCGTCCACACCCGGCGTCGACCGCCGAGTGAACATGCTCAGCGCCGGCTGCGCAGGCCGTCCGCCAGCCAGATGTCGCCGGTCGTGGTCGCCTGCATCAGTGCCAGGATACTGCCGTCGGCGCTGGTGTCGAACTCCGCGGAGGTCTTGCTCCCCGCCAACAGCACCGGTGGGGAGAGCGGCGTGGCGGCCCCGTCGGCCAGCGTCACCCGCCGGATCTCCGTCACCGCCATCCCCCAGGTGGCCGCGACGAGAACGCTCCCGGCGTCCGGCCCCCAGCGCACCCACTCGACCCGCGCGTCCGCGGTCAGCCGCCGCGGCGGCGTCCCCGCGCCCACGTCGACGACCCACGCCTCGGACTGGGTGCCGCTCGAACGGCGGAAGACCAGGGCGCTCCCGTCGGGCGACCACGACGGCACCGCCTCGGCGGCGTCGCCGAACGTCACCTGGCGCGGCACCCCGGCCAGGCGGCCTTCGGCCACGGGGGCGACGAAGAGGTGCTCCCCGCCCGACCGCGCCGAGATGAACGCGATCCTCGCCCCGTCACGGGAGAAGGCCGGCTGCGCGTCGGTGCCGGGGCTCGCCGTCAGGTCGACCGCCTCGCCGCCCGCGATCGGGACCATCCAGATGTCCCGCTCCCCGGCGAGAACGCGGTGGAAGGCGACGAACCGGCCGTCGGGGGTGAGCGCCGGAACCGCCACGGTGCCCGACAAGGCGGTGAGTCGGTGCGGCGGACCCACCGGCCCGTCGGCCCCGAGCTCCTGTCGCCACAGGTCCCAGCTCCCGAGCCGGTTCGACAGGAACACGATCCGCCGCCCCTCGGGGTCGAGCGCCGGCTGGACGTCGGAGGCGCTGCTCGCGAGTCGCCAGGACCGGCCGGAGACGAGGTCGCGAACCTCGACGTCCGGGTCCTCGCGACGCGTCGCGTACGCGAGACGGGTGCCGTCGGAGGACACCGCCGGCTCGACCTCCGGACCCGTCCCCTGGGTCAGCCGCTGCGGCGTTCCGCCCTCCGGGTCGATGCGCCACAGCGACTGCGGCCCCTCGCGCACCGAGCTGAAGTAGATGAATCGCCCGTCGGGCGACCACGCAGGCTCGCGGTTCCCGACCGGCTCGGGAGTGATGCGCCGCGCCAGCCCGCCGGCGAGGTCGACGACCCAGAGGTGGGCGTGGTCGGCGTAGCCCAGCCGCCGGCCGTCCGGCGACCAGGTCGGCCACCGGTGATCCCACTGGCCGTCGCCTTCGCCGGTCACGAGCCTGGCTGGCGCGGTACCGTCGACGGGGGCGACGGCGATGCGCAGGTCGCCCGAGGCGACCCGCGTCGCGTAGGCGATCTCCCGGCCGTCGGGGGACACCGCGGGGTCCTGACCCGAAGGCACGAGCAACGTCGGCGTGCCGCCGGCGGCCCCCACCCGCCAGATCGACGGCGACCGGCCGCGGGTCGAGACGTAGGTGAGCGCGGAGCCGTCGGGAAACCAGCTCGGGTCCAGCTCGTCGGCCGGATCGCTGGTCACGCGGCGCGACTCGCCGCTCGCCACGTCTACGACCCAGATGTCGGCCCCGCCCGACTCGTTGGAGCTGTAGGCGATGAGTCGATCGTCGGGCGAGAACGCCGGGGCCGCCTCCCAGCCCGGGGCGCTGGTCAACGGCCGCGGGCGGAGCACCGGCGGATCCTTCGCGCTCCACACGGCCAGGGCGATCACCCCGGCGACCGCGAGGGCACCGACCGCCGCGAGGACGCCGTACAGCGTCCGCTTGCGCGCCCGCGCCGCGTCGGCGATCGCCATCTCGATCCCCGACTCCGAGTAGCGCCGCAGCGACCGCACGTCATCGAGCATCTCCGCGGCCGACTGGTAGCGGTCCTTCGGCTTCGTGGCGGTGGCCTTGGCGATGATCCGCGCGAGCTCCGGCGGGGCATCGCGACCCGGCCGGGCGAGACGCTCGGCGTCGCCGTCGACCACGGCGCCGATCCACTCGACGGTGCGCTGGCCGGCGAACACCGATCGGCCGGTCGACATCTCGGAGAGCACCAGGCCGAGGCAGAAGATGTCGCTGCGCTCGTCGATACGCCCGGTGCGGACGTGCTCGGGCGCCATGTAGCCGCGCGTCCCCGCGACGTCCGGAGACGACCATGTCGGGATCTCGGTCGCGTCGAAGATCGGGACGTCACCGGGTGCGTTGCGGGCCCGCGCCAGGCCGAAGTCGGTGAGGCGCGCGCGGCCGTCACGCCCGAGGAGGATGTTGTTGGGGTTGATGTCGGCGTGGAGGATGCCGTTCTCGTGGGCGACCCGCAGGGCATCCGTCAGGCCCTCGGCGTGGGTGATGACCTCGGCGGTCGACAGTGGCTGACCGTCCTGCAGCCGCTCGCGGAGGCTCCCCCCCTCGACGAGCTCCATCGCCAACCAGGGGACGCCGTCCTCCTCGAAGGCGGCGAACACGGTCGTGATGTTCGGGTGCATGAGCCGCGAGGCGGTGCGCGCCTCGCGCAGGAAGCGACTGGCGAAGTCGTGCCGGGCCATGTACTCGGGCTTGGGCCGCTTGAGGGCAACCTCGCGCCCCAGCTTCGGGTCGAGGCCGCGGTAGACGATGCCCATCCCGCCACGGCCGATCTCCTCGGTGATGACAAAGCCCGCGACCCGGGCAGGAGCCTGCCCGCAGTTGCCACCGGGAGTGCTCGTCTCGCCCGGGACCAACCCTGTTGCCCCTCCCTGGCGGCCCGCGCCGCCCACCACCGTGACGTGCTCCCGACGGTACCAAAGCACCGATCGGTGTCAAGGGCTGGCCCCCACCCGCCCAGGGTTGGAGGGTTGGAGGGTTGAAGGGTTGAAGGGTTGAAGCAGGATGTGGGTAGATTCCCGCCTCAGCGGTTCTTCAACCCTGGGTGGGTGGTCGGGAGGGCACCCCTGGACGGGTGGGTGGGCGTGCAACCCTGGGCGGAAGGGTGGAGGGGTGGTGGCATCCCTTCTTCTATACTCCCGCCATGCAAGTGCGGCGCGTGCTGATCGTCGACGACGAGCCGTACATCCTCCGGATCCTCGCGTTCAAGCTGCGCCGGGCGGGCTACGTCGCCCTCGAGGCCACCTGCGGCGAGGAGGCGCTCGAGCTGCTCGACAGCGTGCAGGTCCACTGCCTGATCCTCGACGTCACGCTGGCCTCCGCGACGACCGGGTTCCAGCTCGCCGAGCGGCTGCGCGACGACCCGCGCTTCTGTCGCATTCCGGTGGTGTTCCTGACCGCCCGTTCCTTCCCTGCCGACCAGCGGCGCGGCCGTGAGCTCGGCGCCGCCGCGTACATCACCAAACCGTTCTCCCTCCAGCACGTGCTCGACGAGGTCTCGCGCCTGCTTCCGGCTTGACGGCGGGAGCGCGGCTCACTAGGGTGGAAGATCCGCGCGCCGGGCCCCTCCGGCGCGAGGGTCGTGAGGATCGTCATGTACAAGGACACGCTCAACCTACCGGCCACCGACTTTCCGATGCGGGCGGACGCCGCCCGCCGTGAACCCGAGCGCCTCGCCCGCTGGGAGGAGTACGACCTCTACGGGCTGATCCGCGCCGCCCGCGCCGGCCGTCCCACCTTCATCCTCCACGACGGACCGCCCTACGCCAACGGCAACATCCACATGGGTCACGCCCTGAACAAGACCCTCAAGGACATCGTCGTCCGCTCCCGCACGATGCTCGGCTTCGACGCCCCCTACGTGCCCGGCTGGGACTGCCACGGCCTGCCGATCGAGCACAAGGTCGACCGCGAGCTGGGGAAAAAGAAGGGCGAGATGTCGGACCTCGAGATCCGCGGCGCGTGCCGCGACTACGCGGATCGCTTCGTCGCGATCCAGCGCGACGAGTTCCGGCGGCTCGGCGTCCTCGGCACCTGGTACGAGCCGTACCTCACGATGGCGCCCCGCTACGAGGCCGACATCGCCGCCGCGCTCGGCAAGGTGGTCGAGGCCGGCCTGCTCTACCGCGAGCGCAAGTCGATCCGCTGGTGCTGGCGCTGCCGCACCGCACTCGCCGAGGCCGAGCTGGAGTACACCTCCCGTCGCGACCCCGAGATCACCGTGGCGTTCCCTGCCGCCGATCCCGCGGCGGTGCGCCGCGCCTTCGGGCTCGAGGGCGACGCCGACGTCGCGTTCGCCATCTGGACCACGACCCCGTGGACGATCCCCGCGAACCTCGCGATCGCCGTCCACCCCGACGCGGACTACGTCCTGCTCGACACCCCGCGCGGCGGCCTGGTGGTCGCCGCCCCGCTGGCGGCGGCGACGCTCGCCGCCGCCGGGCTCGAGGGGCACGAGGCCGCCCGGGCGAAGGGCGCCGAGCTCGTCGGCCTGCGCTACCGCCACCCGCTCGCCGAGGGCCTGCGCGCCGAGCTGCCGGCAAACTCCGACGTCTTCCGCGTCGTGCGCGCCGACTACGTCACGCTCGACACCGGCACCGGCCTGGTCCACACCGCGCCGGGACACGGCGAGGACGACTTCCGTACCGGCAAGGTCGAGGGGATCCCGATCGTCTCGCCGGTCGACGGGGCCGGGCGCTACACCGCCGAGGTGGCCGCCCTGGCCGGCGTCCACGTCTTCGAGGCGAACCCCCGGGTGACCGCCGAGCTCGAGGGCGCCGGCGCGCTGCTCGCCAAGGGCGAGGGCGCGCACGAGTACCCCCACTGCTGGCGGTGCAAGCAGCCGGTGATCTTCCGGGCCACCAAGCAGTACTTCATCGCCCTCACCGAGGACGCCTCGCCCAACGCCCGCATCGACCTGCGCGGCGAGGCGCTGGCCGAGATCGCCCGCGTTCGGTGGGTGCCCCACTGGGGCCAGGCGCGCATCACCGGCATGGTGGAGAACCGCTTCGAGTGGTGCGTGTCGCGCCAGCGCCGCTGGGGCTCGCCGATCAGCGTGCTGGTGTGCGCCAACGAGGCGTGCGGGTCGTTCTGGCCCGACGGCTCCGACCGCGAGACCGCCCGGCGGTACTTCGCCCGGGTCGAGGAGCTGTTCGCCGCCGACGGCGCCGACGCCTGGTACGCCCGCCCGGTGGGGGACTTCGCCCCGGCCGGGCTCGCCTGCCCGAAGTGCGGCGGCACCGAGTTCGACAAGGAGCGCGACATCCTCGACGTGTGGTTCGACTCCGGGGCGTCGCACCTGGCCGTCTGCGACAACGACCGGTTCCCGGGCCTGACCTGGCCGGCCGACCTCTACGTCGAGGGTCACGACCAGTATCGCGGCTGGTTCCAGTCGTCGCTGCTGGTCGGCGTGGTCACCCACCGGCTGGCGCCCTACCGGGCCGTGGTCACGCACGGGCACGTCCTCGACGCCGAGGAGAAGAAGATGTCGAAGTCGACGGGCAACGCGACCTCGCCCCTCGACGTGATGGCCAAGTACGGCGCCGACGTGCTGCGGCTGTGGATCACCTCCGTGGACTTCCGCGAGGACATGCCCTACTCGACGGAGACGATGACGCGGACCACCGACGCGTACCGCAAGATCCGCAACACGCTTCGCTTCCTGCTCTCCAACCTGGGCGGCTTCGACCCCGTCCGCGACGCGCTTCCCCCCGAGGCGCTGCTCCCGGTCGACGCCCACTTCCTGCGGCGCGGCAAGCAGCTCGCGGCGCGGATCACTCAGGCCTACCTCGACTACGAGTTCCACGTCGTCTACCACGCCCTGAACAACTTCTGCGCGGTGGACCTGTCGGCGGTGTACCTCGACTTCCTCAAGGACCGCCTGTACTGCTCCCACGCCGGCGCGCCGCAGCGCCGCTCGGCCCAGACCGTGCTCTACCGCCTGGCCCGCATGCTGACCACGGCGATGGCTCCGGTCCTCGCCTTCACCGCGGACGAGGCCTGGGAGCACCTGCCGGGTGAGCGGTCGCCGTCGGTGCACCTCGAGGAGATCGAGATGCTCGCCGACGTCGAGGACGACGCCGAGGCCGACGCGCGCTTCGCGCGGCTGCTCGCGCTTCGCGACGAGGTCAACAAGGAGCTCGAGATCCACCGCCAGCAGGGGGAGTTCGGCAAGTCGCTGGAGGCCGGCCTGCTGCTCGCCGGCGATCTCAGCGCCCTGAGCGACGACCTCGCGGCCTGCGCGGCCACCCTCGAGGAGCTTTGCATCGTCTCCCAGGTCGAGGGGGGAGCCGCGTCGGTCGCCTCGCAGGCCTATCCCGGACTGTCGATCGCGGTCCGTCGCGCCGAGGGCACGGCGTGCCCGCGCTGCTGGCAGGTGCACCGCGAGACGGCAGGCCACGAGAAGCATCCCGACCTGTGCGACCGCTGCCTCGAGGTGGTGCAGAACCTCGAAGAGTGGACGCAGTCATGAGGCTGCGCTGGGCGCTGGCCATCGCCGCGGTCGTCGTCCTCCTCGACCAGCTCACCAAGGCCTGGATCGTGGCGACGACCCCGTTCGGGAGTGAGACCGAGGTGATCCCGGGCCTCTTCCGCCTGGTCCACACGAGGAACCGCGGGATCGCCTTCGGGCTGCTCGGCAGCTCCGGGCCGGCGGTCCAGGTCGCCCTGCTCCTGGTCGTCATCCTGATCGTCCTGATGGTGGTCCGGCAGCTCGCCCGCAGCGGCCAGGACGCCCTGCCGACGGCCGGCCTCGCGCTGATCCTCGGCGGCGCCGTCGGCAACCTCGTCGACCGGCTCGTCCGCGGCGAGGTTGTCGACTTCCTGCTCGCCTACGTGCGCATCTCCGGGCGCGAGCACGCCTGGCCGGCGTTCAACGTCGCCGACTCCGCGATCAGCGTCGGGGCCGGCTGCGTCATCCTCGCGGAGATCGTCGCGGCAGTGAGGCACAAGCGTGTGGCCAGTACTGATTGACCTCGGCTTCTGGCAGGTCCCGACCTACGGGCTCCTCCTCTTCACCGGCATCGCCCTCGGGCTGTGGCTGGCGTCCCGGCGTGCGGGCACCGTGGGGCTGGCCGGCGAGAAGATCCTCGACCTCGGCGCCTGGGTCGTGCTGTGGGGCCTGCTCGGCGGCAAGCTGTTCCTCGTGTTCACCGAGCCGCGCCACCTGTCGTCGCTCTCCGCGCTCCTCGGCCTGCTCCGCGCCGGGGGCGTGTTCTACGGCGGGCTGATCGGCGCCCTCGTCGCGGCCGCCGTGCTGATGCGCCGCTACCGGCTCCCGCTCTTCTTGACTGTCGACGTCCTGGCCCCGGGCGTCGCCCTCGGCCACTTCTTCGGCCGCCTCGGCTGCTTCGCCGCCGGGTGCTGCTACGGCAGCCACTGCGACCTCCCGTGGGCGGTGGAGTTCACGCACCCCAAGGCACTGGAGATCTCGGGCACCCCGCTCGGCGTGCCGCTCCACCCGGTGCAGCTCTACGAGGCCGCCTTCAACCTGGCCAACGCCGTCTTCCTCGCCTGGCTCTTCCGCCGCCGGCCGCCGGCGGGCAGCGTGCTCGGCGCCTACCTCGTGACCTACGGCATCGGCCGCTTCACCATCGAGACGTTCCGCGGCGACGCCGACCGCGGGTTCCTGTTCGGCGGCGCCCTCTCCACCAGCCAGGGCATCGCGCTGCTCATGGTGCCGCTCGGCCTCGGCCTGCTCGCCTGGGCGTGGAAGCGGCAGGGGTCCGTGGCCCGGGGTCCGGGGTCCGGGAAAGACAAGGGCTAGGTGGCGGACGCGGGGCCCGACGGGAGCGGCGCGACCGTCACGTTGATCGTGCCCGGCGAGTCATCCGGGCTCCGGCTGGACCGCTTCGTCGCCGGGGCCGGGCACGGCTGGTCGCGGTCGCAGGCGACCCGCTGGATCGACGACGGTCACGTGACGCGCAACGGGCGTCCGGCCAAGCCCGCCGCCCTGGTCCAGCCCGGCGACGTCGTCGAGGTCACGCCGCCGCCGGTCCAGCCGACCGAGGTGCTGGCCCAGGACATCCCTCTCGACGTGCTGTTCGAGGACTCCCACATCGTCGTCATCAACAAGCCGGTCGGACTCGTCATCCACCCCGCCGCCGGCAACCCCGACGGCACCCTCGTCAACGCCCTGCTCGCCCACTGCGACGACCTCTCCGGCATCGGCGGCGTCGAGCGCCCGGGGATCGTCCACCGGCTCGACAAGGACACCTCGGGCGTGATGATCGTGGCCAAGAACGACGCCGCGCACCGCGCGCTCGAGCTGTCGTTCCGCTGGCGCACCACCGACAAGCGCTACCTGGCCGTCGTCTACGGCATCCCGAAGGCGGCGGAGGGCGTCGTCGACGCGCCCATCGCCCGCCACCCCACCGACCGCAAGCGTATGGCGGTGGTGCCGGACGGGCGGCCGTCGCGCACCCTGTGGTGGGTGCGGGAGCGCTTCCCCGGCGCCGCCCTCGTCGAGTGCCGCCTGGTCACCGGCCGGACGCACCAGGTGCGGGTGCACATGGCCCACATCGGGCATGCGCTGGTCGGCGACCAGACCTACGCCGGCAAGCAGTGGCGCAACCTCGACGACCCCGTGCTGGCCGCGGCCTGCCGGAGCTTCCCGCGTCAGGCGCTGCACGCCTGGCGGCTCACCCTCACCCACCCCGCCTCGGGCGAGCCGATGACGTTCGAGGCGCCGCTGCCGACGGACCTCCGCGAGCTGCTGGAGGTCCTCCGCTCGGCCTGAGCGGGGATCGCGTCATGGACCTCGGGCCCCTCGGCTGGGACGGCTTCTTCGGGCAGGCGTTCGAGCCCTACGAGGCCGACGGCCTCTTGCCTGCCCGGGTCTGTGCGGAGCACCGCGGCGCCTGGCGCGTCATCGCAGCGCGCGGCGAGCTGCCGGCCGCGCTCGGCGGCCGGCTGCGCCACGCCTCGACGAGCCGCGCCGACCTGCCGGCGGTCGGCGACTGGGTGGCGGTCCGCGCCGGCGACGACGGCGCCGCGGCCATCGACGCGGTGCTGCCCCGGCGCAGCGCGTTCGTCCGCAAGGTCGCGGGAGCGGTCACCGATGCGCAGGTCGTGGCCGCCAACATCGACGTCGTCTTCCTGGTCACCGGCCTCGACGGCGACTACAACGTCCGCCGCGTCGAGCGCGCGGTCACGCTGGCCTGGGAGAGCGGCGCGCAGCCGGTCGTCGTCCTCAACAAGGCCGACCTGTGCGACGACGCCGAGGCACGGGTCGCCGAGGTCACGGCGGCGGCGCCGGGCGTGCCGGTGCACGCGACGAGCACCGTCCGCGCGGGCGGCGTCGACGTGTTCGCCGGCTACCTCGCCCCGGGCCGCACCGCCGCGCTGCTCGGCTCCTCCGGGGTCGGCAAGTCGACGATCATCAACCGGCTCGTCGGCCGCGAGGTCCTGCGCACCGCGGAAGTGCGCGACGACGACGACCGCGGCCGGCACACGACGACGCACCGGCAGCTCATCGTCCTGCCCGGCGGCGGGATGATCGTCGACACCCCGGGGATGCGCGAGCTGCAGCTCTGGGGTGAGGGTGACGGCGTCGGCCAGGTGTTCGCCGACATCGAGGCGCTCGCCCCCGCCTGCCGCTACCGCGACTGCGCCCACGAGGCCGAGCCGGGGTGCGCGGTGCGCGCCGCCGTCGACGCCGGGGCGCTCGCGCCGGAGCGCCTCGCGAGCTTCCACAAGCTGCAGCGCGAGCTGCGCCACCTCGAGTTCAGGGTCGACGGGCGCGCCGCCCTCGAGGAGAAGCGCCGCTGGAAGTCGATCCACAAGCTCGCCAAGCAGTTCAAGCCCCGCGCGTGAGCACGAGGGCACCGGCTGGGTGCGCCCGGCACCTCTCCGGTCTCTCGGGCGGGCGGGGGTCTGTGAGCTGTCAGCTGTCGGCTGTCAGCTCGGGTAGGTGGGCGTCGTTCCCCTCTCCCCTGTCCCCTGTCCTTCAGAACGTCCGGGTGTAGACGTAGATGAAGCGGACCGGCCGGCAGCGGCGGACCGGCGGCGCGAATCGCATCCTCTCGAGCTCGCCCGCCGCCACGACCGCGGCCGCGTCGCTGCCCGTCGAGTTGGTCGTCACCGTGGTCCTGACGACCTTCCCGGCCGGGTCGACCTCGCCCTCCACCGTCACCGTGCCCCGCGGCGCGCCCTCGACGAAGGAGAGGATCGGGGTGTCGACGACCTCGGCCGTCGCCTTGTCCGGCAAGCACGGCTCGTCGCGCGCGACGTAGCGCGCCGCCACCCAGCCTTCCGTCCCTCCGGCCCGCCGCACCAGCAGCCAGTCGCCCCCGTCGTCGAGCACCTCGAGCCGCTCGCCCCGCTTCGCCTTGCCGACCACCGCCGCCCTGGTGGTCGGCTCGCGGCGCACGTTGAGCGAGCTGCCCGTGACCTTGACGACCGGCGCAGGCGGCGGCGCGGGGGCCGCGGCCGGAGGGGCCTCGACGATCACCGCCGGCGGCTCGGGCGCAGGGGGCGGCGCCGCCGAGCGGCACGCCGCCAACGCGACGAGCGCGAGCGGCAGCGCGACGAGGACGAGCTTGACGAGGGAAATGGCGCGACAGGCCGGCGGGGCGCACATCCGGCGGAGGATAGCACCGCGCCGAGGGCTACTCGCTCGGGATGGTGCGGTCGCGCTGGACGAGCCAGCGCTCGTGAGCGTGGCGCTCCCGTTCGAGAAGCTCCGCGCGCGCCCGCTCCGCGGCGGAGAGCTGGGACCGGACGAGGGTGACGCTCAGCTCCGCGCCGAACCCGGCGACCAGCGCCGCGGAAAGCACAACCGGCGCAGGCGCCTCGCCGAGCACGTCGGCGAGCGTGATCACCGCAGGCCGCAGCCCGGCGTCGTCGGCGAGGCCCAAGCACCCCGCCTGCAGCGCCCCGTCCCAGCCCTCCAACAGCGCGCCGTGCTGGAGGATCGTGTCGCCCACCCGCCGCATCGCCGAGCCGAGCAGCTTGCGCCCGCCGACGACGACCTCGCCGGACGCGGGACCCACGAAGCAGGGGATCGCCTCGGTCGGCCGGATTATCCCGCCCTCGGGCGAGCCGGAGAGCTCCGCCGGCACGCCGAGCCCTTGCAGGCCGGTCACCAGCGCCCGACAGATCGTCCGGTAGGCGGCCTGGAGGTCGTGGGAGAACGGCCCGACGCCGAGCGGGGCGCAGACGCAGTAGGTCTGCTCGAGGTGGTGGAGCACGGCCCGCCCGCCGGTGGGACGGCGCACCAGGTCGATGCCGTGGGCGGCGCAGAACGCGCGGTCGGCCGCCTCGACGCCCTGGGCGAAGCCGAGCGACAGGCACGGCGGGTCCCAGCGGTACAGGCGCAGCACCGGCGCCGAAGCGCCGGCGGCGACCGCGTCGGCGAGCGCCTCGTCCACCGCCATGTTCCACGCGCCCGGACCCGCCCCGTCGACGATCAGCCGCCACTCCATGGCAGAGGAGTCTAGCGAACCCGCCAAGGCGTCGATCCGGAGCGGCGGCCGTCGAGGCGACGCGATCTGGAGGACCGGGAAACGGTCGTCGGGCGGGACGGCCTCGGCCCGCTCCGCCGGGACTGTCCGAGGAACCCCCGATAGCGGTTGTCTTTTCGCCCTCGCCCGGCTACCCTCGGAGCCGCCCGGCGCGGCCGGGTTCCGGAGGCAAGATGAGGCTCTCCCAGCGCGCCACCGCGATCCAGGAGTCCCCGATCCGCAAGCTCGCGCCGCTCGCCGCCGCGGCTCGCGAGCGCGGCGTGTCGATCTACAACCTCAACATCGGCCAGCCCGACGTGCACACCCCGCCCGAGTTCCTGAAGGCGATCGCGGCGTACACCGACCCGGTGCTCCGTTACGGCCCTTCCGACGGGCTGCCGGAGCTGCGCGAGGCGATGTGCGACTACTTCGCCCGCTACGACATCGCGCTCGACCCGACCGAGGTGCTGATCACCAACGGCGGCTCCGAGGCGATCCTCTTCGCCTTCAACGTCGTCGCCGACGACGGCGAGGAGATCATCATCCCCGAGCCGTTCTACACCAACTACAACGGCTACGCCGAGATGGCCAACGTCCGCGTGAAGCCGGTGCGCGCCCACGCCGAGGACGGCTTCCACCTGCCGGCCGACGAGGTGCTCGAGGCCGCCGTGACGCCGCGCACCCGCGCCATGCTCATCTGCTCGCCGAACAACCCCACCGGCACGGTGCTGTCGTGGGAGGAGCTCGAGCGGCTCGCCGCCTTCGCCCGCCGGCACGACCTCTTCCTGATCGGCGACGAGGTCTACAAGGAGTTCACCTACGACGGCCGCCGCCATCGCTCGCTGCTCGAGCTGCCCGACGTCCGCGACCGGGTCATCGTCGTCGACTCGATCTCCAAGCGCTTCTCGGCGTGCGGCGCCCGGGTCGGGGCGGTGATCTCGCGCAACCGCGAGGTGATGGCCTCGATCCTCAAGTTCGGCCAGGCCCGGCTGTGCCCGCCGACCCTCGAGCAGCTCGGCGCCGTCGCCGCCTATCGCCTCGGCGAGAGCTACTTCGAGGCGGTGCGCGAGGAGTACCAGCGCCGCCGGGACGTCATGTTCGACGCCCTCACCCGGGATCCCGGCATCGTCCTGCGGCGGCCGCGCGGCGCGTTCTACATGATCGTCAAGATGGCAGGGGTCGAGGACTCCGATGCCTTCGCCGAGTGGCTCCTCACCGACCACGCCGTCGACGCCGAGACCATCCTGGTCGCGCCGGCCGGCGGGTTCTACGGCACGCCCGGAGCGGGCCGTGACGAGGTGCGCATCGCCTACGTCCTCGAGGTGCCGAAGCTCGAGCGCGCCGCCGCCATCCTGCTCGCCGGCCTCGCCCGCTACCGGGCGGAGCGGCACGCCGCGGCGCCCGCCTGAGCCGGCCGTGTGGGATCCGTCTGCCCGCCGCGCCCCGGCATCCCACGAGGGCATCCCGGTCTCCGAGCTCAAGCTCGCCTGGACGCTGGTCGTCGCCGGCTGCGCGCTCGGCGCGTGGCTGACGCCGTGGCTGATCCCGGTGCCGCCGTGGATCGACCCCCGGCCATGGTGGGCAGGCGGCAAGACGCCGCTGTCGATGGCGCTGGGCGCGGCCCTTCTCATCCCCGGCGCGTTGCTCGGCCTCGCCTCGGTGCGGGCGCTGGGCCGGGGTGGGACGCTCGTCACGACCGGCCCGTACCGCTTCGTCCGCCACCCGTACTCGCTGGCGATCCTCCTCCTGCTCTTCGGGGTCGTCGTCGCCCTGCGCTCGCTACCGGCGATCGCCCTGCTCGTTCCGGCGGTCCGCCTCACCTTCGACCGGGCCCGCCGCGAGGAGCACAACCTGCGCCTGGCGTTCGGCGAGCGCCATGAGAGGTACTGCGCGCGGGTGCCGTTCATCCTGCCCCTGTCGCCGCCGCTGCCGGCGGGCGGCCTTGACGCCGACGGCGAGTCCGACATCCGGTTGAGGCTGGAGGACGACGATGCGCAGGAATGACGTCCCGACCCCCGTCGAGCGGTTCCTCCGGCCCCTCGGGGAGTTCGCCGCCATCCAGGCCTCGGGCGGGATCGTCCTGCTGGCTTGCACCGTCATCGCGCTGGTGTGGGCGAACTCGCCGGCGTGGCACTCGTACGAGGCGTTGTGGCACACCCCCCTCGGCGCGTCCGTCGCCGGGGTGGCGCTCGTCAAGCCGCTGCACTTCTGGATCAACGACGGCCTGATGGCGGTCTTCTTCTTCGTCGTCGGCCTGGAGATCAAGCGCGAGATCCTCGCCGGCGAGCTGTCGCGGCCGGGCCAGGCGATGCTCCCGATCGCCGGCGCCGTCGGCGGCATGCTCCTGCCCGCCGCGCTCTACTTCGCGCTGAACTCGTCGGGCGACGCAGCCCGCGGCTGGGGCGTGCCGATGGCCACCGACATCGCCTTCGCCATCGGCATCATGGCGCTGCTCGGCGACCGCGTTCCGGCTGCGCTCAAGGTCTTCCTCACCGCCCTGGCCATCGTCGACGACCTCGGGGCCGTACTGGTGATCGCGATGTTCTACACCGACACGCTGGACTGGACCAACCTCGGCGCGGCCGCGGTCCTCCTGATCCTGCTGATCGCGGCGAATCGCTCCGGGGTGCGCGCGGCCTCCGTCTACGCGGTCGTCGGCGTGGCGGTGTGGCTGCTCTTCCTCCGCTCCGGCGTGCACGCGACGATCGCCGGCGTCCTCGTCGCCATGACCGTGCCGGCGCGGGCCCGCATCGACCGCGCCGGCTTCCTCGCGGAGGCACGCAGCCACGTCGATGAGTTCGCCGCGTCGCGGCCGGCCGGGGCGCCCGACTTCGCGAGTCCCGGCCAGCTCCTTGCCCTCGCCGCCCTCGAGCACACCTGCGAGCGGGCCGGGACGCCGTTGCAGAGGCTCGAGCACGGGCTCCACCCATGGGTCTCGTTCCTCATCATGCCGGTGTTCGCCCTCGCCAACGCCGGCGTCCGGGTCGTCGGCGGAGGCCAGTTCCTCGGCGACGCCTCGGTGATCCTCGGCATCGCCCTCGGCCTCGTCGTCGGCAAGCCGCTCGGCATCACCGCCCTGGCCTGGCTCGCGGTGCGCACCGGGGCCGCCGAGAAGCCGGCGGGGACGACCTGGGCGCAGCTCGCCGGGGTCGCCTGCCTCGGCGGCATCGGCTTCACCATGGCGCTGTTCATCGCCGCCCTGGCGTTCGACGGGACGGTGCTCCTGCCGGCGGCGAAGGTCGGCGTGCTCGGCGCCTCGGTCCTGGCCGGCCTGCTGGGGTGGGTCGCGCTCTCCGCCGTGTCGCGCCGCGCCTCGTGATCAGCGCGGTCGCCGCAGCGCCCGCACCGCCAGGACCGCGAGCGTCACCGCGACGAGCGGCAGCACGACGAGCAGCATGAGCGCGCCGAAAGGTCCGGCCGCGTCGTGCCCTTGGGAATCGAGGACGAGGAAGGCGGTGTACGCCGCGTAGAGGGCGAGGAACAGCGCTCCTTCCCAGCGGTCGATGCGGTACCCGGTGAAGAAGACCGGCAGGCAGGCGACGGCCACCGCGAGCATCACCGGCACGTCGACGCGCAGCGCCGCAGATGCCACCGGCACGCCGGCCGGCGCGATCACGGCCGCCGCCCCGAGCACTGCGAGGATGTTGAAGACGTTCGAGCCGATGACGTTGCCCACGGCGATGTCGCGCTGACCGCGGACCGCGGCGACGACCGACGAAGCCACCTCGGGCAGCGAGGTCCCGGCGGCCACGATGGTCAGGCCGATGATCAGCTCGGAGAGGCCGAACGCCCGGGCCAGCGCCACCGCTCCCGCGACCAGCCAGCGCGAGCCGAGCACGAGCAGGACCAGCCCGCCGAAGACCAGTGCGAGTTGGAGGACGACTGGGGCATGGACCGACGCCGCCGACCCCTCCGCTCCGCCCTCGGCCTTGCCGATCCGGATGAGGAAGACCGTGTAGCCGATCATCCCTGTCAGCAGCAGCACGCCCTCGAGCCGCGACACCGTGCCGTCCAACGCCACGACGACGCCGACGAGCGACACGCCGATCATCACCGGCACGTCGATCCGCCAGAGCTGCCTTGCCACGACCAGGGGCACGATCAGGGCCGACACTCCGAGGATGAACAGCACGTTGAAGATGTTCGACCCGACGACGTTGCCGAACGCGAGGTCCCCCTGCCCCTTGAGTGCCGACATCACCGACACCGCCATCTCGGGCGAGGAGGTCCCGAAGGCGACGACGGTCAGCCCGATGACGAGCGGCGGGATGCCGAAGCGGCCGGCCAGGCCGGAAGCACCGCGCACCAACGCCTCGGCGCCGCCGATCAGCAGCACGGTGCCGGCCAGGAACAGCCCGACTGTGAGTCCGTCCACCGCTCCTCCCTCGACCTCGCCACGACCCGCCGAGGCTGCCCCGGGCGAGCGCCTCGACGTCCGATCGGTCGCGGCATTCTGCCATGCCCCGCGCCCACTCCGTCGGGCGCGTGACGCGCCGCCCGCGTGCCCGTCGCCGGCCGCTGACGCTTCCTTGACATTCCCCCATCCGCCGCCGAGACTGAAGACAGGGGCAAGCTTCGACGGCCGGAATCGATCGACCGGAGCACACAGTCACGATGCGATTTCTCATCTACGGGGCCACCCGCGGCCAGGGTGACGGGATCGGGCATTCCTGCGCCCTCGCCCTCCAGTCGCGGGGACACGAGGTTCGCGGGCTCTGCCGCGACGCGACCAAGGCTGCCGCCGAGACCGCGTTCCCCCTCGAGGCCGTCGACGTCCACGCCGCCGCCGGGCAGGACAGGCTCAAGGCGCTCCTCCGCGAGCACGATCCCGACGTCGTGTGGTCCGCCTGCGGCGCCGGGTCCGCCGGTCCGCTCTGGGCGCTGAAGGACGACGAGGTCGAGCAGATGATCGACGCCAACGTGCGAGCCACGGTCGCGCTCTGTCGCGCCTGGGCGCCGTCGTGCGTCGATGGCGGGCCCCACCTCGTCCTCACCGGCAGCATCGCCGGGGTCCTCGACGGGACCGGCGCCGCGGTCTACGCGGGAGCCAAGGGCTTCCTACTCCCGTTCGTGCGCGCCCAGCGCAGCGAGTTCCGTCGCCAGGGCCACCACGCGAGGATCAGCGCACTGCTCCTCTCGCCGGTGCGCACGACCGGGCTCGACGTGATCGTCGAGGCCCTCGAGTTCATCGGCCGGCAGAGCCGGTCCATCGAGTTGCTGATCGCCTGAACGCGGCGACGGGGAAGGGAGACGCGACCCATGCACGGCAGACTCGCAGGTGGTCCGGGGATCCGCAGGCTCTCGCGGCGGGACTTCGTCGCCCTGACGGCGGCGGCCGCCGGGGGGGCCGCGCTCGCGGCGTCGCTGCCCGCGGTGGCGGGCACACCGGCCGGACCGGCCGGCACCGCGGGCCGGGTGGTCCTCCCCGCGCAACCGAGCCACAACCCGGCCTACCTGGCCCGGGCCACTCCCCGCGGCGGCCTCGTGCTGTGGACCCGCCGGGGCGCCGGCGAGCTCGCCGGCTTCCGGCTCAACGCGGCGGGGCGACAGGTGTGGGAGCTGTGCGACGGCGCCTCGTCGCCGGAGGCGATCGCCGCCGCCTACGCGCGCCGTGCCCACCGCCCGGCGAGCGAGGCGACGCCGTTCCTCGCCGAGCTCCTCAAGCTCGGGGTGGTCGCCGCCGGCGCCGTCGTCGTGACCGTCGGCGAGTTCCCCCACCCGCCCGAGGGCGGTTGCTACCACCGTCGGACCGACCGCGACCCGGGCGGCGTGGGCTAGGCATGCAGCTCGCCCCGCGACGCGACGTCTTCGCCGTCCCGCACGGGGCGGGGTTCATCGTCTACGCCCCGCTCGCCGGACGCATCGTGCACGCGAACTCCTCGTGCGTCGCGCAGCTCCGGCGGTACCTCGAAACCGGGGACGCGAGCGTCGTCGACGCCGGGCTCGTCACACGACTCGGCGGCCTGGGCTGGCTGGATGAGCAGCCGGCCCCGGCGCCGCTGCCCGCCGACCGGCACTACCACCCGACCATGGTCACGCTGTTCCTCACCAACCGCTGCAACCTGCGCTGCACCTACTGCTACGCCGAGGCCGGCGAGCGCGCCCCGGCCGTCATGCCCGCCGAGGTCGCGCGTGCGGCCATCGACCTCGTGGTGCGCAACGCGAGGCGGGCCGGCAGGCCGCCCGGCATCGGCTTCCACGGCGGCGGCGAGCCCACCGTGGCCTGGGACGCCCTCGTCGGCGCCGTCGACCACGCGCACACGGTCGCCGGGACCGGACCGGCGAAGGCGAACCTCGGCATCGCGACCAACGGCGTGATGTCGCCCTCGCAGGCCGAGTGGGTGGCGACGACGTTCCCGATGGTCACGCTGTCGTTCGACGGGCCGGCGGACGTCCACGACGCGCAGCGCCCGACCGCGGCCGGCACAGGGTCGTTCGACGCGGTCATGGCGTTCGTCGAGACGCTGCGCGCGCACGGGACGCCGTTCACGGTGCGGGCCACCATCACCGAAGCGAACGTCGCGCGCCAGGCCGAGCTGGTCGACTTCTTCGTCGACGCGACCGGCTGCCGCCAGCTCCACTTCGAGCCGGTGTTCGCCAGCGGTCGCCGCGGCCGGGCGGAGGGCCTCCCGCTCGCACCGGACGATTTCGCGGCTGGCTTCGTCGCCGCCCTCGACCGCGCGATCGCTCGCGGGGCGAGGCTGCGCTACTCGGCGGCCCGGCTGATCGGGACCTTCCTGTCGTTCTGCGGCTGCGCCCAGGACGCCTTCAACGTCACGCCGGACGGTGACATCACCGGCTGCTTCGAGGTGTGCGGGCGCGACAACCCGCTCGCCGAGTCGTTCTACTTCGGCCGCTACGACCCTGGGCGCGGCACGTTCGCGATCGACATGGAGCGGCTCGCGCGACTGCGCGAGCTCAACGTGACCAACAAGCCGTTGTGCGACGGCTGCCTGGCCAAGTACACCTGCGCCGGGGACTGTCCGGTCAAGGCCGGCGGCGAGCGCCTCGACTTCCTGTCGGACGGGCCGCGCTGCCGGATGAATCAGACGATCACCCGCGCACTGCTCGAACGGGCCCTGGACCCCGCGACATGCCGGCTCGTCTGACCGACGTCTTCCTCGTCCCGCACCGGGACGGCGCGGTGCTGCACGCGCCGCTCCACGGCGTGACCGCGCTGGTCAACGCGACCGCGGCGGCGGAGCTGCGGCGGTTCCTGGACGGCGGCTCGCCCGGCGGGATGTCGCCGCGCGTCCGCCCGCTGGCGGACGCGCTGCTCGCCCAGACGCCGGCGGCGCCCGCCGTGCCGACCGGGCCGTTCGCGCCTCACCAGGTCGGCCTGCTGCCGACCAACGACTGCAACATGCGCTGCCTGTACTGCGCGCCGGGGGCGGGCAGCCACGACGTCAGCGTGATGGCGACGGAGGTCGCCGACGCCGCGCTCGGCTTCCAGGCCGCGGTCGTCCGCCGCGAGGGCTTCGGCTCGCTCTCCGTCTACCTGTTCGGCGGCGAGCCGTTCGTCGCCTGGGACCTCGTCCAGCACTGCGCCGCGACCGCCGACCGTCTCTCGCAACGGCTCGGCAAGCCGGCGTGGTTCACGTGCACGACCAACGCGTTCCTGCCGCCCGAGCGGGCGCGCTGGGTCGCCCGCCACCTCGCCTTCGCCCTGGTCTCCCTCGACGGGCCGGCGGACCTCCACGACCGCTACCGGCCGAGCCGCGGCGGCGGCGGCACCCATGCGGTGGTGACCCGCTCGCTGCGGATCTTCGCGGAGGAGGGGCTGGCGTTCGGGCTGCGCTGCAGCGTCGACGCCGAGATCGTCACGCGGCTCCCGGAGGTCGTGGAGTACTACTGCACGACGTTCCGGCCGACCAAGATCAACCTCGAGCCGCTCGTCCTCCACGGCCGCTCGCTCGAGACCGGGCTCGCCGCCCCGCACCCGGCCGACTTCGTCAACGGCGTGGTCGCCGCGGCACGCGTCGCCCGTGCCCACGGCGTCGAGCTCAAGCTGACGACCGCCCAGACCGAACGCCTCGCGCAGTCCAACTGCGCGGTGGCCGAGGACAACTTCGTGGTCGCCCCCGACGGCCTGATCGCCTCGTGCTACGGGGCGAACTACCGCGGCTCCGAGTACGCCGCCGACTACGCCCTCGGCGAGATCGACCGCGCGACGCTCGAGGTCCGCATCGACCAGGACCGGGTCGAGCGGGCGCGCTCGTACGCCGTCGCCAACATCCCCCGCTGCCGCGACTGCTTCTGCAAGTACCACTGCTCCGGGGGCTGCCGGCTGTTCCACACCGCGCCGTTCTCCGCCGAGCCGCCCGGGGCGATGTGCCTGGTCACGCAGCGGCTCACGCTGTGGCGCATCCTCGAGCAGCTCACGCTCCACGACGCGGCCGACCGCGTCCGGCTCGACCGGGAGGAGCTCGCCGGTGCCTGCGCCTAGGCCGACTCCCCTGGTGTTCCCCGACGGCGACGACTGGATCGTCTTCGCCCCGGTGTCCCGCCTGGCCCTGCGTACCAACGCCGCGGCGGCCGACCGTTTCCGCTCCCTCGTCGAGACGGTCCCCGGCGCGGGGCCCGACGCCGCCGCTCCCGGGTTCGCCCCGACCCAAGTGACGATCTCGCCGACCAACGCCTGCACCCAGCGCTGCGTCTACTGCTACGGCACGCCGGCGCACGCCAACGCCGCGCGCCTCGACCCGGCGTTCTGCCACGCCGCCCTCGAGGTCGTCGCGGGCTACGCCGCTGCCCAGGATGCGCCGCTGCGGGCGATCTTCCACGGCGTCGGTGAACCGACCGCCGCCTGGTCGACGTTCGTCGAGTGCGTGGAGCTCGTCGACGACGTCGCGCGACGCCGCGCCGTCGCGAGAAGGCTCGACCTGTGCACCGGCGGCCAGGTGTCGGCGGCCCGGGCGGCGTGGATCGCCTCGCGCTTCGACAGCGTGCAGGTGTCCATCGACGGACCGGCGGACGTGCAGAACCGCCAGCGTCCCCGCGCCGACGGCGCCGACGCGCTGGCCGCGCCGCTGGCCCTCGCCCGCGCCGTCCTGGCGGCGGGCCGGCGGGTGTGCGTCAAGGGCACCGTGACCGCCGCGACCGTCGGCCGGCTGGACGAGATCGTCGAGTTCGTCGCGACGGCCGTCGGTCCGGTCCGACTCGACCTCGGCATGATGTTCGGCCCTCCGTGGGTCGATCCGGCCGCCGCCGCGCCGCCGGACTGGCGGGAGTTCGTCGCCGCGTTCGCCCGGGCGATCGACCGCGGCCGCGCCCTCGGCGTCGACGTCCAGCACCCCTGCGTGTCGCTGGGCACGCTGGTCGCCGAGCCTGCCGCGCGCGTCGCCTCGCACGTCTGCCTGGCGCCGCCGGACGTCGTCACCGCCTTCTACGACGTCCCACGCGAGGGGAGTGCGACGCCGGAGCTCGGGACCTACGGCCGGTTCGACCGCGCGCGCGGCGTCATCGACTTCGACCACGCCAAGCGCGAACGCCTGGAGCAGGACCAGGCGGGACAGGCCTGCCTGGAGTGCGCCTGCCGCGCCGCGTGCCTCGGTCAGGGCGGCGTCAAGGGACGCATCCCCGAGGAGATCGCCGGGCTCGGGCCGGTCTGCCAGGCCCGTCTCGGCGTCCTGAAGGAGCTGCTCCGCCGGGCGGTGCCCCGGCGAGTCTCACCCGTGGAGGTCGCGGTATGAGCGATGAGAACAGCAAAGGCCCGGATCACACGCTGCTCGGGACGGAGATCGAGCCGACCGGCGAGGCGCCGGAGATCTACGCCGTCTCGGACCTGCGCGCCTTCGTCAAGCCCGACCTCGACGAGGAGCTGGGCGCCCCGATGGGCGGCCCGGCGACGTGCGGCACCGAGGTGCTGTGCACCTGCGTGCCGGTCGAAACGTGCGTCTGCAACACCGTCTCCTACCACCAGGGAGGCGGGTCGTGTCCGGGCGACTGCCCGTGCCAGTGCACCAGCACCTGCACCTGCCAGTGCACGAGCACCTGCGTGAGCCTGTACTGGCACCCGTACTGAGTCCGTCGCCGGGGATCGCCGTGGCCGTGCGACACCCGGCACGAAGCGTGAGGCCACCGGAGGCTGTGCGATGAACCGCGACAACACCTCGGCCCGGATCACCCCCACCTGCGCCGGTCGCGCGCTGGGCGCCGTCCTCTTCCTCGTGCTGGCCGCCTGGCCGCAGGCCGCCCTCGCCGATCGCGCCGCGGCGGAGGACGCCGTACGAGCGGGCAACACCGCGTACTTCGCCGCCGACTACGCGGCGGCCGAGACGCACTTCTCGACGGCCATCGCGGCCGACGGCACCTGGGCCGTGCCCTACAACAACCGGGGCCTGGCCCGGCTGCGCCAGGCGAATTTCGCCGGCGCCGAGTCCGACTTCGAGGCCGCCAAACAGCGCGACGCGGCCTACGTCGCGCCCTACCTCAACAAGGGGAAGTGCCTGGCCGCGCAGCGCAAGTTCCCCGAGGCCGAGACCGAGCTGCAGGTCGGGCTGGCCAAGGAGCCGAACAACGCGAAGCTCCTCTACAACCTCGGCTGGGTCTACGACGAGCAGAACCGGGCGCTGGAGGCGGTCTCGAGGTTCGACGCCGCGCTCGCGGCGGACGCGTCGTACCACCGCGCCCGGGTCGCCAAGGGCGTCACGCAGGCGAAGAACAACCTGGTGACGGACGCGACCGCGTCGTTCTACGGCGCGATCAACGCTGTCCCGGCCGGCGACCTCACGGCCTCGGTCGCCGCCTACGACCTCCAGGTCCTGCGCTCGGGCGGCATCGACTTCCACTCGGACCAGGCGGCCCAGGACTTCCGGGACGGCGTCTTCGCGCTTTCCGCCGGACTCGACGCCCTGGCCGCCAACGAGCTCGCCAGCGCGCGTGCCGCCGAGGGCGACGTCGCGGAGATCCCGTGGCTCCAGTCGTGGTGCGCGCTCCGCCGCCAGGACGGCGACGCCGCAGGCGCGGCGCTCGCCGACGCCCAGGCGCTCATGCCGAGGCTCGAGGTCCGCAGTTGGCACACCTCCGACGTGTTCGTCGACGGCATCAAACGCGGCACCACGCCGACGGCCGCGAGCCTGTTCCGGAGCCGCTTCGACCTCACCCTGCGCAACCAGGAGGGCTCGACCAGGCGCGAGCGGAGCATGGTCGTCTACGGCGACCGCTCCTTCCCGTCCGGACACCGCGCCGTCCTCGCGCTCCCCGCCGGCGTGTCGTCGTTCTCGTCGTTCGCCGGACTCACTGACAGCGACACCGACTGGCTCTCCGACGCCTGGGAGACCTCGGCGCTCTCCGGCCTCGCCGCCACGCCGACCGCCGACGGCGACGCCGACGGCCTGTCGAACCTGCGCGAGTCGTGGACCGGGACCGACCCCACCAAGGCGGACAGCGATAGCGACGGCACCAGCGACGGCGTCGAGCTGAAGGTCGCCTCCGACCCCCGGGGAGCCGGTTCCCTGTCGCCGCTCGTCCTCACGAGCCAGCCGAACACGTACCTGATCGCGTCGGCGGGCCACGTCGGCGGGCTCAACAACACGAGCTGGCTGTCCGACGCCGTGCTCCACAACCCGGGCTCGGCCGACGCCCGGGTGACGCTCTTCTTCCTCAAGAAGGAGCAGGACAACAGCGACACGCCGTCCTTCAACGTGACGGTGCCGGGCGGCCGGTCGGTCAAGCTCCTCGACGTCGTCGAGGACACGCTGCACGAGACCGGCACCTCCGGGGCGATCCTGGTGGCGAGCGACACCGCGTTGCAGGTCACCTCGCGGACCTTCAACAACGCGGCGAGCGGCACCTACGGCCAGTACATCGAGGGGTATCCGCTGGCGAGCGCGGTCGTCACCGACGAGGAGGTCCGCCTCATCCAGCTCACCAAGAGCGCGGACTACCGCACCAACATCGGGTTCGCCAACCCGACCGGCAAGCGGGTGACCGTGCGCGTCGACCTCTTCCGCGCCGACCGCAGCGCGATCGGCGGCCGCTCGATCACCCTCGAGCCGTTCGGCTACTTCCAGGAAACCGACCTCATCGCCCAGTTCGGCGCCAGCGCGGCCGACGCCTACGCAGTCGTCTCCTCCACGACCCCGGACGCGCGCTTCTTTACCTATGCCTCGGTGATCGACGGGCGGACCGGCGACCCGGTGCAGGTCGTCCCGGTCGGACGCGTGACCGGCATCGGCTCCGGAGCCGGGACGGCGGCGGCCGCCGCCGGGTTGCCGGAGGAGGCCTGGGGGCCCCCGCACTACTCGCCGGACGGCCCGGGCGAGCACCGGGTCCCGTCGGCGACGCCCGGGACCATCGGCGCGACCGGCCTCCCGCCGGCCTCGGCGCTCGACACCACCGTCCTGACCAGCGGCGTGCCGGTGACCGGCCAGGTCGCGCAGGGCGGCTGGAACCACTACCGGATCGAGGTCCCGGCGAACGCCACCGAGCTCCTGATCGCCACCACCGACGCGACTGGAGATGCCGACATCTACGTGCGCTTCGGGGCGCCCCCGGACAGCACCAACTACGACTATCGCCCGTATTCGTCGAGCGGCAACGAGACGGTCACCGTCACGCCGACCAGCTCCCCGCAGCCCCTCGCCGCCGGGTCCTGGTACATCGGGATCAGCGGTTACGCCGCGGCGTCCTACACCCTCACCGCGACGGTGACGGTCGCGGGCCCGTGCACCGTCTCCTGTGCGGCGACCGTCCCCGCCAGCGCGCTCGTCGCGGGAGCGACGGTGTTCCACGCCACCGTCACAAACCCCAACTGCCTCGGCGGCATCGCCTACGACTGGGACTTCGGCGACGGCTCGACGCACGGCTCGACCCAGAACCCGACCCACGCGTACGGTTCCCCCGGGAGCTACACCTGGCGGCTGACGGCGTCCTCCGGCGGCCAGAGCTGCTCGACCAGCGGCACCATCGCTGTCACGGCCGTCGCGGTCTACGTCCCGGCCGCCGCCCACGTGATCGGCGCGGTCGGCACCGACTGGCGCACCGACCTCGAGGTCCACAACCCGGGGACCACGCAGGCCGCCTTCGTCCTCGCCCTGCTCAAGCGCGACCAGGCGAACCCGAACCCCGACACCCGCAACCTGACGCTCGAGGGCGGCCGCAGCATTCGCTACGAGGACGTCACCCTGTCGGTCTTCAACTTCACCGGCGCCGCCACGCTGCGGGTCACGCCGACGGCGGGTCGCGTCATGGTCACCAGCCGGACCTACAACCGCGTCCCGATCGGGACCTTCGGGCAGTTCATCCCCGGCCGGCCCGAGACCGAGGCGATCGAGGCCGGCGAGAGCGTGCGGCTGACCCAGCTCTCCCAGTCGACGGCGACGACCTCGGGGTTCCGAACCAACCTCGGCCTGGTCAACGTCGGCGCCACTCCGATCACGGTCGCGGTCGAGCTGTACCGCGGCGACGGCACTCACCTCGGGTCGCGGAGCTACAACCTCGGGGCCTACGAGTTCCGCCAAATCGACCGGATCATCGCCGGGGTCACGACCCAGGACGTCGACGACGCCTTCGCGGTCCTGTCGACCGCGACCGCCGGCGGGCGGTTCTTCGCCTACGCCTCGGTGATCGACAACCGCTCCGGCGACCCGATCTACGTCCCCCGCGGCGGCGCCGGGCACTGACACCGGGCGGGGGCCGCGATCTCCGCCTGATGGCGGGGCGCGACAGCCGCGCGGCTCGATCGGGTCGCACCGGGTTCCGTCCGGGGCGGGCAATGTGCGCCCGAAAGAGCGCCCTCGCAAGGCAGCCCTGCATTCCTTGACTCGGTGACGAGGCAGGCCGATAGTTCCCGCAAAGAACGTACAGACCCCACCGGAAGGAGGCAGTCATGGTGAGGAACCTCGGGACGATCGCCATCGTCGCAGTTGCCGTGGTGTCGAACGCGGATTCCGCAGCGGCCCAGAACCAGGTGTTCAACGGGAGTTTCGCCCGCGACTTGGCCGGGTGGATCCAGGGCACCTACATGGTTTGGAGCCCCGTGGACGCGGCCGGCTCTGCATTCTCGGGCTCCCTGCTCGTCGTCAACACGCTTCAGTCCAACGCGCAGGGACTGGACCAGTGTCTGTCCGGTCCGTCGGTCGTTCCCGGGGCGTACTACACGTTCGGCGGCAAGATCCGGATTCCTTCCGGCCAGGTGAGCATCGGTTGGGGGGCGGTCGGTCTTCGCTGGTACGGCCAGCCGGGGTGCCAAGGTGATCCGCTCCCCGATCAACCACGCGCACAGTCAGACGCGGCGGACGACACCTTCCACTCCGTCGCCTGGACCGATCGTGCCCCGACCGGGGCGGTGAGCGCCGAGTTCGTGGCCTACGCCACGAAGCTCGAATCCGGGGGCGTCTACGTTGCGTACCTCGACGACTTCTACTTCGGCCCTGCGACCACCACCGTGGCGCTCCCTCCGGCCCTCTTCGTCCCGACGGGCGCCCACCTCGTCGGGTACGGCGGCGTGAACTGGCGCACCGACCTCGAGGTGCACAACCCGACGCAGTCGACGGTCGACTACAGCATCGAGCTGCTCAAGCGGGACCAGGGCAACGCGACGCCTTTGTTCATCGACGATTCCCTGTTGGCGGGCGCGAGCCGGCGCTACCCCGACATCGTCTTCCACGACTTCGGTTTCACGGGAGCGGCGGCGCTGCGCGTGACGCCGGTCGGGGGTCCCCTCGCGGTCACGAGCCGGACGTACAACCAGACCGATAACGGGACGTACGGCCAGTACGTGCCTGGCCTGCCCGACTACCAGGCCGTCGGGTACGGCCGCGACGCGCGCCTCGTGCAGTTGACCCATGACGTCTCGACCACGACGGGTTACCGCACCAACATCGGTTTCGTGAACGCGGTCAACATGACGATCGCGATCGAGATCGAGCTGTTCACCGACTCCGGGATTCCGCTGGGTTTTCTGCACTACACGCTGCAGCCCTACGAGTTCAAGCAGATCGACAAGATCTTCCAGGCGGTGACGGGCAGAGGCGTGACCGACGGCTACGCGATCCTGCGCACCACGACGTCCGGCGGCCGCTTCTTCGCCTACGCCTCGGTGATCGACAACGCGACGAGTGACCCGATCTGCGTCCAGCGACCATCGCTCTGACCTGGCCGGCGGCAGGTTCTTCGCCCACGCCTCGGTGATCGACAACCGCTCCGGCGACCCGATCTACGTCCCCCGCGGCGGCACCGGGCACTGACAGACAGACGACGGGCGGGGCCGAGCCCCGCCCATGCGCATCGTCATCGCGAGAGTGGATGAAGAGGGGCGGGCGAGGGCGCCCGCCCCTACGTTCGTTCGCTACAGGGCCTGCCCTGCGGTCACTTCTTCTGGCGGAGGACGTTAAGCGCGCTTCCCGCGCGGAACCAGCCGATCTGATCCTCGCTGAACGTGTGGCGGCACGAGACCTCGTCCGTGGTGCCGTCGGCGTGGTGGAAGACCACCTTGACCGGTTGGCCCGGGGTGAGCTTCGCGAGGCCGAGGATCGACACGCGGTCGCCCTCGCGCACCTTGTCGTAGTCCTTCGGGTCGAGCAGGTGCAGCGGCAGGAGCCCCTGCTTCTTGAGGTTGGTCTCGTGGATGCGGGCGAACGAGCGGGCGATGATCGCCGCCGCCCCGAGGTGGCGCGGCTCCATCGCGGCGTGCTCGCGCGAGCTGCCCTCGCCGTAGTTCTCGTCGCCGACCGCGACCCAGCGCAGGCCGCGGCCCTTGAGGTCGCGGGCGATCTTGGTGAACTCCATGACCTCACCGGTGAGCGGGTGCGTGCCCTTGCCGGCGTCGCCGGAGAACGCGTTGATCGCGCCGATGAACATGTTGTTGGCGATGTTGTCGAGATGGCCGCGGAACTTCAGCCACGGCCCGGCCGGGGAGATGTGGTCGGTGGTGCACTTGCCCTTGGCCTTCATGATGACGGGCAGCTCGACGTAGTCCTTGCCGTCCCAGGGCTTGAACGGCTCGAGAAGCTGCAAACGGTCGGAGCCGGGCGCGACCTGGACGACGACCTCGCCGGCCTTCTCCGGCGGCGCCTTGTAGCCCTCGGCCTTGAAGACGAACCCCTGCGGCGGCACCTCGGGGGCGGGCGCCGGCGCCGACAGCCTGATCTTCTTGCCGTCGACCGCGATCTCGTCGGCGATCGGGTTGACCTCCAGCGAGCCGGCGACGGCGTAGGCGACCACCACCTCGGGCGAGGCGATGAACGACAGCGTGGAGGGGTTGCCGTCGTTGCGCGCCGGGAAGTTGCGGTTGAACGAGTTCACGATGGTGTTGGCGGTTCCCTTCGGAAACTCCTCGCGATGCCACTGGCCGATGCACGGGCCGCAGGCGTTGGCCAGCACGGTGGCGCCGAAGGCGTCGAACACCGAGAGCAGGCCGTCGCGCTCGATGGTGGCGTAGACCTGCTCGGACCCCGGCGAGATGAGCAGCGGGACCTGAGCCTTGACGCCCGCCGCCATCGCCTCCCGGGCCACCGAGGCGGCGCGCACGATGTCCTCGTACGACGAGTTGGTGCACGAGCCGACCAGCGTGGCGGAGATCTTCGCCGGGTAGCCGTTCTCCTTGACCGCCGCCGGGACCTTCGACAGCGGTCGGGCGAGGTCCGGGGTGTGCGGGCCGACGAGGTGCGGCTCGAGGGCGTCGAGGTCGATCTCGACGACCCGGTGGTAGAACTTCTCGGGGGCCGCCTCGACCTCCGGGTCGGCGGCGAGCAGGTCGCGGTTGGCCTTGCACAGCTCGGCGATCGCGCCGCGGCGGGTGGCGGCGAGATAGGCCTCCATGCGCGCGTCGAAGGGGAACATCGAGGTCGTCGCGCCGTGCTCGGCGCCCATGTTGCAGACCGTGGCCTTGCCGGTGCACGAGATCGACGCGCAGCCCGGGCCGAAGAACTCGACGACCGCGTTGGTGCCGCCCTTGACGGTGAGGATGTCGAGGAGCTTGAGGATGATGTCCTTCGGCGCCGTCCAGCCGGAGAGCTTGCCGGTGAGCTTGACGCCGATCAGCTTGGGCTGCAGCACCTCCCAGGGGAAGCCGGACATCACGTCGACGGCGTCGGCGCCGCCGACCCCCGAGGCGAACATCCCGAGGCCGCCGGCGTTCGGGGTGTGCGAATCGGTGCCGATCATCATCCCGCCGGGGAACGCGTAGTTCTCGAGCACCACCTGGTGGATGATCCCCGAGCCCGGCCTCCAGAAACCCAGTCCGTAGCGCGCCGAGCACGACTCGAGGAAGGCGTAGACCTCCTTGTTCATGTCGATGGCGCGGGCGACGTCGGGCGCGGAGCCGGAGCGGGCGATGATCAGGTGGTCGCAGTGGACCGTGGTCGGGACCGCGGCGCGCTCCATCCCGGCGAGCATGAACTGGAGCAGCGCCATCTGGGCGGTGGCGTCCTGCAGCGCGACGCGGTCCGGGCGCAGCGCGAGGTACGCCTTGCCGGCCTCGAGCTCGGCGTGCTCGGGGTCGTCGAGGTGGCCGAAGAGCGTCTTCTCGGCCAGGGTCAGGGGGCGGCCGAGGCGCGTGCGGACGATGTCCAGCCGTTTCCGGGTGCGCTCGTAGACGGCCTTGACGAATTCGGGGGTGCTCTCGATGGCGGCCATGTGTGCCCTCCCAGTGGGAAAACCTGCGGGCCGGCTCGTTCATGCCTGCGCCGCAGTCGCGGAAGTATACGCCCGACAAGGCAGTGAACAGTGAAGATCTGAGAGCGCAGGAACCCGACAGGGTGCCCGGTCTCCATCCCCGTTCTGCCTGGTCTTTGACTTCTGACTCTTCACTCCCGACTCCCGACTCCATCCGTGCGCTGCGGCACCTTGTCGCCCCGCCCGCGAGGCTATACTCGGTTCATGCCACACCGGCTGAAGGTCGCCGACATCATGTCGCGCGAGCTCGTCACGCTGGCCGAGGACGACACGCTCGCCGACGCCCGCGCCTGCATGGAGCGCGGACGCATCCGCCACCTCCCCGTGGTGCGCGACGGCCGGCTCGTCGGCCTGGTCACCCACCGGGACATGTTGGCGGCGTCGTTCTCGGTGTTCGCCGAGGTCAGCGCCCGCGAGGAGAAGCGGCTGTTCTCCCGCATCCCGGTGGGCGAGCTGATGCACGACGTGGTCAGCGTGTCCCCGGACTCGAGCGTCCGCGAGGCGGCCCGCCTCCTCCTCGACAACCGGTTCGGCTGCCTGCCGGTCGTCGCGAAGGACGGTCGCCTGGTCGGCATCGTCACCGAGGCCGACTTCCTCCGCCTGGCCGTGCGGATGCTCGAGGCGATTCAGGCCTGAACGACAGGGTTGCACACCCGCCCACCCCTCCAGGGTTGCCCTCCCAACCACCCTCCCAGGGGTGCACGCCCACCCCTCCACCCAGGCTTGAAGCAAAGACAGCAACGACACAACCCGAGCCCGTCCTTGCTTCAAGCCTGGTCGGGTGGGTGGGCGTGCAAGCCTGGCCGGGCGGGCGAGCGGGCAAGCCTGGTCGGGTGGGCGGGCGGGCACAGCTTCAACCCTGTCTCCAGAACCCGGGGGGCTTACACTTCGTTGGATTGCAGTGGAGGTGCCCATGCGACGGCGGTCCGCGTTGCTCGTCTTCGTTGCCCTGGTGTCGGCGCTCGCGTGCCGGCCGCCGAGGGCGCCGCTCGCCTACCACGATGCCCGGACGTTCCCGGCGGAGACCGGCAAGTCCGTCGAGGTCGACGCGCGCTCCCTCGACGTCGAGGTCACGGTGCAGCGCGGCGAGTCGATCGCGGTCAAGGTCGACCTCGAGGCCCGCGCCAGCTCTCGCTCCGCCGCCGCGCGCTGGGTGGAGCGGAGCAAGCCGGTGTTCGCCGACAGTGCGGGCCGGCTCGAGATCCGTGTCCCTTCCCGGCGGGCCAACGTGATGATGATCGGGTACTTCCACACGCGCGGCACGATCCAGTTGACGCTGCCTCCGCACTGCCGGCTGGAGGTGCACACCGCCTCCGGCGACGTCGTCCTCAACGGTGACGAGGTCCTCTCCGAGCCGGTCCGCGTCGAGACCTCATCCGGCGACGTGCAGGTAGCCGGCGGTGTCGGGCGCCTGGTGGTCGAGACCGCCTCGGGCGACGTGCGCGTGACCGGTGACGACCTCGATGAGCTCGAGGCACAGACGGCGTCGGGCGACGTCGAGCTGCGAACGGGTGTCCGCCGGGTGCAGGTCGACACCGCCTCCGGCGACCTTCGCTTCGATCGCCTGCGCGGCGAGCTGTCGGCGCACACGGCCTCGGGCGACGTGCGGGCGACGTGGCGCGACGCGGACGGCGCCACCCGCGCGATCGTCAACACTGCGTCGGGCGACGTCACCCTGCGCCTGCCGCGGGACGTCTCCCTGACCGGCAGGGTCAGCACCACGAGCGGGCACATCCGCTCCGACTTCCCCGGCTCCTTCGGACGCCGCGAGCGGACCTTCACCCTCGGCGGACAGGGCGGAACCGCCGACGCGCCTGCGGCCGGGTCGGACGAGGGATCGACGCCCGAGCGGCGGCCCGAACCGACGGGCGCGACCGGCAAGGTCGAGGTCGAGACCTCGTCCGGGGACATCACCCTGCATCGCTCGTAGTCCCGCGCCGGCCTCGGACCGCCGTCGGCCAGCGCGCCGCCGGAGCATTCCGATGGACGATATGCCGAACGTGAGCAACCTCACGTTCGGCTTTTCGTATACCATCCAAGGTGATGGACACGCGTTCTGGCCAGATGGCGGTGGTGCGCGACTCGGCGCACTTCGTCCTCCCGGGCCGCGGGTGGTGGCAGCGGCACGAGCACCCCACGCGCAGCGTGGTGCTCCTGGTCGCCGGGGTCCTCGCCGTGATCGTCGGGCTGCGCGCCGCGGTCCAGCGGGTCGACGAGTTTCAGCAGCTTGACTTCCAAACCGTCCACATCGAACAGGGCTTCATGATCGTCGGCGTCACCCCGCGCAGCGGCGCGGCGCGCGCCGGTCTCGCCTGGGGCGACGTCATCACCTCGATCGACGGGGTCCCGGCCTCCCAGGTTCAGGACATCGAGCGGGCCGTCTACGCCCGCCGGGTGTCGATCCTCACCGTCGACCGCGGCGGCGCGACCCGGGACACGGCCTACTATCCCCCGGTCGCCCGCGTCGACGTGCGGTACCTGCTGGTGGCCTTCGCCACGATGTTCACCCTGGTCGTGGCGGCGATCGTCTTCATCGGCCACCCGACCGGCCACGCCGGACGCTTCCTCGCCCTTGCCGAGGCGCTGTTCGTCGCGATCGTGGTCCCACTCTCCCAGCCCCCTTCGGCCTCCAGCCAGTTCCTCCTCCTCGTCCGCGACTTCGGGCGCCTCGCGCTGCCACCCCTGCTGGTCAGCTTCTTCGCGACCTTCCCGCGGCGGACCATGCGCGTCGGCTGGCTCCGCGTGGCGTTCGTGCCGTCCGTCCTGGTAGCCATGGCGCGGACCGGCCTGGCGGCCGGCCTGGTGCCGCCGGTGTGGGGCGGAATGCTCCTGGCGGAGACCCTCGACGGCGCGACCGCTCTGCTCGTGGTCCTCGGCGTCTTCGCCGCTGCCGTTCTCGGCGTCCGCGCCTACCTGGTCAGCCGTGACGACCCCACCCGCCGACGCCAGGTCGAGTGGGTCGCGCTCGGCGCCGCGGCCGGGTTCACGCCCTACCTGCTGCTGTCGCTGATCCCGCAGTGGGCCGGCGCGGAGCTCGAGGTGCTGACCTGGGTCTCGCTGCTCCCGTTGGCCCTGGTGCCGCTCGGGGTCGCGTCCTCGCTCCTCGAGTTCCGCCTCTGGGACCTCGAGGACATCACCCGCCAGGTGGTCGCGACCGGCATCGCCGTGCTGCTCGGCGGGCTCTCCTTCGCCCTCCTCAACTACGCCATCACCCAGGTCGGGTTCCAGCTCGGCAACTGGCGGAACCTCGTCGCCGTCGCCGGCGGCATCCTCCTCGTCCTTCTCACCCTGCCGGCACGCCGCTTCCTGCTCGAGAGCCTGGAGCGGCTGCAGTACCGGGAGCGGCTGGCGGCCCGCCGCGCCCTCACCACGTTCGCCGAGGAGGCGGCCGGGCACCGCGATCCCGGCGAGCTCCTCGCCCGTCTGACCAGGCTCGTCCAGGAGGCGCTCGCGGTGGAGCCCGTAGTCACCTACCTGGCGCAAGGAGACCGGCTGTATCCGTCGCCGCGCGAGCCGAACTTCCCGGTCCTCTCCTTCGCCAGTGCCAGGGGGCAGTTCCCCAGCGACTGGGAGCGCCCGCTCGCCGAGGCGGGGCTGACCACCCGCTTCGTGCTCGAGCGCGACAGCCGCGTCGTCGGCCTGCTCTACTGCGGCCGCCGGCAGGGCGGGTTGCCGCTCGGCCACGGCGAACGGCGGCTCGTCGCCGCCCTCGCCGCCCAAGCCGCCCTGGCCCTCGAGAACACGCTGCTCCTCGCCGACCTGCGCCGCCAGGTCGAGGAGCACAGGCTGCTCGAGGACTACCTCGAGCGCGTCTTCGAGTTCTCCGCCGCCGCCCTGCTGATCTGCGACGCGACGGGCAAGATCCTGCGCGCCAACGAGCGCGCCGCGGTGCTGCTGCGCACCACCTCGAGCCAGCTCGTCGGGGTGCGGCTGGGCAGCGTCGTGAACCTGCGGCCGGAGTGGCAGTCCCGCCTGCCCGCCGGCCTGGCCAGCGTGCAGGTCCAGCTCCTCTCCGGCGACGGCGACCACACCGGCCTGCTCTCGACGTCGGCGCTGGAGGTCGAGCCTGGGCGGTTCGACGGCCGCGTGGTGTCGCTCGACGACATCACCGAGCAGCTCTCGCTCGAGCAGCGGCTCGCCGACCAGGAACGGCTGGCAGCCCTCGGCCGGCTGGCCGCCGGGCTGGCCCACGAGGTCAACACGCCGATGACCGGGATCGCCTCGTATGCGCAGCTCCTCCGCGACCTGACCCAGGCCGGCGACCCGCGCCAGCCGCTGGTCGAGAAGCTCGAGGAGCAGGCCTTCCGTGTCGCCCGTATCGTCTCGAACCTCCTGGAGCTCGCGCGTCCGGCGGGGTTCGAACGCCAACCAGTCGACCTCGTGGCCGTGGCCCGCGACGAGTTCATCCAGATGCGCCCCGAGGCCGAGCGGGCCGGTATCGAGCTCTCCCTCGTCGAGCGCGGCGAGGCGGTCGTCGCGGGCAATCGCGTCCAGCTCGAGCTGGTCATGCACAACCTGCTGCGCAACGCCGTCCAGGCGACGCCGGTCGGCGGCCGCGTCGAGGTGCGGATTGGCGGCGGCGACCCGGTCTGCCTGGAGGTCGCCGACAACGGGCCCGGCGTGCCCGAGGGGCTCGCGGAGAAGATCTTCGAGCCGTTCGTCACAACCCGGCAGGGGCGCGGCGGGACGGGCCTCGGTCTCGCCATCACCCGCGACATCGTCCAGGCGCACGCCGGAACCATCAAGGTGCTGCCGAACCAGCCGACCGGCGCCTTGGTGCGCGTCGAGCTGCCGGCAGCGGGGGGGACCGTATGAACATCCTGATCATCGACGACGAGCCCGTGCTGCAGGACGTGCTCGCCACCGTCCTGCGCCGCGAGGGGTACCAGGTGGTGCAGGCGGGCACCGCCGCGGAAGGCCTGCGGCTCGCCGAGGAGCACGAGGTGGACATGGTCCTCCTCGACCTCATGCTCCCCGACCGGCCGGGCCTCGAGGTCCTGACCGAGCTCAAGCGCCGCGACCCCGAGACGGTCGTCGTCGTCATCACCGCCTACTCGTCGGTCGAGACCGCCATTGCGGCCATGCGCGAGGGGGCGTTCCACTACATCCCCAAGCCGTTCAAGAACCAGGAGGTCGTGCTCACCGTCCGGAAGGGGCTCGAGCAGCGCCGCCTGCGGACCGAGAACCGGGCGCTGCGCCAGCGCCTCGAGGGGCTCGGCAACCTGATCTGGCGCAGCCAGGAGATGGAACGGGTCATCGAGACGGTCCGCCGTGCCGCGCCGTCGCGCTCCAACATCCTGCTCACCGGCGAGTCGGGGACCGGCAAGGAGCTGCTCGCCCGGGCAGTTCACCATTTGTCGCCACGCGCCGAGGGGTCGTTCGTGGTGGTCAACACCGGCTCCGTGCCCATTGACCTCCTGGAGTCTACGTTGTTCGGCCACGTGCGCGGCGCCTTCACCGGCGCGGTCGCGACCCGCCGGGGGCTCTTCGAGGTGGCCGAGCAGGGCACGATCTTCCTCGACGAGATCGGCACCATCCCGCCGCAGACCCAGGCCAAGCTCCTGCGCGTCATCCAGGAGCGCGAGTTCATCCCGGTCGGCGGCGAGCAGAACATCAAGGTTGACGTGCGGATCATCGCCGCCACCAACGCCGAGCTGCCGAAGATGGTCGCGGAGGGGACGTTCCGCGAGGACCTCTACTACCGGCTGAACGTCATCACCATCGAGCTGCCGCCGCTGCGCGCGCGGCGCGACGACATCCCGGCGCTGGCCGCCCACTTCCTCCGCAAGTTCGGCGAGGAGAACGGCAAGAGCGACATCACGCTGACGCCGCAGGCGCTCGACATCCTCCTGTCCTACCACTGGCCGGGCAACGTCCGCCAGCTCGAGAACGCCGTCGAGCGCGCCGTCGTGCTGTGCGCGGGCGAGGTCATCGACGTGGACGTGCTACCCGCCGAGGTGCTCGCCCCGCAGCCCACCGCCACGGCTGCGCAGCTCCCCAGCGACGGGCTCGACCTGCGCGAGGCGGTGAACCAGTACACCCGCGCCCTCATCGAAACCTCGCTCGCCCGGTGCGGCGGCGTGCAGCGCCGCGCCGCCCAGATGCTGCGCGTGCGACCGTCGACGCTCAACGAGATGATCCGCCGGCTCGGGATTCAGGCCGCAGAGGAGTGAGGCGGGATCGAGGCTCGGGGCTGGGGCTTAAGGCTCGAGGGTCGGGACGAAGATGAGGGGAACGGCGACGGCACGATGAAGCTCGTCCTGCTGCCCGGGATGGACGGTACCGGCGTGCTCTTCCGGCCGCTGGTCGACGCCCTGCCGCCGGAGCTCGAGCCGATCGTCGTCGCCTACCCGACCGATGAGCCGCTGAGCTACGACGAGCTTCTCCCGCTGGTCCGTCGCAGCCTGCCGGCCGACGGCGACTTCATCGTGCTGGGCGAGTCGTTCTCGGGACCGCTGGCGCTCACGATCGCCGCGGGGCACCCGCCCGGGCTCGCCGGCGTGGTCCTGGCCGGCTCGTTCGTCGCCAACCCGATCCGCTTCCTGCCGGCGTGGGCCGCGGTGCTCAGCCGGCCGTGGCTCTTCCGTCTCGTCCCGACCACGCTGCGCCGCTGGAACTCGCTGGGGATCCGCGAAAGCCGGGAGCTGCGCGCGCTGTTCGCCGAAGCGCAGGCGCCGGTCCGACCCGCGGTGTGGGCGCTGCGTGGCCGCGAGATCCTCGCCGTCGACGCCCGCTCGGCGCTGAAGGGCTGCCTGGTGCCGGTGCTCTACCTGGCGGGCCGGCGGGACCGCATCGTCCGCGCCCACAACCTCGAGCTCATCCGCCGACTCCTCCCCGACGTCCAGGTGGTCGCGCTCGACGCGCCCCACCTCCTCCTCCAGACCGCGCCGTCCGCCGCCGCCGCCGCCATCTCCGCCTTCGCCACCGGGGTCAGGTCTTGTACTATTGGGGTAACCGATCCGCCTCTTCCCAGAATCCCGCCGCGCCCGGGCCAGGTCACATAGTACAAGACCTGACCCCGGGGTTCAGGGGGTGGGTGTCGGGGCGGGAGTGGGCCTCGGTGCGGCGAGGGAGGCGGGGTCGGCGAGCAGCTCCTGGACACGGGCCGCGTCGACGGCGAAAAAACCTGCCCGTCCCTTGACCTCGGCGGTGCCGCTTCCGGGGTCGGTGCCGGGATAGAGCTTCACGTCGAGCCCGGCGCCGTCCTTGACCTTGACCTCGACGGAACCGAGCGGAGAGCCGCCCGGGCCGGGCACGTCGAACCCGACGACCTGGAGGTCGGACAGGGCGGCCAGCCGCCGGCTCACCGCGTCGCCGTCGACCTCGACGTCGCCAGACTTCCAGATTCCGTCCTTGCGCTCGAGCGCGGCCTTCGCGCTGCCGGCCTCGATGGTGAGGGCCTCGGCGTTCCAGGTGTCGAGGGCGACGAGGCGTCGCGAGCGCCAGTCGACCAGCGCGCCTTCCGCGTTGCTGATCGCACTCGCGTCGACCCACAGCACGCGGTCGCCGCGCCGGCACGCCACCTGCTTCGCAGCGGCCACCTCGCGCTCGTTGCCGAAGGCGAGCTGCAGCGGTGCCTTGTCGTCCTTGCGGACGAGCGTCACCTCGACCCGCGGGCTCGCCAGTCCGAGCGCGGCGAGGTCGCCGGGCGCGTCCACGTGCTCCTTGACCTGGGCCCCGTTGATGCTCCCGATCAGCCCCTCCGCGCGGTCGCGGTCGGCGAGGTCCGCGATCGGCTCGGTGAGCGCCCAGACCCCTTCCGCGTGGGCGAGGGCGACGCGGCCCGCGGCGGAGCGCACCGTCAGCGCGGCGACGTCGGCCGACATCACCCGCGCCAGCTCGGTCGAGCGCCAGCCGGCCAGGTCGCGGTCGAGTTCGGTCGCGATGTATTTCCCGACCAGGAAGATCTTCTCTCCGGTCGTCATGGCGGCCCGCTCGGCGCCCAGGGGCAGGTCGTCGCCGAGCTTGAGGGTGGTGGTGGCGCCCTTGTCGTCGTGGACGGTGAGGGTCAGCGTGGCGTCCTGCAGCCCGTAGTCGGCGAGCTTGACGTCCTTCGCGTCGAGCGTCCGCTCCGCCTTGAGGAACGCGAGCGCCGACAGCAGCCCCGAGACGGCCCCGCTGTTCGCGTCGTCGACGATCGGCACGGCCAGCTTCCAGTCGTCGCCCTCCTTGACGAGCTCGAAGCGGCCGTGGGTGTTGGTGATCTCGACCCTGGTCACCTTGTCCTGCTCGAGACCCGGGAACAGCTTGTCGGCGCGCTCCTTGATCTCGTCGGTGGTCGGCGCCTTGCGCTCGACGAAGTAGATGTAGGCGCCGAGGGCGACCACGACGAGGGCCAGGACGACGAGTCGCAACGGGCGCATGGCGGCCTCCTAGCGACGGCGCCGCCACCAGACGGCGACGCCGAGGGCGATCGCGGCGCCCGGCATGGCGAGCAGCGACACGAGGTAGATCCCCCGCATCTGCGCGGCGTTGAGGAAGAGCTGGACCTGCTCCGGCGAGCGCGGCGCGATGCCGAGCGCCTGCTCCCGCCTGGCCAGCCAGTTGACCGCGTTGAGCCCGAGGTTGAGGTTCCCGGCGTTGGCGAGCTGGGCGTTGGTGAGGAACGCCGCGTTGCCGAGCACGACGAGGCGCAGCCCGTTGTCCTTGTCGGTTTCGGACTCGACGGCGACCCCGAGGGCGACCGGTCCCGGCGTGTCGACCGCGTCCCTGTTGACGGGCTTCTGCGCGAGGATGCCGGCGAGGTCGGTCTCGCCCCAGCCCTCGTTCGAGGTGGTGAGCAGGATGGTCTGGGTGAACCCGGCGGCGGTCGTCGTGGTCACCGACCGGGCGACCGGCAGCAGCACCGCGACGTTCGCGAGGCCCTTGACCACCGGGTGGCTGCGGAAGTCGGTGATGTACACCGCCGAGAGGTCGAAGAGCGGCAACCGGCGCGCGGGGTCGATGACCAGGTCGTTGTTGACCAGGACGCCGAAGCCCGCGAGCATCTCCTCGAGCCCCGAGGGGCGCATCTGCCCGCCGAGCACCGGGTCGAGCAGGACCAGCGCGCGCCCGCCCTTGTCGAGGTAGGACTTGATCGCCGTCTTCTCGCTATCGGCGAACGGCGCGGCGGGACCGGCGACGATCAGCAGGTCGCAATCCTCGGGGACGGCGCCGGTCAGCAGCGACGCCTTGGCCACCTCGAGGTTGTCGCGCTTGAGCGCCTCCTTGAACTGCGACAGCGAGTCCTCTTCGAAGCCGTCGGGGTCGTTCTCGCCGTGGCCGGTGGTGAAGTAGGCCTTCGGCACCTGGGGGTTGACGACGCCGAGGATCGCCGCGGTGAACTGCTCCTCGCCCTTGAACGCCTTCATCTTCGGCGCCTGGCCCATCTGCATGCCGGAGTAGTCGTACTCCGCGAGCTGGTCCGAGGTGACGTACTTCTGTCGCCCGGCGGCGGTGAAGACCACGGTGTTGGCGGCCGACACCCCGAACTGCTGGGCCAGCGTCTTGGTCCGCAGCGGGTCGCGGTCGGGGTCGATGTACTCGACCTTGAGCTTGGGCGCCACCGCCTGGTAGCGGGCGAGCAGCTCCTTGGTCTCGGAGTAGAGCGGCGTCGAGCCGGTCATGAAGACGACGACCTGGACCTCGTCCTTGACGTCCTTGAGGACGTTGAGGCTCTTCTCCGACAGGGTGTACATCTTCGACCCGGTCCAGTCGGCGCGCACGTAGTGGCGGTAGCCGAGCCAGTTGACCATGACGACGAGCGCCGCCGCCAGGAGGACGGCGAGGACGCCCGAGGAAGCCTGATAGACCTTCTCCCGTGCCATCGCTCACCTCCCCTTGCTGGCTTCCAGCGCTCGGGTCGCGAGGAAGAGGAAGAAGCCGGCGCCGGAGATCAGGTAGACGACGTGCCGCGTGTCGACGATGCCCTTCGAGAAGTCGTCCATGTGCTCCCACAGGTTCATGTAGCCGAGGGCCTCCTTGAGCACGCCGCCGGAGACGAGGTTCTCGACGAGGCCGAGGGAGAAGACCACGAGGAGGAGCGCGAAGGCGAACACCGCGGCGACGATCTGGTTCTTGACCAGCGCCGAGGTCAGCGTGCCGATGGCGAGGAAGAGCACGCCGAGCAGCGCGATGCCGAGGTAGCCGGCGACCACCGGACCGACCTCGACCTTGGAGTAGCGGGCCAGCAACAGCACGTAGATCACCGTCGGCAGCCAGAGGAACAGGTAGAAGGCGAGGGCGGCGAGGAACTTCGAGATCACCACCTGGGTCTCGCTGACCGGCGAGGTGAGCAGCACCTCGAGGGTGCCCGAGCGGCGCTCCTCGGCGATCAGTCGCATGGTGATGACGGGCAGGACGAAGAGCAGCATGAGCCAGAAGAAGATCGTCCCGCCGAAGAGCAGCTTGAACGCGGCCATCGGCGGCGTGCGCGGGTCGTTGAGGTAGCCGACGATGAGCGCGAAGACGTAGCCGTTGATGAACAGGAACGCGGTGAGGATCACGTAGGCGAGAGGCGACGAGAAGTACGCCATCAGCTCCCGCTTGAGCAGGGCGACGGTCTTACCCATTGGCCACCTCCTCGGCGGGCTCGGCCGCCTCGACGGCGGTGTCGCGGGTCGTTAGGCGGAGGAACACGTCCTCCAGCGACGGCATCGTCTGGGTGAGCTCGAGGAGCACCCACTTCTTCTCGACGGCGAGGGCGAACACGTGGCGGCGCAGGTCGGCGCCCCCCTCCACGGCGACGCGGAAGCGCCCGTTGCCGTCGCTCTTCACCCCGACGGCGCCGGCGAGGGCCGCGAGCGCCGCCCGCGCGTCGCCCTCGGGCGCCTCGAGCTGAACGGTGAGCTCGGCGGCGCCGGCGAGCCCCGCGCGGAGTGAGTCCGGCGTGCCGTCGGCGACGATCTTGCCGTTGTCGATGATCAGCACCCGGCGGCACACCTGTTCGACCTCGGGCAGGATGTGGGTCGAGAGGATGACCGTGTGGTCCCGGCCGAGCTCGGCGATGAGCTCGCGGACCTTGACGATCTGGCGCGGGTCGAGGCCGACCGTGGGCTCGTCGAGGATCAGGACCGGCGGCTTGTGGATGAGCGCCCCGGCGAGGCCGACGCGCTGGCGGTACCCCTTGGACAGCGTGCCGATGAGCTGGCGGCGGACGTCGGCGACCATGCACCGCTCGGCCACTTCGTCGAGGCGCGCGGCGGCATCGCGCGACGGCACGCCCTCGATCGCGGCGCGGAACCGCAGGTACTCCTCGACGCGCATCTCCGGGTACAGCGCGATGTTCTCCGGCAGGTAGCCGATCGCCGCACGCACCCCGAGCGGGTCGCGGGCGAGGTCGCGGCCGGCCACCCGCACCGCGCCGCCCGAGGGGGTGAGGAAGCCGGTGATCATCCGCATGGTGGTCGTCTTGCCGGCGCCGTTGGGGCCGAGGAATCCGAGTACCTCGCCCTCGGGCACGAAGAAGGAGACGTTCGCGACCGCCTCCTTGTCCACGAACCGTTTGGTCAGTCCCTCGACCTCGATCACGAGTCACCTCCGTCAGGCCCCATACCGAAACGTCGACGCGCCGCAGGCCCGGCGACCGCCGGGCGGCGCGGGCACGACGCCCGGCTGCGCGTGTAGCAATCGGCTTGCCAGCTTAGCCCACCCTGTCAAGAGGGCGACCCGGTCGCGACGCCAACCCGGCGCGCCATCACGACGCGCCGGGACACCGGTCACCCGCCTGCCGGCCGGCGGCCGGGACGAAGGGCCCGGTCAGCGGTTCATCAGGAGAAGCATGATCGCTTTCTGGACGTGCAGGCGGTTCTCCGCTTCGTCGAAGATCACCGACCAGCGGCCGTCGGCGACCTCGGCGGCGACCTCCTCGCCGCGGTGCGCCGGGAGGCAGTGCATGAAGACGGCCTCCTTGTCGGCGAGCTCCATCAGCGCCGGAGTGACCTGGAAGCCGGCGAACGCCTTGACGCGGGCCTGCGCCTCGGCCTCCTGGCCCATCGACGCCCAGACGTCGGTGTAGACGGCGTTGGCGCCCCTGATCGCCTCCTCCGGCCTGGCGAAGGCCTCGATCGTGGTGCCGGCGGCCTTGGCGTCGGCCTTGGCCTTCTCGACGATCTCCGGGTTCGGCCGGAAGCCCTCGGGGGTGGCGACCTTGACGTTCATCCCGACCTTCGGGCCGCCGAACATCAGCGAGTGGCACATGTTGTTGCCGTCGCCGACGTACGCCAGCGTCAGCCCCTTGGTGTGGCCGAACTTCTCCCGCACCGTGAAGTAGTCGGTGAGGCCCTGGCACGGGTGCAGCAGGTCGGTGAGCCCGTTGATCACCGGCACGGTGGCGTACTTCGCCAAGTCGGTGACCGTCGAGTGGGCGAAGGTCCGGGCCATGATGCCGCTCACGTAGCGCGACAGCACCTTGGCGGTGTCGGAGATCGGCTCGCCGCGACCGATCTGGATGTCGCGCGAGGAGAGGAACGTCGCGATGCCGCCGAGCTGGTACATGCCGACCTCGAACGACACCCGCGTCCGGGTCGACGACTTCTCGAAGATCATCGCCAGCGTCTGGCCGGCCAGCGCGTTGCGGTAGCGCTCGGGACGCGCCTTGACGTTGGCGGCGAGCTGGAACAGCGCCTCGACCTCGTCGGTCGTGAAGTCGTGGATGGAGATGAGGTCCTTGTGCCGCTGCCACGGTGACTTGAACATCTCAGGCCTCCTTCAGTGGGGAGGTCTCGCGACCTCCCCTCGGCGCCGAAGTGAATTCGGCGCCTTCACCCCTCCGCGCCGGCGCCCCTCTCGGGCCGCCGGTTTCGGGATGGGTCGATCACTCCTTGCCGTCCGGGACGATGAAGGTGCCGCTCGTGCGCGCCAGCGCGTCCTTCAGGTGCTCCGCGTCGGTGATCAGCACCTCCTTGCCGGTGCGCTCCACGAAGTCGATCGCCGAGCGGATCTTCGGTCCCATCGAGCCGGGCGGGAACTGGTTGTGCTCGAGCATCTCCTTGGCCCTGGCGACGCTGATCTCGGCGAGCCAGCGCTGGTTCGGGCGGCCGAAGTTCTCCGCCACCTGGGCGACCTGCGTGAGCACGATGAACAGGTCGGCGTCCAGCTCCTTGGCGAGCAGCGCCGCCGTGTAGTCCTTGTCGATCACCGCCTCGACGCCGCGAAAGTAGCCGCCGACGTCCTGGTAGACAGGGATGCCGCCGCCGCCGGCGGCGACGACCACGGCGCCGCTGTCGATCAGGCGCCTGACCACGCCGACGTCGAGGATGCGCTTGGGCGGCGGCGAGGCGACCACCTTCCGCCAGCCGCGGCCGGCGTCCTCGACCATCTGCCACCCCTGCTCCTGCATGAGCAGGTTGGCGCGGTACGAGGTGAAGTACGGGCCGACCGGCTTCGACGGGTTCTCGAACGCCGGGTCGTCGCGCCCCACCTCGACCTCGGTGAGCACGGTCACGACCTCCTTGGCGAGCTGCTCCTCGTTGAGCCGGTTGCGGATCTGGTTCTGCAGCATGAACCCCATCGAGCCCTCGGTCTGCGCGACGCAGACGTCGAGGCTCTGCGGCGGGATCTTGGTGATCGCTTCCTCGACCTGGATCATGATGTTGCCGACCTGCGGCCCGTTGCCGTGGACGATGGCCAGCTCGTAGCCGCGGTGGATGATCTCCACCAGCCACCGGGTGGCCTTCCACGAGAGGGTGAACTGCTCTTCCTGCGTCCCGTGGTCCTGCGGGCGCAGGAGCGCGTTGCCGCCGAAGGCGATGACCGCCACCGGCCGGCGCGTCCCGTTGCTGCTCACGTGTTCCTCCGAACCGCCAGGGAGTGCCCGGCGGGACGGCGATTCTCCCGCCCGACCCATGCCAAGTCAAGGAAACGTCCGTCCTCCGCCCAGAGCTTCGGCCGGTGGAGGCGCGGAGCCACTCCGCCCCTCGTCCCTGTTGCCTTCGGTTGGGCGGGGGCCCGTTCCCGTCCCCTGTCCCCCGTCGCCTGTCTCTCAGACGGTCTCGGGCTCGTCGGCGGCCGCCTCGTAGCGGATCACCTTGCCGCCGCGCAGCGCCTTGGCCCGGTAGAGCGCGGCGTCCGCCCGGGAGATGAGCTCGCGGCCCTGGTCGCCGTCCTCGGGGAAGCAGGCCACCCCGGCGCTGGCGTTGAGCACCGCCGAAACGTCCGGCCGGGAGAGATCGGCCAACGACTCGTTGATGGCGATGATGAAGCGCTTGGCCGCCGCCACGGCCCCGGCGCTGTCCGTCTTGGGAACGAGGATGCAGAACTCGTCGCCGCCCCAGCGGGCCACCACGTCGTAGTCGCGCGCCCGCGCCTGCAGGGCAGCGCCCACTGAGCGGAGCACGTTGTCGCCCGACAGGTGGCCGCACGCGTCGTTGTAGCGCTTGAAGTGGTCGAGGTCGATCATGATCACGCCGAGCGGCTCGCCCCCGCGACGCGACAGCGAGAGGTAGCGCTCGAGGTCCCGCTCGAGCGAGCGCCGGTTGGACAGGCCGGTGAGCGGATCCGTCGAGGCCAGCTCGGACAACCGCCGGTTCGTGGTCTCCATCTCCCGCGTGCGCTCGCGGACCTGGCGATCGAGGTCGGCCGCGAGGTGGGTGAGGCTCGTGCGGGTCGCGTCGAGCTGGTCGGCCAGGCGTTTGACCCGACGGCCCAGGCGCTGCACCTCCTCGGGACCGGTCGGCAGGTGGCGGACCTCGGTTTCGCCGCGGCCGACCGACGCCGCGGCCTCGCTGATCGCTTCCAGCGGCCGCACCAGCCCCTCGGCGGCGAGCGTGGCGACGACCATCGTGGTGCCGAGCAGCGCGAGCGACAGGAGGAACGTGAAGAGCCGGTACCGGTTCACCCGTTGATCGAGCGGACGGCGGTCGAGGGCGATCCAGACGCCGAGCGAGGCCTCGCCGGCGCGCCCCGCCGTGTGGAACGCGGCGCAGGCCCTGGCGGAGCGCACCGCGAGAACGGGGACGAACTCACCGTCCTGGCCCCAGGCGCCGAGCTTCGGGTGCGCGCCTGCCGACGCCGGCTCGGCGGCGACCGCACGATGCTCGGGGTCGAGGACGACCACGGCGACGATCTTTCCCCTGCCCACGAGGTCGAGCGCGACCCGGCGCAGCGCCTCGCCGCCGTCCGGTTGCGCCGCAGCCTCCAGCGCGCCGGCCAGCGACTCGGCGGCGACGGAGCACTCGGCGCGCAGGGCGGCCTCGAGCTCGTTGCGGACGAGGGCGTCGAGGACGAGGACGAACGTCCCGCCGACGACGACCACGACGGCCACGGCGACTCCCACGATGCGGGTGCGCAGCGACGACCACAGGACCATTCCGCGAAGTGTAACCCGCGGCGCTCGCGACGCCGGACACGGGGGCCCCGGCGCAGGGCGCCCCGAGCCCGTCCATCGATGCACCTCGGTCGTCGGTGGCGGCAGGAAGTGTCAGAATGGGCCCATGCACGAGTTCGTCCACCCCCTGACGACGCGCTACGCCTCACCGGAGATGCGGTCGATGTTCTCCCCGGCCCGCAAGTTCGGCCTGTGGCGGCGCCTGTGGCTCGAGCTGATGCGTGCCGAGCGCGATCTCGGCGTGCCGATCCCCGCCGAGGCGGTCGAGGCGCTGGCGGCGCACCTCGACCCCACCGCCGAGGAGCTCGCCCGCGCCGACGAGCTCGAGCACGAGACCCGCCACGACGTGATGGCGCACGTCCGTTCACTTGCGGAGGTGGCGCCGGCCGCCGGCGGCTGGCTGCACCTCGGGGCGACCTCGGCCTACGTCGGCGACAACGCGGACCTCATCGTCCTGCGCGAGGCGACCGACCTCACCATGGGCCGCGCCGCGGCCGTGGTCGCGGCGCTCGCCGAGTTCGCCCGCCGCCACCGCGACCTGCCGTGCCTCGGTCACACCCACTTCCAGCCCGCCCAGCCGACGACCGTCGGCAAGCGCGCCTGCCTCTGGCTGGCTGACGTCCTGCTCGACCTCGAACGACTGCAGTTCGAGCGCGACCGCCTGCTGCTGCGCGGCGCCAAGGGCACCACCGGCACCCAGGCGTCGTTCCTGCAGCTCCTCGGATCGGGCGACAAGGTGCGCGAGCTCGACCGTCGCATCGCCGCGGCGTTCGGCTTCCCGGGGACGTACCCGGTGACCGGACAGACGTCGCCGCGCAAGCCGGAGTTCTACCTCCTCGCCGGCCTCTCCGGGCTGGCCCAGTCCGCGTACCGGTTCGCCTCCGACGTGCGCCTGCTGTCGCGGCTCAAGGAGCTCGACGAGCCGGCGTCCAGCACCCAGGTCGGGTCGTCCGCGATGCCATACAAGCGCAACCCGATGCGGGTCGAGCGCATGTGCGCCCTGGCCCGCTTCGTCATCACGCTCGAGCCCAACGCGGCCTGGACGGCGGCCTCCCAGTGGCTCGAGCGCACCCTCGACGACTCCGCCAACCGCCGGCTCTCGCTCCCCGAGGCGTTCCTCGCCTCCGACGCCATCCTGCTCCTCTGGCGGTCGGTCGCGGCCGGCCTCGAGGTCTACCCGGCGATGGTCCGCCGCAACCTGGTCGAAGAGCTGCCGTTCATGGCGAGCGAGGAGATCCTCCTCGCCGCGGCCGCGCGCGGCGGCGACCGCCAGCGCCTGCACGAGCGGCTGCGCGTCCTGTCCCGCGACGCGGCCCGGGCGGTCAAGATGGAGGGACGACCCAACCCGCTCCTCGACCTGGTTGCCGGCGACGCGGAGTTCGGCCTCGACGCCGGGAAGCTCGCCGCCCTCCTCGACCCCGCCCGCTTCGTCGGCCGGGCGCCCGAGCAGGTGGACGAGTTCCTGGCCGAGACGGTGCTGCCCTGGCTCGACGCCCACCCCCCGGCCGAAGGGGGCGCGGAGCCGATGGTTTGAGGGGCTCCCGCCCAGCCTGGGGTCCGGGGTCCGGGGTCCGGGGTCCGGGAAGCGCAATACCTGGGCTGCTGATCACGATCGTCCTGCTGATCGGGTGCGCCAGCGGCAAACCGGTCGACCGGACGGTGTCCCCGCCGGCCCGCCCCGTGGCCGGCGCGGAGGGGTGGAGCGAAGAGGGGCTCGCGTCGTGGTACGGAGAGCCGTACCACGGCCGTCCCACCGCGGCCGGGCCACGGTACGATATGAACGAGATGACCGCGGCCCATCGCACCCTCCCCTTCGGCACCGTCGTCCGCGTCACGAACCTCGTGAGCGACCGGGAAGCCGAGGTCGTCATCAACGACCGGGGCCCCTTCGTCGCCGGGCGCATCGTCGACCTTTCCCGCGCCGCGGCGGACCGTCTGGGCGTCATCGGTCCCGGCACCGCGCCCGTCCGCTTGACCGTGGTGCAGGCGGGCGACGGGATGCCCGGCGCGACCTGCTGGGAGGTCCAGGTCGGGGCGTTCGCCAAGGCGGAGAACGTGGCGCGGGCCGAGCGCGATCTCGCCTCCCGCGCCCTCGCCACCCGCACGGCCCCGGCCGGCGGCGGCCTCACCCGCGTCCGCGTCACGGGGCTCACCGCACTGTCGAGCGCCCGGGCGCTCGCGCGGGAGCTGGACGGAGCCTATCCCGGGGCGGCTCCGGTGCCGTGCGGAGGCGGCCGGTGAGCCGGACTGCCGGCCTGCTGCTCGCCGCTGCCCTGCTGGCGGCCGGTGCCGGCGCCCAGGAACCGAGCCCGTTCATCGTCGAGAAGCTCCCGGCCCAGCTCGCCGGGGAGTGGTCGTTCCGCATCGGGCACGACCCCGCGTGGGCCAGCCCGTTCCGCGAGAAGCGCAACTGGCAGCGGATTCGCGTCCCCGGCGGGTGGGAGCGCCAGGGGTATGCCGAGTACAACGGCCACGCCTGGTACAAGGCTCCGCTGGTCATCGACTCGCGCCTGGCCGGCGAGGAGTTCGGCCTCGACCTCGGTCTCATCGGCGACGTCGACGAGGTGTTCCTCAACGGGCGCCCGGTCGGCAGCACCGGGGCGTTCCCCCCCCGCTTCGACAAGGCCACGCTGGCCCGCCGCTTCTACCGGATCCCGAAGGATGCCATCCGGTTCGGCGAACGCAACGAGCTGGCCATCCACGTCTACAACGACACCCGTTTCGGCGGGCTGCTCGGGCCGTCGCCACGGATCGACCGGTTCGACGACGTGCTGCGCCGCCAGTTCCTCCGCGACCTCCTGGCGTACTGCCTGGCGACCCTGATCGCGACGCTGGCCGCCTTCCACCTGATCCTCTTCGGGGCCCAGCGCAGCGCCTACGAGCACCTCTTCTTCACCGGCTTCCTGCTCGCGATCAGCGCGTACCTCCTCACGTTCACGCACTGGGGGCCGGCCCTGCTCCTCGGCCAGTCCGCCAACTTCCGGCTCAACGTCTTCACCATGCTGCTGGCCATTGCGTTCTTCCCGACCAGCTTCTACCGCATGGCCCATCGCAAGCTGCCGGTCGCCATCGTCGCGATGCAGACGCTGCTCGCCCTGGGCGCGGCCTTCGCGCTGGTCTGGCGGGAGGAGGGCGACCTCTACCTGTGGGTCCATCTCGCCGAGGCGGGTACCCTGATCACCGGCGCGCTGGTCCTCAAGACGCTGTGGAACCTGGCGCGCCACCGCAACCCGTGGACCCGGACGCTCCTCGTCACCGCGCTCGGATTCGTCGTCGGCGTCGTCCTCGACGTGCTGGTCGACATCGGCGTCCTGCCGCGCCTCGAGGTGACCGTCGGCGAGCTCTACTACCCGCTGGCGTTGATCCCCTTCGCGCTGATCTTCTCGCTCTCCCTGGCCCACAACTGGATGGAGCGGCGCTGGGGCGAGCCGCTCGACAGCACGACCGGGCTGATGCCGCGGGACCGTTTCGTCGACCGCCTGGCGAGCGAGCTCGAGCGGTCGCGCCGGAGCCGGCAGCCGCTCGCCCTCGCCCTGCTGCGCTTCGGGAGCGGCGCCGAGGACACCGGGGCCGACCAGTTCGTCGCCCGCGCCGTGCCGGTGATCCGCCGTGCCTTGCGGCAGATCGACATGCTGTCGCGCTACGACCGCGACACCTTCGCCCTGCTCCTCGCCGACACCGAGGAGCGCGCGGCCATGACCATCCTCGAGCGGCTGCGACGGACGGTCGCCGAGAGCGCCGCGTCCAGTCAGGGACGCCCGGTCGTGACCGCCGGTGTCGCCCAGCATCGGCCGAGCCGCCACGTCGCCGCCGACGAGCTCATCGAGGCCGCCGAGGCCGCCCTCTACGCCGCCATCGCCGAGGGCGGCGACTGCACGGCCACCGCACCCTGACCGTGTCGTTCGCTGAGACCGATCTCGGCGCGTTCGGCTTTCCGGACAGGCGTCCACCTCGGCGTGCGGATCGCACCTCGCAGGCTCTGGCATCGACCCGGAAGCTGGCACCGACGTTGCTTTTGTGACGCTTCGAGTATAGTTTTGGATAGTTTGTCCTCGGTACTTCACGCAAGAGTCTGCCCCCGGTCCGTGGCTTGCGGCTCCGCGGCAGGCAGGCCATAACCGCCCGTCTCGGGCACAACGCGGTCTGAAGGGAGGAGGAATGAGGCGCTTCACACTTTGCATCGTTGCCCTGGTCCTGGTGGCACTCCCGGCGGCAGCGCAACAGCAGTACGGCTCGGTCGCCGGGGCCATCATCGACAACACCCAGCAGGCCCTGCCGGGCGTTTCCGTGACGCTCGCCGGACCGGCCATGCAGGGCACCCGCTCTGCCGTCGCCGACGGCGAGGGCCGTTACCGCTTCGTCCCGGTCCCGCCGGGGAGCGACTACACACTGAGGTTCGAGCTGCAGGGCTTCAACACCCTGGAGCGGACCGGCCTCGTCGTCAGCCTCGGCAAGGAGACCCGGGTCGACGCCGAGATGTCGCTCTCGCAGTTCGCCGAGACGATCACCGTCGCCGCCGATAGGATCGTCGTCGACACGACCAAGTCGACCGTCGACACCTCCGTGGACTGGGAGCTGGTCAACACCCTGCCGACGAACCGCAACTTCCAGACCATGATGCAGATGGCCCCCGGCGTGAAGGCGGGCAACAACCCGCTGGTCAACGGGGCGTCCAACGACGGCAACGCCTACCTGGTGGACGGCGTGGACACCTCCGACCCGCGCACCCAGACCTGGGGCACGGCGATCAACTGGGACACCATCGCCGAGGCGCAGTTGCAGACCGCCGGGTTCCAGGCCGAGTACGGCCGCGCGACCGGCGGCATCCTCAACCTGATCACCAAGTCGGGCGGCAACAAGTTCAGCGCGACGGCGCGCCTGATTAAGTCGAAGGCCGACTGGTCCGCCCTCAACGGCGTCGAGGAAGAGACCGGCCGCAAGAAGTCCGGCGGCGCGCGCAACGACGAGGAGCGGCCGTCGCTGACCATCGGCGGGCCCATCGTCAAGGACGCGCTGTGGTTCTTCGTGGCCGGCGAGAAGCGTGACAACTCGCGCGGCTTCTCGTACTACGAGTCCTCCGCGGACGTCACCGCCGGCAACCAGGTCGACGGCCGCACGGAGTACACCGGGCACTACCTCCAGGGCAAGCTGACCTTCCAGATGGGCCCCAGCCACACCCTGGTCGGCGCCTACAACGAGGACCCGATCGAGCTGCGGCCCCTCAACCGCGGCTGGAACGAGACGTCGACCACGCACTACGCCGAGAGCTCCGAGCTCTACCAGTTCCAGGGCGGCGACAACGCCTCGCTGCAGTGGACCGGCATCCTGACCCCCAACTTCTTCATGGAGGCCAAGGGCCAGTTCCACAAGCAGGAGCTCAACGTCAGCCCCGACGCGCCGGGGTTCAACGAGGTCCCGTACGTCCGCGACCTCGACACGAACTACCGGTACAACGCACCTCTCTCTGATTACCAGTCGAAGCGGGACCGCAACGGCCTGCTCCTCACCGGGTCGTACTTCTTCGACACCGGCACCGAGTCCTCTCACCAGTTCAAGGGTGGCGTCGAGTACCTCGCCCTGAAGCCGAAGGCAGGCACGATTCACAACTCCGCCGGGTCCTACGAACACGATGCCGACGGCCCGGTGCGGCGCTGGTTCTGGCTCGACGAGACCGGCATGAAGGAGTCGAAGCAGGACTACTACGCGCTCTTCGTCCAGGATCAGTGGAAGCTCGGGCGACTCACTCTGAACCTCGGGCTGCGCGCCGAGACGACCGAGATCTTCAACAACCAGGGCGACTCGCTGCTCAAGTTCGACTTCCAGGACCAGATCGCCCCGCGCCTCGGGTTCGCCTACGACCTCAACGGCGACTCGATCCGCGGCTCGATCGGGCGGTTCTACTCGTTGGCCTCCAACTACATCGCCGACTACTTCGCGGTCTCCACCGACCACGAGCAGCAGTGGTCGTGGAACGGCACCTGCGCGGTTGACGGCAGGGACGTGTGGACGTACGGCGACACCTGTTGGGAGCTCGACTACGACCTCCCGACCGGCGCGGGCGGTCACATGATCGACCCGAACCTCGACCCGGTCTACGTCGACGAGGTCACCCTCGGCTACGACCACCTGATCAGCGACCAGTTCGCCGGCGGCGTGACGTTCGTCTGGCGGGAGCAGGACCAGGCGATCGACTGGTACGACCCCGAGGCGTCCGGCTCCTACTACATCACCAACGTGCCGAACGGGGCGGGCTACCCGGCGTTCAACTCGACCGGCACCTACCCCGACGTCGCCAACAAGAAGTACTCCGAGTACCAGGCGCTGCAGTTCAACATCAAGAAGCGCGCCGGCAACGACAACATCCAGTTCATCGCCAACTACACGTACGTGATCAAGTCGCGCGGGTGGAACACGAGCTGGCGCAACGTCGGCGCGTTCACCTTCACGATCCCTGAGCAGATGGACGCTCGCTGGTACGGCGAGACCGAGTCGGCGCACGACTTCAAGCTCAGCGGCTCGTACACCATGCCGTGGCGGACGATCTTCGGCATGTCGGCGTTCTGGAACTCGGGCAACGTGTACACCCCTTACACCTACGAAGGCGGGTGGGGGTACGTTCCGCTCGCCCAGAGGGGCTCGCTCAAGGTCGGCAACAACTGGGAGGCCGACGTCTACCTCGAGCAGCCGTTCAAGCTCGGGCCCGTCACGCTGGCCGCCTACGGCAACGTGTTCAACGTGTTCAACAACCAGCAACCGACTTCTCGTAGCGGCTACGAATTCTCCTCCTTGTACAGACTGCCGAACGGCTGGCAGAACCCACGCCGCGTCGAGTTCGGCATCAAGATCGAGTACTGAGCCCCACGAACCTCTTCACCGCAACGCCCGGGGGCGACCCCGGGCGTTGTCCTTTCTCGGGCTCCCCCGATCGGCGCCCGTATCCGTACGGCTAACGCTCGCCGAGGGCCTCGAGCTGCCGGCGGACGGCGACGTCGCCGGGCCGCAGGCGGGCCGCCTGCTCCAGCGAGTGCTTAGCGGCGGAGTGGTCGCCGAGGGCGAGCTGGGCCTGGGCCAGGTTTCGCCAGGCGACGGGGTCGCCCGGCTCGAGGCCGGTGGCGCGCTCCAGCGCCGCGCGCGCGGTGGCGACGTCACCCCGCTCCCCGGCCAGGGTGCCGGCGTGCAGCCAGAGCAGGGCGCTCCCCGGGAAGCGCCGGCAGCCCTCGGCGAGGACGGCGCCCGCCCTCGCCGGCTCGCCGCGCTGCCGGTAGTCGCCGGCGACCCGGGCCAGCGCCGACTCGGGATCGCCGAGGCCGGCCTCGACCGCCCGCCACAGCGCGCCGTCCGCCTCGTCGTAGCGTCCCTGCCCGCGCAGCAGCAGGGCGAGCGCGTAGTGGCAGGGGGCGAAGGAGGGATCGGCGGCGAGCGCAGCGCGGAACGCCTCCTCGGCGCCCCGCGGGTCGCCCGACGAGGCCCGCGCGATGCCGATGTTGTTGAGCCGCCGGGCCTCCGCGGTGTCGGCGCCGGCCGACGCTCCAGTCGTGACCGGCGCGACGTCGGCACCGTTCTCGCCGTCGCCGCCGCCGAGGTAGCCGAGGGCGCGCAGCTTGGCCAACTCCTCGGCACGCGCCTCGGGAGGCAGCTCGACCCGCGGCGCAGGCGTCACAGGCAGCAGCGTCGCCCAGCTCACCGCGCCCGGTCGCGGCGTGTCGGCGGCCACAGGCAGCCACTCAGGGACGCGGCCCGGCATCTCCGTTCCGACCGGAAGGCCCGCGAGGGCGAGGAGGGCGGGGGCGACGTCAAGCACGTCCAGGAGTCTTCGCGTCCGGTCGCCCCGTCCGCCCGGGGTCACCGCCAGGAAGAACCCCTTGGGGCGGTGCCAGTGGACGGCGGTCGGGGTGTGCGCCCCGGAGGGAACGGTCGGACGGTCGCCGCCCCAGGTGAAGCCGTGGTCGGAGAGAATCACCAGGGTGTCGTCCGGCCCCAGCGAGGCGGCGACGCGCCCCACCCAGGCATCGATCCAGGCGTGGTAGCGGTCGACGACGCGGGCGAAGCGCGCGACCCGGGCGGGGTCGAGCGATGGCAGGGCCGGGCTGCGGTAGCCGGCGAACAGGTGGCCCACGGTGTCGGTGCCCTCGACGTAGGCCATGACGAGGTCCGTGCCCCGGCCGAGCTCGTGGTCGGTGAGTCGCTCGACGGTGAGCGTCGCGGCGACGAGTCGGGCGAGGCCGCCGATCGGCTCGTCCCAGGCGGCGCTGTCCGGCGGCACCGCGGCGAGCTCCGCGGCGGTCACCTCGAGGATCGGGGCGAGCATCGGCGGCGTCATCGCGCTGCCGCGAACCGCGAGCCGGCCGGCCACCGCCGCCGCCTCGGACGGATCGGCCAGCCCGGGCACCGTCGCCTCCAGGCCCATGAGCTGCTCGGTAAGCCGGTCGGAGTACACCGACCCGTGTGGCGGCGCCTGGGCCGGGAACGTCGCCCACCAGCCGATCACGGCGGTCGATCGGCCGGCCGCCGCGGCCATTTCCCACAGCGCGGCCGCCTTGCGGGACGCGCTCGAGATCGGCCGGGGCGCCTGGCCCGGGCCGTCCCGTTCGACGAGGTCGAGCACGCCGTGCGCCTCGGCCGGGACACCGGTCGCGAACGAGGTCCAGATCAGCGGCGACAGCAGCGGTGGCTGCACGTGCAGGTCGGCCTGGGCGCCCCGGTCGACCAGGCGACCGAGGTTCGGCATGTCCCCGCGCGCCGCCAGCTCGTCGACCAGCGCCCAGTCGAGCGCGTCGAGACCGAGCACGACCAGGCGACCGCGCGGGCGCGGCAGGCGCTGCAAACGGTCACGCGCGAGCGCCCGGACGAGCTCCGCGCTCGGCTCGGCCTGCAGCCGGGCCCCGAGCAGCCGCAGCGGCCTGAGCTCGGCCGCCAGGCGGGCCCCGAGGTCGAGCGGACCGCCGGGCTGCGACGGAAAGGCCTCGCGCCACGCCGCGCTGCCTTCGAGGGCGGCGAGCGCCTCCGTCTCGGTCAGCTCGAGCCGCGACTGCAGCCAGCCGCTCCACGCGCGCTCCCACCCGTCTCGTCGGACGTCGCCGGCGTCGACCGGGAGGCGCCCGGATCCCCCGACGACGAGACGAACCCGCACGGGCAAGTCGGCGCCGCCGGGCAGGGGCACGCGGGCCGGGACGTCGATGACGGCGGCGTCGCCCTCGCGCGGCAGCCGGTGGTGGACCGCGAGGACGACCGGCGAGAACGCCGGGCGGTCGGGCAGCAGCTCCACGGCGCCGGAGGTGCGCGACACCGCGGCGACCCGGTGACCGGGGAGCGGCGGGGCGATCAGCAGCAGGCCGAGACCCGTCAGGGCCGCGACCACCACCACGGCGCGGAAGATCCGGTTGACTCGAAACGTCTCCACGGGCGAGCGCGGCATGATCGAATTGTAGCCGCCGCCGGCGCTCGTCCCGTCGCGGAACTGCCTACAATGCGCCCCATGCCGACCGACCCGTCCCCTGCGCCCAGGTCCCGCCGCGGACTCCTGCTGGCAGTCACAGGCCTGGCCGGCCTCGCCCTCGGCCTGACCAGCATCGTCCCGCCGCGCAGTGACCGCGCCGTCGTCGCGGTGTCCCGCCTCGGGCACGGGGTCCGGCTGCTGGACGAGGGGCTGTCGCTCTCGTTCCTGCCGCTGGAGCGTCGGATCGTGTTGCCGCGGGTCGCAGGCGCCGCCGTGCTCGAGTCCGCCATCGACCTGCCGCTCCCCGGCGGCGGCGTCGCGCCGGTCGCGGTCACGCTGCGCCTCGAGGGGTCGGGTCCCCTGCCGCTGGACGCCGCGGAGGTGCGGCGGTCCGGCTGGGACGCCGCCGCCGGCGCATGGCTCGCGCCGCGCCTGGGCCTCGGCGAGGATGCGACGGCCGGGCTGGTTACGGCCTCGCCGCTGTGGGCGGAGATCTTCGGCCACGGCGCGCCGTCCGCGCCCGACCTCGCCCCCCGGCTGACACCCGCCCTCGCGCCTCTGCGACTGAGGGCGGTCGAGCTGAACTCCCGGACGACGGAGGAGGCCGTCAGAGCCGCGGCCCGCCAGGAGCTTCTGCGGCTGGCCCCCCGGCGTGGGCGGCTCGTGGTCCTCGGCCTCGACGCCCTCGACTGGTCGCTGGTCGACGAGCTCGCCGCCCGCGGCGCGATGCCGAACCTGGCCCGGGTGATGGCCAGAGGCGCTCACGCGGCGCTCGACGTGCCGGCCCCGCTGATCTCGCCGGTCGTGTGGACGACCATCGCGACCGGGGTCCCGCCCGAGACCCACGGCGTGCTCGACTTCCTCGAGCCCGACCCAGCAGGTGGTCCACCCCGGCCGATCTCAAGCCGGGCGCGGAAGGCGACGGCGCTGTGGGAGATGGCCGCGGCCGCCGGGCGCTCCTCGGCGGTCATCGGCTGGTGGGCCACCTTCCCGGCCGTCTCGCCGCTCGGCGGTGTGGTCTTCTCGGATCGCCTGACCGAGCAGCTCCTCGGCCTGGAGAAGGACGTGCCGGGACTCGCCGATCCGCCGGAGGCCGCCGCCCGGGCCAGGAAGCTCGCCGTGCGGGCCGCCGACGTCACGCCCGACATGCTGGCGTCGCTCGTCCGCGTCTCGCCCCAGGAGCTGGTCCAGGCGAGGGAGCGGCAGGGCGGGTGGGACGAGCCTGTCGGGGGCCTGGCCAAGCTGTGGGCGGCGACACTGACGGTCGAGCGGCTCACGGCGAGCGAGCTCGAGCGCGGCACCGACGTCGTGCTCGCGTACCTCGAGGGAACCGACATGGTCGGGCACCTGTTCGGGCCGTTCCGACCCCCGGCGATGCCCGGCACGGACCCGACCGTCGCCGCCCGCTTCGGCGGCGTCGCCGACCGCTACCACCTGGCCGTGGACGCCTGGATCGGGCGGGTCGCGGCGGCCCTCGGAGAGTCCGACTCGCTCGTGATCGTCTCCGACCACGGCTTCACCTGGGGGAACGATCGCCCCCGCGTGGCGGCCGGGACGCACACTGCCACCGCCGAGCTCTGGCATCGGCCGCAGGGCGTCTTCATCGCCGCCGGCCCCGCCGTGCGCCGCAACGCCGTGCGGCAGAGGCTCGGCATCCTCGACGTCGCGCCCGCGATCCTCGCCGTCGCGGGCCTGCCTGTCGGCGCCGAGATGCCCGGCCGCGTGCCCGCCTGGCTGCAGGCCGAGCGTGCACCCGCCCTCCCATCGCCGATCCGCTGGGCCGCCCTGTCCCCGGTGCGGCCGCCGACCGGGATGGAGCTGCCCCCGGAAGCCCGCGAGGAGGAGCTGGCGAAGCTCCGTGCGCTCGGCTACCTCGCCGGCGGCGCGCCGGTGCCCACCTCGGTAGCGGCGCCGCTGGGGGGAAGCACCGCGCGACCCGTTGCGAGCCCCGCGCCGCAGCTCTCCCCTGCCGTACCGGTCCGGCGCGTCGACCGCGCCGAGGCCCGCCGGCTGACCAACCTCGGCCCCAGCCGCGCGTCGGCGGGCGACCGGCGCGCCGCGGAGGAGTCCTACCGCCAGGCGATCGCGGCCGACCCTGGCTACGCCGCGGCGCACTACAACCTCGCCCTCGTCCTGCGGTCGAGCGAGCGTATCGCGGAGGCGGACACCGCGTTCTGGCGGGCCGTCGAGCTCGGGGTCCGGGAGCGCGAGCTCGCGGTCGTCCGGCTCGCCCTCGACTACCAGCAGCGGGGCGACCCCGCCAAGGCCCGAGAGGTGTTCGCCGAGGGCCGGCGCCGGTTCCCCGACTCGGCCCCGATCTGGCTCAACTCCGGCGTCTACCTCGGGGAGCAGGGCGACCTCGCGGAGGCACGAACCTGCCTGGAGCGGGCCGTCGCCCTGGCCCCAGCGAACCCCGCCGCCCACACCAACCTGGCGGCCGCCTGTCTCGCCCTCGGCGACCGCGAGGGCGCCCGCCGGGCGCTGGCCGAGGCGGTCCGGCTCCGTCCCGACGACGCCGAGCTGAAGAGGCAGTTGCAGGCGGTACAAGGGCCGTAGCCGCCGGCCGTCCCGCCGTTCGGTTTACAATGGCATCGTGCCAGAGCTACGTTGGATGGAAGGCGACGAGGCCCGCAAGGTCCGTCTCGACTCGCCCGTGGTCGGGATCGGCCGCGCCTCGGACAACCAGGTCGTGCTCAAGGACTTCTCGGTCTCGCGTCACCACGCCCGGGTGGAGCAGCGCGGCGAGGCGTGGTGGGTGGTCGACCTCGGTTCGACCAACGGAGTGAAGGTCAACTCGCGCTACGTCTCCGAGTCGCCGATGGCCGAGGGCGACCAGGTCCAGGTCGGGAACTTCACCCTGACATTCCAGCGCGGCGAGTCGGCGGGCGGGTTCGCCGTCAGCTCGTCGACGTTCCTCCGCCCGCTCGAGGAGTTTCGCGAGGACTTCCACCTCGAGCGCGAGCCGGCCAAGAAGAAGGCGCCGACCGCCGCCTCGTCGGCCCGCGAGCGGGTCCTCGAAGCCCTCGCCCAGGTCGCGCGCACCCTCCTCGAGGTCGAGGAGCTGGAGCCGGTCCTCGACAAGGTCATGGAGGCGATCTACGAGCAGCTTCCCGCCGAGCGCGCCTACGTCCTGCTCTTCACCCCGGACGGCCAGGCCGAGCTGCGCATGGCCCGCTCCCGGGGCGGCCAGCACCTCGAGGAGGCGCCGGTCTCGCAGACGATCCTCGAGCTGGTGTCGCGCCAGAAGGTCGCCGTCCTCACCTCCGACGCCCAGGCGGACGAGCGCTTCTCCGCCGGCATGAGCGTGCGCCTGCACCAGATCCGCTCGGCGATGTGCGCCCCGCTGTGGCACCGCGACTCCGTCATCGGCGTGCTGTTCGTCGACACCCCGCTCGCCACCGGCTGTTTCGGCCCGGAACATCTCGACCTCCTCACCGCTCTCGCCAACTACGCCGCCGTCGCCATCGACCGCGCCCGGCTGAACGACTCGATCCGCGAGGAGAAGCGGCGGCGCGAGCGCCTCGAGCGGTACCACTCGCCGGCGGTCGTCGAGGCGATCGTCGGCAAGCGCGCCTCGGCCGTCGACGGCGAGCGCCACGAGACCCGCGAGGTCACCGTGCTGTTCGCCGACATCGTCGGCTTCACCTCCCGCTGCGAGGCGATGGAGCCGCAGGAGGTGGCCCGCTTCCTCAACGAGTTCTTCACCCTCGCCTCCGACTCGGTCTTCGAGTTCGGCGGCACCCTCGACAAGTTCATCGGCGACGCCGTCATGGCCTTCTTCGGCGCGCCTCTGCAGCAGCCCGACCACGCCGAACGGGCGGTCAAGGCGGCGCTCAACCTGCGCACTCGACTGAAGGGTTGGAACCGCGAGCGCGAGCTCGCCGGGCTCGAGCCCGTCGAGGTGCGCATGGCGATGAACTCCGGCCTCGTTGTCGTCGGCGAGATCGGCTCGGCGAACCGCGTCGACTACACCGTCCTCGGTAACACGGTCAACGTCGCCGCGCGCCTCGAGGAGACAGTCGCCCAGCCCGGCCAGGTCGTGCTCGGCGACCTCACCCAGCGAGCCATCGCCCATCTCTTCCCCACCGAGCACCTCGGCAACGTGCAGCTCCGCGGCCTGCAGGGCAAGCTCCCGGTGTTCCGCGTCCTCACCGAGGAGATCACCGGCGCGGGCGACTGAGCGGGACTTGAGGCTTGGGAGCTGGGGCTTGAGGCGGGCGACTCGACCCCTCCGATTTCACCTGCTAGCCTGACTAGCGTGATCGACAGACTGGTGTTCGTGACGTCGAGCGACCACAAGGTGCGCGAGGCGACCGCCATCCTCGGAATGGCGCTGGAGCGCGCGTCGCTCGACCTCGTGGAGCCGCAGGGCCTCGACGTCGTCGAGGTGGCCCGCGAGAAGGCGCGGCTCGCCCACGCCGAGGTCGGCCGTCCCGTGCTCGTCGAGGACACCTCGCTCGAGCTCGCGGCCCTCGGCGGCTTCCCCGGACCGCTGATCCGCTGGCTCCTCGAGGCCGCCGGGCCGGCGGCCATCCCGCGCATGCTCGACGGCTTCGCCGACCGCGGGGCGTGCGCCCGCTGCGTCGCCCTCGCCACCGACGGGACCCGCGAGTGGCTCGGCGTCGGCGAGGTGCGCGGGACCATCGCTCCCGAGCCGCGGGGACGCAGCGGGTTCGGCTGGGACGTGGTGTTCGTGCCCGACTGGGGCGGCGGCCGGACCTACGCCGAGATGCCCCCCGAGGAGAAGAACGCCCGCTCGCACCGGGCCCTCGCGCTGCGCGCCCTGGCCGCCGAGCTGAAGTCGTAGCGGCCGACCGCTACCGGCCTTCGAGGGTCTCGCCGCGCCGCAGCACCGCCGCGTCGTCGAGCAGGCGCTGCCACAGGTCGCCGACCCGGCTCGCCAGCGCGGCCGGGTCGCCGTCGTTGCAGATCAGGTAGTCGGCGGCCGCGGCCCGCTCTGCTTCGCCGAGCTGCGCCGCGATGACCCGGTCGACCCGCTCGGCGGGCCAGCCGGCGGCGAGGGCGCGGGCGCGTCGCAGCTCGGCCGGCGCGGTGACCACCACCAGCCGGTGGTACGCGCGCCAGGTACCGGTCTCGACGAGCAGCGCCGCCTCGACCACGGCGACCGCCGGGATCGGCTCGACCCGCTCGAGCGAGCCCATCCACCGCACCAGCTCGGCCCGGACGAGGGGGTGGATCGCGGCTTCCAGGGTGCGCCGGCGGTCGGGGTCGGCGAGCACCAGGTCGGCGAGCCTCCCGCGGTCGACGCTGCCGTCGGGGGCGAGCGCCGTGGGGCCGAACAGCCCGGCAACGGCCGCGGCGCCCGGTGCGCCGCGCCGGTAGAGCTCCTCGACGACGCAGTCGGCGTCGCGCACCGCCGCGCCGTGGGCCGCGAGCAGCCGCGCGACCGCGCTCTTGCCGCTCGCCACCCCGCCGGTCAGTCCGACCTTCAGCATCGCGCCCCTCGCGCCTTGCGCCTCATGCCTCGTGCCTACTCAATCCCTCGCCGCCGCTTCGCCGCCAGGACGGTGTTGGCGAGCAGGCCGGCGATGGTCAGCGGCCCGACTCCGCCGGGGACCGGGGTGATCGCGCCGGCGACCGCGCCGACGGCCACGAAGTCGACGTCGCCGACCAGCGTGTAGCCCTTCTTCGCCACCTGCTCGGCCCGGGCCGCGTCGCCGGGGTAGAGGCGTGCGACCAGCGCCGCGTCGTCGACCCGGTTGATGCCGACGTCGATCACGACCGCGCCGGGCTTGACGAACTCGTGCGTGACCATGGCCGGTCTGCCGATGGCGGCAACCAGGACGTCCGCCTCGCGACAGACGGCCGCCAGGTCCCGGGTGCGCGAGTGGCACGTCGTCACGGTGGCGTGGCGGGCGAGCAACAGCGCCGCCATCGGCTTGCCGACGATCTCCGACCGGCCCAGCACGACGGCCCTGGCCCCCTCGAGCGGCACCCCACCCGCGTCGAGCAGCTCCATGATCCCCGCCGGCGTGCACGGCGCGAACGACGGCCGGCCCTGGTGGAGGAGGCCGACGTTGGTGGGGTGGAACCCGTCGATGTCCTTGCCGGGATCGATGAGGTCGAGGAACGCCCGGCCGTCGAGCGGCTTCGGCAAGGGGAGCTGGAGGAGGATGCCGTCCACGTCGGCGTCGGCGTTGAGCCCCTCGATGACCGTCCGCAGCTCACCGGCGCCGATGTCGGCCGCCAGGACGTGCGTGTCGGAGCGGATCCCGGCTTCGCGACACGCCCGGCCCTTCGAGCCGACGTAGACGCGCGACGCGGGGTCGCCGCCGACGAGGATCACCTCGAGGCGCGGCACCACGCCCTGATCGGCGAGCTCCCTGACCTCGCCCGCCACCCGCTGCCTGATGGTCGCCGCCACCGCCGCCCCGTCGAGTACGCGCGCCGTCATGTCGCCTCCACCTTCCGCGCCACGGTGAGCGCCGCGATGCCGCCGGACAGCTCCCGACGCTCCACCGTCGCCAACCCCCGCGTCGACAACCTCGCGCCCAGCTCCCGGGCGTCCGGGAACGTCTCCACGGACGCCGGCAGGTACGAGTACGCGCCGCCGTCGTGCGAGAGCAGTCGACCCACCGGCCCGATCACGAGCCGATTCCAGACGCGCATCATCGCGGCCATGCCGGGCAGCGTGGGGCGCTGGAACTCGAGCACGGCGAGGACCCCGGAGGGCGCGAGCACCCGGCGGATCTCGTCGAGACCGGCGTCGAGGTCGGCGAAGTTGCGCACCCCGAACGCCACGGTCACCGCGGCGAACACGCCGTCACGGAACGGCAGTGCGAGGGCGTCCGCACCGGCCAGCGGCAGGCGGCGGCCGAGCCGGGCCGCCTTCGGCCGGGCCAGGGCCATCATGTCGAGGCAGAAGTCGGCGCCGACCACGGTGCGGTCACCGATGGCGAGGGCGACGTCGCCGGTGCCGCATGCCAGGTCGAGCACCTCCCCGGCCGGCGCGTGCCGCAACGCCGCAGCGAGGAGGCGGCGCCAGCGCACGTCCTGGCGCAGTGACAGGACGCGGTTGAGCACGTCGTAACGCGGCGCCACCGAGGCGAACATGGTGCGGATCGCCTCCGGCCGACGTGCGAGCCTGTCGTCCACGGCCCGGGACGGTAGCACGCGGGAGCGAGGACGCTCAAGGCGCGGGGGCGGCGATCTCGGCGAAGAGGTCGCGCTCGATGGCGAGGCGGGAGGCGCGGAGCTCGCGGTCGGCCCGCTCGCGCAGCCCGGTGCACGACTCGAGCGGCAACCGGCTGGGGTACGGGAAGCCGAAGCAGGCGCCCTCGGCCGGGATGCGGGGCCCGCGCGACACGAAGATCCGGTCGGCCGAGACCGCCGAGCCGTTCCACAGAGGCGCGATCCGGTCGCGACCCGGGTACAGCACCCCGCCGATGAAGCCCGGAGGAGGCTCGATGCCGAGCAGGTAGAGGATCGTCGGGGCGATGTCCACGTGCCCGCCGACCACCGGGACGTCGCCGGCCAGCGCGCCGCCGGGCAGGTGGACGATCAGCGGCACCCGGCGCAGGCGCACGGACATCGACGCGTCCCAGGCGCCCTCTCTCGCCACCTTGAGGAAGTTCTCGTCGATCGCGATCCCGGCGTCGTGGTCGCCGTAGAGGGCGACGACGGTGTCGGCGAGCACCCCGTCGCGGTCCAGACGGGTGAAGAAGTTGGCCAGGGCGCCGTCGAGGTAGTGCATGGCGTGCAGGTAGTTGCCCAGCGGCGTGTCGGTCATGCCGCCGACGTCGAGCGTCTTGTGGGCCGCCGGGAAGGTGTCGAACGGGTGGTGCAGGCCGAGGGTGATGAGCATGGTGAAGAACGGCCGCCGCAGTTCCTCGATCGGCGCGGTCATCCGCTCGAGGAAGAGGCGGTCGGCGAGACCCCAGCCGATCACCTCGCCGCGCCCCAGCTCGCCCTGGAACAGCGAGCGGTCGAAGCCGTAGGTGCGGTGCATGACGGCCCGGTTCCAGAAGCCGCGCTCGAAGGCGTGCGCCGACAGCGTCGCGTAGCCGTGCCGGCGCAGCACGGCGGGAAGCGCGTCGTAGCCGGCGTTCGGGAAGCGGAACACGACGGCGCCGCGCGACACCGGGTGGAGCGAGTTGAGCGCGGCGAACTCGCCGTCGGAGCTGCGTCCCTCGCCGCTCTGGTCGAACACCCACGGGAAGTAGAGCGATTGCGCGCGGACGGCGTTGAGGAACGGCGTGACCTCGACCCCGTTGACCTTGGCGCCGAGGATGAACTCCTGCAGCGACTCGACCTGGATGAGGAGGAGGTTGTGGCCGCGGGCGATGCCGAAGCCGACGGCCCCGGGCGGTTGCGCCGGCGGCCGGGAGCGGAACTCCGCGAGCACCTCGGCCCGCTCCTCGGCGGAGAGCGACGGGCGCGCCACCTCGTCCCGCACCGTCCTCCCGAGGTCGAACAGGTGGACGTTGGTCGGCCCCCACTGCGACACCAGGGTGGTGTGGGAGAACACCTGGCTCCCGGTCGCCTTGTCGCGTACCGCCGCGTTCACGGTGAGGAGCGCCGGCGTCCATGCCGCCAGGAGCGCCACGGGCAGCGCGAGCCTAGCCCGACGCTCCCAGGCCGTCCGCGGGACGGCAGACGGGCGCCGCGGCAGCAGCAGCGCGAGGGCGAGGCCGGCCGGGACCAGGAGGGCCAACCACCCGTCGGCGCCGCGGAGCAGGGAGACGGCACTGTCGGTGACGTCGCCGAGCTGGCCGACCGCACCGGCGGCGACCAGCGGGATCAGCGACCCGAAGTAGCGGGCGTGCGCCAGGTCGGCGGCCGTCAGGGCGGCGAGGAACACCGCCAGCCCGAGGGCGAGCCACGGGCGCCACCGCTCCGGCGCCAGGCTCACGACCAACCCTCCCAGGGCGGCGCCGGACGCCACCAACCACCCACCGCCCGTCCACAGAGGCGTCCCGAGGAGTTCGCAGAAGGCGAATGCGGCCAGGGCGGTCGCGGCCCACGCCCAGGCGACCGGGACCGCCGCGATGGCCGGCCACCACCGTGAACCGGGAGTGGGCCGGGCTCGGCGGAGGGCGACGCCCGCCGCGACGGTGGCGAGGAGTAGGGCCACGAGCCAGGCCGAGAAGCGCCAGACGGCGAGGGTGGAGACCTTCTGGCGATCCGCATCGGCGGGAGGGCCCAACCAGCGTACGCCCTCGCGGACCATCTCCCACTCGAGGATGTAGCGGCCGGCTGTGGGCGGACCCTCGACGCGGGCACGCAGCTCCACGGTCGCGCCGGGGGGCACCGGAGCAGGGAGCGCGGTGCGACGTCCCTCGTAGACGACCATCGTCCCGTCGGGCGCGCGCCAGTGATAGGCCAGACCGTCCGAGGTCGCCGGAGACCAGGTTGCCGTGCCGACGTTCTGTAGCCGGATGGTGACCGTCCGCCGCGCGTTGAGCCAGACCAGCGCCGGGTGTCCGCCGCCGACGATGTTCCACGCCAGTGCCGGCGGGCTGTCGGCACCGGCCGGGTGGCCGAGCAGAACGGCAAGGACGAGCATCCCAGCCGAGACGGTGCGCTTCACGTGCAGGATGCTAGCAAGTTCGCCCCGTCATCACAAAGAACCCGCGCGGGGGCGCCGCTGTCGCGAGTTCGTCTAACGAGGTGGCGCGGTACGCTGCATCGGGGCCGTGCCGACGCCGTGGTCGAACACCAGCCGGCCGCCCAGGTGGCCGTTGTAGGCGACCAGGCCGGCGGCGGCGGCCGCCAGCACCAGGTAGGCCAACGGGAGCGCTCCGGTGAACCGGCGGCGCCAGCCGAGCAGGAGGCGGGCGGCGGCCAGGCCGACCAGCGACCACATGGCGATCTCGCCGAGCTCCTCGTGCTGCTCGACGAGGCCGCGGGCGCCGGCCGGGACGACGGCCTCGTCGTGGGCCAGGTCGCCGGTCACGACCGCCGCGATCGCGCCCATCGCCGCGAGGGTGATGAGCAACGCCGCCGCCGGCTCGAGGGCCCGCCAGCGCGGGACCCGGGCGAGCAGCTCGACGATGAGCGCCACCAGCGCCAGGGCGATGGGAAAGTGGATGACGGCAGGGTGCAGCGGATCTGGCAGGAAGCCCATGTGTCCCCCCGGGAGCAGCGCGGCGTCATGTTGCGCACCTGTCAACCGCCGTCTCCCCGCTCGTGTTCCACGGCAACCCGGCAGTCCGCGCCTTCCGTCGTCAAGGTTGCCGCCGGTCCGGCCCAGGCCTACGGCGACTCGCCGTGCCTCACAGCAGGCGGGCGAGGAGCGCCAGGCCCAGGAGCGCTCCACCGAGCCCGACCAGCAGCGGCCAGCAGCCCCGCTGCGGGCCGAGGCTGCGGTTGAGCTCCATCTCGAGCATCGCCCGGAGCGCCTCGATCTCCGGCTTCGCGTCGTCGCCCACGCCGTCAAGGATAGTCCGGGCGCGGATCCCGTTCGCGGCGTCGGCTTGACCCGTTGATCGGCCGGGGCCAGAATGGGCCATCCCGTCCATGCACACCTCGCAACGGAGGTGTTCCGTGGTTGCCAAGGTCATGTCCGCCGTCCCCCGCGGGGTCGATGCCCTGCCGGTCCAGGTCGAGGTCGACGCCCGCCCCGGCCTGCCCATGCTGTCGGTCGTGGGCCTCCCCGACGCCGCCGTGCGCGAGTCTCGCGAGCGGGTGCTGTCGTCGATCCGCCACCTCGGCTGCCAGCTCGAGACCAAGAGCGTGGTGGTCAACCTGTCGCCCGCCGAGGAGCGCAAGGAGGGCGCGATGCTCGACGTCGCGATCGCCGCCGGCGTGCTGGTCGCCGCCGGCCTCGTCCCGCTCGGGCCGCTGGACGGGCTGTGGCTGCTCGGCGAGCTCTCCCTCGACGGCACGCTGCGCCCGGTGCGCGGCGTGCTCCCGATCGTCGAGGCGGCCACGGCCGCCGGTGCCGCGGTGCTCCTGCCGCACGAGAACCTGCAGGAGGCCGCGGTGATCCGGGGGGCGTGCCTGCTCCCCGCCGGCTCCCTGGCCGAGGTCGTCGCGCACCTGCGCGGCGAGCGCGCCCTCGCGACGGTCGGCGGCGGCGACGGCTTCGTGGCCGCGGTCCGGCCGACCTGCACGCTCGACCTCGCCGACGTGGCCGGCCAGGAGCAGGCGAAGCGCGCGCTGGAGATCGCCGCGGCCGGGGCCCATCACCTGCTCCTCCTCGGCCCGCCGGGCGCGGGCAAGACGATGCTCGCCCAGCGCCTCCCGGGGATCCTGCCGCCCCTCGACGAGCGCGAGGCGCTGGCGACCACGAAGGTCTACTCGGTGGCGCCGGGAGTGCCGCGACCGGACGGCCTGGTCCTCCTACGCCCGTTCCGCGCCCCCCACCACACCATCTCCGCCGCGGGGCTGGTCGGCGGCGGGTCGCTCCCCCGACCCGGCGAGGTATCGCTGGCGCACAACGGCGTGCTGTTCCTCGACGAGATCACCGAGTTTCGCCGCGACGTCCTCGAGGTGCTGCGCGAACCGATGGAGTCGGGTCGCGTGGTGATCTCCCGCGCGGCCGGCGCCCTCAGCTTCCCGGCGCGCTTCCAGTTCGTCGCCGCGTCGAACCCGTGTCCATGCGGCCACCTCGGCGACCCGCGCCGTGAGTGCCGCTGCACTCCCCTCGAGGTGCGACGCTATCGCGCGCGGCTATCGGGGCCGCTGCTCGACCGCATCGACCTGCACCTCGAGGTGCCGGCGGTCGCCTACCGCGACCTCGCACGACCGCCGGCGGCCGAGTCCTCCGCGCGGGTCGCCGAGCGGGTGACCGCCGCGCGGGCACGGCAGGCCGAGCGACTGGCCGACAGCGGACGGCACACCAACTCCGAGCTGACGCCCGCCGAGATCCGCCGCTGCTGTGCAGTCGGGGCCGAGGGTGAGCGGCTCCTCGAACTCGCCGTCAACAAGCTCGCGTTGTCGGCGCGGGCCGTGCACCGCGTCCTCAAGGTCGCGCGCACCATCGCCGACCTCGACCAGACGGAACACCTCGCAGCCCGCCACATCGCCGAGGCCATCGCCTACCGCACCCTCGACCGGGCCAGCCCGTAGGCGGGCTTCGCACCGGTCCCGCCGTCGGGGGCCCGGCCTCGGAGGCCGGACGGATAGAATGGAATTGTGATCGAGCGAGAGAGGTCGACGATCGAGGATGTGCTCCAGCAGAGCGAGGGGCTCTCCCGCTTCCTCACGCCGGGGGACAAGGCGGGTGGCTGGCGCGCCTACTTCGGCGAGGCGGCGCCGCGCGTCCCCGAGCCCTACTGGCTGTACACCGACGACGAGCGCACCCAGCTCGTCCTCGGCTACCCGCTGCACATCTCGGCCGGGTGGGAGTCGTTCTGCCGGGACCTCGGCCGGCTGGTCGAGAGCGAGGCCCTCTACCGCTGGGCGCTCGCCGCCGGCGAGTCCACGAACAAGCCTGTGTTGGTCGAGCAGCGACTCGCCGTCGCCCAGCGCCTCGCGGAGATGCTCGAGAACGCGATGCTCCACGACCACTCGCGGCGCTTCCCGGAGGTGCTGTGGTTGGCGGTGTCGCGGGAGATGGCGAACGCCGTGCGCACCGCGGTCCGGTCGGTCTTTGCCCATGCCCCCAACCTCGCGCCCAAGTCGGTCGAGGAGATCCGCTACACCGTCGCGCAGCGCCTGACCGACCTCTCCCATCGCGCCGAGCAGGAGGCGCTCCTCCGGCTGCAGAAGTGGAGCGCCGCCGACTCGCGGCCGGCCATCACCTCGTTCGGCCGCCTCCTGCGCGCGGACCTGCTGCCGGTCGCGGAGACCCACGTCGGCGCCGAGCTCAAGGAGCTGGGCGCGTACCTCCAGGGCCACCTCAAGGTCGACCCCGCCCGCTTCCACAAGCTCCTCGCGGCGACCGCCGCGCAGCTCGACAACCTGCGCCACCGCGACGCGTCCTTCGATCGCACCCTGGCGCTGCTCGACGAGGAGGCGGCCGCGTTGCCATCGGAGCGCCTCTTCTTCTCCCCCGCGGTCCTCGACCTCCTGTCGGTCTGGGGGCACCCCGACGTGCCGCACCTGTCGACCGACATGATCCGGCTGCTCAAGGACCTGTCGGCCCGGCTGAAGCGCTTCGAGGTCGTCGCGTGCCTGCGCAACCGGCTGTTCCCGGTCACCATGCACGGCAGTCGCGCGGTGACCAAGGTCCATGGCCAGAGCGTGCGGCTCTCCGCCTTCACCCGGCCGCTGGACTTCGCCAACGCCGGCGTGGTGGACTCGGCAGTGCGCCGCTTCGGCCTGCTCTACGACCTGGTCGAGTTCACCCAGTTGCTCGAGGACTTGCGGCGTCGTGGCCACAGCGCCGAGGAGAGCGGCCTCCGGTTCATGGTCCGGTTCCAGCGCGAGATCGAGGAGATCCGCGCGCGGTATCGGCTCAAGTTCGAGAAGTTCCTCGGCGACGGCGCGTTCTACTCGGCGCGCTCGGCCCGCTCGGTCTTCCTGGCCGCCGCCGACCTGCGCATTCTCTACGAGCGCCTGCGCCACCAGGGGTTCCCGTTCGACCGCGGCCTCCGTCTGGCCGTCAACGTCGGCTCGTACCACCTCCTCTCCATGGCCACCGACCCCAACGAGCGGCCGCACTTCGAGTTCTTCGGCCACGGCCTCACCGAGCTCGCCCGGCTGACCAGCGGCAAGACCACCCGCGAGGTCGAGGACATCACCGACTTCCTCATCGCCCACGGCTACGACGTCCACCGGATCCTGGAGTTCCTCGAGCCGGTCCGCCACGGCAGCCGCTACCCGGACCACGTCAAGCAGCGGCCCTACGCGGCGTTCCTCGCCGAGAACAACGAGCTCATCAACCTCGGCGGCGTGGTCACCGAGGCGTTCCTCCGCGACCTCGACGCCGAGGGCGCCGGCCTCCTGGCCCGTGCGGAGCGCTATGGCCTCGCCTGGCTCCTCCTGCCGTGCGACCGCGAACGGCTCGACGGGCCGTGGGTCGGCCTGCGCGCGTTGGGAACCGCGCGGCTCAAGGGCCTCGACCCCACGCCGGTGGCCGAGATGGTGGTGTTCGACGAGCCCCCGGACGACATGCAGGCACTCAGTGACGACGCCTCGCTCCTGCACAACCTGCAGGAGCTGGGCGGCAAGCAGGAGGCCCCCATCGAGTCGCTGGTTCCCACCGACGACGCCGCGCTGGTGCCACACCTGTGCGTCGTCAGCGCCCTCGAGCACGAGGACAGCCGCGACTGGTACATCGGCCAGTACCTCGAGGAGATCGACGCGCTGGCGCACGGGTTCCGCGTTCCCCTGAACCCGGTCGACCTCCAGGAGGGCGAGCCCCTCGAGGCCTGGCTGTTCCGGCGCCGCGGCGAGCTCGCCATGCTCTACCAAGGCCTGTGCCGTGACTCGCAGGGCTCGACCGTCCCCCTCGAGAGCCTCCGCTCCCGCGACGGCTACTTCACCTGCCTCCTCTCCGCACCCCACCACTCCCCCCGCTAGCCCGCGGGGTCAGGTCTTGTACTATTGGGGTTTGCCAACGTCGCGATGCGGCCGTGGCCGGTGACGACTCATCAGTGCACCCTGGAAGTCACATGGTACAAGACCTGACCCCGCGGGCGGGCGCGAAATGGCCGGTGGCGTGGTACGCTTCAAGCTCGAGATGAAGCCCATCGACGTCTACATTCCGGACACAAGCGCCCTCGTCGAGAACCCCGATGCCTTGGACCAGCTTCTCAAGCCGGGCAACCTCGTGGTGCTGCTCCATCAGGTGCTCGAGGAGCTGGGCCGGTTGCAGGGAAGTCGGACCAAGTCGGAGGGCGTGCGGGCAGCGGCCCGCGTCGCCACGCGCAAGATCCTCTCCTATCGCGACGCCGGGGTGATCCAGCACAACCCCGAGCGCTTCCTGCGCGGCGATGCACCGTTCGATTCGTTCCCCACGACGGCCGGCGGCGGCGTGATCGCCTGGGAACCGAACGGCCTCGCGATCACCAACGGCGACGGCGACAACGCAATCATCCACGCGGCGCGGCGCATCCGCGCCATGGGCAACGGCAACGGCCGCCTGCGCGTCGTGCTCATCTCCGAAGACTCCAACATGTTGCTGCGCTGCGATGCGCTTGGCCTCGCCGCCGAGCCGCTGCGCTTCGGCAAGCTGGAGCTCAAGAGCCCGGCGGACGTCTTCGACGGCGTCGTCGAGCTGACGGTCCCCGACGCCGTCATCGACGCGTTCGTCGCCTCGGGTGCGCCGCGCGAGCGCTCGCTGCCCCTCGACGCGCTGCCCACGCTGCCGCAGGAACCGGTGTGGAACCTCGGTCTGGTGCTGCGCGCCGGCGAACGCGAGGTCGTGGCGCGCGTCGACCTCGAGCGCAATGCCGCCTGCGAGCTGCGCTTCGCCCAGTACTGGGACAGCCGGCGGGGCACCTGGACGCCGCGCACCGTGCTCGGCTTCACCCCCGCCGATCCCCGCCAGGTCCTCGGGCTCGAGTTCCTCCTCGACCCGGCCACGCAGCTCGTCGTGCTGGACGGGCCGGCCGGGTCGGGCAAGACACGGATGACGGTGGTCGCGGCGCTCTACCTGCTGTGCGGCCAGCCGTCGAACTTCAAGGTTCACCAGCGCTCACAGCCGCTCTCGATGCCCGGCCCCGGCTACGACAACGGCCTGATCCTCCTCCGTCCCGAGCACTCCTCCTCGCGGTTCGAGATGGGGTTCCTGCCCGGCGACCACGACGACAAGCTGTCGCCGTGGCTCGAACCGTTCTTCCAGGCGATCCGCTCGGTGTCCCTCGCCAACGGTCACGACTTCCAGCGCGACCTCGAGGCGGCCGGCCGGCTGACGCTGCTGTCGACGTCGCTCCTGCGCGGTCTCGACATCGAGAACTCGCTGGTGCTGGTGGACGAGCTGCAGAACGGCGACCGCCACCTGGCCAAGACGCTCATGAGCCGGTTCTGCGCCTCCTCGAAGGTCGTCCTGTCGGGCTGCCTCGACCCGGTCCAGATCGACAACCCTTACGTCGACTGGAAGTCCAACGCGCTCACCCGGATCAAGCAGGCCTACCGGGGGTTCGGGCCGTACGTGGCGCAGGTGCGGCTGGTCAACAACTACCGCGGCCCGATCTCCACCAAGGCGGACGAGCTGTAGAGACCGGCTTGAGGGGTGTGGGGTGAGGAGAAAGCAAAGAAGCCTGCGGGGTTCGTAGCTGCCTGCCGCCTCCTGTCCCCTCGCGCCATTCATCGCCGAGCCGCCTTTCGTCTTGTGGCTCTCGCCTCTTCCCTCTTGCCTCTCAGTTCGGGGACCTGACAAACAACGGGAACAGATCGACAATGAGAGTGCACGGGAGGCCGCGATGAGAACGATGCTCGGCGTGCTGTCGCTGGTGCTGGCCGCCGGCGCAGGGGAGGCAGGCGACATGACCTCGAACGTCCACTGGCTCGGACACGACACGTTCCGCATCGACGGGCCGCCGGTCGTCTACGTCGACCCGTACCAGCTCGCGGGCGACCAACCCGTTGCCGACCTCATCCTCATCACCCACGGCCACTCCGACCACTGCTCCCCGGCCGACGTGGCACGGGTGCGCGGGCCGAAGTCGGTGGTCGTCGGGCCGCAGGAGATCGTCGGTAAGCTCGCGGCGCCGGTCGAGGTGATCGCCGCAGGCGAGACGAGGAAGCTCGCGGGAATCGACGTCAGGGCCGTGCCGGCGTACAACACTGACAAGAAGTTCCACCCCAAGGCCGACGGCAAGGTCGGATTCGTCTTCGTCGTCGCGGGCGTCACCTACTACCACGCGGGCGACACCGACCACATCCCCGAGATGGCCGGCCTGACGCCGGACGTGGCCTTCCTGCCGGTGTCCGGCACCTACGTCATGACCGCCGACGAGGCCGCCGCAGCGACCCGGGCGATCCGGCCGAAGACCGTGATCCCTATGCACTACGGTTCGATCGTCGGCTCGGAGGCGGACGCCTCGCGCTTCGCCGAGCTGCTCGCCGGATCGGGTATTCAGGTAGTCGTCAAGCACAAGGAGTGACCCGGGGCTCGGGACCCGGGACTCTCTACATCTGGAGGACGTCATGAAGAAGCGTTTGGCGCTGTGCATCCTTCTCGCCGGATCGGCCGTGGCGGCCGAGCGCCCGGTGGCGACCTACTCGATCGTGGCCCGCGACGCGGCCACCGGCGAGCTCGGCGTCGCCGTCCAGTCCCACTGGTACAACGTCGGCGCCGTCGTGCCGTGGGCCGAGGCCGGCGTCGGCGCGGTGGCGACGCAGTCGTTCACCGACCCGGCCTACGGCGCGCTCGGACTCGCCCTCATGCGCGGCGGCAAGTCGGCGCCCGACGCCCTCGCCGCGCTGCTCACCGCGGACGCCGGCCGCGACGTGCGCCAGGTCGGCATGGTCGACGCGAAGGGCCGCGTCGCGGCGCACACCGGCGCCTCGTGCATCGCGGCTGCCGGGAACCTCTCCGGCGAGGGCTTCACGGTGCAGGCCAACCTGATGGACAACGCCGGCGTGTGGCCGGCGATGAAGGCTGCGTACGAGGGCTCGACCGGGGACCTCGCCGACCGCCTGCTCGCCGCCCTCGAAGCGGCCGAGGCGGCGGGCGGCGACATCCGCGGGCGGCAGTCGGCGGCCATCCTCGTCGTCCGGGGCACGCCCTCGGGTCAGCCGTGGACGGACCGCCGCTTCGACCTCCGCGTCGAGGACCACCCGCAGCCGCTCGTCGAGCTGCGCCGGCTGCTCGTCCTCGGCCGGACGTACGAGCACATGAACCGCGGCGACGAGCTGGCGACGCAGGCGAAGTGGGACGAGGCCGGGCGGGAGTACGCCGCCGCCGCCAAGCTCGCCCCGCACATCGTCGAGCTCCCGTTCTGGCACGCCGTGACCCTCGCCGCGGCCGGGCGGCTCGACGAGGCTCGACCGCTCTTCGCGGACATCTTCGCCCGCGAGCCGAAGTGGCGCGAGCTGGTGCCCAGGCTGCCCGCCGCGGAGCTCCTGCCCGACGATCCCAAGCTGGTCGAGGCGATCCTCGCCATCAAGGCCAGGTAGCGCCGGCCGTGGCCGGCCGTCCGCCGGCATGGCGAGGCCCCCTCGGCGGCGCGGCCGGTCGATGGGGGCGAACTGGGAGGATCTGATGCTCGAAGCGGTGGTGCTGATCAACGTCAAGCCCGGAGCGATGCAGGCGGTGTCGGAGGAGCTGCTGCGCCGCGACGGTCTGCACGAGCTCTACTCGGTCGCCGGGGCCTACGACCTCGTGGCAATCCTGCGCACGTCGCGCAACGCCCGCCTCGAGGAGCTGGTGACCGGCGAGATCTCCGCAATCCCCGGCGTCGAACGCACCACCACCCTCGTCGCGTTCCGCTGCCTGTCCCGCCGCGAGGCCGACGGCACGTTCTCCGTGGGCCTGGGTGGCGACGTGTAGCCCGAGCGGTGCGCCCGCCTATCGGACGCACCCACGAAGCGTCAGGGCCAGTCGGGGTAGGCCCACATGTAGTTCCCGGTTTCGAAGACCGGGTCGGACGTCCCCGGGGAACCGGTCGCGGGGTTCCCGTCGTTGGCGGTCATGTAGGCCATCCAGTAGGTGCCGGTCGCGTTGTCGTCGATCCGGAAGTACATCGTCGCGTTGTTCGTGACCACCGTGCCGACGCCCATGTCGGCGAACACGTTGTTGAGCTGCCAGTAGCCCGTGATGCCGGGGTACTCCTTGGTCACGGACAGCCCAAGCGCCGGGTCGACGAGCCACACGGTGACCCGGCAGGCAGCCCCGGCGTTGACCATCGGCGCGAGCCCGAAGTTCGTGCGGTACTGGCCGTTGCGCACGCCGTAGAACACCCCGCCCCACGACGTGCCCTCGTAGAAGTACCGGGCCGGGACCGACATCCCGTAGGTGCCGGCCGCCGACTGGTTGTACACCCTCGTCCGCAGCGCGCCGTTTCCGTAGGGAAACTCGGTGAGAAGGCTGTAATACATCTGCGTCACGACGAAGGTGCCCTTCTGGTCGCCGGTCCGGCCGAACAGCGACACCAGCGCGTCGGTCCAGGTCCGCGACTCGAACGGCGCGAGGGTGACGAGTTGGTCCGAGTCGGCCGTGCCGGAGTTCGACCCCTCGCGGTAGTACCGGAGGCGGTACTGCCAGCGCGTGAAGGTGTTGTTGGCGAGCGTCACGTCGGTCCGCCACTGTGCCCCGCCGACCCCGGTGATGTGCGCGATGTTGGCCACGTGGGCCCGGGAGTAGACGGCGAGGTCGGTCGAGGTGTCGAGGCAGTTGGGATCGTGGCCGGCAACCAGGTCGGTCATCGGCGTCCCTGCGGCGTCGGCCGCGAAGCGGACCGAGAAGTACTTGTAGTTGAGGTTGGGATCACCCTCGGTGTAAGGCCCGAGCTGCGGGAACGTGTGCCGGAAGACGACGAGGTTCCACCCGTGCTCCAGCGTCACCGGTGCCGAGTACTCGTCCACCGTCCACAACTTCATCCCGCCGGTCGTCCGCGACGAAACCAACGTGCCGTTGACCCACAGCTTGTAGTAGTCGGCCGCGCCGATGAACGCATAGCCCGACCGGGTCCTCGGGGCATAGATCCACGCGACGAAGTAGCGGGTCAGGTTCGTGTGGGTCGTCGTGCACGTCGCGCTGTCGCTCGGTGCGTTGTAGTACCCGGTGTACATCGACCCGTCCTGCGAGCCGTTGTAGCTGGGGCTGAGCGAGGGGGCGCCGGGAGTCGAGGTCATCGGCTGGTTGGAGCAGCGGCCGTCGATGCCCGCCTCGCCGATCGGGTCTTCGCCGATCCCGGCGATCAGGCACGTGTAGTTGTACATCCAGTGCTGGAGGAACGCCTTGGTCTGGACGTCCGGCGGCGCCGCCGCCCGGACCACCGGCGCGAGACCGAGCGAGGCGAGGAGCTCCTCGCCGGACAGGGTGCCGGAGTTGATCGCCTCCCAGGTCGCCGGCGAGAGTTGCTGCAGCCGATCCGGGGGGAGCTTGGCGAGCGCCTGCTGCGCCGACATCGCGGGTCGTCCTGCGGGACCCACCGCGATCGCCAGGGACGAGGAGATGAGGGCAGCGGTGCAGAGGAGAAGGGTCAACCCAGTCTTCCGAGCCATGGGAGCCTCCATTCGTCGAGTGCGTGTGGAATCAAGGTAGGTGCCGCCGGACGGCCGGTCAAGCCCCGGTCGGCTCCGGCCGCCGGAACCAGGCGAGCTCCTCGACGTTGCCGGCCGGACCGGCGATCGGCGAGGGGATGCGGCCACGGCAGCCCAGACCGAGCCGCCCCGCCTCGACGAGGACGGCGGCGATCGCGGCCTCGCGGGCCGCCGCGTTGCGGACGACGCCGCCCCTGCCGACCTCCTCGCGCCCGGCCTCGAACTGCGGCTTGACCAGGCAGACGAGGTCGCCGCCAGGGTCGAGGAACGGCAGCAGCGCCGGCAGCACGAGGCGGAGCGAAATGAACGAGACGTCGACGGTGACGATGCCGAACGTTCCGGGGAGGTCGCCTGCGGCCAGGTGCCGCGCATTGACCCCCTCCCGCACCTCGACGCGCGGGTCGTTGCGGAGCCGCCAGTCGAGCTGGCCGCGTCCGACGTCCAGCGCCACGACGCTCACGGCGCCGCGCTGGAGCAGGACGTCGGTGAAGCCGCCGGTGGACGCCCCGACGTCGAGGCAGCGGCGCCCCGCGACGTCGAGAGCGAAGGCTTCGAGCGCCGCCGCGAGCTTGACCCCGCCCCGCGACACCCACGGATGGTCGGCCGCCACGACCTCGACGGCGGCGTCCACGGCGACGCTGCGACCGGCCTTGTCGGCCCGCTTCCCGTCCACGGTGACCACCCCAGCGAGGATCAGCGACTGTGCCCGGGCCCGCGACGGCGCCAGGCCACGGTCGACGAGGAACTGATCCAGGCGCGACTTCTGGGCCATCTTGACGATGCTAGCAGGCTTGGGACCTGAGGCTCGGAGCCTGGTCTAATCGGTGCGTCCTTCGGTCGCATCCTGTCCCCTGGTCCGTGTACCCCTTCTTCCAGGTGCTACCATCCGACGCGATGGCGGCCACGCTTCCCGTCCTGCTCCGCGCCATGCGACCACGCCACTGGCTGAAGAACGGCTTCGTCGTGGCGCCGGCGCTCTTCTCCGGTCACGCGTTCGACCCACCGGCACTGGCCCGCGTCGGCGCGGCGGCCTTCCTGTTCTGCCTGGCCTCCTCGAGCGTCTACCTCCTCAACGACGTGCTGGACCGCGAGGCCGACCGCGCGGACCCGGTCAAGCGGCTCCGTCCGGTGGCCTCCGGCGAGCTGGCCGCCGCCACGGCCCTGCTCGCGGCCGCGCTACTCGCCGGATCGGCGTTCGTCACGGGCATCGCGCTCGGCCGGGGCGTGCTGCTCTCACTGGCCGCCTACCTCGCGATCAACGTGCTCTACTCCCTGTGGCTGAAGAAGGTCGCGGTGCTCGAGGCGATGCTCCTGGCGGCCGGCTTCGTGGTCCGCCTGGTCGCCGGCGCCCTCGCGATCGACGTCGAGATCTCCCACTGGCTGTTGATCTGCGGCTTCCTCCTCGCGCTCCTGCTGGCGTTCGGCAAGCGGGTGCCGGAGCTCGACCACCCCGATGCGCGCACGCCGCGCTACCCGGCGGCGTTCCTCACCGAGGCGGTGACGCTGCTCGCGGGCGTGACCGTGATCGCCTACGTGCTCTACACCGTCGCTGCGGACACCGTCGCGAAGTTCCACACCCACGCCCTGCTCTACACCGCGCCCATCGTGCTGTTCGGCATCCTCCGCTACCTCTTCCTGCTCACCCGTTCGGGCTCCCAGGACCCCACCGCGACGCTGCTCGCCGACCGCCCATTGCTCGCCGCCGTGCTGCTCTGGGGGGCGCTCGCGGGCACCATCGTGTTCCGCGCCGGAGGACACCCTTGAAGAGCCGCGTCGCCATCCTCCGCACCGGCACCGAGACCGTCCTGCCCGACATCGCGCGGCTGTGCGAGCTCGCCGGGGTCCGCCAGGCGCTGACCCCGGGGCGGACCACGATCCTGAAGGACAACATCTCCTGGCACTTCGCCTACCCGGGAGCGAACACCACCCCGTGGCAGCTCGAGGGGACCATCGCGGCGCTGCGCGGGGCGGGGTTCGGCGACCTCGTGTGCGTGCAGAACGACACCGTGGTCACGGACCCGAAGAAGGGGGAGCGGCTCAACGGGTTCGTCTCCGTCCTCGAGCGCCACGGCGTGCCGATCCGCTACAACTGCTTCGCGCACGACCTGAAGTGGGTCCGCTACGAGCCGAAGGCGCCGATGCTCGCGCTGCCGAAGATCTTCCCGGACGGCATTCACATCCCCGAGTTCTTCGTCGGGAAGAACATCGTCCACCTGCCGACGGTCAAGTGCCACATCTACACGACGACGACCGGCGCGATGAAGAACGCCTTCGGCGGCCTGCTGGCGACGCGGCGGCACTACACCCACACGTGGATCCACGAGACGCTCGTCGACCTGCTCGCCATCCAGAAGGAGATCCACTCTGGCCTGTTCGCCGTCATGGACGGCACCACGGCGGGCAACGGTCCCGGACCCCGCACCATGGAACCGGTGCGCAAGGACGTGCTCCTCGCCTCGGCCGATCAGGTCGCCATCGACGCGGTCGCGGCCCGGCTCATGGGCTTCGACCCGATGTCGATCCGCTACCTGGCCCTCGCCCACGAGCGCGGCCTCGGCACCGCCGACCCACGCGACATCGAGCTCGTAGGGCAGCCGGAGATCGGCCACGAGAGCTGGGGCTTCTCGGTCGGGGACAACCTCGCCAGCCGCGTCGGCGACATCCTCTGGTTCGGGCCCCTGAAGCGGCTGCAGAAGCTCTTCTTCCACACGCCACTCGTCTACCTGTTCGTGGCCGGCTCCTACCTGTACCACGACTACCTCTGGTACCCCGTCTTCGGCACCCGCCGCGAACGCGAGTTCATCCGCACCTCGCCCTGGGGCGCCCTCTTCGCCCGCTACCGCGCCGACGGCTCCCTCCTCTGACTACGGGGTCAGGTCTTGTACTATGTGGGTTGACGGCCTCAGGTCGCGCGCCGCAGCCGGGCCCTGACCCGCTCGACCTGCTTCCGAAAGCGCTCGTTCGTCGCCATGAGTCCGTCTGCGGCCTTGACGAGGTTGGTCACCGACCAGTCGGCGATCCCGAGCAGCTCACCGATCTCGCGGAGCCGCAGCGCACCATCGATGCGCCCGACGAGAGCCAGCGCCTTTCGCGCCTCCCCGCGTTTCACGTCGCGCATCTTCGCTGCGCTCGTGCCGAACTCGGCCGAGACCACGTCCAGGAGCTCCCCGGCAGACGGCCGGCGGACCTCCCGCTGCAGCCGGGGATGTTCCCGCACGGCCGCATGGCCCCGCGCCATGCGCTCGATACCGGCGAGGAACTCCTCACCACCGAGATAGATCTGCCCGACGAGTGAATCCCAAGGGTTGTACTCGCCGGCCACGCCTTCCGCGACGAACTGCCGGTACCGCAGTCGGGCCCGGCTCGGGCTCCCCGGGTCGAGTTGCGCCAGCAGCCATGCGGTATCGAGCCAGGACGGCCCGTCTGCGAGACCAGCGGTTGCACGGAAGCTGCTCCACGCCCAAGTCCCCGGTGACGGCACCATACCGGCCCGCACCGGGTTGAGCACCACGTACCTCGCGAGCTCGAGCAGGTGCGCGTTCCTTTCCACCAGCACGGCCCCGAACCGACCCTGCAGGACATGACCGGTGCGCCGGTGGCGGCGGTTGAACCTCTGCGTGTACACCCCGTTGAGCTGCCGCATGCCCCGGGAGAGATTCGGCTCGGGGGTCTCGAGCAGCAGGTGAAAGTGATTCGTCATCAAGACGTAGGCGTGCAGCCGCCAGCGGCACATCTCGACGGACTTCGCCAGAAGCTCGAGGAACGCCGATCGGTCGCCGTCGTCGAGGAAGATGGCCTCCCGCGCGTTTCCCCTGCTGGTGACGTGCCAGACTGCCCCCGGATGCTCCAACCGCAGCGGTCGCGCCATGGCTCGACACCTCCCGTAACCCACATAGTACAAGACCTGACCCCGGACGCTCTGCTAGGCTTCCTGCGGTCTCGGACGCATGCTCGGATCCTTCAGGTCCTTTCGCGCCCGGCTGCTCGGGCTGGCCGTGCTGGCCCTGGCGGTACGGCTGGTCGGGCTGAACTGGGACGACTCCCACTGGTACCACCCCGACGAGCGGCGAATCGCCCAGGCGGTCGCCGAGATCTCGTTCGTCCCGCCCCAGCTCAACCCGCACTTCTTCGCCTACGGGACGTTCCCCTTCTACATGACGAAGGCGGTCGGGACCGTCGTGTCGCCGCTGTATCCGGCGGCAACCGGCTACGGCGGGGCGATCCTCCTGGGACGGGCGCTTTCCGCGCTGTGGGGCGCCGCCGCGGTGCTCCTCGTCGGCCTGCTCGGGCGGCGGCTGGTTGACGAGCGGACCGGGCTGCTCGCCGCCGCGCTTCTCGGGGCCGCCGTCCTGCACGTGCAGAACTCGCACTTCGCGACCAACGACATCCCCCTCGCCACCCTGGTGCTCGCCGCGCTGCTCGTCCTCCTGCGCGTGGCCGAGGCCGGCCGCGCTCGCGACTGGGCGATCGCCGGAGCGCTCTGCGGACTCGCCCTGGCGACCAAGGTGTCGGCGGCGCCGTTGTTCCTGCCGCTCGCCCTGGCCGTGGTGGCGCGCTGGCGGGCGGACCGTCGGGTGCGGCCGGCGCTCGCCGGTGGCGCGCTGGCCGCCGCGTGTGCGCTGGCGGCCTTCTTCGTCGGTGAGCCGTACGCGTTCCTCGATCCGCAGTTCCTCCACGACGTGGCCGAGCAGAGCGGGATGGTCCGCCGTGCCGGGGTGCTCCCCTACACCATCCAGTACGTCGGCACGCTGCGCTACCTCTACCCGCTCGCCGAGATGGTCGTGTGGGGGATGGCGCCACTCCTCGGCCTTGCGGCGCTCGTCGGCGCCGCCCGGCGCGCCGGCCCGGCGCTCCGCGGGTGGGGCCGCGGCGAGTGGATCCTCTTCGCCTTCGCACTGCCCTACTTCGCCATCACCGGCGGCTTCGACGTCAAGTTCCCCCGCTACATGCTGCCGCTCTACCCGCTCCTGGCGCTGTGGGCCGCGGCCCTGCTCGAGTCGTGGGCCGCCCGCGGGCGGGCCGGGCGGATCGTCCGGGGCACGGTGCTCGCCGGCACCCTCGCGTGGCTGCTCGCGTTCCTCACGATCTACGGGCGGCCACACACCGTGGTGGCCGCCTCCGACTGGTTCTATCGCAACGTCCCGCGCGGCGCCAGGGTCCTCACGCAGCACTGGGACGAGGGCTTCCCGTTCGGTCTCGGCGGGCGTACCCCCGAGCGCTACTCGGTGTTCGAGATGCCGTACTACGAGCCCGATTCTCCGGCCAAGGCGGAGCTCCTCGCCGCGCGGCTGGCCTCCTCGGACTGGCTCGTCATGCCGACCAAGCGCCTGGTCGGTGCGATCACCCGCGTGCCGTACCGCTACCCGCTCACCAACCACTACTTCCGCCGGCTGTTCGCCGGCGACCTCGGCTACCGCCTCGAAGCCTCCTTCTCCTCGCGGCCGCAGCTCTTCGGGATCGCCTTCCCGACCGAGCTCGCCGACGAGTCGTTCTCCGTCTACGACCACCCGAAGGTGCTCGTCTTCCGCAACGTCGACCGGCTCGCGGTCGATGACCTCAAGGCCCGGATCACCGGCGGCATGCCGTCGCAGCCGCTCACCCGACGCGACCTGCTGCTGGCCGAGCCCGACCACTCCAGCGCCGGCGGGCGCGAGCTGTCGCGCTCCTCGCCCGCCTCCTCGCTCGCGACCGTGCTGCTCCTCGAGCTGCTCGGCCTCGCCGCCTACGCCCTGATCGCCGCCGTGCTGCCGCCCCGGCCGGGGCTCTACGCCCTCTCCAAGGTCCTCGGCGTGGTGGCGCTGGCCTGGGCGGTCTGGCTGCCGGTGAGCCTCGGGGCGTTGCCGTTCACGGGCGCGACGGCGCTCGGGGTCGCCGTGACGCTGCTCGCCGGCGGCGTCGCGGTGCGGCGCTGGCGAAACGCGCCGAGCACCTCTCGCGGTGAGATCGTCGCGACCGAGGTGGTCGTCTGGGCCACGTTCGCGTTCTTCCTCGGGCTCCGAGCGCTCAACCCCGAGATCACCTGGGGCGAGAAGCCGATGGACTTCGCGTTCCTCAACACGCTGTACCGGGCCACCTCGCTTCCCCCCGTGGAGCCGTGGTTCGCAGGCGTCCCCCTGTCGTATACCTATTTCGGCCACTTCACGGTGGCCGCCCTCGGCAAGGCGCTGGCCGTGCACCCGGCGCTGATGTTCAACCTCGGGATCGCGCTGACCGCCGCGCTCACCGCGGCCGCGGTCCTGGCCGCCGGCCTCCTCCTCGGTCGCAGCACCCGCCTCGGGATCGCCGCGGTCGCCCTGACGCTGTTCGTCGGGAACCTGTCCGGACCGCGCGAGCTGCTCGCCCGCCGGGCGGCCAACTTCGACACCTTCTGGGCGACCTCCCGGGTCGTCCCCAACACCATCAACGAGTACCCCTTCTGGAGCTTCGTCTTCGCCGACCTGCACGCCCATGTCCTCGTCATGCCGTTCGCCGCCGCGTTCGTCGCCCTGCTGCTGCTATGGGCCTCGCGGCACGACCGCGGCGAGGCGCCCCTCGGGCGCGGCGGGCGGTTCGCCCTGCTCGCCTTCCTCGCCCTCGCCCTCGGCGCCGTGTCGATCACCAACGGCTGGAGCACGCCGACCTACCTCGGACTCATCGCGCTGCTGCTCGGCCTCGACGTCATCGCCGGAATCCGCGACACCGGCTGGCGACGCGCCCCCAAGCACCTCCTCCTCCGGTTGCTGCTGCCGGCGGCCGCGATCACCGGCGGCGCCTTCCTCGCCTGTCGTCCGTTCTGGTCACACTTCACGCCGCCGCTCCGCAACTGGGGGTGGGAGCGCGGCCCGTGGGCGTACCCGTCCGACGTGCTCCAGATCTTCGGGCTGTTCCTCCTCATCGTCGTGCCCACCCTGTTCGTCGCCTGGCGCCGCCTGCTCGGCGGACCGGACGGCCGGCTGTCACGGGGACGTCGCACCGCCCTGGTCGCCGCCGGGATCCTGCTCGTCCTCTCGCTCGTCGACCTCCGCGGCCTGCTCGCCGTCCACCTCCGCCAGGCGCCGTCGATCGGGCCCTTCGCGGCGCTCCTCGGCACCATCGCCCTGGCCCTGGCGCTCCATCCCCGGCTGCCGTCCGGGTCGCGCCTGGGGTCCGCGCTGGCGGCGGCGGCGCTGATCCTGGTCGCGGGCTGCGAGCTGGTCTACGTCTGGGACCGCATGAACACGCTGTTCAAGTTCTACCTCGACGCGTGGTTCCTGCTCGCCCTGGCGGCCGCGTGCGCACTGCGCGAGACGTGGCGGGACACGCGCGGTGCGCCGGGCCGCCGCAGGCTGTGGCTCGCGGCGGTCGCGGCCGCGGCGGCCGTGGCGGTACTGACCGCCGGCGTCGCCGCCTGGGGCGCGCTCCACCCACGGCGGGCGGACGGTCCGCGGTTCACCCTCGACGGCATGGCCTACCTCGAGCGGTCCGACCCGGCCGAGCTCGCCGCGTTCCGTTGGGTCGAGCGCAACGTGGCCGGCAGCCCCGTCGTCTGCGAGGCGTACGGGCCGTCGTACCAGCGCTACGCCCGGGTCGCGATGAACACGGGCCTCGCCACGGTCCTCGGCTGGGACTACCACGTGTACCAGCGCGGCCGGTCGTGGAACGAGATCAATTGGCGGAAGCGCGACGTCGAGACGATCTACACCTCGCCAGATCCCGGCACGGTCCGCCGCGTGTTGCGGCGGCACGACGTCGCGCTGGTGTGGGTCGGCGACCTCGAGCGCCGGACCTACGCCGGAGCCAACCTGAAGCGCTTCGAGTCCTGGTCGGACCTGCTCACGCCGGTCTACCGCAGCGCCGCGGTGACCATTTTCGCGGTCGCCGGCGCGTTCCCGGCCGGCGGCCCAGCGCCGCACGCCCCCGACCGCGCTGCCCTCACCGACGAGGAGGTCGCCGGCGGCGTGGCGCAGGACCCGCCGGGCACGTTCCGGCAGCCCCGCGCCGTGGTCGCCGACACCACCGCCGCCTTCGTCTGCGACTTCGGCAACAACCGGGTCCAGCGCCTCGACCTCGAGCTCCGCTCCACCCTGACCTGGGGGCGACGCGGTACGGCGCCGGGCGAGTTCCAGGATCCCTGCGGGATCGCCCTCGGGCCGGACGGCAACGTGTACGTGGCCGACACGTGGAACGGCCGCGTGCAAGTGTTCGACCGCGACGGCTCCTACCTCCGCGACTGGTCCGGGGGGTTCTTCGGCCCGCGCGGGATCGCGGTCTCCCCCGCCGGCACCGTCTTCGTCGCCGACACCGGCAATCACCGGATCGTGCGCTTCTCTGCCACCGGCGTGCGGCAGGCCGAGTGGGGCGGGCAGGGCACGGCGCCCGGCAGGCTGAACGAGCCGATGGGCGTCACGGTGGCGCCCGACGGCCGGGTGTGGGTGTGCGACAGCGGCAACGGCCGCCTGCAGGCGTTCGACGCGGACGGTCGGCCGCAGAGCGGCTTCGCGGTTCCCGGTTGGCGGCGGGGCGTGTACTCCGAGCCCCACGCAGTCGTCGATCAACAGGGCGTCGTGTGGGTCACCGTGCCCCTCGCCGGGGAAGTCCGTGCGTACAGCCAGAGCGGCGCCCTCCTGAGCACCGTCACGGGTGACCCGGCTCGCGGCGTGAAGCTGCACACGCCGCTCGGGCTCGCCTTCGCTCCGGACGGGCGCCTCCTCGTCACCGACATCGAGCTCGGGGTGGTCGCCATCAGCGTGCCCCGCCCGCCGGCGCCTCGGCGCTGAGCAGGTACGACGGCTCCGCCCAGTCGCCGTGGTCGCAGTCGCGACCGTTCTCTCCCTCGGTCACGGCCAGCGTGATTTCCTTGCGCCCGGCGACGTCGACGAGCACGCCCTGGGGCGGCGTCCGATTGTCGACGAGACCGCTCGTCCACAGCAGCTCGCCGTTCTCCCCGAGCACCTCGAATCGGACCAAGGCGACGTCACAGTCGCGGACGTTCTTCGACAAGCCGACGACGGCCTGGAAGGCGGTCGCGCCCGTGGGCACCGGGTAGGTCATCCGGGACCAGGCGTGCATGCCGATGCCGCGGGCGTACTCGACCCCGCCGAGGACGATCGGGCCGCCGGCCAGGGTCTGGTCGACGCGCGGTGCCGCGAAGGAGAACTCCACCTTCGTCGGCTCGAGCGTCAGGAGCGACGTCCGGGGGCCGTCGCGCAACGGCACGACGAAGGGCGTCGGCGTCGGGCTCGGCGTCGCCCGGGGCACGATCCGCGACACCTCCGCCGCGACTGCTCCGCCGGTGTCGGCGCCGCCCAACGAGGCGCGCCAGAAGCGGGCGTCCACCGGCCCCTTCTCGACGACCGTCGCCCCGGCCTCCTGGAGTGCGAAGGCGACGTCGTAGAAGCGATCCGCCGGGGCGAGGAGCAGCGTCCCCCGTCCGACCGCGGCGATCAGCTCGCGGACCCAGTAGGGATCGGGCGACGGCGGGTCCGCGATCGGCCGCAGGATCCGCTCCTCGAGGAGCTGGCCCGTGTCGCGGGGCGGTACGCGCTGGCGCTCGAGCATCGCGAGGTCGACGCGGCCGACCTCGCGGTGGTCGGCGGTGGAGGCCAGGACCACCGTCCCGCGGATCGACGCGAGCTCGGCGGCCAGCGCGCGGCCGAACGGCGACGGGAAAGCCGCGGCCGGGAAGATCGCGACGGCCGCCGTCCAGGCGCCCAGCGCCACGAGCGCCACACCGAGCGAGCGGCGAACGACCGCCGCGACGCCCGCCTCGCGCATCGTCGCTGCCGCCTCGTCGAGCCCGAGCGCCGCCCACAGCGTGAGCGGCACCGCCAGCAACATGCCGCGGTGGGCGTCGACACGGGTGGTGAGGAGGAGCGGTCCGCAGATCACCGCAACCCAGACGAGCAGCGTGGCGTGCTCCGGCCGCCGCCAGCGACGCAGCGAACAGAGCAGGCCGAACGCGACGAACGGCAGGAGCGGCGGGAAGACGAGGGCGAGCCGCGGCGGGTCGCTGCCCACCACGTCGTCAGAAGAGAGCCGGCGGTCGAACCCGGCGGTCACGACCGCGAGGAGCTCGGGCGCCCTCCTGGCTGCGACCCGGGCGGCCAGCTCCACCCGGTCGGCGACGGTCAGGGCGTCGGGGCTGACGACGCGGCCGAGGTACTCCTTGAGGTACTCGGACTGCTGCATGAAGGTCAGGACCTGCTCGCCACGCGCCGTGAAGAACCGCCGGTTCGCGTGGTTGGCGGCCTGGAACGCCCAGAAGCCGACCAGGACCGCGACGAGCAGCACAGGGCCCGCCCAGGCGCCCGGCGTCTGCCGGGTCAGGCGCAGCGTCGCCACGGCGACCACGCCGAGCAGCCCGAGGACGACCAGGCGCCCCGGCGAGTAGCCGAGCGTGGCCACCGCGAGGGCCGCACCCGCCAGCGGGCCACGCCACCACCGCCGTGCCGGATGCTCGACGAAGTCCCAGCACGCCCAGGTCGCCAGGAGCACGCCCAGCAGCGTGCCGGAGAGCGACGTGCCGTAGCGCCCGTAATGGAGCAGCGGCAGCGACACCGAGAGCACGAGCGCGGCAGCGCCAGCGGCCCCCGCTCCGAACCGTTGGGTCATCGCGAAGACCGCCGGCACGCACGCGATGGCCAACAGCGCCGCGACGATGCGGAGCTGCCACACCTGGAACCCGGTGGTCCGGAGCAGCGCGTAGGTCGGGGCGCCGTAGAGGAGCGAGTGGTCGCCGCGACTGACCAGCCCTTCGTCCCAGAGTGCCGCCTCGAGGAGGAACTCGCCCGCGCCCGCCCCGGCCCGAGCCGACTCGCCGAACCCCTCGATGACCGACGGCTCCCAGGTCAGCAGGAGCCCCGGTGAGCTGCCCAGGCGGACGAGGAGGAGGAGGGCGGCCAGCGTCGCGGCAACGGCCAGGAGCGCCCGCCCGGAGGCCCGCTCGCCGCCCGACACCGCCGCACGCTCCGGATCACGACGTCCGCGCCAGAGCCGCACGAGGAGCAGGCCGGCGACGAGGATCCCGGCGGGCCACAGTCGGTGCAGCGGCACCTGGAGCACCGTGGCGAGCAGCAGCGAGAGCTCGCACACGACGACCACGCCGACGACCGGCAGGTGGCGCCCGGCATCGAGGCGGCGGCGGACCAGCCCGACACCCAGCGTCGCCACCGCCGCCAGGGCGAGCAGCACGGCGGCCGCGTCCTGGGGCCAGACGAGCGAAGCCCAATGGTGCAAGAGCCCTGGCAAGGTCATGACCGCTCCGACACTGGTACGATCGCGATTCTAGCAACCCCCCGAGGCTTCGGCCCCGGCCGGGCGTCCCGTTCTCGAGGACGTACCCGTGATTCCGCGGGCTCCGCGGGTGCCGGCGTTATGATTCCACTCGTGCCAGCCCGCGCGCAGGAGACCGCTCTGACCCTCCCTGGCCACCGCGTCGTGCTGGTCGCGTTCCTGCTCGCCGGCGTCCTGCTCCGCCTCCTCTACCTCGGCGACTACCCGCTGCCGATGCACCAGGACGAGCTGTCCAACGCCTACGACGGCTACTGCATCGCCGAGACCGGCGCCGACCGGTTCGGCAGCCGCCTGCCGTTCATCGTTCGCGGCTTCGGCAACCTCGACTACCGTCCGGCGCTCCAGGCGTGGCTTAGCGCCGGGTCGGTACGCGTGCTCGGCTTCTCCGTGACCGCCGGGCGTCTGCCCTCGGCGCTTCTCGGCGCCCTGGCGCTGATCCTCCTGTGGCGGTACGTGCAGACCCTGGCCGGCCGGGCCGCCGCCCTGGCGGCGGTCGCGCTCGGCGCGCTTTCACCCTGGCACGTGCTGTACTCGCGCATCGCCCACGAGGGCACCTCGCTGCCCCCGTTCTTCGTCATCGCCGGACTGCTGCTCTGGCAGCGCGCGCTGCTGCGCCGCTACGCGGTGCGCTCGCTCGTGGCACTGGGCTTCTGCCTCGGGCTGGCGACCAACTCCTACCAGGCCACCAAGCTCGTCGCCTTCGGCCTGTTCGTCGTCGTCGCGCTCGATGCCGCCCGGACCACGTGGCGGCGGACGCACTCGGCCCGCAGGCTGCTCGCCCCGCTGGCGGTGCTCGCCGGCACGGCGTTGCTCGGTGCCCTGCCGCAGGTGTGGGTCATGCTCACCGACCCCACCCACTTCTTCTCGCGCGCCACCGACCGCGTCCTCTGGCATCGCACCGAAGGCGGACTCGTCTTCTCCTACCTCGGGAACCTGGCGGCGAACCTGTCGCCCCGGTACCTGTTCCTGTCGTTCGGCGAGTACAACTTCCTGTCGATCGCCCGCGGGCTCCCGGTCGAGCTGGTCTTCTTCTACGCCGGGCTCGCGTGCTCGTGGTTCGCGCTGCGCCGCACCCGCCGGCGCAGCCTGGTGCACCTCGTCGTCGCCCTGCTGCTCTGCAACCTGCCGGCGGCCCTCACCGAGAACGAGCCCCACGCCCTGCGGGCCTCGGGGACGAGCATCCTGCTGCCGGTGCTATCCGCCCTCGGGGTCGTGGTCATCGGCCGCCTGCTGCTCTGGGCCGTCGGCCGCCTGTCGGGCGCCGGGGCGGTCCGTCGCACGGCCGGCGCGGTCTACCTCGCCGCCGTGCTCGCCGCGATCGCCGCGGTCGGCGGACGTCTGGCGGCCACCTACGTCGGCTCCGTCGAGATGCGCGACATCCAGCAGCAGCACGTCCTGGTCAAGCTGGGCGAGCGGCTCGGTGCACATCAGGCGGACTACGCCGGCGTGGTCGTCGAGCCGTTCGGCATCCAGGCCTACCTCTATGTCGCCGCGTTCGCCGGCATCGCGCCCGCAGAGTTCCAGCGCTTGGACAAGGTGATCCTGCCGGAGACGTGGGACCGCTGCACGCGACTTGGGAAGTACCGCTTCGCCGATCCCCTCGCGGCCTGGCACGACTGGCGGCGGGCCGGAAGGCCGCGCTGGCTGGTCGCGAGCCGCTGGGGACGGCCGGAAATGGCCCGGCCGGTCGAGCAGTTCGAGTGGCTCGGCGAGCGCATCTTCCTCTCCGAGTACGACCCCGGCTGGGTGCCTCTCGTCCAGGCCGACCGGGGCACGGTGCTGCTGAGCACCGTGACGCCGACCTCCGTCGAGTTCGGGTTCGCTCCGCCGAAGACCGATCGGGCGTGGGACGACCTGCCCCTGGTCGTGCACGGCGTCCAGTACGCGCGGGGGATCGGCATGCACGCGCCCTGCTCGATGGGCTACGCCGTTCCCGCCGGCGCCGCCGAGTTCCGAGCCCTGGTCGGCGTCTCCGACGGGGTCCGGCAGTGCGGCCGGGCCGACGTCGTGTTCGAGCTGCGCGACCAGGACGGCCGGGTGCTCGCCTCGACCGAGCCGCTCACGCCGGACCAGCCGCCCCGAAAGCTGACGGTCCCGCTCGCCGGCGTCACGACCCTGACGCTGGTCGCCGGCGAGGGGCGCAACGGCCGCGACTGTGACCACGCCGACTGGGTGAACGCCGCGTTCGTCCTCGCGGCGCCGGACTCACCGTGACGGATCGGCCCGAGCCGGAGGTTGCCGCCCTGCCCGGTCACCGAGGGCTGGTGGTGGCGGCGCTCGTGCTCGGCGCCGTGCTGCGCCTGCTCTCGCTCGGCGACTACCCCCTCGCGGTGGGGCCGGACGAGCTGTCGAACCTCGTCGACGGCTGGTCGCTCGCCACCACCGGCGCCGACCGCTTCGGAGCGGAGCTCCCCACCGTGCTGCGCGGTCCCGGCGAGGGCGAGCGACGGCCCGCGCTGCAGGCCTGGCTGTGCGCCGCACCGCAAGCGCTCACGGGCTTCTCGGTGGCCGCCGGTCGCCTGCCGTCGGCGCTCCTCGGAATCGTGACCTTGGCGCTCCTCTTCCTCGTAGTCCGCGACCTCGCCGGCCGGACCGCCGCGCTCTTCGCCCTGGTCTTCGCGGCGCTCTCGCCCTGGCACCTGCTGTACTCCCGAATGGCCCACCAGGACGCGGCCCTACCCGCCTTCTTCGTGCTCCTCGTCCTCTTCCTCTGGCACGCCGCGGCGGAGTCGGGGTTCCCGCCCGCGGGGGTGGCCGTGCTCGGGCTCGCGGTCGGCCTGTCGGCCAACGCGGGTCAGCCCGCGTTTCTCGCCTCGACCGTGGTCGGGGCCGGCGCCCTGGCGCACCTCCTCGCAACGGCGGGACGCCGGGGACGGTGGCGGCCGCTCGCCGCGGCTGCGGTCGTCTTCACCGCGGCCGTCGTGGTCGGCGCCCTGCCGCAGGTGGTCGTCTCGACCCGCTCGCCGGCCGGCCTTCTCGGCCTGGCGCCCGGCGGAGTGCTGCCGCACGCTGGATTGCTCGACCTCGCGAGGCAGACGGTGCGGGGCCTCGCCGTCAACCTCGACCCGCGTCACCTCTTCTTCTCGTTCGGCACCGTCAACAATCTGTCGGTCGGCCGCGCCTTGCCGATCGAGGCGGTGCTGTTCTACCCCGGGCTGCTGCTCGGCTGGCTCGCGGTGCCGCGCAAGGCGATCCCGCTCCTCGCCGCCGCGTACCTCGCCCTATTCGCCGGGCTCTTGCCCGCCGCCCTCACCGACCCAGTACCCAACGCCCTGCGCGCCTCGGCCGCCTCGGTGCTGGTGCCGGCGTTCTCGGCGCTGGGCGCAGCGGCGCTCGGCGCCGTCCTCACCCGCCTGGTCGCGGGCATGCTGGTCGCCGGCCGCTCCGCCGTGCCCCGCGCCGGCAGCGGGCAATCCTCCCCCGCGACCCGGCTCCTCGGCGGCGCCTACGCCGCCCTCGTCCTGCTCCTCGCCCTCGCGCTCGGGGCCGCCGGCGTCGCCCGCTACGCGCACTCCGAGGAGCTCCGCGACGCCGGGCAGCAGCACCTCCTGGTCCGGACTGCGGAGCGTCTCGGCGAGCTCGCACCGGCGTACGAGGCGGTGGTCTTCGAGCCGTTCGGCGCCATGACGTGCCTCTACCTCGCGGCGTTCGGCGGGATGACGCCGGCCGAGCTCCGGGCGACCGGAGCGGGACCGGCCGCCGGCGACACCGACGACTGCAGGCCGTTCCCGAGGTACCACTTCACCGACGTCGCGACCGGCGTCCGCGAGTGGGAGCGGGCCGGCCGGCCGCGCACGCTCGTGGTCACGCCGCACGGACGGCCCGCGGCCGCCCGGTCGGTTGCCGAGGTCGAGTTCGGCGGGAGGAGGGTCTATTTCTACGAGATGACCTCCTTGCCGGTAACGCCCCCGGACGGTGTCGTACCCCTCTCGTCGCTGGCCCCCGCGCGGATCGACTGTCCGTTCGCGCCGCCGCAGATGGACCGCTCGTTCAACGGTGACCCGTTGGTGCTCGACGGCATCCGCTACGAGCACGGCATCGGCATGCACGCCCCGTGCGCGCTGTCGTGGCGGGTCCCGGCCGGCGCCACCGGGCTCCACGCCGTGGTCGGCGTCGCCGAGCAGGCACGCGGGTGCGGCCGCGGCGACGTCGTGTTCGAGGTGTACGACCAAGCCGGCCGCCCGCTCTACTCGAGCGGCATCCTCACCTCCGCCGACGGAGCCAGGCCGCTGGACGTGCCGCTCCGCGGGGTCGACGCCGTCACCCTCGCCGTCCTCGAGGGGCGCCGGGGGCGCGACTGCGACCACGCCGACTGGGCCGACGCGGCGTTCGTGCGTTGAGCCGGGCTACGGCAGGGTGTCGGTGCCGTCCTCGGGCTTGAGCGTCTCGACCTCGCCCTTCTCGCGGTACTTCTTCATCTTCTTGAGGTCGTTCTCGGCGTCTTCCTTCGCCCAGGCGCGGCCGTCGTCCGTGGTGGTGATCCCCTCGAGGTCCTCCTTGGCCTTGAGGAACTCCTCGAGCGCCTCGCTGTCCTTGCGTGCCACCTCGAAGTGGACGCGCGCCTTCATGGCGCCCATGTGCATCGCCACCTGGACGACGTAGATCTTGTCGGCGACCACCTCGGCGTCGAGCAGCCCGGCGTTCTCGGCGACGACGGCGAAGACGTGCTTCCCGGGGTCGCACTCCCACGGCACGAACGACTTGCTCGCCAGGATGCTGACGAACTCCTCGCCGGCGTAGAGCTTCGCCTTGATCGCCGCGCCCATCACCTGAGTGCGGGCAAAGTAGATCAAGGCCTTGCCCGGGGCCGGCTTCTTGGCCGGGTCGATCTTGACGTTTTCGTTCTTCTCGTACTTGTCCGAGGCGGTCGCGATCGGCGCGAGCACGAGCAGGGACAGCACGATTACGATGGCGACGAGAGACGCGGGGGGAAACCTCCTCATGTCACGAGTCCTCCTTGGCTTGGGTCGCTGCGAGTCGTAGGTCAACCCTGGCAGCTCGCCGGCTGGCTGTCAAGGCGGGCAGCCGCGGCGGACCTCGGGCTACTCCTCGACCCGGAAGACGCCGGCGAGGCCCTCGGCGGACGACTGTGTGTCGCGGCTCCAGACGGCCGTGGCGGCGACGATCGGGTCGCGCTCCGCGGCGAGCTCCGCGAGGAGGCCCGATGCCCGCCCCTGCTGCGGGCCGGTGCCCAGTAACCGCACGACGTTGAGCTCGATGATCGCCTCACATCGGAACCGGCGGTCCGGATCCCCCTTCGCGACGGCGAGGATCGCCTCGAGGCGGGCGTCGGGTAGCGCCAGCGTCAGCTTGGCGTCGCCGCTCTTGCGCAGGTACGGCGTCAGGTCGGTGCGGGTCAACCGCGCCGAGGTCAGGAGACGCTGCGGCGCGTGCTCGCCCAGCACGATCGCCGCGGCCAGGGCGAGCCGGCCGTCACCCTCCTTCACCGCCCTGTCGTGAATCCCCTGCGCCCCAACGCGGATGCAGGCCAGGCCGACGAGGTCGGCGATGACGGTCACGTCTTCCTGCCGCAGGAGCCGGCCGAGCCGGATGGCGCGACGGAAGTCCTCCATGGCCCGCGCCGGGTCGGTCGCGGACATCCCGCGGGCCACCCAGGAGCGGGCGAGATTGAGCGGGACGATGAGGTTGGGGAGCTGGGTGGACCACCCGTCGACTTTGAAGAACTCCGGGTAGAAGCGCATCGTCGCCTGGTCGCACCACGGCTCGGCCTCGAGCAGCAGCGGGTCGTCCGCGGGCAGCACCTTGTCGAGCCCGGGAGGACCGTCGACCCGGCGGGCCACGGCGGCCGTCGCCTCGGAGAGCCTCGACCCGTTCGGCTTCGCGAAGTCCTTGAAGAACTCCGCGGCGTTGCCGGTACCGGTGCCGAGCGGGGCGAGGACTTCCAGGTCGGTCCGGAAGCGCAGCGGCCAGCCCTCGGCCTCCGGGCATCCCCAGCAGGGTACCGCGAGGCTCTCCGGCGCCGCGACACGGGGTGGCGGGACGACGGCCGCGGGTGGCCGGGGCGCCGCAGCACCGGTGGCCGGAGGGGTCTCCAGAGCGAGCAACCGGATGCCCAGCAGCCCGGCCAGCACGACGACCACCGCGACGGCCGCGACGACCCGCAACGACGTGGGCACGCTCTTCGTGGCGCTCATGATCTCGTCTCCTTGTCGATCTCGCCTCGTGGGTTGGTCCGGCGCGGGACGGGGGCCTCCGCCGGCTGCTCGTGCACGATCCCGGTCAGCGGTCGCGCGTCGACGTCCAGGCGCTGCAGGCCGCCCACCGCGGCCAGCTCGCCGCCGGCGGTGGGCGGCGGCGCGGCGGCGGGTGGTCCGGCCACCCCACCGCCCGCCGGGGGTTGGAGCGACAGGCCGACGTGGCCAGCGATCAGCACCGCGAGAGCCGCCGCCCAGGCCAGCCGCCAGACCGGGCTCTCCCACGCGCGTGCCCACCCGTCGCGCGAACGATCCCGCTCCAGCGCCTCCCGGGCCGCGCGGAGCACGCGCGACTCGAGGCGTGCGGGCGGTGGGGGCGGCGCGAGTCCATCCAGCAGGTGCGTCAGCGGATCCCGGTCGTCGTTCATGGCGTCGTCTCCAGCAGGCGACGGAGCCTGTCGATGCCGAGGCGGTACCGGCTGGCCGCGGTGAACGTCGGTACCCCGGCGATCGCCCCGATCTCGGCGAACGTGCAGTCGGCGTAGTGCTTGAGGTAAACCGCCTCGCGCTGCGCCGGCGGCAGGTGGCCCAGGAGTCGAGTCACGCGCTGGGCGTCGACCAGCCGGGCAGAGTCGTGCTCGGGGGCGGTGAGGAACGGCGCCTCGTCGAGGGGCGCCTCACGTTGGCGGCGCCGGCGCCGCACGGTGTCGACCGCGACGTGGTGGGCGAGCCCGAGCAGCCAGCCGCGGGGGTCGGCGACCCGGCTCAGCCGGCGGGCCTGCCCGGCCACGCGGACGAACACCTCCTGGACGACGTCGCAGGCGTCCTCGACCGAGCCGGTGCGCCACAGCGCGAGGCCGAAGACCCGTCCCGCCGTTGCGCGGTACAGCGCCTCGAGCGCGCGCTCGTCGCCGTCCGCCAGGCCGGCGAAGATCCGCCGCCAGTCGTCGGCGCCGAGACCGCCCTGCGCGTGCGAAACCGGCCCTCCTCGCTCGCCTGGGTCCCGAGCCACCGCGATCCGATCCGCACCCACCACCGGCTCCATGTCAGTAGAGTCGCTCCGACCCCCCTCTCTTGTCACGCCTCCCGTGCCGTTTGCCATGCCCTTCGCATTCGATGCCCGGCCGTGGACTCCCGACCGCGCAGGCCGGCAACCAGCGGGCCTCGGGTGGGGGCGCGAGAAGAGCGCGGAGGGGAGTTCACTTGCCCGGAGCGCCCGGGGCGCTCGGGGGGGCAAGGGCGCGGCGGTGCGGGCGAGGGGTCCGCGGGCCTCGGGTGGGGGCGCGAACAGGGCGCGGAGGGCAATTCACTTGCCCGGAGCGCCGGGGGGCTCGGGGGGGCAAGGGCGCGGCGGTGTGGGTGGGGGCGCCCGGCCCCCCCGCAAGAAAATTCCGCCCCGGCGGCCAACCGGGGCGGGGAGAGAGGAGAAGGCCTGGGCGCCGGAGGTGGCGTTGGCGCCCGGGCGAGGAGAGGAGGAGAAAGAGCTAGTCGAGCTGCCGACGCAGGTACGTCGGCGTATCGAACTCCGCGAAGTTCCCGACGTTGACGCCGTAGTCGGGCGGCAGGGCAGACGGCAGGTACGGGTTCGCCGCCGTCGACGGGTTGGGCTCGGGCTTGAGCTGGATCTCCCGGCTGATCGGCCGGTCGGTCCTCACCGCCTGGGCCTCCACCGCTGTGTGCCCGAAGCCGGTGGCGACGACCGTCACCTGGATCTTGCCGGCAAGCTCGGCACGCTGCCCGTAGCCGAAGAGGAACAACGCGTCGGGCGCGCAGCGCTTGGAAACCAGCTCGGCGGCCTCGTTGATCTCGGTGATCGTGGTGTCTGGCCCGCCGACGAAGTTGACCAGCACGCGCTGGGCACCCTCCAGCGAGGTCTCCTCGAGGAGCGGCGAGGAGAACGCCTGCTGCGCCGCCTCGATGGCGCGGTGCTCGCCGCTGCCGACGCCGATCCCCATCAGCGCCATGCCGCCGCCGCGCATCACCGTCTCGACGTCGGCGAAGTCGCGGTTGATCACGCCGGTCTCGTTGATGATGTCGGAGATCCCCTGCACGCCGTGACGCAGCGCCTCGTCGGCGAGCTGGAACGCCTCCTCGACCGAGACGTTGGGCGAGACCATCTGCAGCAGGCGGTTGTTGGGCACCGTGATCAGAGTGTCCACCGCCTTGCGCAGCTCGTCGATCCCCTTCTCGGCGATCTTCGCCTTGCGCGTGCCCTCGAAGGCGAACGGCTTGGTGACGACCGCGACGGTGAGCGCACCGGCGTCGCGCGCCAGGTTGCCCACGACCGGGGCCGCACCGGTGCCGGTGCCGCCGCCCATGCCGGCCGCGATGAACACCATGTCGGCGCCCTCGAGGCACTCGATGAGCTCGTCGGTCTTGTCGAGCGCCGCCTTGTGCGCGGCGTCCGGGTCGCAGCCGGCGCCCAGCGCCTTGCCGCGTCCGTTCGGGGTGATGAGCTGGATCTTGATCCCCGCATTGCTGGCGCGCAGCGCCTGGCCGTCGGTGTTGACGGCGATGAACTCCACGCCCTTGACGCCGGCGCTGATCATGCGGTTGATGGCGTTGCAGCCACCACCGCCGACGCCGACCACCTTGATGACTGCGGGTGCCGACTCGTCGGCGATGGTGATCGCGGGTGCGCTGTGCTCCGGTTTGTCGTCAAACATGATCATGAGCCACCTCCCTTTTGGCCATGAATTTCCTGGTCAGTCTCGAGATGAGGCCGTCGTGGCGCCGCTGCGCCCGGACGACCGGAACGTTCGTGGGAACGAGGAGCTTCTTGCCGTAGGCGAGCAGTCCGACCGCGACCGCCGGCGACCGCGACGGCAGCTCCGAGCTGGCCAGCAGGTTGGTGGCGTCCGCCACCCCTTCCAGCTCGGCCAGGCGGGCGCGCTTGACGAAGACCTCCTCGGCGAGGGCGACGAGGCCGTCGAGGTGCGCGCCGCCCCCGGACAGCACCACGCCGGTGAACGGTGTGTCCGCGGGCGCCTGCCGCATCACGTCGGCGAGGACGAGCTCGAAGATCTCCTGCAGCCGGAAGCGCACCGTCTCGCACAGGGCGCGGCGCGGGATGACGTGGGCGCCGCGGCCGTCGATGGTCGGCACCGACAGCGTCTCCTCCTCGCCGACGTCGGCTAGGAGCATGGTGGCCGCCGCGACCTTGACCTTCTCCGCTCCTGCCGCGGTGGTCTGGAAGCGGTGCACGATGTCGTCGTTGACCTTGTTGCCGGCGAGCGGGAAACAGCCGGCCGCGACCAGCTTCTCGGACGAGAAGGCGGCGAACGTGGTGTTGCCGTAGCCGATGTCGACCACGATCCCGCCCAGGCGGCGTTCGTCCTCGGTCAGGGTGGCCATCGCCGAGGCCACCGGCGCGAAGAGGAACTCCTCGACGACGAGCCCGGCCGCGTTGATCGCTTTCTCGAGTGTGCGGACGTGGCTCTCCTGGCAGGCCAGCACGTAGGCGTCGACGGCGAGCTGGCGGCCGACCATGTCCTGCGGGTCGAGGACGCCGTCCTGGTCGTCGAGCATGTACGAGTGGGTGATGACGTTGAGCACGGTGTGACCGGGCGGCAGCGGCTGCCGCTGGGCGGCGGCGTGGAGCTGCGTGAGGTCCTTGGCAGTCACCTCGCGCTCGCGCGGCCCGAGCATGATCGCGGCCCGGGTCATCCGGCCGGAGACGAACGTCCCGGCGACCGACGCGAGCACGCGTTCGACCGGGAGCTTGGCCATGAACTCGGCCTCTTCGACGGCGGCCTTGATCGCGGCCACCACCGGCTTCATCTGCACCACCTGGCCGGCCCGCATTCCCGCCGACGGGGCGACGCCGACGCCGCGGATGATCAGCTCGTCGTGCTCGTCGAGTTCGGCGACGAGCGCGAGCACGCGCTGGTTGCCCACGTCGAGGCCGGCGAGGATGCGCGGGCCCTGCGCCATCAGGAGACCTCCCCGACCGGAGGCTCGGGCGGCGGGGCGGGCAGCACGGCGACGCGCCCGGGGACGCGGACGTCGAGCCGACGGGGAGCGGCGTCGTGCGAGGCGGCCCAGGCGGCCAGCACCCGCCGCGCGGTGGCGACGCCGTCCGGCGCGCCGGGATCGGCGACCACGGTGCAGGGAGCGCCATCGAAGCCGAGCTCGACGTCGCGAGGCCCGACGCGCACGGCGCGGGCGAGGTGGCCGCCCCAGGCGCGCTCGAGCTCCGGGATGCGCGCCAGGAGGTCCGCCCGCTCGCCTGGATGCGGACCGAAGGAGTCGATCTCGAGGGCGGCACGAGTCCCGGCTGCAGGGCCGAGGAGGTTCCCCGCGGCATCGACGAGCTGGCGGGCCGGGCCGTCGACGGCGACGGCCACCGGGACGCGCTCGCTCACCGCGCAGGCGACCACGCCGTCGAGGGAGATCTTCACGTGGGCGTCCTCGACCCACGGCAGCGCGCGGACCAGCGCGCGGAGCGCCTCGGGCCGGGCGGCCACGGCCGGGGTGCCGAGGGCGGCGCCGAGGACCCGCTCGACTTCGCGGGACGGGAAGCGGCTCGTCCCGGAGACCCGGACCTCGCGCACCTGCAGCGCCGCGGCCAGCGTGCCGGTGAGACCGAGGGCGACGGCGAGCGGCAGGGCGCGGAGGGCGGGCCGCCACCACGGGCGACGGCGAACGATGATGCCGCTCACGACCGGGCTCCTTGAAGCCAGCGCTCGCCGAGGTGGATGACGTCGCCCGCCCCCATCGTGAACAGCGCGTCGCCGGGCCGGAGCATGTCGGCGAGGAGCGCCAGTGCCTCGTCGAACGACGACGGGGCGAGCACCTGACGGTGCCCCGAGGCCCGCGCCGCGTCGGCGACCAGGACCGAGCTCACCCCGGGGATCGGTCGCTCCCGCGCCGGGTAGATCGGCAGCACCAGCACGACGTCGGCTGCAAGCAAGGCTTCGCCGAACTCCCGGGCGAATGCCTGGGTGCGCGAGAAGAGGTGAGGCTGGAAGAGGAGGACGAGGCGCGACTCCGGGAAACGCTGCCGGGCCGCCTGCAGCGTCGCCGCCACCTCGGTTGGATGGTGCGCGTAGTCGTCGACCAGCACGACCCCGTCGCGCTCGCCCTTCCGCTCGAAACGGCGAGCCACACCGGTGAACTCCGTGATCGCCTCCGCCGCGGTGTCGAACGGGATGTCCACCTCAAGGGCGCAGGCAAGCGCCGCGAGCGCGTTGAGAAGGTTGTGCCGCCCGGCGAGGGGGACCGTCAGCTCGCCGAGCTCCCCGCCGTGCCACACCACGCGGCAGCGGGTGCCCTCCGGCGTCGGTTTCACCGCGCGGGCGACCAGGTCGGCCTGGGGCGTGGTCCCGTACGTGAGCAGCCGGCGGGAGAGCCGGGGGAGGAGCCGGCGCACGCCGCCGTCGTCGACGCAGGCGATCACCGCGCCGTAGAAAGGCACGCGGTTCGCGAAGGCGACGAAGGCCTCCTCCATCGCCTCGACCGTCCCGTAGGTATCGAGGTGCTCGGCCTCGATCGCGGTGAGCACCGCCAGGACGGGCGAGAGGGCCAGGAACGAGCGGTCGAACTCGTCGGCCTCGCAGACCAGGTACTCGGAGCGGCCGAGACGCGCGTGGGCACCGAGGAAGTGGACCCGGCCGCCGACCGCCACCGTCGGATCGAGGCCGGCCCGGGTCAGCACGAACCCGGTGAGCGAGGTCGTCGTCGTCTTGCCGTGGGTGCCGGCGACGGCGATCGACCAGCGCAGCCGCGAGATCTCGCCGAGCATCTCGGCCCGGCGGATGACCGGGATGCCGCGGGCGCGGGCGGCCGCGACCTCGGCGTTCTCGCCCGCCACGGCCGAGGAGATGACCACGACCTGGGCGCGCTCCAGGTGTGACGGGTCGTGCCCGATCGCCACCGGGATGCCGAGCGCCTCGAGCCGTGCGGTGGTCTCGCTGGCCGCCTGGTCGCAGCCAGACACCTCGAGCCCGTCGCCGTGGAGCAGCTCGGCGAGACCGCACATGCCGGCGCCGCCGACGCCGACGAAGTGGAGGTGGCGGACGTGCCCGAAGTTCATGCCGCCTCCCGGCCGTGGTGCGGCTCCGGCGCGAAGCCGGAGCGGGACAGGAGCAGCGCCGCAATGTCGGCCGCGGCGTCGGGTCGGACGAGCGTCGTCCCGGCGCGGCCGCGCTCGGCCAGCCCGGTCGGGTCGGCGAGGAGCCGGGTGAGCGAGGCCGCGAGCCGCTGCGGGCTCGCCTCGCGCTCCTCGAGCAGCTCGGCGGCGCCGCAGGACTCCAGGGCGCGCGCGTTGGCCAGTTGGTGGCCGTGCGCGGCGGCGGCGAACGGGACAAGGAGCGCCGGGCGACGGGCCGCGGCGAGCTCCGAGACGGTCAGGGCGCCGGCCCGGGCGACCACCAGCCCGGCCCGGGCGAGGGCCCCGGCCGGATCCTCGATGAACGGCACGACCTCGGCCGTCACGCCGTGCGCGGCGTAGCGCATCCGGACGTCGTCGGCCCAGCGCGGGCCGGCCTGGTGAACGATTGGCGGCAGCTCGCACTGCCGGGCGGCGACGGCGAACGCCTCGGGCAAGACCTGGTTGAGGAACGCCGAACCCTGACTGCCGCCGAGGACGAGCACTCCGGCCGGCGCCGCAGAACCCGGAGCGACGGCGAAGAACGCGGCCCGCACCGGGTTCCCCGTCCAGCGGGCCGGCAGCGACGGGAACGAGGACAACGCCTCGCGGAAGCCGCAGGCGATGGCCACCGACCACGGCGCGAGCAGCCGGTTGGTCACGCCGGGCACGGCGTTCTGCTCCTGCAGGACCACCGGGATCCCGAGCGCCGCCGCGGCCAGGGCGCCTGGCAACGCCGCGTAGCCGCCGACGGCGAGCAGGGCCACCGGCTGGCGGCGCAGCAGGTGGGCGAACGCCAGGGCGAAGCCGGGCACCAGGCGGAGGCCGGCGCCGGCCTGAGCAAGTCGGGACCGTCCGACCGCACCGGTGACCGGGAGCAGGCGGAGCGGGATGCCGGCCTCCGGCACCCGGACCGCCTCGAGGCCGCGGGCGGCGCCGAGCCACGACACCGCGACGCCCCGCTCGGCCAGCGCCACGGCAACCGCGAGGCCGGGGAAAAGGTGGCCGCCCGTGCCGCCGCCGGCGATGACCACCTCGGTCACGCGCCCTCCTTGGCGATGTTGAGCAACAGCCCGATGGCGGCCATCGTCAGGACCACGTCCGAGCCGCCTGACGAGATGAGCGGCAGCGGCAGCCCCTTGGCCGGGAGCAGCTTGAGGCACACCGACACGTTGAGCAGGGCCTGGACGGCGATCGTCGTCGTCAGGCCGGCGGCGAGGAGCGCGTGGGACAGCGCCGCCGCCCGCTCGGCGGCACGGAACCCCCGCCACACCACGACACCGAGCACGCCGAGGATGACGAGTGCCCCGACGAAGCCGAGCTCCTCGCCGGCGATCGCGAAGATGAAGTCGGTGTGCGGCTGCGGCAGGTAGAACAGCTTCTGCACGCTCGCGCCAGGTCCCTCGCCGAAGAGGCCGCCGCGCCCCAAGGCGATCAATGACTGGTGGACCTGGTACGAGGTGGAACCGAAGAACGAGCGCATCCGCTCGACCCGGTACGGCTTGAGCGCGATGGCGACGAGGAACACCGGGACGAGCGCGGCGCCGGCCAGTGCCATCGGCTTCCACGGCATGTCGGCGAGCATCAGGACCGCGGCCGCAGCGACGACGAGCAGGACCGCCGAGCCGAGGTCCGGCTCCGCGAGGACCAGGCCGAAGGTGACCAGCACCAGGCCGCCGGCGACGAGGAACGTCCGCTTCTGGTCGCGGCGCAGCTCGCGGTGGTAGGCGATCAGTGCCGCGAGGGCCAGCGGCAGCGTCACCTTGGCGATGGCCGACGGCTGGAGCGAACCGATCGGCAGGCGCAGCCAGCGATGGGTACCGGCCACCGTGGGCTGGAGGTACGCCGCGAGCAGGAGCCCCCAGGTCACGAACAGCGCCCCGAAGGCGACCTTCCGGTTGGTCAGCCAGTCCAAGGGCACGAACGTCGCGGCGAGCAGGGCCCCGGCGCCGAGCAGCACCGCCATCGCCTGGCGGAACGCGAACTCGCCCTCGGGCAGGTCGTAGTACTCGCGGGCCAGCGGCGCCGACGCCGAGGCGACCATCACGACCCCGAACGCCGCGCCGACCAGGGCCGCAGCGAGCAGGTAGCGATCGACCTCGCGGGTGCGCGGCATCAGCGGTCTCCCCCCGGGAGGGCGTTCGCCAGCCGGGCGAACTCGTCGCCGCGGTGGCCGTAGTCGCGAAACTGGTCGAACGAGGCGCAGGCCGGCGAGAGCAGTACGGTGTCGCCGCGCCTCGCCTGCGCGGCGGCCCGGGCGACGGCCTCGGCGAGGGTCCCGCACCGTTCGACCGGGACGACCCCGGCGAGCGCGTTGGCGATCTCGTCGGTGGCCTCGCCGATCAGGTAGACGGTCGCGACCCGGCCGGCGACGGCCGGGCGAAGCTCGGCGAAGTCCTGGCCCTTGCCGAGGCCGCCGAGGATGAGGTGGATCGTCCCGGCCGGGTAGCCGGCGAGCCCGGCCGCGGTGGCGCCGATGTTGGTGCCCTTGGAGTCGTCGACGAAGCGGACGCCGGCCACCGTCGCGACCACGCGGTGGCGGTGGGGCAGGCCCTTGAAGGTGCGTAGCGCGCGGGCGATCGACTCCCGGTCCGCCCCCATCCGAGCGGCGGCCAGCGCGGCCGCCAGCGCGTTGGCGACGTTGTGGTCGCCGAGCAGGGGCAGCTCGGCGCGCGGCAGGAGCGCCGCGCCGTCGAGGACGAGGGTGTCTCCGGCGAGGTGCGCCGCCGCCGACCGGTCGACGACCGAGAAGCGCTCGAGCCGCGACGGGACCGCGAGGTCGGCGAGGGCCGGGTCGTCGCCGCCTGCGACCGCGACGTCGTCCGCGGTCTGGCGGGCGAACAGCCTGGTCTTTGCCGCCAGGTACGCGGCCAGCGTCGGGTGGCGGTCCAGGTGGTCGGGCGACAGGTTGAGGAGGACGCCGACCCGGGGGCGAAGCGTCGTGCACCCCTCGAGCTGGAACGACGACAGCTCCCACACCAGCGCGTCCCATCCGCCCTGCAACGCGTGGTCCGACGCGGGGTGGCCGATGTTGCCGCCGACCGCGGTCTTGAGGCCGGCGACCCGCAGGATCTCGCCGACGAGCGCCGTCGTCGTGGTCTTGCCGTTCGACCCGGTAATCCCGACCAGGGGCGTCCCGGCCAGTCGCCGCCAGGCGAGCTCGACCTCGGCGATCGTCTCGATGCCGCGACGTCGCGCCTCGACGAGCAGCTCGAGGTCCCAACGCACCCCCGGCGAGGCGACCACCAGGTCCACCCCACCGAGCAGCTCGAGGGGATGCCCGCCGAACACCGTGGCGACGGACTCCGGCAGCTCGGCGCGCCTGGCGCCGAGCTCCGCCTCGCCGGCGCGGTCGTTGACCGTCACCCGCCAGCCGTCGGCGGCGAGCAGCCGCGCCGCGGCCACCCCGGAGCTTCCGAGGCCGATCACCAGCGCGCGGCGAGGGGTCGTCTCGCTCATCGCAGCTTCAAGGTCGCCAGGCCCGCGAGGGCGAACACGATGGCGACGATCCAGAACCGGACGACGACCTGCGTCTCGGCCCAGCCGCCGAGCTCGAAGTGGTGGTGCAGCGGGGACATCCGGAAGACCCGCTTGCCGCGCGTCTTGAAGCTCGCGACCTGGACGATCACCGACAGCGCCTCGACGACGAACAACCCGCCGACGATGATCAGGACCAGCTCCTGCTTGGCGATCGCCGCCGAGCAGCCGATCGCGGCACCGAGCGCCAGCGACCCGACGTCGCCCATGAACACTTGTGCCGGGTGGCAGTTGAACCACAGGAACGCGAGCGACGCACCGACCATGGCGGCGAGGAACACCGCGACCTCGCCCGACCCGGTCACCAGCGGGATCTGCAGGTAGCGGGCGATCTTGGCGTGGCCCGCGCAGTAGCAGAGGATCGAGTAGGTCGCCGACGCGATCATCACCGACCCGACGGCGAGACCGTCCAGCCCGTCGGTCAGGTTGACCGCGTTGGACGCGCCGACCAGCACGAAGGCGATGAACGGGACGTAGAACACGCCGAGGTCGAGGTTGACGTTCTTCAGGAAGGGGAACGCGATCACCCCGGCGTGGGGGGCGTGCCCGGCGGCGAGGCGGATCGCGACCGCGGCCCCGGCGCCGAGGACGACCTGGAGGCCGAGCTTCTGCCAGACGCGCAGGCCGAGGTTCTTGCCGTGGGTGACCTTCAGGTAGTCGTCGAGGAAGCCGATGCCGCCGAACAGGATCGTGGTCAGCGTCACGATCCACACGAGCGGCTCGGTGAGGTCGCCCCACAGGAGGACGGGGACGACGATGGCCGCGAGAATGAGCAGCCCGCCCATCGTCGGGGTCCCGGCCTTCTTCTGGTGGCTGGCCGGCCCCTCCTCGCGGATCGACTGACCGATCTGGTGCTCCCGGAGCATGCGGATCAACCAGGGGCCGAGCAGAATGCCGAAGACGAGCGCGGTCACGATCGCGAGGGCGCCGCGGAACGTGATGTAACGAAAGACGTTGAGCGGACGCCAGAGCTCGTGCGCGTTCCACAGGAGCCAGTACAGCATCAGCGCTCCCCCCGGCGCAGGGCGTCGGCCACCCGGTCGAGTCCGATGCCGCGGGAGCCCTTGACCAGCACGACGTCGCCCTTCCGGAGCAGCCCGGCGAGCACCGCCACCGCCGCCGCGGCGTCCTCGACCGCATGGGTCTCGGCGCCGGTCGCGGCGTCGGCGAGGGCGGCGGCCGGCGGCCCGCCGACGGCGATCACGACGTCCGCGGAGCGGCCGGCGACCAGGCCGATCTCGCGGTGGAGCGCCAGGCTGTCCCGGCCCAGCTCAAGCATCTCGCCGAGCACGGCCACGCGTCGCCCCTCCGTCTCGGCCAGCAGCTCGAGGAGCCTGGTCACGGCGACCGGCGAGGCGTTGTACGAGTCGTCGACGAGGGTGATCCCGGAAGGCAGGACGTGCACCTCGCCGCGCCGGGGCGCGGGCGTGAGCGTCGCGGCACAGGGCGCGACGTGCTCGGCCTTCACCCCGAGGGCGAGGGCGCACGCCGCGGCCGCCACCAGGTTCGCCGCCTGATGCCGCCCGGCCATCGCCCACTCGACCGGGATCGCGACGTCGCGGCCGCGCAACGTGAAGCTGGCGCCGAGCAGGCCCCGCCCCTCGTAGCCGTCGAGCCACAGGTCGCTCGAACCGGGGATCCCGTAGCGCACGACCCGGCCCGCGAACCGGCCGGCGAGCCGCGCGACCCGGCCGTCGGCGGCGTTGAGCACGAGCAGGCCGTCGCCGGCGAGATGCGGGATGAGCTCGGCCTTGGCCTCGGCGATCGCCTCGATGCTGGCGAAGTACTCCAGGTGCACCGGGGCGATCACGGTGTAGAGCAGGGCGTCGGGCTGGGCCACCGCGCCGAGGCGGTCGAGCTCCCCGGCGTGGCTCATCCCCAACTCGGCGACGAACCACTCCAGGCCGTCGGGTCGGGAGCACAGCTCGGCCGGGAACCCGGCCTGGGAGTTGCGCGAGCCCGCCGTGGAGCCGGTCCGGAACGTGGTCGAGAGCAGGGCGGCGAGGAACTCCTTGGTGGTCGTCTTGGCGACGGAGCCGGTGATCCCGACGAGGCGGCCGGCCGAGCGCGCCCGCTCGCTGGCCGCCAGGCGCTGCAGGGCGGCGACCGGATCGGCGACCAGAAGCTGCGGCAGGGGGTGCGCCACCTCGCGAGCGACGAGCGCCGCGACGGCGCCGTGGGCGGCGGCATCGGCGAGGTAGTCGTGCCCGTCGGTCCTCTCGCCGCGGATGGCGACGAACAGGTCGCCCGGCCGGCAGGCCCGCGAGTCGATGGCGGCGCCGGTCACGACCACGTCGGGCGCGACCGGCGGGGTGGCGAGGAGACGGGCGAGCTCGGCCAGGGTTCGCCGCATCACGCCCTCCGGCGGCGCGCCAGCTCGCGCACCACGACCCGATCGTCGAAGGGGACCGTGCGGTCGGCGAAGATCTGCTCGGTTTCGTGGCCCTTGCCGGCGACCAGCACGACCGAGCGGTCGTCGGCGACAGAGAGCGCGGCGGCGATCGCCTCGCGGCGGTCGGCGATGGTCAACGCTCGCGGGTTGCCCGAGGCCCGCACGCCGGTCATGACCTGCGCGATGATCGCGTCGGGGTCCTCGCTGCGCGGGTTGTCGGAGGTCACGATCGGCACGTCGGCGAGCCGTCCGACGACCTCGCCCATCGGCGCCCGCTTGCCGCGGTCGCGGTCGCCGCCGCAGCCGAACACCACGATGAGCTTGCGGTCCGACACCTCGCGCAGGGAGCGGATCACCTGCTCGAGGGCGTCCGGGGTGTGCGCGTAGTCGACGAACACGGGCAGGCCGGGTACGGCGTCGACGGGCTCCAGCCGGCCGGGAACAGGCTCGGCCGCCGCCAGGCCCGCCGCGGCGGCGTCGAGCGGCCACGCCAGCGCCGCGGCGCAGCCGGCGGCGGCCAGCGCGTTGCGCAGGTTGTGGCGACCGACCAGCGGGAGCGCGACGTCGACCTCCCCGGCCGGCGTGACCAGGACGAACCGGGAGCCGCCCACTTCCAGGCGGACGTCGCGGGCCGTGACGTCGCAGCCGGCGTCGAGCCCGAACGACAGGTCACCCGACCGCCGCTCGGCCAACAAGCGGGCCATGAACGGGTCATCGGCGCCGATTACCCGCCGGCCCGGCGGCTTCGGGCGCAGTGAGGCGGAGAGCGACGCCTTGGTCGCGAAGTAATCCTCGATGTCGCGATGGAAGTCGAGGTGGTCACGGGTGAGGTTGGTGAACGCCACGACGTCGAACTCGAGGCCCGCCACGCGATCGAGCGCGATGGCGTGCGACGACACCTCCATCGACGCCACGGTGCCGCCGTGCTCGACGAGCTCGGCGAGCAGCGGGGCGAGGTCGGTGGCCTCCGGCGTCGTCCGTGCCGCCCTCTCGCTGCGGTGCGGGAGCGAGTAGGCCAGCGTGCCGAACACGCCCGGACGCTCCCCGGCCGCCGCGGCGATCCGGCCGACGAGGTCGACGACGGTGCTTTTGCCGTTGGTCCCGGTCACACCGACCATGCGCAGCCGGCGATGGGGCGCGCCGGCCAGGGCCCAGGCGGCGAGCGCGGCGGCGCGGCGCGGGCTGACCGCCTCCAGCCAGGCTCCCCCGCCCGGGTCACGGTCGGAGAGGACTGCGACGGCGCCGAGCTCCCGGACCTCCGGCACGAACTCGATCCCGTGCCGCTTGAGCCCGGGCAAAGCCGCGAAGACCACGCCGGGTCGCACATCCCCGGAGCGGTGGGTGATGCCGGTCGCCTCGGCACCGCCGTCGCCGTGCAGGCGGGCCTCGCAGGCCGCGGCGAGCTGGCGCAGCGTCACGCCTGCTCCCCTTCCAGCGGCAGCATGCCGAGGAGCGTCACCAGCCGCGTGGCGATCCGGCCGAACGCCGGCGCGGCCACGTCGGCGGCCCAGAACGTCTTCTCCGGCTGGTCGACGCACACCACGATGACCACCCGCGGGTGCTCGCGCGGCAGGAAGCCGGCGAACCACGCCGCGTGCATTCCGCCGCCGTAGCCGCCGACACCCGCTTTCTGCGCCGTGCCGGTCTTGCCCGCCGCGTGGTACCCCTCGACGCGAGCCGACTTGCCGGTGCCCTCGTCGACCACGGCCTGCAGCATGCCGGCGACCTGGCGCGCCACCTCGGCGGGCAGCACCCGGCGACCCGGATCGGGCACGTACGGCGTGACGACGCGGCCGGTGCTCCCGTCGATCGTCTCGAGCACGAGGCGCGGGCGCACCAGGGTCCCGCCGTTGCCGATCGCCGCATAGGCGCGCGCGATCTGCAGCGCGGACGCGGAGATCTCCTGGCCCAGCGCGAGCCCCGCCCGGGAGAGTGCCGACCAGCGGTCCGTCGTGCGGTAGATGCCGCGCGCCTCGGCGGGCAGCTCGACGCCGGTGGTCTGGCCGAACCCGAGGCCGCGGATCGTCGCGTCGAGCTGGGCCGGGCCCATCCGGTGGGCAATGCGGATCGTTCCGGCGTTCGACGACTGCGCGAGCACCTGGCGGACCGGCAGCAGCCCGTAGTTCGCGTGGTCGCGGATGAACACGCCGGCCACCTGGACGCCACCGCCGGAGCAGTCCACCAGCTCGTACGGCGTGAGAACGCCGGCCGCCAGGGCCGCCGCGATCACCACCGGCTTGAACGTGGAGCCGGGCTCCAACGCGTCCTCGGCGGCGCGGTTGCGGCGAAGCTCGGCCGGGATCTGGCCGGGTCGGGCCGGGTCGTAGGCGGGCAGCGAGACGACTGCCAGCAGCTCGCCCGTCCACGGGTCCATGACCACCGCGGTCGCGCCGCGTGCGCCGATCTCGGCCATGGTGCGGCCGAGCTCTTCCTCGACGACGAGCTGGATGCGGCTGTCGAGGGAGGTGCGGAGCGAGAGCCCGGCCCGCCCCTCGCGCTCGAGCGAGAGGTCGAGCGGGGTGCCGACGCTCTTGCCGTCGCGCACCAGGTGGTATCGGCTCGGCGCACCGCGCAGCGTCGACTCGAAGAACCCCTCGAGGCCCGCCTGACCACGCTCCTCGCCGTTGACGAAGCCGACCACCGGCCCGGCGAATTCGCCGTGCGGGTAGAGGCGACGCTCGCTGCGCTCGGTCCACACGCCCTCTTGTCCGAGGCGGGCGACTGTCCGCTCGACCTCAGGATCGAGGTCCTTGGCGAGGTAGAGGAACCCGGCGGCCGACGCGAAGCGTGCGTTGATCTCGCGTTCGGAGAGACCGGTCGCCGGCGAGAGCTTGCGCGCGACGGCGGCCCACTGCGCGCGGGGAACGCGACGCGGGTTGGCGCAGACCGTCATGCGCTCCAGCGAGCCCGCCAGGACCCGACCGTCCCGGGTCAGGATGTCGCCGCGAGGCGCCTGGACCTCGACGATCTGCTCCTGCTGCTCCGTGGCTTCCGCCTGCCACTCGTCGTGCTGCAGGAGCTGGACCTGCGCCAGCCGCGCGACGACCAGGATGGCCCACAGCACGAGAGCGCCGTGCAGCAGGCGGGCACGCGAGGGCGACAGCATCAGCGCGGCTCCTGGGCGGGCCGCGCCGGCCGGGGCGGGCGCGTCGGCGCCGCGACGATCCGGCCGTCCGCGGTCAGGTACGCGACCCGTTCCCGGGTCACCAGTTCGAGGCCGAGGTCGGGCAGCTCCCGGGCCAACGAGCCCGGCGAGGTCAGCGCCTCGCGCTCGAGGAGCAGCCGCCGGCGTGACCGTTCGAGCTCCGCGACGCTGGCACCGCGTTGGGCGATCTCATAGCGCAGCCGGACGTTCTGCTGGCGCGGCCCGACGAGCGCACCGAGCGCCACACCGACGACCGCGGCCCCGGCGCAGCAGCGGGTCAACCACGCGCGCCAGCGCTCGTCGAGCTGCCGTTGCAGCCACGAGTTGGACGGACGATAGGAGAGCACCTTCACGACGCCCTCCGCGCCGCCACCCGCAGCTTCGCCGACCGTGCCCGCGGGTTCGTCCGCTCCTCGTCGCGGTCCGGCCGCGCCGGGTGAGGGGTGAGCACCTCGACCAGCGACTCCGGGCGGCACTGGCAGGCGAACGACCCGGGCGGGCACACGCACCGTCCCGACAGGCGGCGCAGGGCGTGCTTGACGAGTCGATCCTCGAGCGAGTGGAAGGAGATGACCGCCACGCGGCCGCCGGGAACCAGGGCGCGCGCGGCGGCCTCGACAGCCAGCGGGATGCCCTCGAGCTCGCGGTTGGTGGCGATGCGCAGCGCCTGGAAGGTCCGGGTGGCGGGGTCGATCTTGCCGTGCCGGCCGCCGAGGGCGGCCGTGACGATCCGCCGCAGCTCGGTCGTCGTCGCGATCGTCGCGCGCCGCCGGGCCTGGGCGATCGCACGCGCTACGCGGCGAGCCCTCGGCTCCTCCCCGTACTCGACAAGCCACCGCACCAGCTCCTCCTCGTCCGCATCGGCCAGCAGCTCGGCGGCGGTCACCCCGCCGCCGGAAAAGCGCATGTCGAGTGGCGCCTCGAACCGAAACGAGAACCCGCGTTGCGGCGAGTCCAACTGCAGGGATGACACCCCCAGATCGAACAGCACGCCGTCCACGTGCTCGATGCCGCGCGCTTCGAGGACAGCGGCGAGTTCCCAGTACGAGCGTTGGACCAGCTCGGACCGTTCGCCGAAGCCTGCCAGCCGCTCGCGAGCCGCCGCGAGCGCCTCGGGGTCGACGTCGAGGCCGAGCAGGCGCAGGCCCGGACAGGCACCGAGCAGCGCGGCCGCGTGACCGCCGAGGCCGACGGTGGCGTCGACCACCAGGCCGCCGGGGCGCGGCGCCAGCCAGTCGACGACCTGGCGCACCATGACGGGCTGGTGTGCCGGCTCCGCCATCGCACGCTCACTGCTCCATCCCCGCCAGGGTGGAGAGTTCTTCCGCTGTAAAAGCCTTGGACAGTTCGGCCTGGGCCCGGTCGCGGGCGACCACGGCGAGGAAGCGACCGCGGCCCGACACGACCACCTCGCCGTTGATGCCGATTACGTCCCGCAGCAGGGCCGGAACGAGGACACGACCTTGCGCGTCGAGCTCGTCCTCCTGCCCGTAGTTGGCGTGCTCGAGGAGGCGCTGGACGAGCGGATCCATCGACGGACGCGCGAGGAACCGCTGCTCGAGCTCCTCCCAGACGCCCAGCGGATAGACGCGCAGCTCGTTGGGCGACAGCGAGGTGACGAACACCTGGGCGCCAAACCACTCATCGAGCTGACTCTTGAGGCGCGCGGGGAGCTTCAGGCGACCCTTGTCGTCGATCGTGGCCTGATAGCTCCCTCGAAACGTCTGCATCGTCGTCCGTTCCGGGTCCGCGGTGGCGGACATTGCCCACGGCGGTCCACTTCCTTCCACTTTTTTCCACCGCCATGATGGTATGGACTGGGGGGGCTGTCAAGCCCTCTCGGAACGGCTCGAAATCGAGGGTTGAAGGGTTGGAGAGTTGAAGGGTTGAAGCAGGATCGAGGTACCTTCTCCGTCCAGTGTTCCCTCAACCCTGGGCGGGTGGTCGGGTGGGCAACCCTGGAGGGGCGGGTGGATGTGCAACCCTGGCCGAGTGTTCGGCCGGGCAATCCTGGAGGGGCGGGTGGAGGGGCCAGACCTACGTCGGCGGCTGGAACAGCTCGGGGTGAACCTCGACGACGTAGCGCTTCTTGAGGTCCTCGACGATGCCGGTCATGCGGTCCCGGTAGCGTTCCGACATCTCCCGCTGGCGCAGCTCTTCGACCACCGTCTCGAAGGGCTTGACCTTGGAGGGGATCCGCTCGACGACCCGGACCACGTGGACCCCGGCGAGGCTGAGGAACGGGTCGGACACCTCGCCCGGCTTGAGCAGGGCGACGGCAAGGCGGATCTCGTCCCGCAGGTCGGTATCGACGAGCTCGCCGAGGTCGCCACCGGTCGCCAGTGCGGCCTCGGTCTCCTGCTTGACGAGGGCGAGGAAGTCGCCTCCTGCCCGGACGGCGGCGACCAGGCGGCGCGCCGCTGCCTCCTTCTCGGCCCTGTCCTTGTCGTCCGGCGCCAGTGGGTAGACGACGTGCTCGAGGTGGACCTTCTCAGGCTCCCGATAGAGCTCTTCGTTGCGGGCGAGCCGCTGGCGGAGCTCTTCCTCGGTGATCGGGAAGTTGCCGACCTCGCGGGACAGCACCCGGTTGACGATCATCGTGTCGCGCAGCCTGGCGCGGAGCGCCTTGAGCGTCATCCCGGTACTGAGGAGCATCTGCTCGAACGTGGCCTCGTCCTCGACCCGGTTCTGCACCCGGAGCTCCTTGACCGCAGCGGAAACCTCGTCGTCCGAGACCTCGATCTTGAGCTCGACGCCGCGCTCGAGCATGCACAGCTCGTCGGCGGCGTCTCTGACCAGGTCGGGGTACTGCTCGGGGGGAACCGGCCGGCCGGTCTCGGCAAGCCGCTCGGCGACCCGCTGGCGCATGTCGGAGGTGGTCAGGATCCGGTCGTTGACCCGCACGACGATACCCTCCACCAGCCGGCGGGGTTCGTCGGCGAGCGCCGGCGTGGCGAGCATCAGGAACAGCAGCGCGTGAGCTGTCTTCATGTTCTGTCCTCGAATGGGTTCCGACAAGGAAAGGCCACGTCCCGGCAATCAACCCGAACCCCGACCCGCGCAGCCAGCCCGCGCAGGCACGCCCGTCGCGCGGTTTCGAGGGCCAGGGACATCACCTCGTCACGCGTCCGGTTTCGGGAGCCGTCGTCGGCACCGGCGGCGCGCCGTTCGACGACCTGGAATACGTGCCATCCCGAGTCCGACTGAACCGGCAGGCTGACTCCCCCGTCCGCGAGAGCGAACGTCGCCGCCTCGAACTCCGGCGGGAGCTGACCGCGTTCGACCCAACCGATCGCCCCACCCTGGGCCGCGTTTGGCGCCCGCGAGACCTCGCGCGAAAGGGAGACGAAGTCCTCGCCCTGGCGGATCCGCTCTCGCGCCTTTGACGCCGTGGCCTGGTCGGGCAGCACGAGCTGCCGCACCCGGATCCGCTCCGGGAGCGCTGCTGTCGCGCCGCGGCGGGCGAGGAACGCGTCGATCTCGGCATCGGTCGGCGGCGGAGGGGGCGCGCACAGCGAGGCCATCAGCGTACGACAGCGCGACGGCCGCTGGCCGATCGGCAGGTTCCGATCACCGGGGTCGCCCGAGGCGGCGAGCACGACCTCCTCCTCGAGGAACGCCTCGAACAACGCGGCCTGGAGGTCGGTCGAGGCCTCGCCGATCGGCCGGCCGGTCTGTACCGTCACCGCGGCACTGAGCTCCGCGAGCGTGATGGCCCGGCCCCCGACCTCGGCCAGGGGCCGGGGACCCCGACCGCAGGCGAGCGACACGAGGACTGCCGGCGCCACCAGCATGAGACCGCGCTCCAGCCGCATGGGGCGGAGTCTAGCAAGGCCACCGATCGCGTCACGTGCCCCCGCCCCCCGGCGGGTGCCCCCGGGCTCGTCGTGGAGCGACGACGCCGAACGGAGTCGCTCGCTCACTCCCGGGCCTTGGGCGGGTGCGGGGGCTTGAGGTGCCTGGCGAGAAACTGCCAGATCTCGGTCCGGATCGACCGGGCGACCGGGGTGTCGAGGCGATCGAAGCTGTGGCCGCCGGGTGCGTCGGGGAAGGTCTTGTACTCGAACTTCTTGTCGGCCGCCTTGAGGGCCTGGACGAGGTGCTCGACCTCGATCACGTTGACGTCCTCGTCGTTGGTCGTGGTGTGGATGAGAAGGGGCACGGCGAGCTTCTCGACGTTCCAGACAGGCGAGCGGCGCTTGTACTCGGCGATGTCCTGGCGGACCGTCTTGCCGACGTGGTAGTCGGCCGCGAACAGGTCCTCGTAGTCCTTGTCGTGGTACCCCAACCGCATGACGAGGTCGGAGACCGGGACGCCGGCGAAGACGCACGCGTAGTCCTGCGGGTGGGCGAAGCTCTCCATCAGGACGATGAGACCGCCGTGGCTCCAGCCGACCAGCCCCACCCGGTGCGGGTCGACGAAGTCGAAGTTCGCGAGCGCCCACTCCTTCGCGGCCCGGGTGTCGTCGATCTCGCGGCCGCCGTAGTCGATGAGCTCGTAGAACGACTCGCCGTAGCCGGTCGAACCGCGGTACTCCGGAGCCACCACGACGTAGCCCTGGGCGATCAGCTCGCGAACGATGTGGGTGTGGTAGGTCGCGAAGTCGGCGTGCACACCGCCATGAGGAAGGACCACCATGGGCAGCTTCGTGCCGGGCTCACGGTCGCGGGGGACGAACGTGTAGGTGTAGAACTTGACCGGGTTGCCTGCCCCGGGCGCCGTGGGGTTCTTCGGGTTCGCGTCGGGGGGACCGACGATGCGCCACTTGTCCACCTCGGCCACGTCGCCGACACGCTGCACCCAGGCGATGTCGTCGATGGCCTTGGCCAGCTCGTCGAGTCGGTGCTCGATGGCCTGCTGTGACGCCTGGAGCTCGCCGACCCGACGGGCGAGGTCCGCCGGGTCCGAGGTGGCCTGTGCGCACAGGCCACGGGCGAAGGTCGACGCCAGAAGGACCACGAGAACTGGGCGCTGAACGAGCACGTTCGCCTCCTCGCCACCCCTGCGCCGGGCGCCTCGGCGCCCCGGCCGTGGTGCTACTTCTTGGGCGCAGCCGCCGGCTGTTGCGGCGGCTTCCCGATCGGCAGCTTGGGCCGCAGCTCCGGGGGGATCGGATTGGCGAAGAGCTGCGCCGAGGCGATCGGCGGGAGCAGCTTGTAGACGATCTTGTCCACCCGGTTGTGCGCCTTCGGGTTGCCGTCCATGTCCACGCCTTCGAGTCGCTGCGTGCCGCGGAACCAGACGCCGCCGACCTTCACCGGACCTTCCCACGAGAACCGCATGCCGTCGGCGACCATCCCCTTGCCGATGTCGGTGGCCGGGCTCTCGGCCCGGACCAGCATGTATGTCTTGCGGTCGACGTCCACCGTCCACAGCGTGCCGATCTGCGGCGTGAAGAAGAAGGTCCGGGCGAGCTGCACCTTGAGGCGCCACACCTGCCGCCCTTCCACCTCGGCCGGCTCGACGCCGGTGACGCTCACCCCCTCCCAGGTCAGGCTGAACGGGAGCAGCAGCGGGAAGAGGTCTCCGTGCAGGAGGCGCTTCACCATGTACTGGGTGGACGGTTTGGGGTCGGGCTTACCGTCGATCACGGCCCATCCCTTGTCGCCGTCGTCCCCGGCGATCACCTTCTTTTCCGGCACTTCCATGCGGCCCGGCGTCGGACCCGGGGCGGTGAAGAAGAAGCCGTTTCGGATCGCGCTCGTGTGGCCGTCCTGGGTGATCTCCTCGCGGGTCACCTCGACCTGGACGATCCCGAGCTTGCGAAACGCGTCAAGACCGCCGGCAGCGTCGCAGGCGCCCTTGATCGCCGCCACTGCGGTCGGGGCCTGAGCCCCGAAATCCTGAGCGCCGGCGAAGGCCACCCCACCGAGCACGACGACCGCAACCGAGACTCCGCGAACACCTACCCGCATGCCACTCTCCCATCGGGCCAATCTGGCACTGGCCGTGTCAGATCGCCTCTCGTCCGTCACGCCGGCCGACCCCCGATTCGCCTGGCCGGCAGCGGATTCGCCGGCTGCACAGCGGGCGTCGTCCGCGCGCGCAGTCTAGCCCACGTGCGAGTTCCGTGCCATTCGTGGAAGCAGGGGTGCACACCCACCCTTCCACCCAGAGTTGCACTCCCACCCAACCCTCCAGGGTTGCCCGCCCGCCCCATCACCCAGGCTTGAAGCAAGAACAGCAAAGGCAGCAGGGGCAGGTCCCCACTTACCCCTGCTTGGTGGCTTCAATCCTGGTCGGGTGGGCGGGCGCGTAGCCCTCGAATGGCGGGCGGGTGCTGGGTCGAGGCGCGTCGAGGCGCGAAGGCGAATTCACTTCGCCGGAGCGCCCGGGGGCACGGGGGGCGTAGCTGGCGGGGGAAAAGGGTGGGGGGCCAGCGGGCCCCCCGCACTAATGGTCGGGGCGAGAGGATTTGAACCTCCGACCACACGGTCCCGAACCGTGTGCTCTACCAGGCTGAGCTACGCCCCGACCTGGAGCGCGGAGCTTACACCAGCCACTCCGGCTCCGCAACCCGAAGCGACGCTCGCGGCGTGCCCGACGGCGAGCCGGACAGCCGTCCGCGAGGAGCATTCAGCGCGCGAGGGCGTCGAGGCTGCCGCGGATGTCGAGGAACGTGCCGAGCCCGGTCAGGTCGATCGCGATGCGGTAGTCGCGACGGGTGTAGGGCTCGATCCGATAGTCGCGGATCTCGGCATACGCCGACCAGCAACTCCCCCGCCACTGGAAGACGTACCGCTGGTCGAGGAGCTTCGCGTTGTGGATGTCGTACGCGAGCTGCGACTCGATCCGCCAGCGTGCGGTAGGCGGCGCGATGGCGAAGAAGAGCCGGGTCTGCGAGGAGGTCACGCTCTCCGTGGCCGCGTTGAAGCTCGAGTACCAGGTCAAGCCGACGTTCGCGACACCGGTGAAGACGCCCCCGGTGAGCGACGCCGAGCGCATATTGTTGGTCACGGCATCGAAGTCGGTGCGGGCGTCGATCGTAACCTGCGGGTAGGGCGAGGTGCGCAGCCAGAACGACAGGGGCCCCTGACGGCTCGCGGGCAGCCCGAGTCCCGGATTTGCCGCGGTCAGCGGATCGGAAAACGAGTACTCCTGGCTGATCTCGAGGCTCGCCACCTCGCGGCTCGCGCCATCCCCGCCCTTGAAGAACAGCCGGTTGGCGAGAATGCCGCGCAGACGGTTCTGCACGAGCACCGAGTCCTTCTCGTCGAACACTGGGATCTGCAACGAGCTGCCGGGGTTGGACACGTAGCCGTACTCCACCCGCGGCTCGACGAGGTGCTTGAACTTCGACTCTCCCTTCGTGAAGATGCGCGAGAACGACGGTCCCACCAGCGACACGCCGGCGGTGGCGTACCGGCGCCACAGCGGCTCGTCCTCGAACGTCGTCCGGTTGGCGGAATAGCGGGCGGTGTAGTAGGTCGCGCGGGCGCCGACCGAGGGCGTGACGTTGAACCACGGAACACCCGCGGTGAGCAACGAGACGGAGGGGAACGCGTCGAATCGCGCGTAGCTGCCCCGCAGGGTGGCCGAGCGCTCGACCTGGAACCGGTCGGCCACCGCGATGAGCGACACGTAGAACGGGCTCTCGAGGAGTCGCGTCGAGCGCAGTCGATACTCGAGCTCGGGCAGCCGGTCGAGGACCACGCGGGACCCGCTCGTGCTGCCGCCGGTGCTCGCGAAGAACGTCTGGCGACTGTCGATCCTCAGGTTGACGGCCTGCGGACCCCAGATCCGCGACATCGTCCCGAACGAGTAGATGGACCGCAGGGTGTTGCGGTCGAAGGTCTTCTCGAAGCGCTGGAAGAAGTCGATGTCCGAGTAGTCGAGCAGCTCGGCGCGCAGCGCGTAGCCTCCCGGGAAGAGCTGGGTGTGCTTGCCCTGCAGCTTCCACTCCCACTGGTTCGTGTCGGGGTCGCGGACCGTGGAGGCGAACAGCTCGCCCTTGGCGTTCTCGGCGGGCGCCCACCGCCACTCGTTGGCCAGTCCGACGTACCCCTTCGAGTAGAGGTCGAGGTAGAGCGTGGTGTCGAGCGAGCGGGTCAGAGGCATGAAGAGCGCGTTTCCCAGGTACGCCCCGTTTCGGTCGGAGTAGCCGATGGTCGGCACCATCAGGCCGGCCGACCGGTCGCGCTTCACCGGCCAGAGCAGGCGTGGCGCGTAGAAGACCGGCACCCCCCGGACCTTGAGGGAGACGCCGCGGAAGTGACCGTACCCCTCGAGCTCGACGACGGCGTCGCGCAGGTCGATGGTCCAGGGAGGCGGACTGTCGTCGTCGAGGTTACAGCTCGTGAAGCTCCCGCGGTGGAGGCGGTAGTGCGTCTCGTCGAGGCGCTCGATCTCGGCACCCCGGAAGTGGTACGAGGGCGGGAAGAACCCCTGCGCCTCGTAGAAGATACCGACCTTCTTGCGGAGGTCGAAACGGGCCCGGGAGCAGGCGAAGCGCGCCTCGCCCTGGTCGATGACCACGTTGCCCTCGGCGTGGAGCTCCATGGTCTCGAGGTCCACCTCGACCTGGTCGCAGCGCAAGGTGATGTCCTGGTACGTGACCTCCACCTCGCCCAGCCCGCACCACATCTGGTCCCGCACCCAGTACTGCTGGTGGGCGCTGAGCTTGATGTACTCGCCGATGTCGGCGGCCGAAGCCGCAACCGTGCCGACGAGGGCCACGGCGAGTGCTGCGAGGACGAGGCGCCTCACGCGAGCGACTCGATCACCATCGCGGTGGCCTCGCCGCCGCCGATGCAGATCCCCGCGCAACCGAGGCGCAGGCCTCGCCGGCGGAGGGCGTGCAGCAGGGTGATCACGATGCGCGCCCCAGAGGCCCCGATGGGGTGGCCGAGCGCGACCGCCCCGCCATGGACGTTGAGCTTCTCATGTGGGATCGCGAGCTCCTTCATCGCGGCCATGGCGACCACCGCGAACGCCTCGTTGACCTCGAACAGGTCGATGTCCTCCATCCGCACGCCGGCACGCTCGACCGCCTTGCGCATCGCCCCGACCGGCGCCGTGGTGAACCACTCCGGCTGCTGCGCAACGCCGGCGTGGGCGACGATGCGGGCGAGCGGCGTAAGGCCGTCGCGCCGCGCGCGGCCTTCGGTCGTGAGTACGAGCGCCGCCGCCCCATCGTTGATTTTCGAGGCGTTCGCCGCGGTGACCGTGCCGTCCTTGTCGAACGCCGGCCGCAGGCTGGCCATCTTGGCCAGGTCCGCGCGGGTCGGCTCCTCGTCCCTCGTGACCCTGACCGGCTCGCCCTTCCTGGCGGGGATCTCGACGGCGACCGTCTCGGCGTCGAAGGCGCCGGCGGCGGCCGCCGCGATGGCGCGCTCGTACGAGACGCGGGCGAACGCGTCCTGAGCCTCCCGCGTGAACGCGTAGTGGCGCGCGCAGGTCTCGGCGCAGTTGCCCATGTGCTTGTCGCCGTAAGGGTCCCACAGGCCGTCGAAGACCAGGTGGTCGAGGACCTGGCCATGGCCCAGGCGCATCCCGGTCCGTCCGCCCGGCAGCAGGTAGGGCGCGTTGGACATGCTCTCCATCCCGCCGGCGACCATGATCTCCCCGTCACCGCAGCGGAGGTCGTTGGCGGCCATCATCGCCGCCCGCATACCGGAGCCGCACACCTGGTGGAGGGTCACCGCGGGCACGCTGTCAGGCAGCCCGGCGTAGATCAGTGCCTGGCGCGCCGGCGCCTGGCCGACGCCGGCCTGCAGCACGTGGCCCATGATCACCTGGTCGACGGCGCCCGGCGCCACGCCGGCCCGCTCGACCGCGGCCCTGATGGCCACGGCTCCCAGGCGGGGCGCGGGAACGGCAGCGAGCGCTCCGAGGAAGCTCCCGATAGGGGTCCGTGCCGTGCCGACGATGACGATCTCCTCAGGCATGCGCACCTCCTGCTCCGTCGCCGATTGTAGCCCGCCGCCGCACGCCCGTCGGCGGCGGCCGTCACCGTGGCCGCAATCCGACGCGTCGGGCTGCGGCGCGTCCGGCCCGACCCCACGCTGCTGTCGCCCCGCCGCCCCGATCCACTATGCTCTCGCTCATGCGATGGATCGCCCTCGACGTCGGTCGCGCCCGCGTCGGCGTCGCCGTCTCCGATGGCGACGAGCGCGTCGTCGCTCCCCTGCCGCCGCTCGCCTTCCACGGTCCCGAGGCTCTCGCCGCCGCGGTCGGCGTCCTGGTCCGGGACCGCGAGGTCGGCGGCGTGGTCGTCGGAGTCCCGGTCACCCGGGGCGGCGAGGGCCGCGGCGAGGTGCGCGTCGCTGCCGTCGTCGCGGCGCTGCGCACCTCTCTCGACGTCCCGGTCGAGACGGTCGACGAGCGTGGTACCACGGCGGCGGCGCAGTCGCTGCTGCGCGAGGCCGGGGTCCCGCCGCGACGTTGGGACTCGGTGATCGACGGGGTCGCGGCCCGGTTGATCCTCGAGACGTTCCTGGCGGGACGGGCACGAGCGGGGTCGTGAAACTCCGGCCGGACGTTGACCTTCCTGTGACCGGGTGCTAGCTTTGGCCGGGGATGCCCGGGAGGATCTGCTCATGGCGGCGTCGTACACCTCATTTGGCAACTTTCTCCTCTTAAAGCAGCGATCGCAGGACGGTTTCGGCACGCTCTGGCGCGCCGGCGAGATGGAGCGCCTGGGGTTCAAGCGGATCGTCTGGCTGCGCCGCTTCGACCAGGTAGGGCTCGACCGCACCGCGCTCGCCGCCGAGGTCCCGGTGACCAACCAGCTCTCGCAGATGTTCCGGGCCTCCAACGTGGTCCGCAACGCGGCGTGCGGCGTCGAGGGCGGGGTGCCCTACGTGGCGTGGGACTACGTCCCGTCGCAACCCCTCGACCAGCTCCTCGAGCGGGTCGGCCAGGAGCAGTTCCCGGTCGCCATCGACAACGCCCTCCTGATCGCCGAGAAGATGGCAGCCGCCCTCTCCGCCGCGCTCGCCGTCGAGGTTCGCGGTGAGCCGCTCGTGCACGGCTTCCTGGTCCCGCAGCTCGTGCTGATCGGGAACGACGGCGAAGCACTGGTGGGCGGCTTCGGCCTCGCCCGCGGGCTGCTCGCCAACCTCGACCGGGTCGCCGTCCAGGAGATGGCGGCGGCATACCTGGCCCCCGAGGTCCTGGCCAGCCACACGCCGAGCCGGCGCTCCGACGTCTACTCGCTCGGCGCCATCCTCTACCAGCTCCTGTGCGGGACGCCGCTGCCCCTCGAGTCCGCCGCCCGGGCCGCAGCGCTGCAGGCGCCGCACCTGGCGCAGGAGGAGGGACCGGTCCCGGCCGACGTGCTGGCCATCGTCCAGAAGGCGCTGGCCCCCCGCCCCGAGGATCGCTACGGCTCCGCCGCCGACTTCAAGCGCGAGCTGGAGAAGCTTCTCTACGGCGGCGCGTACTCGCCGACGACGTTCAACCTCGCGCTCTTCATGGACCGTCTGTACCGCCACGAGATCGAGGAAGAAGATCGCGAGGTACAGCGCGAGAAGAGCCTCGACGTCACGCCCTACTTCCGGGCCCCACGTTCCGAGTCGGCAGCGGCAGCGGCCGTCGAGGTCGCTCCGGCGCCACCGCCCAGCCGCACCGGCCTGTACATCGCGATCGCCGGGGTCGCCGTGCTGGTGGCGGTGATCGCCTACCTCCTCTTCGGGCGTCCCGCTCCGCAGGCGGTCGACCAGGCGACCATCGCCAAGCTGGTCCAGGAGCAGCTCGCCGAGTACTCCAAGAAGGAGAAGGACCTCGCCGATCAGCTCGCCGCCGAGAAGGCCCGAACCGAGGAGATGCAACGCCAGATGGAAGCCTCGAAGCAGGCCGCGGCCACCGGCAAGAAGCCGCTGACCGCCGAGGAACAGGCCAGGATCGAACAGCAGAAGCGCGAGCTCGACGCCCGACTCGCGGAGCAGCGTCGCAAGGAGGAAGAGCTCGCCCGGGTCCGCGCCGAACGGGCCAAGGCCGAGGCGGCCGCTTCGGTGAAGGCGGCGTCGTTGCCTCAAGCCGCGCCGCCTCCGGTCGCGACGGTCGCGCAGCAGGCCGTCCCGCCGAAGCCGACCTCGGGGCCGCTGGCGATCGAACCGACGACGGCGCCGCTGATCCAGCCGACCTCGGCACCGGCCGAGATCGTGCCAGCCACCGCACCACCGGCCGAGACCACGTCGCCGAGCGCCGTCCGTCCCGGGGACATGGTGGACTTCACGCAGCTCGACGTGACCCCTCAGTCCCTGGTCGAGGTCAAGCCGACCATCCCGCGCGCCGCCGTTGCCGCCAAGGTCTCCGCCCAGGGCGTGGTGATCCTCCGCGTGCTGGTCAACGACAAGGGCTCGGTGGACGACGTCCAGGTGATGCGCGGCTTCCCGGTCGGCAAGCTGGGGATCGACGAGGCCTGCCAGGACGCGGCCCGGCAGTACCGCTTCAAGCCCGGCATGAAGGACGGCGTCAAGGTGAAGACGTGGGCGACCGTGACCATGCGGGTGGACCTGTCACGCACCCGCTGATCCTGTGAGACGACGAACCGGGGGGCCCGCCGGTCACACCGGCGGGCCGCTTCTTCGTATTTATCCGGATGCCCGGCCGCGCATCCGGATTCTCGAACACCAGCGGATCGGCAGACTCTGCGATCACGATCCAAAACCGGCACGGAAGTTGCTCAGAGTGGGCCACCCGTAAGGTGGCCGAGCGAGTGGCTGAAATGCAGCCTGTGACGCTCTTGTGATGTATAGTACATGTTCGCCACCGACCGGTGGCACGTCATTTCGCCGCATGGGGCGGCGAGGAACCACAGAGGAGAAAGGAGCAACCATGAAGAGGAATGCTGTTCTACTGGGCGTCGTGGCGGCGCTGCTGGCGTCTGCCGCGTTCGCCGGAACCACGGGCAAGCTCTCCGGCACCGTGGCCGACGACAACGGGCTCCCCCTGCCGGGCGTGACGGTGACGATCGCGTCGCCGGCACTCATCGGCGGCGCCCAGATGGCCGTGACCGAGATCGACGGCAACTTCTCGTTCCCCGGTCTCGCCCCGGGCGTCTACACCATCAAGGCCGAGCTCTCGGGCTTCGTCGCCCAGGAGCGCAACGGCGTCGAGGTCCGCCTCGACCGCACCACCGAGATCAACGTGGTCATGCCGCCGTCGAAGTTCGGCGAGGAGATCACGGTCGTCGCCGAGACGCCGGTCGTCGATCCGACCCAGGTTTCGACGTCGCAGACGTTCTCCAACGATTTCCTGAAGACCGCGGCGATCGGCTCCACCCGGCGCGGCTACCAGAGCGTGCTCAACATGGCCCCGGGCGTCGTCGGCACCAACAACCCGAGCGTGTTCGGCTCGACCTCCGGCGAGAACGCCTACTTCATCGACGGTCTCGACACCACCGACCCGGTCACTGCGACCTTCGGCACCAACTTCAACTTCGACGCCATCCAGGAGATCTCCTTCCAGACCGGCGGCTTCGAGGCCGAGTACGGGCGTGCGACCGGCGGTATCGTCAACCTGGTCACCAAGTCGGGCGGCAACGACTTCTCGGGCACGCTGGACATCCGCTTCCGCGACTCCGGCTTCTACGAGAACGGCGACCACTTCGACAAGGACGATCAGAAGGTCAAGTACCTCGACCCGTCGGCCACCTTCGGCGGCCCGATCATCCGCGACAACCTGTGGTTCTTCCTGTCCGGGGAGTACATCGACTCGCAGACCACCCCGGTCAGTTCCGCGACCACCCGCAAGTACGAGGGCGAGAACTACATCGGCAAGCTGACCTGGCAGGTGAGCCCGAACTGGCGCGTCATCGGCAAGCTCTCCGGCGACCCGGCGACCATCGACAACGCCAACGCCAGCGAGTACGTCGCCGCCGACGCCGTGAGACTGCAGGAGCAGGGCGGCAGCATCTACCAGGCCGAGCTGAACGGGGTCCTGTCCCCCAGCCTGCTGTGGAGCACCTCTATCGGTGTGAACCGGTCGAGCCTCGACTCGAACCCAGCCGGCAGCAACAATGCCGTGGGCCATGCCAACATCATCCTCGGCACGGCCTATGGCAACTACACCAACGCCCAGTTCTCCGACCGCAACCGTGACGAGTTCAAGACCAACCTGACGTGGTTCGTCGACGAGCTCGCCGGCTCCCACGAGTTCAAGGGCGGCGCCGAGTACTCCAAGCTGTTCTTCCGCTCGCACAACTACACCACGGCCGACGGCTACCGTTACGACGACGTCACCGAGGAGTGGTGGTATGGCGAAGGCGACCCCCTCCTTTCGATCCCCTACCTCATGTGGTTCGACAGCGACCCCGGCACGATCGAGAACGACGGAAAGATGTACACCGGCTACCTGCAGGACGCCTGGAAGCCGACCCCGACCCTGACCGTCAAGCTCGGCGTGCGCTACGACACCGTGAGCTACCAGAACAACTCGGGCAGCGACATCGCCGACATGGACATGCTGCAGCCCCGCGTCGGGATCGCCTGGGATGTCAGGGGTGACGCGAAGAGCCTCGTCAAGGCCTCGTACGGTCGCTTCATGCACCCGAACGCCATGACGCTGCCGAACTTCGCCCGCACCGCGCTGTCCACCTCGTACCGCTGGCGCTCGTGCTCGACGCTGCGCGGCTTCACCTCGCCGGAGCAGTGCCAGACCTACGCCGCCGGCCTCGGCCGCCCGTGGACCGAGGGACCCGACGGATGGGATCCCAACGGCTGGTACCAGGTCCCCTCGGCCGACATCTTCGGCTCGCTGCCCAACGAGATCGCCGCCAACCTCAAGCCGACGTACGCCGACGAGCTGATCATCGGCTACGAGCAGGAGGTCTTCAACCGCACCTCGATCGAGGTCTCCTACATCGACAAGAAGACCCGCGACATCTTCGAGGACACCTGCGACGGCAACGTTACCAACCCGAGCGCCGACGCGTCCTGCGACTACTACGTCATGGCGAACCTGCCCGACCTCAAGCGCGACTACGAGGGTGTCATCGTCAAGTTCGAGACCCGCGCCAAGGACTGGCTGAACCTGCTCGCCTCCTACACCTACTCCAAGTCCGAGGGCAACGTCGAGTACACCCAGAACGCCGGCGTCGACTTCGACGTCTACCCCGTTCACTTCGTCAACACCTACGGCTACCTGTCCGACGACCGCCGGCACCGCGTCAAGCTGAACGGCTACGTGCTGCTGCCCTACAACTTCACGCTCGGCCTCGACGGTTACTGGTCCTCGGGCTTCGCCTACTCGCGAACCACGGCTGCCGACCCCTACGGTGACGAGTTCGTCGACCCCCGCGGCTCCTACCGCGCCAACGACAACTGGGGCCTCGACATGTCGGCCTCCTACGCGCTCAAGCTCGGCGCCATCCGCACCGAGCTGATCGGCACCATCTACAACGTGTTCGGTCAGGAGCAGGTCACCGGCGTCTGCGAGAGCGACACCGGTTGCGGCGACCACGCGTTCGGCGAGGCCGACACGTGGCAGACCCCGCGCCGCTACGAGGTCGGTTTCCGCATCGAGTTCTAGACCTCAGGACGCACCGTTACAACCGGCCGGCCCGCCTCGTGCGGGCCGGCTTTTTCTTTGGGTTGAAGGGTTGGAGGGTTGAAGCAGAATCTGAGCGAATTCCTGACTTAGCAATTCTTCAACCCTGGGCGGGCGGGTGGGAGGGCACCCCTGGGTGGAAGGGTGGGCGTGCATCCCTGGAGGGGCGGGCGGGCGTGCACCCCTGGTCGCTTGGGCGGGAGGGCACCCCTGGGTGGGCGGGCGGGGCGACCCCTACCGACCGTTGGCGACGTTCTGGATGTTGGCGAGGAAGTCCGCGTTGGTCTTGAACTGCTTCAGCTTCGAGAGCAGGAGCTGCATCGCCTCGTGGCGCGACAGCGAGGCGAGCGCCCGGCGGAGCAGGTAGATCTTCTCGACCTCGTCCTTGGAGTAGAGCTTCTCCTCCTTGCGGGTGCCGGACTGGGAGAGGTCCATGGTCGGGAAGATCCGCTTCTCGAACAGGTCGCGGGTGAGGACGATCTCCATGTTCCCGGTGCCCTTGAACTCCTGGAAGATCACCTCGTCCATCCGCGAACCGGTGTCGATCAGGCAGGTCGCGACGATGGTCAGCGAGCCGCCGTGCTCGGCCTTGCGCGCCGAGCCGAAGAAGCGCCGCGGCTTCTCCATCGTGCGGGCGTCGATGCCGCCGGACATGATCCGGCCCGAGCTCTTCTGGTTGTTGTTGTAGGCGCGCGACATCCGCGTTAGCGAGTCCATGAAGACGACGACGTCTTCGCCGAGCTCGACGAGGCGGCGGGCGCGCTCGAGGAGCATCTCCGAGATCTCGATGTGACTCGCCACCGACTCGTCCGACGACGACGCGAACACCTCGCCCTGGATGATGCTGCGCCGCCAGTCCGTGACCTCCTCGGGACGCTCGTCGACGAGAAGGACGAAGATGCGGGTCTCCGGGTGGTTGACGGCGATGGCGTGGGCGAGCTGCTGGAGCAGCCGGGTCTTGCCCGCCTTGGGCGGCGCGACGATCAGGCAGCGCTGGCCCTTGCCGATCGGCGCCATGAGCTCGATGACGCGGGGCTCGAGGATCTCCGGCTCGGTCTCGAGATGGAAGCGCTCGTCGGGATCGATGGAGGTGAGCTCGGCGAACGGCACCGCCTTGGCGCGGTACTCGTCGGGCGGCATCCCCTCGATGGTCGTGATCTCCACCATCGTAGGCCGCGCGCGGCCGTTGCCGGTCTGGAGCTGCCCCTCGAGGAGAACTCCGCTCTCCAGGTGCCAGCGGCTGGCCAGCGCCGCATCGACGAGCGGGGCGTCGGAGGTCTGCCGGAAGCGCGCCTGCCGTTGGAGCAGGAGCGCCTTCCCGTCGTCGCGACACGACAGGTAGCCGGTGCCGGAGGTCGTCACCGCCGGGGTGGCGTCATGACCTCCACCGCGCCGGCCACGCCGGCGGCGCGGCCGCCGGCGACGGGAGGACTGCTGCGCGCCATCGCGCTCGTCGGCAGGAGACGAGGGTAAAGCGGGACTGTCTTCGAACATCTTCTTCTGGCTCCTCAACACCTGCGTTCCGCGGTCGCGCCCACCCTGGTGTGGGGGCGCGCCTCGCGTCACGGCGTTTGAAAGGATCTGGGACGCGACGCTAACCGTCGCCGCAGTCCCACCGCAAGCTTAGACTACAAACCGCGAACTGCCAAGAGGCAGGGGAAAACAGGGACCCGGGACGGGGATCAGGGGACAGCCCCCTTCAGTCGCGCCGACCCGGTCCGGCGTCGCTCAGGCAGGCTGCCCGAGGACGAGACCGGCGAACGCCTCGACGACCGCGTGGTCCCACCAGCCGCGCGCCGTTTCCTCACGGAGCTGCGCCACGGCCAGGGACTGGGGGATCGCCGTGCGGTACGGCCGGTCGTTGGTCAGCGCGTCGAACACGTCCACGACCTGGAAGACCCGGGCAAGGAGCGGGATGTCTTCGCCGACCAGGCGGTTCGGGTAGCCGCTCCCGTCCTGCTTCTCGTGGTGGGCACGGATGATCGGCAGGACCGGCCGCAGGGTCCGCAGCGGTGCGCAGATCGAGACGCCGATGTCGACGTGCGAGCGCATCACGACCCACTCCTCATCGGTGAGCCTGCCTGGCTTGAGAAGGATGGCGTCAGGAATGCCGATCTTGCCGATGTCGTGCAGGTATCCGGCTCGCCGCAGGGCCTTGACGGAGTCCTCGTCCAACCCCAGGCGTTCGCCCAGCCGCGCCGCCAGCACCGAGAGACGATCGCAGTGGTCGCCGGTGCCCTCGTCCCGCGCTTCGACGGCTCGCGCGACGGCGAACAACATCTGCTCGGCGTCCTCGAGGTCCTGGGTGAGGCGGCGGAAGCTGACCAGGTTGCGGACCCGGACCTCGAGCTCGACGAGGTCGAACGGCTTGGAGAGGAAGTCGGTCGCGCCGGCCTCCAGGCCCTGGAGCCGCGCCTCGCGGGAGTCCAGGCCGGTGAGGAAGACGACCGGCAGTAGGCGCGTCTCGGGGTCGGCCTTGAGCCGCCGGCACACCTCGTAACCGTCGATCCCGGGCATCATCACGTCGAGCAGGATGACGTCGGGCTGGCGCTCCCGGGCTAGCCGGAGCCCGTCCTCGCCGTCCTGCGCCGGCCACACCTCGTAGCCGAGCGGCTCGAGCGCGCTCGAGAGCGCGTCGAGGTTGTCGCGCTGGTCGTCGACCACCAGAACCGTGCCGATCGGTGCCATTGTTGAGAGAAGTATACCCGCGACGCGACGGCGCGGCCGCCGATGGTCCGGCGGCCGCGCCGTGGTTGTGCCGGGTGCGCCGCGTCAGGGCATGCGCGGCGTCAGGTAGGTGCTCCGATCGGCCTGGGGGCGATAGACGTAGAGCCGCACGCGCTGGCCCGACCGGACCTTCTCCATGGCCGACCTGAGCTCGTCGACGGAGGTGACCTCCTGGCTGTTGATCTCGGTGATCACATCGCCCACCCGCAGCCCCGCGTCGTCGGCGGCGGACAGCTCGTCGACGCCGGTGATGACCACGCCCTCGAGGTCCTTGGGGATCTCGAAGCTGCGGCGGGAGCGGGTCGAAAGGTCCTCGACCTCCAGCCCGAGCCTGGCGGTCGCGTTCTGCGGCTCGCCCGTCTCGGCCTCGGCCGCCTCGACGGTCCCGGGCCGCTCGGACAGCGTCGCGGTGAACGCCTTGCGCTTGCCGTCGCGGACCACGTCGAGCTCGACCTTGCTGCCCGGCGAGAGGGCGGCGACCTTGTCGATGAGCTGCCGGTTGTCCTTCACTGGGGAGCCGTTGACCGCGGTGATCGCGTCGCCCTTCGCGAGGCCGGCCTTGTCGGCAGGTCCGCCCTTGACGACTTCCTGGACGAACGCGCCGTCGGTCGAGGACAGGTTGAACGCCTCCTTGGTCTCGTCGGTCACGTTCGTGATGTTCACGCCGAGGTAGCCGCGGGTGACCTTGCCCTTGTCCTTGAGCTGCGGGATGACCATCTTGGCGGTATTGACCGGCACGGCGAAGCCGAGGTTCTGCCCGGCCGCGTTGATCGCGGTGTTGATGCCGATCACCTCGCCGCGGATGTTGACGAGCGGCCCGCCCGAGTTGCCGAGGTTGATGGCGGCGTCGGTCTGGATGAAGTTCTCGAAGGAGCTGGTCTGGTCGGACAGGCCGAGCTGGCGGCCCTTGGCCGAGACGACGCCGACGGTGACGGTGTGATCCATGTTGAGGGGGTTGCCGACCGCCATCACCCACTCGCCGACCCGCAACCGCTCCGAGTCACCGAGCGGCAGCGGCACGAACGGCCCCTTGCCCTCGACCTTGATCAGGGCGATGTCGGTGGCGGGATCGCGGCCGACCACCTTGGCGTCGAGTCGCGACCCCGAGTCGGCGAGCAGCACCTGGATCTTGTCGGCGCCCTCGACCACGTGGTTGTTGGTGACGGCCAGGCCGTCCTCGCTGATGAAGAACCCGCTCCCGGCGCCCTGCCGGGTCGGCGGCTGGTTGGGCCTGCCCTGGGGCCCCTGGGGCCCGAAGAAGAACTCGAACGGGTCGACGTCGCGGTGATAGCGGCGCATCTCCGACGGCTTGACCACGTCGGTGGTGAAGACCGAGATGACCGAGGCGTTGACGCGCTCGGCGAGGGTGGCGAAGTCCGGATAGCCGCCCATCACCGAGGCCACGGCGGCCGGCGTCGCGGCCTTGCGCACCGGAGCGTCGGCGGCCTCGCGAGCGTTGCCGGCGGGAGTGATGCCCAGGCCGCCGGCGAGCACCATGCCGAGGGCGGCGGCGCCGACGCCGACGGCGCCGAGCGAGAGGAGATTGCGGGGTTTCGTGGTCATGGTCGACTCCTTAAGGTCGGGACCGGCTGCACCGGTCCTCCCCAAAAAACCAAGCAATGTGCGTGCCACATTCCTCAGGCGTGCGCAGGGAGCTGGTCGCGATCAGCGCGTCATTCTGACACCGCGGAGACGGCGTCGGCGAGGACCACCCGGTCCTTGCCGGCGGCCTTGGCCGCGTACATCGCCCGGTCGGAGGCGCGCAGGAGCTGGTTCCGCCGGTGGTCCGAGGAGCCCTCCCGCGGGACGTGCTCGGGATAGACGGCAACGCCGATCGAGCACGTCAGGGGGCCCCGGAACTCGACGGCACCCGCGGCCCACGAGAACCGCCCGCGGAGGAACGACTGCTCGCGGATCGTCCGGCGGATCTCCTCGGCGACCCGGTCTGCGGTGGTGAGGTCGAAGCCCGGCAGGATGATCACGAACTCGTCGCCCCCGTAGCGGGCCAGGGTCGCGCCGGGCAGGCGGACCACCCGCCGCAGCAGGTAGCCGACCTCCTTGAGCACCTGGCTTCCCGCCAGGTGGCCATGGGTGTCGTTGACCTCCTTGAAGTTGTCGAGGTCCATGAAGAGCAGCGCCACGCGCCCACCGGCAGCGTCGGCGTGCTCGAGGTCCTGGGCGAGGCGACGGTGGAAGAGGCGGTCGTTGGCGAGGCCCGTGAGGTCGTCGCTGCGCGCCGCCTCGCCGGCCCGCCTCGCATCGAGGAGGTTCTGGATCGACACCGACGTGTAGGCCGCGAAGATCTCGAGCAGGGCCTTGTCGTGCTCGTCGAACGGCCACCCGTCGCGCCGGTTGACCATCTCGATCACGCCGCAGACCGAGTTCTCGATGCGGATCGGCACGGCGAGCAGGCTCCGGGTGCGGAACTCGTGCGTCTCGTCGAACCGCGCGTAGAAGAACGGGTCGTGGTGCGGGTCGACGAGCAAGTGCGACTCGCCGGTCTTGTAGACGTGGCCGACCACCCCCTCGTGGGCAGGGATCGAGGCCCCGAGCAGCCCTTCTGCGGACGGCCCGAAGGTGGCAATGAAGTAGAGCGCGGGGTTGGCGGGATCCGCGGCGCGCTCGAACGGCTGGTCGAGGAGCACCGATCCGGCCTCGGAGGGGACGAACGCGGCGGCGCGCTGCAGCACCTCGCGGATGAAGCTGCTCGCGTCCATCGCCTCCGGGATCGCGGTGTCGTGCCGGTAGCGCTCGAGAAACGGCTCGAGCTCACCGGCCGGCAGCACGCAGATCTCGCGCTCTGTCACGCACTACAGTGTATCAGCGCTGTGCAGTCGGACCAGCGCCGCACGAACGCGCTCGGACAGGGCCAGGATCCCGCCTTGGCGGTCCCCGAGGCCGGGGGCGAGCTCGGCGCGGCGCAGGTCGTGGTGGAGGGCGACCAGCTCGGCCGCCTCCCGCTGCGGGCAACCGCCCTCGCCCAGCGCCTCCTCGCCGTCGATCGGGACGACCGCGAAACGCTCGCGACAGGCCCGGTCGAGCCGCGACCGCAGGCGCGCCAGCTCCTCCCCGGGGGCCGCCGCGGAGCGGGCGGCCAGCCGGGTGGCGCGCCGGCGCCGGCGGAGCGCCAGGCCCGACACGGCGGCCCCGGCCCCAACGGCCAACCCGGCCACCAACCAGCCCATCCGCGACCCGCCGCCGCTCCCGATCACGCGATCGATCGTCGCCTTGCGCTCCCGGGACACGCCTGGCTCGACCGTCAGATCGAGGGCGGGAACGACGTGGCGGACGAAGCCGTGGCCGGGCCGGAACGTCGTCAGCTCCCCCGCCGGCAGGACGAACCGGCCGGCCGCGTCGGCCGTCAGCGGGACCCGCCACGCCCGCGAGCCGGTCAGCCCGTCACGGCTCGCCTCCCAGCCGTGGGTGTCCTCCGCCGGGAACGCGGTCACACCGGGCGGCACCGCGAACGGCGGCGTGTCCATGAGCGGGAAGTTGCCGTTCCCGCGGACCTCGAGCTCGAGGGTGGTCAGCTCGCCGGCCTGGACGCGCTCCGGGGTGACCCGCCGGGTGACGGTGAAGTCGCCGACGGCGCCGAAGAACCCGGCGGGGGGCGCGGGCAGCGGCTCGACCTCGACGGTTTCCGGGGCACTCGACACCGTTCGGTCCGGGCGGAGAGGCTCGTCGCGGTCGGTCACGGTCGGGGCGCGGCTCGCCCGGGCGGCGGGGATCTCGAGCGCCCCGGCGCGCGCCGGGATGACCAGCCACCCGCCGATCGAGCGCTCCCGCGTCTCCACGCCCGCGGGCGGACGCGGTCCGACCAGGGGCTCGCTCCACACGTCCGGGAACCTCGGCCTCACCTCCCAGGCGTCGTCGGCTTCCCCGGCCGAGGCTTGGAGGAAGAACTCGGCGACCAGCGCCTCCCCGACGACGACGCGGCGGCGCGACAGCTCGAGGCGGAGGCTCGGCGGAGCAGGCTCGGCGCTGGTGTGGCCGCCGAGGAAGGCCGTGCCGCCGACCTCCCTGGTGACGACGTCCCGCCCGTCGATCTCGATGCGGGTCGGCCCGACGCCGATCGACCCCGGGCCGGGCGCGCGCAGCACCCAGGTCAGGACGGTGACCGCGGCGGTGCGGTCGGCCCGCCAGGCGACCTCCTGCGCGAGAAGCGGCCCGGCGACCACGACGAGGTTGCGCAGCGGGCCGAGCGTCCCGCGCAGGTCCGTGCGGGCGACACCGTCGACGACGACCTGGTAGCGGACCGTCCCCGGGATCGTGCCGGGGGCGAACCTCGCCGTCATCCGCGGCGCGTCGGTCGATGCCACCGGGGTCGCCACGGCCGCCGCGACGGCCAACGCGAGGGCGGCGAGGCTCACCACGGGGCCTCCACCACGGCGCCCCTGCTGGTCAGCTCCAGCGCGGCCGGCTGCAGGGCCGCCGCGGCCGCCGAGTCGAACAGGGCGGCCTCCATGTCGGTCACCGCCGGCCGGGCCGGTCCCCCGGATGGAGTGGCTCGCTGGCGCTGTCGGAGAAGGGCGACCTCGAGGTTGCGCCAGGCGTCGGGGTCGGCCGGTCGCAGCACGACGGCCCGGCGCAGCGCCGCGATCGCCCCGGTCTCGTCGCCGAGCAGCAGGCTCGCCACGCCGGCGTTGTAGCACGCCACGAACTCCCCGCGTGCCGACCCGCAGCGCCCCACGAGGTCGGCCATGCCGGCGGCGTCCCCGCCCACGGCGGCGGCGGAGGCGGCGCCGAGGGCCAGCGCCTCGACCCGCGGGCCACGGACGAGCGCGGTCCGGAAGGCACGCCGGGCCGCCTCGGCGTCGCCGCGCTCGAGATGCCGGCCGGCCTGCACGGCGGCCGGGTACCAGGCTCCGGGGACCCAGCGTGGCCACGAGCCCGACTCGGACGGCTCTTCCGCGGCCCCGACCGGTGCGGCCAGCGCGAGCGCCGCGACCGCGAGCCTCGCCCCGCGGCGCCAAGGCCAGGTCAGGAACGCCGCCGTCGCGACCAGGGCCGCGAGGAGGGCGAACGGGGCGGTGCGCTCCGGTCGGGACGCCTCCTCCGCATCGTGCGTCGTTTCGGCGAGCCGGGCCGCCAGGCGGCCGGCGGCGCCCGGCGCCCCGGCGTCGATGACCGCCGCCTCGTCACCGGCGAGCGCGGCCAGGACCTCCCGCCGGGCGCGGCTGTGCACCAGCGCCCCGCGGCGATCGCGCAGGTAGGTCGTGGCGCCCTCGGCGTTCGCCACCGGAACCGGGCCGCCCTGCCCGCTCCCGCACTGCAGCACGACCACCGAAATACCTTCGCGGCGCAGCCCGGCGGCGACCTCGGCCGCCGTCCCCTCGTGCTCCTCGCCGTCGGTCGCCACCAGGAGGGCGCGACCGCCGCGGCCGCCGACGAGCTGGCCGGCACCGGCCGTGAGCAGGACGGCCAGGTTGGAGCCCGGCGTCATCCCCGCCGGCGGCATCGGCGCTGCCAGGGCGGCCCGCAGCGCCTCGCGATCCGCGCTGAGCGGCACCAGCGTGAGCGACTCCCCCGCCCCGACGGTCAGCGCGACCCGAGCCTCGGGAAGCAGGTCAACGGCGCCACGAACCACCGTGACGGCGCGCTCGAGACGGCTCGGCGCGACGTCGGCGGTCCGCATCGACTGCGAGACGTCGACCGCCACGGCCACGTCCAGCATGCCCACGGCGTCCGCCCCGGCGCGCCCCCAGCGCGGCCGCGCGGCGCCGGTCGCGGCCACGGCGGCCGCCAGGAGGAGGAGGACCACCCGCGCCATGCCGGTGGCCGGGACGCCCCCCAGCCAGCGCCGCCACACCCGGGGGGTCGCCAGGCGGAGCATCTGCATCCGCCGCCACCTGGCCGCCAGCGCCGCCGCCGGCAGCAACGCGACGGCGGCGGCGGCCAGCAGCAGGAAGCCCGGCGCGGTCCAGCTCATCCCCACACCCTCCGGCCCGCCATCTCGAGCGACCCGGCCAGCAGCAACGCCGCGGCCGCCCAGCCCGCCGGCTGGTGCGAGCGGTCCTCCCACGCGACCGCCTCCTCGCCGCCACGCGGACTCGGGCGAAGGCGCGACAGCTCGGCGAACGCCGCCTCGACGGCGGTGGCGTCTCCGGCGACCAGGTGGTGGCCGCCGGTCGCCACCGCGATGTCGCGCAGGAGCGCGCGATCCGGGCCGTCGGCCGACGCCCCGGCGGCGCCGACCGCGACCGTGTCGACCGGAATCCCGAGCGCCGCCAGCGTGACCGCGGCGGTGCGGGGGTCGAGGGCGCCCGCGTTGGACAGCCCGTCGGTGACCGCCACGATGGCGCCGGAGCCGCGCGGCGAGCCGTCGAGCCGGCCCTTCGCGACGGCCAGCGCGTCCCCCAGCGCCGTGCCCCGGCCGAGCGCGCCGGCCGTCACTGCCCGGGCGAGGCGGCGGATCGCCGCGTGGTCCCGGGTGAGCGGCGCGACCACGGCGGACCGGTTGGCGAAGGCCACCAGGGCCACCCGGTCGACCGGGCGCGAGTCGAGGAAGCGGTCCGCCACCTTCAGCGCCTCGGAGAGTCGGGACTCCCCGCCGCCGGTCGGCCGGCCCATCGAACCGGAGACGTCGAGGAGCAGCACGAGATCGAGGCCAGCCGGCGCGGGGGCGGCGGGCGCCGGGCGGCGCGGCCCGGCGGCCGCCACCCAGGCCGCGGTCAGACCCGCGAGCGCCAGCGTGACGGCGGCACCGTCGAGGATCCGGCCGAACCGGGGGCGCGACACGGCGAGCGCCGGGACCCGCTGGCGGCGGCGGCGGACGAGCAGCAAGGCGAGTGCAGCGAGCGGGGCCAGTGCGGCGACGACGAGCAGCGCCGGGTGGGCGAAGTCGGTCATGCGGCCCTCTCCGCCACCGCCGGGGCGACCGTCCCGAGCAGCACCGCCACGCAGCGCGCGCCTGCCTCGGGCGACACCGCGGCACCGGCGAAGCGCAGCGCGTCGGCGAGCTCGAGCGCCGTGACGAACGGGGCGGCGCGGACCGGTCCCACGCTCACGACCAGCTCGCCGGCCACCTCGCGGGTGGTCATGGCCGCGAACGGCCGTCTCAGGGCGGCCGTCAGGAACTCGCGAACCGCGTGGGCGACGGGATCCGCCCCGTCCGCCCGCCGCCAGCCGACCTCGGTGGCGTAGGGTGACAGCGCCTGCCGCAGGGCGACGACCGGATCCTTGCCGGCGGTCCGGCGTCGCCGGCGCACGGCGAGCAGGGTCATCCCCGCAAGCAGGAGCCCGCCACCCGCCAGCCACGCCCGCGGCAGCGGCAGCGCGGGCGCGCGCGGCGGGGCGAGCGCGGCGGCCGCCTCGAGGGTCGGCGTGACCTCGACGACGGCCGGCCGGGGGCCGCCGGCGAGCGGGACGGTCAGGGCACCGAGCGCCAGCGGGCGCAGCTCGACGGCAACGCGACCGCCGGAGCCGGATCGCGCCGACGAGGCGACGAGGAACTCGCCGACCACCTGCCCGGCCGCCGGCAGCGCGCTTCCCCGTTCGACCGTGACCGTCACCGCGGCGCCCAACGGCACCTGGACGGCCGCGGCGAGCAGCAGGGCCGCGAGGCTACCCACGAGCCCCTCCGGCGCGACCGGAGAACGCCCGGGCGAGGGCCGCCGCCAGCTCGGTGCGGGGCGTGACGGTGACCGACCGGACTCCGAGCCCGGCGAGGTCGAGCGGCGGCGGTGCGGCCACCCGGCTCGACCCGACGGCCCCACCGACGCCCACCGCGGGGAGTCGGCCGGCGGCCCACCCGCGCCCGGCGCGCGGGTCGGTGAGGCGCACGACGAGCAGTTGGTGACGCGTCGCCAGCGCCGCCAGCGAGCGGCGCACGCCGTCGGACAGCAGCGGCGACACCACGACCACGACGCCGCGATGGCGGACCAGCCGGCGCGCCGTCGCCAGCGCCGCGTCGAGGTCGGCGACGGCGCTGCGCGGGCCCAGCTTGAGCAGCTCGCCGACCATGCGGAGCAGCGCGGCGGTCCGCCGGGTCGGCGGCAGCAGCAGCTCGGGCCGGTCGCTCCAGGCCACCAGCCCGACCCGATCCCCGGCCGCCTGCGCGGCGCTCCCGACCAGCGCGACGACCTCCGCGGCCACCTCGCGCAAGGTCCGATCGCCGCTGCCGAGGTCGGTGGCGGCGCCGACGTCGACGACGAGCAGCACGGTGCGGTCGCGCTCCTCGACGTAGCGGCGGACCGACAGCCGGCCGGTGCGCGCGGTGACCCGCCAGTCGATCGTGCGGCTGTCGTCGCCGGGGACGTACTCGCGGACCCCGGCGAACTCCAGGCCCTGGCCCTTGAACGCGGTGCGGTACGCCCCGGCCCACGGCGCCGCGATCCGCGAGCGGGCGGCGAGCTGCAGGCGGCTCAGCGCCCGCGGCAGGTCGGCCGGCGGCTCGGGAGCCGGGACACCCCCGCCGAGGAAACGCCGCCAGGTGGCGGCCAGGCTCACGGCACCTCCACGGACAGGAGCAACTGGCCGATCAGCTCGTCGACATCGACCTCCTCGGCCTGCGCCTCGAGGTTCAGGATCAGCCGGTGGCGGAGCACGGCCGGAGCGACCTCCTTGACGTCCTCGGGGATCGCCCACGAGCGTCCGCGCAGCAGCGCCAGCGCCCGCGCGGCGACGGCGAGCGCCACCGCGGCGCGGGGCGAGGCGCCGTAGCGCACCCAGGCGCCGAGCGGCCCGCCCCGTCCCCCGTTGCCGCGGGTCGCCCGCACCACGCGCACGCAGTACTCGCGGATCCGCGGGTCGACCCGGACCTCCGCGGTGGCGCGACAGGCGAGGTCCAGGTCGGCCAGGCTCAACACCGGCTCCACCTCGGGGATCCCGTCGTCGAGGTGGGCGTCGACCACGCGCCGCTCGTCGGCCTCGGCCGGGTACGGGACGCGGACCTTGAACAGGAAGCGGTCGACCTGTGCCTCGGGCAACGGGTAGGTCCCCTCGAGCTCGATGGGGTTCTCGGTGGCGAGCACGAGGAACGGCTTGGGCATCGGGAAGGTCGTCCCGCCGATCGTCACCTGCCGCTCCTCCATCGCCTCGAGCAGCGCCGACTGCACCTTCGCCGGCGCCCGGTTGACCTCGTCGGCGAGCAGGAGGTTTGCCGCGATGGGTCCGAGGCGCGGGACGAAGGTGCGGCGTTCCGGGTCGTAGATCTCGGTGCCGGTGAGGTCGCCGGGAAGCAGGTCGGGGGTGAACTGGATGCGGGAGAACGAGCCCTTCACGGCCGCCGCGAACGACCGGGCGGCGAGCGTCTTGCCGAGCCCCGGCACGCCCTCGAGCAGCACGTGGCCGCGGCACAGCGCGCCGAGCAGGAGGTGCTCGACGAGCGGCCGCTGGCCGAGCACCGCCCGCGACACCTCGGCGAGCAGGACCGTGCACTTCGCCTGCGCCGCCTCGATCCGCTCCCGCGCCTCCGGGTCCGTCATCGCCACCTCCCACACCCGACCAAGCAAGCGCTGTGCCCGCTCCTGGACTGCTGCTACCGCCCGGAAGCACGCCGTTTTGGCGCCTCCGCCCTTGACTTTCGCGCCGCCTCGGCTAGAATTCGCACCCTCGGGTGAAGTCGGCCCGGACATCGACGCGGGGTGGAGCAGTCCGGTAGCTCGTTGGGCTCATAACCCAAAGGTCGCAGGTTCAAATCCTGCCCCCGCAACCAAGCGAACAAAAAGGCCGCGCGTCGCGCGGCCTTTTTGTTCGCTTAGGGGCGCGGGGGCTAGCCCCCGCATCGCACGGTGGCGTGGGCGGGGGTGCGACCCGGGCTGCTCGGCGGTGGACCAGAGCCGCGAGTGGGGGGCGGAGGCTGTGTGATGCGGAGGACTACCGGAGCGCGGTGCTCCCGGTACCGCGACCGCTCCAAGCCTGCGGTCACTCGACCACTGCTCCCGGCGCGGCCTTTTCGTTCGCTTTGGGGGCCGCGGGGGCGAGCCCCCGCATCGCGCGGAGGTCGGGCGGGCGGCGCGACCCGGGCTGCACGCCGACCGCCCGAAGCCGAGGGCGGGCGGTAGGAGGCTGTGTGATGCGGTGGTCAACGGCTCCGCGGCGCTCCCGGTACCGCGACCCCTCCAAGCCGGCGGTCACTCGATCACCGCTCCCGCGCGGTTTCTAGTTCGCTGAGACAAGTCGACTAGAGGCGTACCTGGCACTCGAACGTAACGAGGAAGACGAGCGCGGCGAGCCCTTGTGCGATCCAGAGCGCGATGGTCATGACGGACTCTCCCCTTCGTCGAGGTGCGGAAGCTCGTGCTTCATCGTCGCAGCGATTCGGGGTGCGTCCGCGAGAGCACGATAGTGGCTCTCGCGGACGCCCGGCCGAGACCATCACGCGGCTGCGGTGGACCGCTGGAGCTCGCGCACTTCGCTGCGCACCCACATCGAGGTCACGATGCGCGTGATTCCGTTGAACAGGACGCCTGCGCCGACCATCGTCCCGATCGCCCACACCGAACTGGCCGGCCACTGCACGATGATGAGAATCCCGAGAAGGAGGCTGAAGAGGCCACCGACAAAGAACCAGCCTCGGCCGCCCCCCGCGGGAACCGAGAAGCCGAGGGCCGTCTCGACGACGGCCTCGGCGATCAGCATCGCCCCGAGCACCGCGGTGAGCGTCACCAGGCCCATGCCCGGCAACGCGATGAGGCAGAGCCCGGCGACGCCATAGAGAAGGCCGAGGAGGAGCTTGAGAAAGAACCGCCCGACGGTGGGCGAGGTGAACGCAAAGACCAACTGCGCGACCGCGGCGACGAGGAGCGCCGCTCCGAAGAAGACGGTGGAAGCGGCGGCGGTCGCGAGCGGGTAGAAGATCATGACGGCGCCGACGGCGGCCGTCAGGATGCCCATGAAGATGCTCCAGCCTGCACTGCGGGAGACCTCTCGGGAAAGCGATTTCGTGGTCATGACGAGTCCTCCTGTTGAATTTCCTGGTCCTAGACGGGGGTGTGCGCCAGCTTCTTGAGGGCCTGGTCGGCGGTGGCGGCGTTCTGCTTGAGGACGTCTCTTTTCGCCGTCTGGCGCGCTTCGAACGCGGCGCGCCGCTGCTTGGCCTTCTCGACCTGCGCGTCCACCTTTGCCTGGAGCTGGTCGATCTTCTTCTGGAGCTTCGCGCGCCGGTCGGCCTGGGCCTTCGAGATCTCGCTCTTGAGCTGCTCAAGATCCGCCTTCATCGCGGCGATCTCCTCCTCGCGCCTGGTCTCCTGCACCTCCCAGAGAGCGCGGCGGAGCACGGTCCCGCCGAGAGCCTCCATCCGCGCGTCGACGGGCGTCGTCCACTCCTCCTCCACCTCCGCGACGACCGCGACCTTGTTCGGCGTCAGTGACTTCGAGACGTCGTCGAGGAAGTCCTCGCCGATGCGGGCGCTGTCGACGTCGTAGAGCGCGCCGAGCGCGAGACCCGACGCCGCCCCGACGGCCACTCCCACCGGCCCTCCAAGGAGCCCGACCAGGCCGCCGACGGCGGAGCCGGCCAGCGATCCGAGCGGTGCCTCCACATCGGCCTGCTTGAGGCTGACGGTGCCCTCCGCGTGCTTCACGATCACGGCTCGTTCGTAGATCGTGAGGAGTCCTTCGCGCTCCAACTGTGTGAGCGCCGACTCGCCCTCGTAGGCCTTCTTCTCGTTGTCGAACACCACGACTAGCATCCGTTCCATTGTGTTTCTCCTTTCGGGTCCGTCGGTAGAGAGCCCGTCACTCGGACTCGCCGAGCCTCTCCGTCTCCAGGAGGACCCAGGCGCGGACGTACGGCGGAAGGCTGCGGAGCTCGACGCCTCTTCGTTCGGCGGCCGCCAGGAAGCGAACGGCGTCGAGGTCGACGAGTTCCACCTCCTGGAGGTCGAGGGCGACGGGGTTGGGCATCTCCGCGATCAGCACCTTCAACTGCTGGACGTCCGGCGAGGTGATCCTCCCGACGAGCTTGAGAAGCGTCGGCGAGTCGTACGGGGCGGGCTCAATCCTCAGGACCATCGATGGCTGTAATCGCAACCACCGTGCCAACGCGAAGCCGTTGACGTGTCGTTACTTGGGTTGGAGATGCCGTGGCGACTCTCGGCAATTGGCGGGTTTCGCCACCGCCATTCGCCTGAGAGCTTGTGAATTATCACAGGCTCTCAGGCGCCGCGCCACGGGCGCGGCGGCGGGTGGGGTGAAGCCCGCGACTTCACGTCGCGGGCGAGGGGCGGGCGGCAGCCCGCCCC